>NZ_LZHG01000060.1 GCF_001690355.1 Gilliamella sp. Choc4-2
TATCAAAATAGTCAAGTACTTCTTTATCGCTGCATTCAAGTTCAAGCAAGTAACGTTCTTGTGTGCCTGTATGCATAAAGTCGTTAAATGAAAAACTGCGTTTTTGAGATGCCGCCATCTCTTCTGGTTTGGTTTGGGTTAAATCAATTTCAGTAAAACGCTGTTTGCGTTTGTCTTCGTTTTGACGATAATATTCAACCGTTTTTTTATCCCAACGGTAAGAACTGTAGGCTACCCACGCTTTGTCATAAATTTTATTGTCTATTGTGATAAATTTCGCTTTAAATTGATGCCCTTCTTCAATACACGATGTTGGTAGCGCTTTGGGGCGTGAACCTTTGACGTTTCTAAACTCTCTTAAGCGAAAAGCACCTGAATTGGTCACTTCAAATACACTCACTTTTAACAGGTCTAGGTTAGTACCTTGCCATTCTTTTACCGATTTATTTTTTTGTAATAATAGATAGACATAACCTTCTCTTAAGGTTCGATAAGCATATTTAAAATGGGTTAGCGCTTCTTCTGGCTCTCGGTCTGTTAGGGATAACATGCCTTTGTCCCATTCAATCCCTTTAAAGTTTTTAGGTACCACACTTTTTCTAACTAAAAAAAGAGGAAAGCCCTTTTTTTGGCATGCACCACATTTACCATTGTTCAATACCATGTTTTCCTTGGCTTCATTAATCAGCTCAGGGGTTACAACTGGTGGCTCGTTATTGGCTTGAAGATCGTTGTCGTTAAATTCTGAGTTAGTATTGTTAATCTTTGTATTGTTTGCATCCATTTTATTTCCTTATTGTTCATTATTTATTTTTTATTTAATAACATTTGAAAGTGAGTGTGTATGGCTAAAAATCGTTCAGACAAAGTACCTGGCGAATGTACTGCTACATCATTAATAACAGTGACAATTTCTTCATCTTTTAGCAATTCACCATACTGCATTGAGTAGTAGGTATATACCGTTCTGTCTTTTATGTCTGTTAGGCTAAATGTATTGACAGCGGTATAGTAATGTTCCACTAATGCCATTAAGTCTTTTTCACTAACTTCATCGTCTATTTCTTCTTTTATGTCGTACCAGTTGACATAAAGCCTGAACAAATTAACGGATTCTTTTTGGCAAAAAGTAATTTTGGGCGGCAAACTCGACGGTAGTAGTTGTTTGTTTTTAGCCGGTTTAATTGTCCTTAATTTTTGTTGTATATCTATATAGTAATAAGTTAAATTATCCGGAAGAAAAACATTTATCCAATCAGGTGTGGTTGGATGACTATCTTGTAATAGCTGCATTCTAAATGGTTCGTAGAAAGGAGCAAATGACATGTTGCAAAGCTCCCCTAGCATTAAACCTATTTTGACTATTCTTTGAGCTATTTCATCAATGCTTTGTGGTGCAACAAGCCATCCGCACACATAAGGTTTGGCTGCTAAAAAATCCTCATTAACCTGAATAATAGAAGATAATAATAGTTCTGTATTGACATTTTGATCAGGCTGACCAATACAGACTAGATGAGGGCATGTAAATAATTGATGCGATAACGATGGTCGTTTAACCACCGCAATATCTTTTTTAGGTAAAAGCTGTTTTAATCGTTGTGCGTAAAGTTTGCTTAATTCACTTGTTGTCCCTAGCATATCAATTAATAGGTAGCGATAATGCTTTTTGTTTTCTTCACTATTTAACTGGTTTTGTAAGGTTATCACTCCATTGCCTCCGAGCAATCACTACCTTCTGGCAATTCGACTTTTGGTGCGTCGTAATTTGATGCACTAAGTACGCCCAAACTTGCTGCTTTTACATTGACATCCCCCGGTGCGAGTATTTTTACCCCTCCATTTTCAATGATAATAGCTACGCCATCACAAGCTAAGGTGAGTTTTTTATTCGCCGATATGATGACTTCACTTTCGGTGCTGGTGATTTTCATGTCTTGTCTTGAACTTAATCGCATTTCGTCATTTTGAGCTTGTATGTCTACATTTCCTTTTGAAGCAAAGATTTTTATGCCCATTTTATTGGCAAAGAGACTTATCATATCGCCAGCTGTTACCATGAAGCGTTTGAAGGCACTGACATCAACATTGTTTTGTGCTGTCTGAATCAGGTTTTCACCCGCAGTATGTTGTATTGAGCTTGGCGTAACATTGGCCATACCCGCGGCTGCGTAACTGAGTATGCCAGGTTGTTTTAACTCTTCTAAACTTTGTTCAAGCAGTTGTTTTTGAGTTTGTAAGTCGGCAAGTTCGGCTTCTGCCGCTTCGGCAAGAGCATTTAGTCTTTTGACCATTTCGCAGGCCTGAGTTAGCTCTTTAACAGCATTGTCCATTTGTAATTGCATGCCACCTGCTTGGGTTTGCTCTTCACTGGTGAGGTATAAACCTTTGCCCGCTCTTATTGCTCCCCATTCATCAGTACGCAGCTCTATCCCTTCACCCCGTTTTTCTTTATTTTCATCCACTAAATGCCCAATGTTAAGTTGGGTTTTGCCGTATTCAGTGGCAAGTTTGATGTGCTCTTGACCGCGTTTGTCATCCATGCGCAATTTATTATTCGCTGGGGTGCGAATCACATTGCGGTGTTTGTTAGCTGCCGTAACAAGATCAGGGTGGGCACTGTCGTGCATGGCATGGGAAATATAAGGTCTGTCAGGATTGCCGTCAGTAAAAGCAATCGCTACTTCTGTGCCGTCTATTAATGGAAAGTGAAAACCATAGGTGCTACCTGCATAAGGTTTAGCAAGTCTTATCCATAAACTCTCACTGCCTTTTTTCCAGTTTTTTAAATCAAAATTAAATTTAACACGATATCGTCCTTGGGTATCGATATAGCCATAAGTATCATTGTCAGGGCTACTTACACGTGCTGGTAATGTTCCACTGACTTGTGGCCAAGCTATAGGCTCTGGACGGTACGGCTTTAATACATTAAAAGGAATGGCGGTAAAGCTCAGTTCGTAAGAATCGGTGCGACTGCCTTTTCCCGCTACACTTAAAATAATTATCCCTTCATTCATGCCGGCTAATGGGTTGCCATTGATGCAAATCAGTTGCCCAGGAGCTAGATTATAACGGTTGGTTTTACCACTAATAATAATTTGCTTACTGATTGCTCGCTCATGACGTATACGGGCATACCAGCTACCACCTTCCGGAGCATCGCTACTGCGATATTCATGCTGTGATCTTTTCTCATCATCGCCGTCATCACCATTTTTTCCGCTATTATGATGATTTGAACTATTACCAATTAAACTTTTATAATGTTCTGCGTAACGATAGTTGGTACCATAAGTGGTTTTGTCATCAGGTTGTGAATTTACTGTGCTGAGTAAATTAGCCGTTGCTTGTCGATAGTTATAATCTTGTACTTGAACCGCTGATTCAACGGTTTGGCTGTGCATGCTAATATCCCAAATACTTTCAGTTCCACCGTCAAGAGTGCCACTTGGCAATTTGTAATCGATGTTGGCAACCTGCTCAAATCCCTGTTCATAGTCACTGATGACAAGAACATCACAATCATGCTCAGCATGGCTTTCAAAGCGAAACCAAATGCCAACATCAGCCATTAATCTTTGAATAAATTCAAGATCACTTTCTTGCCATTGGGTTATAAATTCTCTTATTGGGTATTGTTCCCTAAGTTCTAAACGGTAATCTATTCCACTAAGCCCAGAATTCCTTAACACCTCTTCAACAACGCCAATAACACTCTGGTTTTGAAATATGGCGCTTTTACGATTTAGCGTTAGTCTAGCTATTCGTGGCGATAATACGACTTGGTAATGTGCCTCGTCTTTATTTACAGATAATTGACTAAATTCAGTGATGATGCCATAAATTTTGCGTGAATCGCTACCCATTCGCAAATCACTTAAGGAACGAATTGCTGAACTTAATATATTTTTACCTGTTGGATTAAACGAAAATGATGCGTCTTTATTTAAAAAAGACTCTGTTGATAAAACTTTATTGGTACTGGTAAAGGTAATGGTGTAACGCCACAATTGGTTTAACGTTTCTTCACCACTAACGTTTAAAGTAGAGATTGGTGATGTAATCCCATCAATCATTAAGGTATATCGGTTATGGCTAACAGTGTCTGATTGTCCATTGATTAAATTATTACCTACTTGGTTCATAATTTTACTTAAATCTTTTTTCAATTTTATCTCCTTTTCATTCCTTATTTCATCTTGCTACCTTGATTCGATATCTAATGTATTCGTTTTACTTAGATAACGTTCATCTTAAATTTATTTTTTCACGTTAGTGACGCGCTGTTTTTCGGCTGTATTTTAACCGTGCTTTGCCATCCGACATGAAATATGTCCCATATTTTACAAGTCCACCTTCTTTAAAATAACAGACCAATTCATAACCTAATACCATTGCGTCATTGCTTTTTTCATCTATGTTGATATCAATTGAAGCTAATCTTGGCTCATACATCAGCAGTGTCCGTTCAATCGCTCTCATTAAGACATAAGCCGATGAAGGTAGCGCTTGAAAAACGGTGGACATGTCTGGTAATCCATAGTCTGGCAGGTGATGAATTGCCCCTGCACGACTATTTAAAATTCGTTCAATGTTATCCATGACACTGATAATGGTTTGTTCATTTTCGGCTACGTCATCGATCGGTATGCCTGATTCAAAGTAACCGTATAGCATGTCGTATAACGAAGCACTCATTTTTACTCTTCTTCCTCTAATTTTATTGAGTATTGTTTTGCCGAAATTTCACGTGCTGAAGTAATGTTTAGGTCACCACGCTTTAACACTAATCGCCATGTGTTATTTTTTAGGTTTGGCTCTTTAAAAAGTGCAATAACCCCAACGGCATTCGCTTTTTTGTTTAATGGTGTATCAATTGAAATTGCGGTATCAGGTTTTAATACGACTTCTTTACTTTCTAACAATGAATCGCCTAATACATCACTATCTTGAGTAACTAGGTCTTGGTAAGTTGCAGAATTAAATTTGTTATTATTTTTCAATTGGTAAATGCGTATTACAACTGGTGAAGATCTTCCGTCATCCCCCATGTTTAATTCTGATCTGGCTATGAGGTCTAAATGCAGTGTTCTTATATTCCATTTAAATACTGAATCACTAAGATCCGATGCTGATTCAGTTACGCTTTGTGCAATACCACATCCTGTTAACCATACAATTGATAAACTCGCAATTAATAATTTGATTAATTTCATTTTGATTCCTTTTCTTTTTAATGTGCATTGTAATCAATCCCCGAATATTGCCCTATGTTTATAGCAACGGTTTCTTGAATTGATTCATTATTGGTGTTTGCTTTGCTAAATGAGGCTGTCAGTCCTAATCGACAATTCTTCGAGGTTAGCCTGCTACTTGGCAAAAAGTTTTTCTTGATTTTAAGTGTTAGTTTGGCATCAACTTGATAGCCTAAATAAACTCGTAATAAAGCTAATATATCTTGAAATAATTGACCATCCGGCAGTAACTCTGCTATCTGCTCTTCATATTGAGGAGTGATAGCAATATGGATAGTTTGGTTGCATTCTTTAAAACGCGATCCTAATGCTCTAGCACCATTTAATCCCATTCGCTGTTGCCCTTTTCCCCCTAATTTGACCGGCGTGTCTATAGTGTGCCAAATTGGATAAAATTCAGTGACATCTACTTTGGCGTCATCCACCATCACCCGAATTAATCCAGCGACCCCTTCAGCAGTGCGTGTTTTTTGAGACATTAATCCTAATAATGCCAAAAAACGGGATAATGGAGTGCCTATTTGGTCACCTGTGCCTTTAATTCCTAAACCTATTAAGCCCAATAAACATTGGGAAACAGGATCACGCCCGCCGCTGGTAAAACTCGAAGGGTAGTGATACTTTAACCATATACGATAAAACTGCGTGATGATCCGGTGATTGAACATATCCAAAAAATCTGTCATCACTTGGTAATTATCTTCACGGCGTATAATGTTGTTAAGTAATCTTAACGGTAATACGGCATCAACCCCATATAATCCAAGAAATCGGGTTCTGACTGTCGCAGGACGATTTAAATAAGGCGTCCGTTCAATATATTTGAGCTCACTAGCTGGAAAAGACATGTCCACCGAAGGTGCAAAACGCAATGGGTCGGCAGCAGGTGATTCGTTTTTACCCAATATAGGTTCTGATGCATATAATTGTTCAAGTAACTGACAAAAACGATAAAAGTTTATTTTTGGCAGTTCTTTTTCAATCATTTGCATTAAAGGGCTGTTTTCGATACTTTGCTCTGATTCCATACTATTTTCTTTCCTGTTGGTAAACTAATGATAACCAGTTGTGTAAATAGATTAACATCGGCATACAAGGCAAAAAATTGCTGTAGTAATTCGCCAAATAGCATCATGTCACTTTCACCTGTGAATTGATAACTGTTTAGTGTAACTTCAATTTCAATTCCACGTTGTAACATGCCGTTTTCTGTTCGTTTTATTATTCGATGTGAGACTTCAATAATTCCTTCTAAACGTCGGCGATTAATTTCATTTTCTGTCCAGTCGTATAAAGCAAGTGTTCCACGTAACACTTCGGCATTCATTAGCGATAGGTAGTTCGGCGCTAGGTGTGATAGTACTCGCCAATAAAAACGGTCTTCTGTTGGTGGGTAACATGGCATTGTCGGCGAACATAAGTTGCGTACTTTGGCAATGCTACTATGAGAATCAGCAAGTTCGTGAATTCGAGCATTACGTAACGCTTTTCGCGGTAACATGCCATTGGTACCTGTTACTCGTAAAGATAACGTTTCATTTTCAAAGTGTTCATCTTTATCCCAGATTTTTCCACCAAGAATTAGCCATGTGTCATGCAGCCCCGATGCGCCTTTACGAACGCGCGTGTGATAATAGCGTTCTGGTGAGTCATGTCGTAACATACCACCACGATGTTTAAAACTAGTAAAAGGAACATAACGATATCGTCCTTCTTTTGTAATAGCTTCTACATGTTCAACTGAGTAAACTTCGACATGTCCGTCTTGTCTTAATAATGGGCGAAGTAGGTATTCGCTTTCTAATTGATTTACTACAATAGGATCGGCTTCCATATCAAATAGGTTAATGACTGGAACACAATGTAAACGGATATTGTCATAAGCCAATGGCATATCGCTTGGCCAAGTTTCACTAAGTGTTAATTCAATGTCAATATAGGTACAAGATTCTGGTACATTTTTTATGTTTAAACCATGCAGATCAACAAACATGAATTTTTCACGAAATGCAAAATATTCTAATAGCAGTTGATAGCCAGAGAAAGCATTATCTGGCTTTAACCATAAGCGATCCTCATCAGCAAATCCTACTGGTGTTATTTTACCGTCGAAGCTAAATTTTTCTTCGGTATTAGTTGAGTAGCGTAGATGCATAGCCGCTACTTGTTGAGTTAAAGCATGATGTAATGTAGAAGCTATTGGAGCATCAGCATTGAGATAAAGCCGTAAACAAGACAGGTCGATCTGTTCAAAGTCAGCTAGCTCACTAAAGCTTAAACGTATTGATATTACACTTCGGCCGTCATGACTTAATTCAAGTTTTGCTCGATTTATTTTTATTGGTTGTAATGTGACTGATTGTGTTGTTCTAAATGGGCATTTAGTTCCAACATGCCCTAAGGGCTCAGTCTGTACTTGTAATCCTTTTGGAATCACTTCTTGGCGCGATAATATGGAATAATCAGGCGTTAATTCAACTATCGACATGGAAGGAATTAAACGCAGGTAATGTGGCCAAAGTAATGTCACCAAACTTTCAGTTAGTTCGGGTATATCATCGTCAATTTTCTGACGTAACCGCCCGGTTAAAAAAGCAAAACCTTCAAATAATCGTTCTACGTAAGGATCGCGATCACCTACACGATCTAAGTTTAATAAACTTGCTCTGTCTGGGTGTATTTTAGCGAACTCTTTTCCAGCTTCTCGCAAATAACGCATTTCTGATTCGTAATAGCGTAGAATTAAATCATCCATTGTTTTTCTCTTAACTGATTATATTTTTGTCTTTTAGTTATAAATAATGTTACATCGCATTTAATGCACGAGCAGGATCAAGCTGCATTAATTCATGTTGTAACAGATCTATTTGTTCTGGCAGATTGACTTTTATGCCGTCTTTTAATTGGCTTTTTTGTTTCATTAATCTCAGTAGAAAACGTTTTACATCAAAGATTAATTCGGGCTCCCATTGAATTAATGTCAATGTTTCTTGTTGATTATTCAATCCAATTAGTAATTTTAGTGCAATATCTTGTTTACCAAGCTGTTCAGCAATTCGAGCTTGTGTATATTGAAGTAAATATCGTTGCTTCGGTGAGCGTACAGATGGTAAGTTTTGTAACCATTGAAATGATTTTTCTAAATTTTCGCTACGCGCTAATTCTTGGGCTTGTTTTTCAATTTCTACCCAATCGTTTTCGCCCGATATTGAAACTGGACCAATGCTGTCATCTTCATCTAAATGGTGTATACGCGCGTTTGTCGCTATCCAATTTAAGGTTTCATCGTCAGCAAATGGCATTCCATTATCAAAACAAAGGCGCTCAATACCATTGAGTCGTTCTAACATTAATCCGATGTCAGCCAAAAAAATATCTGCCCAAGATTGATGAGGCTCACCCAATTTTTGAAGCGATAAGATCGTTGCTCGTTGTAAATCTAACCAGAAGTGATTTGCCCCTTCCATAAAGGCAGCTTCAACACGTTCAAATAATTCCGCCCATTGTTGTTGTAGGATCAATCGATTAATATTTTGTTTAAGTTCAGCCCTTGGTGCTGGTAAGCGTGTTCTACCTCTCTGATCAACTGGCGGTAAGTCAATTATGGTATCCCATCTAAGTATTCGTAAAAATCGCCCTGCTGGTAAATACCCTTCTGGTTTTTCACGCAGGAAAGCAGCCATTTTGCGAGCTTGATCAAGAAGATCACGTTGAGAGCTAATTTTTACATCAGCAATTTTTATCGGCGATTCAACAGCTGATGCCGTTTCTGTTGTTGCCTGTTTTGCTGCTTCTTCAGTTGATGTATTTGCAGCTTGTTGCTTTAGGTTGTTATTAAAAAAATGAAAAAGTGCTGATAAATCTGGTGGTTCAACCGTTTGTTCTGGCGTTTCACCTACAAATAATTTTTTACAACTTTGATCTATTTCATTTAATGCAATAATAATACGACTTAAATTTTCTTCAGAAATTGGCTGCACTAAGGTAAGTTGGTCGATAAACCTAGCATTAGCTAACCATTCGATCGCATTTTTACGAATGTTATGTCGAGAGGGATAGATCGATGATCCAAATGTGTTAAGTAAGCCACCAAGTAGTTCTATCCCATCTGCATAGCCATCTGCACCGTCAACGTATAATCGAGCAAGACAATAATAAGTAGCAACACGGATGTCTTTACTACTTTGTTTTATCATGTTTTCGCTTTCAGTAACAATCATTGGGTAATCAATGCCTGAAAGCTTATTGATTTCATCTTTTATTTCTTGAAAAGTATCATAATAAGTTAAATCTTCACCCGAAGGTTTGTCTGGACTGATTGGTTGTAACCAATCAGTCCATTTTTGATTTAGCTGTTCTTTTGCTGATTCACTGGTATCTTGCGTGCCAAAGATACGACTTAACAGTTGGCTAAACATAACAATTTTCCATTATTTGATTTTTATTAATCTCTATTCAAATACCGTTTGTGGTAAATTAAAGTTGCGTAATTTCAACAGTGTTAATGGTCCACCACCTAACTGTGTTCGTAGAATGAATCTTAATTTATTGTCATCAGGTGTCTTCCATACTATCTCATAACGTGATGAGTCTAATGGTTTAACTGACGCTGTTTCAAGAAGTCGTACCCAAGCCCAATCTCCATTAAAGTATTCATAAAGTTGTAAGCCAGTTTCATCACTGCTCCAGCTAAGTTGTGAATACGGTGAGTAACCATCGCCTGGCCAGTTAAATCGTTGCCATGTTGGTGCTTGGTTAAAATATTCCAATTTTTGTTTGTTGATAACTAATTCTGTGCGAGCTATTTTGTCCCCACTTCGTGGCATTAAATCAAATGATAATCCGATATCGCCCGATGTAATCAATTCGGATGAAATATCATTAAATAAATTTAATGTTTCAAGAAACTCTGGTGAGAAGTTTAAACCTTGGGCATTGACAGTATTGACAATCCATCTTCCACCTTTTTTCTCTAGAACACCACTTAGTTCGTTAATAATGAAGTTATCAATAATTCCTGTGTCAGAACGTAGGAATCGAGCAAGCTCCGCTAAAGATGCTTCATTTTCACTATTTTTGAATGGATAGCGTCCTGCAAAGGATTTTTCCCATTGGTTCACAATGTAATTTTGCCAAACTTCATTGAAACTGTTTGTTGCAGGAGAAAGTACAACTTGCCACGATTGTTCAAGTGGTTGTTTAAACAAACTATAACCAAATCCAGCCCATTCATCTCCAAGGTTAGCTGCAATTAAGTTTCCGTAATCTCGTGTTTCTGTTAGGTCAACGGACGTGCCTTTAAAAACACTTTTAGCTAGCACTTGCATCATGGCTTGAGGATCAGGGCTATTTGTTACATTTTGTAATTTTAAGCGCACTTGTGTAACACGTGATAAATAACTCTGTAATGAAAGCCCACTGTTATTATCATTTTTAAGTAAATTAATTAAAGGGGCAAATGTAGCAGTTAAAGGTCCTGATCCTTCATTCTCTTTTAGCATGCTTCTTGATGATTTTTTACCCATAATTTCTTGCGCAGTACGCATTAAATTATCAGATATGCCATCTTTTGAGAACTCAGTTTCTGATTCATATTTGACAATATTAATCAAAGCGATGAGTGGGGAATGCCGGCTATCAGCAAGTAATGTTAATTGTTCAATAGAGTCTGAAATATTTTCAGTTTGTTGCCACTGTATAGTATTTAAAAAATATAACCAAGCTGCACCAAATTCATTAAAATAACGTTCAGTAAGTTCTTTTTTCAATACTTCAGGCGAAATTGCTCTTGTTAGGCTATTTTTACCACCTTCGCCTAATACCCAGTCAATTTGATCTCTACGTGTTTTAGCCGCATCTTCAATTTCATCTTTTATGGTGTTTTCCCATGCTTTTCGAGTGTAGATACCCGGCACTTCAACATCATTAAAGAAGAGTATATGACTGTCTATCCCAGGCAGTAATTCATATAAACTTAGATTTGAATACTGTTGACTAGCACGTTGAATTATTTCTTGGTACAGTCTATTAACCGCATTTTGAACACCTATTTTATTGATTAATACTCTTCGTGAATTTTTAACCAATAGTTTATCTTCGCTTAGCGTCCAGTCAGAATGCGTTTTAAGCATTTGTCCCCAAAAACGAACCAAATCAGGCATTAGTCGCTGCCAATCACCGTCGTTAACACCTTCAGGTGTTCGCCATCTTTGCGAAGCAAATTGGCTTAAATATTTGCCATCACTTTTATCTGATTGGCTCATCATTAAATATGCTTTTAATACATCATATGCAGAATCAACAAGTTTAGCTCGCTCAGGGTTATCTGGTGGTAATTCAGTTAATAAAGTTAAATAATCTGTCAATAAATTATGAAATGGTGTAGCAATATTGCGTGAGTTAGTTGTTCTATAGCTAAGCAATAATTTATTTAACAGTGGATCATTATGATTTAATCCAAAACCATAAAATAACGGTACGCCATGTTGTTTGCGATACAGGAGCTGTTCAATGCGTTGTTGTAATTGATATTGTATCTGTAATCTTGCTGTATAATCTTGTTTAACAGAATTATCAGCTTGTGTAGCCAACTCAATACTTTCATTAATTAATGATGCATTTTTAACATAGGATGTGATTAAGCCTGCGCCAAACATCAAAATAGCTCCGATAAGAGCACACCCAGAAACCATTCCCCATTGAAGACCAATACGTTTACCAGTTAGCTGCGTTGCATCATCACTGATTGACTCCCATGTTGGTGTCATTGTAAGGTAGTTATCAAAGAATTGTTCTTCTTCATCGGTTGGTAACTCTTGATGAGGTATGAAAAATAGTCCACGAATACGCGGAGAATATGGCAATGAGATCAATGCATTTAGGTAACGCCTAATATTTTCTATATCGCCTTTAACTAGCTTTTGACTTAATTTAAGTAAGAATGTATATAAAACGTTTTCTTTTATTTGCTGTACTCCACGCTTACTGCATTCTTCCGATAGTTTATTGAGTGAGAATACCACTGATTCCATTGATTCTGGTGTTAAACTAGAGAAGAAAAGACCAACACTTTGTTCAGTTCTCCCTGCTTGTGACCATGTATTTTCTTGGGCAGCAACTAAGTAGAGAGGTGCAGACCATTTTAATAGTTTATCTCGCGATTGGGATTGTAATATTGCCTTCTCAATAATTAATTGTTGTTGTCGAGAGTTGACAAGATAATCTTTATTTACAACCCATATGATTGCATCTAACGGTTTACGAGAGAATGGTAACCAACGTGAGAAGTGTTTTCTTAATGCGATTGACCATGATGTATTAAGTTTTTCTTCAACATCACCGCCATAGATCATTAATGTTTTATCGTTTAGCTGCCATTTGTCTTGTTGTAAACGAGGAAATGCTGATTGAACATCAGTTGATGTACCTAATACAAGGCATTTGCGAATTTTATAACGCCAAAATAAACCGCGTCGGTATTTACATTCTTTTTGAATTTCTGAAAATTCATTAAATGTTTTTATTTTTTTATGGCTAGTAGTTGTTTCTTTAGGATTAAGTGATTCACGTTTAACTCTATCTCTTACCCAGCCTATACGACTTCTTAAAATAAGGGAAGGAGCTATAATCAGACCCACTATAAATAACATGCCATATAGCCATATCTCAAATTTTCTTCCTAATGTCTTATAACCTAACTCGTCGCCAAAAAGGTATATACCCATGGCTAATGATGCGGCTCCTATCAGGATAATGAAAATTAATCCAAACTGCTTCCATTTACTTCTCATTACAACACCCTTTCCCGTTTACGCTAATGTCACTACCGAAAATAACCATTGATTTTGGTTTCTAGTAGCAATTAAATTATTCCGTTTAGTTTTATTTATCATTTCAGAACTCATTGCTAACGCTAGCCAATAAGATAACTCTGTTTGTTTACCTACAAACTTTTCTAGTCCATATAATTGCTCAGGCTCTACACTTTGATTAACTAGCTGTTTGTTGATTTCTGTTTCTTGTTTATTATCTAAATTAACAAACCAAAGATGACTTACTTGTTTTATTGCAGGTTGCATTTCAACCATTTGCTTAATTGCAATTGGCAATTCTTCATCAATCATCGGTCTTAAAATTTGAGCTTTAGCTTTCTTTATTTCTAAATCTTGATATTGGGCATTATTTACCAATAAAAAGGCAGCTAAAAACTCTGAGGCACTAGATTGAGTATTATTAATAATAATTAACTCAATCATTGGCTGTGGTGAATCTATCCATTCGGCAATTTTTTCAATATTAGGCACAGTGTCAATCATATAATTTAAATTATAATCATGTTTAATCCCTGAGTTACGATAAGCTCGAGCTATTTCTCTATCAATATTTTCATATGAGTCAATTGGCATATAGAGAGAAATATTGATATTTGCTTTACTCGGTAAGATCGATATAGCATCGCTCATTGAACAAAATATATTATCAAAAGCCGAGGTTAGTTCAGACTTGTCTTTAAATTTTAGCGATTTATTAATTTTGGAATGCAAATTTGAGCCATTCTCTAAAATAGAACTGGCAGTTATTTCATCCGGTATTACATAAGCGCTGTCAAGAACCAATAATGACTTCATTGCCCACTTTTGCCAATTTTGTTCAACTTTTTTTTGTTCATCTTGCCAAATATCATATTTTTCTTGTGCAAGCCCATATAGGTATAATCGAATACTAAAAGCTGAACCACCTATTAATGTCGGAAAAAATGCTACACCGACCCAATATGTCCACTGTGAGGCGTAACTATCATTTGGCCAAGCTTTTGCAAGAATAAAGCTTGAGATAATAGCTAAAGCAGTGATAAAAAGCCCCCATCTTCCGCGATTTAATTGCACTGGAGGTCTTACAATATTGGTAATATTAGGTTTAGGCCAAGACATAATATTATTCAATCTCCGCAGTAGTAATTGTGGCTATAACTTTACAGCCACACGCACACTCGCACTGATCCATCGCTATCCCTTTTCCATCTGAAAAGCTTTTTTCAGATGATTCCACAATTGGATTTACACCATGATATTTTATAGGGCAACTAACCAGATCACCAATTAAAGCAGCAGGCTTACCTTCTATAATCATAGCTGATGAAGCCGAAATTACCGATCCACCGTGTGTTGTTGGATCTCCTAATCGCACTATATTCTTACCCATTTTTTATTTCCTTTATTTATTCCTTAATTTTCAAATCTTCTTTTGTTTTTTTAGAAGTCTTTTGTTTACTGTTTTGAGTATCATCTGCTGGTTTTATTTTAGCTGTTTTAGCCTTTGTCGCTTTAGTTTTCGCTTTACCATTATCTGTTACCCATTCCAATACAATTCCTTCAGATTCGTTAAAATCAAGTAGTAAAGTTTGAACTTTGCTATTAGCAATGTTGCTTCTTTGTAAAAGTAAATTTGATACCACAGGTAAAATTTGCTGATTTAAAATACTGTCAATATTGCGAGCACCTGTGTCTGGTAATAAGCATGCTGAAACCAACGTATCGTAAAGTTTTTCGCCAACTTTAAACACGACTTTGTAGTGTTTTTGTAATCGGCTCGCAACTTTGTTTAATTTCATTTCGACTATTCGACGTAGCGCATCTTGACCTAACGGGGTGTAAATGACCGTTTGGAAACGAGCAAGTAACGCCGGTTGGAAGTGTTCACGAATAATAGGTCGTAATAATTCTTGTTGTGTTGCAGTGTCTGCATCTGGCATTTCTTCAAAAAGTGCCATAAGCTCATCACTTCCTAGGTTAGATGTCATTAATATTAATGTATTGCGGAAATCGATTTCTCGACCTTCACCATCTCGCATAAATCCACGATCAAACACTTGATAGAATAAGTTTAGTACATCACGATGTGCTTTTTCGACTTCATCTAATAGTACAACACTGTATGGTCTTTTACGGACAGCTTCAGTTAGTATCCCACCTTGTCCATATCCCACATATCCAGGAGGAGAACCTTTAAGTTGCGATACCGTATGCGCCTCTTGATATTCTGACATATTAATTGTCACTAATGATTGCTCACCACCAAATAGTGTGTCAGCAAGCGCTAACGCAGTTTCTGTTTTACCCACACCCGATGGACCAACTAATAAAAATACACCCATTGGGGCATCTTCAGAAGTAAGCCCTGTTTTTGCTGCACGAATACGCTTAGCAATTTCAAATAGCGCAGTATCTTGCCCAACAACCCGTTGACGTAAATCATCTTCAAGTGCTAATAAATGGCTTTGCTCATCTTTTAATAAGCTTTCCAAAGGTACGCCTGTCCAATCTGAAATAACTGAAGAAACAGTACGGCTATCAACATCAAGTGAAAGTAATGGATTATTACCTTGTAATTCATTTAATTGTTGTTGCTTTTCAGAAAGTTTCTTAAGAATTTTTGTATCTGTATCAGTAGTGATTTCTTTACGCAATTCAATTAATTCTTCAACTAACTCCTTCTCTTTTTCAAATTGAGCTTGTTGAGTAGCTAATTTTTTGTGCAATTCATTGAGCTGTAATTCAATTTCAGTTATACGCTCACTAGATAAATTTTCACCTAATGCTAAATCAGCTTCTATGGCTTCTTGTTCTATCCCAAGAGAATCTATTTTTGCTTCAAGTTGGACTATTGATTCAGGAATAGTATCAAGCCCCATTCTTACACGTGCCGATGCTGTATCCAGTAGATCTACCGCTTTATCCGGCAGTTGACGGCCACTAATGTAACGCCTTGATAATGAAACGGCAGTTTTGACTGCTTCATCTGAGATATGTACGCCATGATGTTTAGCATAACGCGATTTTAATCCACGCAACATAAGGCAGGCTTTTTCGTCATCAGGTTCATCAACTTTGACTATTTGGAAACGACGCTCCAATGCGGCATCTTTTTCAAAATATTGTTTATATTCTGACCATGTGGTCGCAGCTATAGTCCGTAACTCACCTCTAGCCAATGCTGGTTTTAATAAATTTGCAGCATCAGCACCACCAGCAGAATTGCCTGCACCAATAATGGTATGTGCTTCGTCAATAAATAATAGTATTGGTGTTGGTGATTGTTGAACAGCATCAATAACATTTTTTAATCTTTGCTCAAATTCACCTTTAACACCCGCACCAGCTTGTAATAGACCAAGATCAAGCGATAATATACTAACATTTGCAAGATTTTTAGGTATGTTACCTTCAGCAATACGAAGTGCTAAACCTTCAACTAAGGCTGTTTTACCAACACCCGGTTCTCCAACTAGTATTGGGTTATTTTTTCGGCGTCGAGATAAAATATCTACCATTTGTCTGATTTCATTATCACGACCAAAAACAGGATCGATTCTACCTGCTTTAGCTTTTTCTGTTACATTTTCAGTAAAGCGTTCAAGTGCTGCCTGAAGATGTTTTTGCAACGTAGCTTGTTTATCTGTGTCATTTTTAGAATCAGACGTTGATAATTTTTGTGCATTATTTGCTGAACTGCCTTCCGTTGTTGATTCAATATTCAAATTATCTGCTGTATCAATGTTAGCTTCTGAATAATAATTAGATTGATTAATTGGGTTTTCATCTGACAGTTCATCTAATTTGGAACGCATTTTTTTCAATGATACAGGCGATAAACTTAATAATTGCCAAGCATCTTGTGCTTTTAAGCAATGTGGCATTTCTTGCAATGCTTGTAATATATGGACTGAACGAATCGCTTCTTCATGATCTTCTAGCGATGCTTTTAACCATGCTGATTGTATTATAGCAATCAACGATGGCGATAAACTTGGTTTTGTATTAATGGTATGAGGCAATGCGTCTAGATAATTTAGTAATCCTGTCCAGACTTTATCCATATCAAATTGATAATGCCTTGCAATAATTGTAATATCACCTGAACCCTGTTCTAATAATTTTAATAACCAATGTTCAAGTGTAATTTCTGTATGTGCTCGTGTTTGGCATAAACCAGCCGCAGCTTCGAGTGATTTAGCACAATACGAATTTAGTCGTCTTAATAAAACAGAGGGATCAGCAATCATTACTACTATTCCTTTCTTTAATTCCATTATTTGTTAGTTTAAAAATGCTGATCCAATTAATACTAATTGGATCAGCGCGTTAATTAAAAATTAACCTCGGCTTTCTACCCAGCTATCTGAGTGGATGATGTTGCCATCTTTGTAAGTCCAAGTAATTTTTTCATAACGAAGTTCAACACGCTCTAAGTGATTGTATTGTTCTTTCGTTGGATCTTTGATGTTGTGCATTTCAGGTTTAACAGAAACAACTTTTACGCCATCCATTAAAGTATTGAAATATTCAACTTCTTGACCTGCATCGTTAATTTTGTACCATTTGATCTCAACTGTTTTTAAGTTTTGACCAGTAGTAACAGCTTTGTAAAGGTATGGTGATGAAGCATCAACTTCTTTAACAAATTCAAGTGCTTTATGAACACGAGTACCTGTTAATTTACCTGTATTACCATCTGTTGGGATGTATACTTTGTGATCAAACTCAACCACTTCTACACTACCTTCACGACCTACAACGGTTACAGAACCTTTAATTTCAGCACCGCCATCATCTTTTAAAAACATATAAGCTGGAACAGCCATTGTTTATCTCCTTTTGTTGTTTTTGTTTCAAAAATTAGTTCTCTTTCACCAATATACAATTTGATGTTTGAGGAACTAAGTTTATTTCCACCCTTCGGTTTTTTGCACGATTCTCTGGAGTATCGTTACTTACCAAAGGTTTTTTTGCGCCATACCCTTGTATAGCGAAACAGGTATCAGGAATATCACTGGTTTTTAATATCCAGTCACGCACCGACATCGCTCGATTAAATGATAGTTGACTATTTTTGGCATCATCTCCAATTGAGTCGGTATGTCCTGTAATTATGATTAACCAACCCGTTTCCGGATTAGCATTCATCTGTTTTTTTATTTCAATTAATGCATTGATTAAGAATTTTTCTGAACCAGATTTTAAGCTCGATTGCCCACTTTCAAACAAGGCCATACTATCTAAACGAATTGGTGGAAGTGGATCTACTGTCACAATTTTAGGTTCAACAATGACAATTTCTTTTGGTTTTGCAACATAGTCGCTCATGGTCACATTGAGCGGTTCAGTTAATCGCAAACCTTTATAAAGCCCCAAACCTAAGCGAACTGGTTCACCCTTTGTATAATATTCATTTAGCATTGATTTATCTTCTTGTAAGGCCTCAAGCGCCTGACGTTTTGCATCATAATTATCCATTGGAATCAAGCGATAATGATGAATATCATTTTTTATTCGTTCAATAAGTTTTGCATTATTCCAAAATGATGCCCCTAAGCACCCCATAATAAATAGAGATGTGATAATCACTAAACCACAAATCATCGAGCTAATTGGTGAAAATGGGTAAGCAATAGGCATGAATTTCACTAATGCATCCGGAGGACTTACGTTGTCTTGTATGCTATGAGTATTAGGAAGCGATAATGTAGTCACACTTTCCCACAATTTTTGCATGACATTATTTTTTACTGTCGATTTATTAGTAGGATAAATTGCTACTCCCGATGGTATGCATTTAGCAATCGGTTGTTTGTCATTTACTAAAGTAGCTAATACTGTGCTTTCTAGCCAAGTTTCAGTTTCGTTTAAAAATGGGCGAATTCTTAATCGGCGTTCACGTTCATCAGTTGGGATTTTAATATCATTGACCCAATTATCTATCGGCGATAAATACTGATCAAGTAGATATAACTTTTGATTTAAAGATCGAAACCAATAAACTGGTAATGGGTTATATTCATCGTAGATTAAATCGTTAAGCCCGATATGCGTTGATACATATACCGGTAATTGATATTTTGCAATTCTACAGGTATCGACCCATGATTGGCGGAATGCCTGTAATTTAGCTATGAAAAACCCATGTTTATCTTCCACTTCTGGCGTAATTGCAAGAAATAGCCCTACTCGTCCTAACATGTCTGGCCATTTGGCAATTAATGAGTCATAAACTATAGGTAAATGCGAAAACTCGTCAACATAAATCCAAACGGCTTCTGAAGAAATAACTACATTAGATTCAGCTAAGGATAAATCTTCCGGGAAGAAATCTTTTGCCGCACTGCCTGAAACCAATAAAATTGGTAAACGGTAACGCTGCCTTGCTGGTAATAAGTCAAGCTTCTGAGTTAAAAACTGAATATTGGCTGTTGATGAGGCAAGTACTTTTCTGTAGCGTTGCATCTGCCAAAGAATTCCACCAGCAATAGCAAAAATTAAGCCAGTACCTATAATTTTCCAGCCAATTGCTACTGGTAAAAAAACAAACAATAGCAATAGGCTTAATATAACAGCATAGATAACCTGAATGCGCTTAGGATAATCGCTCATAATGCACCTTTAACCAACTAATTGTTTAACTAAATTATCTAGCTGATTATTAAATACAAAATAAAGGGCAAGAACCGAAATAACTGACAATACAGTGCATGTTAATAACACTGTTTTTCTTCCCTTATATCGGTAAATTTTTGTTTGTTCAATAATTGGGTAAGATTGTTCTGGCTCGTACTCTCGTAAAGCTTCACGTAGTGCTATGATTAGGTGTTCTCGTTCCATTTGAGGTTTATCAAGATAGCATCCCTGAAAACCAAGTCCAAGAACTCTGTCAAAACAAGCTAATACAAGACCTTCTTTTTTATCCGCCTTTAAACGAGCTCGGATTTTTTCAAACAGATCATAACCTGCATTATGTGTGTTGAAAAAAATCACTTGCAGCGGAGAACCCAACCATTCATCATAGTCTTGGTTTTTCGGATTGTCTCGATGACAAAGTAATACAGTCTCATCTAATAAAGCACATAATGCATAACTGATATCGTCAATTACATCTTGGCTGTATTGTGCGTTATATAATTTTTCACGTACGCTTGTAACTTGCTGTTTACAAAGTTCGTATAATTTGTGTCCTGAAGGAATATCCGCTTTTGCTTTAAGTTGGACAACCACTAAGATTGAATCGCGTAATAATTCATCAATAACAATTGGTTTTGGTTCTATACTCATAATTTAATCCTATGTTCGCAAAACTGCGAATAGCTCCAATGAAATATCTTGCATTGCTCGAGGTACATAAAATTCACAACACCTTGTTTCTAACATATTTTTTGCCGCACTATGGGTCAAATCCAATGCAAAATATTGATTATCTAGACGCACAGGTATTGCTGCGGGTACATGGCTTAAGGCTTTAATTGGAATTCCAGATAGTGCTGAGTGGATGATTTGTTTTACATCATCTGGTGCACCGGCTTTACACAAGATTGGGAATCGAGATTGTAACTGATGTCCTGGCATGCTTGATCGAACAGAAAGATAGAAATCTGCATCTTCGACGATGCGTGAATCATTTAATCGTCCTGTCCATAGTGTATCTTTGTCATGAACTAGTTCAATCTTAATTACTCTTGATGGTAAACTTTCTTCAAGCAAATTGCGAATTAATCCAAATAGTGGTGGAAAAACTTCATTAAGCTTGTCATGTTTATAAGTCGGAATACCATCAACACTATTTAATAACGAAAATGTTAATAGTGCCCCTGTAAATGAAGTTAATACTTGATAAAGTCTTTCTGGATGTAAGGATGGATTATCACGTAAGAATTTAAGTTGAGGCTCAAATGTGTTTAATGCATTTAAGAGCCAAAATAACGAAACATCAGCAGTCGCAAATTCAGCTATTTGTTGATTACGCTCATGTCGCATTCCTGTTAGATGTAGGCGTTTTGCTTGCACTTGTACACATAAAAGTTCTAATTCTTTTATAAGTGTTCCACTTTGTGTGTAAAGGTTTACCATTGGGTGAAGATAATCAAGATCAAGGACAAATTTACCGTTAAGATCACGTTTTAAACGAGCTATAGGACACGTTAAATAATCATTGTGATTTTCAAAGTCAAATAAGAATTTCAATGCATAACGTTCAACTGCAATCGTTTCAACATTTTGCCCCAGTAAATCAGGTACTTCTACCCATTCTTGTCGATAACGTAATGGACGTTCAAGTCGCTGGTTATCTTGCAGACAGTTACCGCCATTGGATTGCAATAATGGAATAGCAATTAATACAGTTACTTCCTCAAGCTCAATAGGAATATCAGTATTTAATACTCTAGCTTCAGGTAATTTATCAGCGATATCAGTATTAACTACTACTCCATCAGGAAATCGAACACTTATTGACTCAGCTTGTAACCGATCAACTGTCAACGCATTTGTATCAATGGTTAAATGCTCAATTCCCCATGGGTTAGCAACCGACATAGCTGCTAACTTTTGTGAAGTAAATTGTTGCCACAAGCCTTGCTGTTGAAACTGCTGAGGCGTCAAAAAGACGCCTTCATTCCACAAAGGACGAAAAATTTTCATGTATCCTAAATACTCCTAGTTATTAGATATTAATCAAATCAGACTAAAATTTATGATTTAGCCTTAGGCATTTGTGACACCATTGATAAGTTAATATCCATCCCTTCCACTTGGAAATGAGGTACTAGGAATGTTTTAACACGGAAGAAACCTGGATTATCTTCAATATCTTCAACAATAACTTTCGCCTCTCTTAATGGATGTGCTGCTTGGACTTCATCACTTGGGTCAGTCATTTCAGTGACAAGGTTGCCAATCCATTTGTTTAGCTCAAGTTCTAACATTCGACGATCTTTTGTTGCACCAATATTTTCTCGTTGGATTACTTTTAAGTAATGTGCGATACGTGATAATAAGAAAATATATGGTAAACGAGAATTTATACGGCTATTTGATGACGCTTCTTTCGTGTCGTAAACAGCAGGTTTTTGAGCTGAGTTAGCAGAGAAGAAACAAGCATAATCTCTATTTTTATAGAATGAAAGTGGGATAAATCCTAAATTAGCAAATTCAAACTCACGTGTTTCAGGAATAAGTACCTCTGTTGGGATTTTGACTTGATTACCTGTTCCTAAATCGTAAAGGTGGATTGGTAGATCTTCAACAAGCCCACCAGCTTGTGGTCCACGAATTTGAACACACCAACCATTACGAACAAAACTTTGTGCCATGTTAGCTGCAAAAGCATAAGAAGCATTAGCCCATAAGTAACGGTTGTGCTCTACACCTTTAACATCTTCAATATAGTTAAAATTACGTACAGGAACAGTATCTGGACCATAAGGTAAGCGAGCAAGCACTCTTGGAAAAGTTAATCCAACATAACGGGCGTCATCTGTTTCTCGGAAACTATTCCATTTAGTATATTCAGCACGATCAAAATAGTTACCTATATCTTTAATTGCAGCAACTTCTTCCATTGTTTCTTTACCAAAGAATTTTGGACCAACCGAACTTACAAACGGCATGTGCGCTGCAGCAGCAACTTTTGATACGTTTCTTAATAAAGAAATATCTTGAGGGCTACGATCAAATTCGTAATTCGAGATAGTTACTCCAATAGGCTCTCCACCTGGTGTGTCGTATTCCTGAGTATAAGTATGCCGATAAAAACCTGATTGGCTAATTTCTGGTGCATCTTCGAAGTCTTGACGCAGTTCTTCTTTTGATACATCCAATAATTCAATTTTAACATTACGGCGGAAATCAGTGCGATCAACTAAGAATTTCAATCCACGCCAAGTGGATTCAATTTCTTGGAATGTTTCATTATGCATGATTTCATCAAGCTGACGACTTATTTTTTGATCTATTTGACTAATATGGTAGTCTAATAAGTGTTTATCTAATTTTTCAACTTTATTTGATGAACCTTGTATTAATTGAAGCAAAATATTAATTGCCATGGTAACACGTTCATCTTGTGAAGATTCGAATAATACTTCGTTATCTTCATATCTATCAATTCCGCCCGCTTTTTTAATTGGGTTTAAATTTATTTTATCAAATAAAGATTGGTAAACACTGCTATTTTCTTCAACAACCGTTTTAGTAGCATTGTTTGTTTGATTTTGCACGTTCATTAATTTCTTCTCTTGCTTTTATCAAAACTTTATATTTTGTTTTGAAAATAATTACATTAATTTATTAAAAAAATATTTATTTATCACTTTCCGCTACGATTGATTCCAATTCTGCACGGAGTTCATCTGATAGTTGTTCGTCTTTAACGATTTTTTCTAATTCATAACGAAATGTAGCGTTATCTAATAAATTAGATTTTAAATCTCTTAATAAATTACGCATCGCAAGCAATGAACGTAGTTCTGGAACTTTTTTGGCAACTTGCTCGGGTGAAAAATCATTCATTGACTCAAACGCCAAATTCACAACAATTTCGCTACCATCATCCGCAATTTTGTTTGGAACAGTAATATTGGCTTCAGGTTTAAAATCATTTAATACAGCATCAAAATTATTTTTATTAATCGATACTTTTTGTTTATCTGAAAGTGATCGCTTGTCTTTACCTCGACCATAATCACCTACAGATAAAATTTTGAGAGGTAATTCAACTTTTTTTGTGGCTCCACCTGTGTGTAAATCAAGATTGATACTGACTCGAGCAGAAGGAACTTCGTTTTGATAACTACTAGACATAATTTCTCCTTTAATTTCCTTTTCCTTTAAAATAATGTTTAATTAGCAGGCTTAAGTGGAGAGTAAATTACACGATTTACGGATAAATTACAATCTCATCCTGCAATTTAAATGTATTTAATTTTTATAAAAACTCTTAAAAACTATCGCTAATCAAGTAATATTAAGGGTTTTTAAAATTTTTATATCATGAAATATTTGATTAATTTTTAAACTGGTTTATTGCAAATAATCTTCTGATTGGTGCAATTTTGTCCTTATTGAGTTAGAATTAACAAATAATTTTCATTTTTCTATAGTACCAGCTCTTATAAGCTTTATGTTTTCTAATTAACTATTATTTTAATAGATAGGAATTATCTGCTATCTATTTTATTTTTTTATAAAATATTCTAATAACTTTGACTTCTTTATTTAATGATAATAATTCTCATTATTATTTTAATAAACTTTTGTATTATCATATAATGCAATAACGTTGTTATAAGATTGCATATGAAACAAGGAGTAGCTAATGAAGCTTATTTTTTTTAAAAGCCGAAAACCGGTATTAAAAGCCATATTGACCTCTTTAATTCTTTTGACTGCTCTTTTAGATTCTGCTTTAGCAATCGATAAAAAATTTAAAGTTGTTACAACCTTTACTATCATTCAAGATATCGCGCAGAATGTTGCTGGCAATGCTGCTACAGTCGAATCTATTACAAAAATAGGGGCTGAAATTCATGAGTACGATCCTACTCCTCAAGATATTACTAAAATGCTTTCCGCTGATTTAGTCTTGTGGAATGGGCTTAATTTAGAATTACGGTTTAAACGCTTTTTTGAAGATATTCAAGATGTACCTTCTGTTGTGGTAACTGAAGGTATTGAACCAATATCTATTCAAGAAGGCACTTATAAAGGTAATCCTAATCCACATGCTTGGATGTCGCCAACACTCGCTTTAATTTATATTGAAAATATCCGTGCAGCTTTGGTTAAATATGATCCTAAAAATGCCGGAGTTTATAATAAAAATGCCAGTGATTACATCGCAAAGATTAAAGCACTTGATACCCCTTTGCGAGAACGTTTAGCAAAAATTCCAGAAACTAAGCGCTGGTTAGTGACCAGTGAAGGGGCTTTTAGTTATTTAACACGAGATTACAATTTGAAAGAAGCTTACCTATGGCCGATTAATGCCGAGCAACAAGGTACACCGAAGCAAGTTAAAAATCTAATTGATTTGGTTAGAGCTAATAATATACCTGTCGTTTTTAGTGAAAGCACAATTTCGGATAAACCAGCAAAACAGGTCAGTAAAGAAACTGGAGCAAACTATGGAGGGGTATTATATGTCGATTCATTATCAACTAAAGATGGTCCTGTCCCAACTTATATAGATCTATTGAAAGTTACCGTTGAAACAATTGCTAAAGGATTTGAAAAATAATGAATCGAATTTGCCTAAATGTTAATGATATAACCGTGACATATAATAATGGTCACACAGCAATACATGATGCAAGTTTCACTCTCAATGGAGGAACGATTTGTGCATTAGTTGGCGTAAATGGTAGTGGTAAATCAACATTGTTTAAGAGCATTATGGGCATGATACGACCAACTAGAGGAAAAGTGACTTTAAATGATATGTCTGTCAAAGAAGCACTAAAACAAAATGTTATAGCTTATGTTCCTCAAACAGAGGAAGTCGACTGGGACTTTCCTGTTTTAGTGTCTGATGTCGTCATGATGGGGCGGTACGGTCATATGTCTTTTTTTCGTATTCCAAGTAAAGAAGATAAGAAGCAGGTAGATATTGCTCTTGAGCGTGTCAATATGTTGGATTTTAAATATCGCCAAATTGGAGAACTTTCCGGTGGACAAAAAAAACGTGTTTTTTTAGCTAGAGCTTTAGCTCAGCAAAGTAAAGTTTTATTATTAGATGAACCTTTTACCGGTGTTGATGTAAAAACAGAGAATGCCATAATAGATTTGTTAAAAGATCTTCGAAAAGATGCTCACCTTATTTTAGTTTCGACCCATAATTTGGGTAGTGTCCCTGAATTTTGCGATCAAGTGGTGTTAATTAATCAAACAGTTCTGGCCTTTGGTCCAACTAAAACAACTTTTACACCGCAAAATTTAATGACCACTTTTGGTGGTGCACTACGTTATCTTAGCTTGTCAGGAGAGAAATTGCATGATGATGAAGATCCTCGTAAAGTATCCATCTTAACCGACGATGAACGTGCTGCAATTTTTTATGGAGAAGGGAAAGATGATTCGCCTCATCGAGATTTGTTGGTTGACCATGTCAAAAACGAACCAAAAGGGCAATTATAAATGGAACTTTTATTTGAACCATTCACCTATAATTTTATGCTCAAAGCGATTTGGGTAAGTAGTATTGTTGGCGCTACTTGTGCTTTTTTATCTGCCTTTTTAATGTTAAAGGGTTGGTCACTAATGGGAGATGCACTGTCACATTCTGTTGTACCTGGCGTGGCGGGAGCTTATGCTCTAGGCTTACCCTACTCTGTTGGTGCCTTTTTTACTGGCTCACTGGCTGCTCTGTCAATTACAATAATACGTACAATGACTCGTTTAAAAGAAGATGCCATTATTGGTTTTATTTTTTCAACTTTTTTTGCTACCGGTTTATTGATTATTTCACTTAACCCAACTTCCGTTAATGTGCAAACCATTATTTTTGGTAATATTTTAGGTATTGACGATAGTGATATGTGGCAAGTGCAAATCATTATTTTGATTTCGTTGATATTACTACTGCTGTTTTGGAAAGATCTTTTAGTGGTGTTTTTCGATGAAACTCACGCACGCTCAATTGGCTTAAAGCCATTGATGTTTAAAATCCTTTTTTTTACTATTTTAAGTGCTTGTACCGTTGCTGCATTACAGACCGTTGGTGCTATTTTGGTTATTGCCATGGTTGTAACTCCAGGTGCAACAGCTTATTTATTAACAAGTCGATTTTCTAGACTATTGGTTATTTCGGTGATTATTGGTGCTACGACTAGCGCTATCGGCGCTTGGTTAAGTTACTTTCTAAATGGTGAAACAGGTGGTGTGATTGTTACATTACAAACACTAATTTTTATTGTGGTATTTTTGTTCGCACCGAAACAGGGGTTGATTTCAAACAAACTAAAAATCAGGCAAAGCAGATTAAATAAGAGAGCGAATTTATGACAGATTTATGGGAATATATTTATTATCCTTTCACGCTACCTTTTATTCAACGAGCCATATTAGCAGCATTAACAACTAGTATCGTTTGTGCACTTCTTTCTTGCTTTTTAGTATTAAAGGGTTGGTCATTAATGGGGGATGCGATTTCTCACGCAGTGTTGCCTGGCATTGTGATAGCTTATTTAATTGGTATTCCTATTATTTTGGGGGCATTTGCATCAGGCTTATTCTGTTCGGCCGCAACAGGCTATATCAAGGATAACTGTCGAATTAAAGAAGATACTGTAATGGGGATTGTTTTTTCGGGAATGTTCGCTTTTGGGTTAGTACTATTTTCGAAAGTCGATACTTCACTGCATTTAAATCATATCTTATTTGGTAGCGTGTTGGGTACTAGTTACGCTGAATTGAAACAAATTATTTTAATTGCAACTATAGTGTCGTTATTGGTAATTATTAAACGTCGTGATCTTATGCTTTATTGCTTCGATTCTATTCAAGCCAAAGTAGTAGGCCTACGAGTTAAATTATTGCATTATGGGTTACTAAGTGTTATAGCATTAACTATTGTTAGTTCTTTAAAAACAGCAGGAGTTATTTTAGTTATTGCAATGCTTATTGCGCCAGGCATAACAGCATTTTCATTAACTCGGCGTTTTGAAAGAATGTTACTTGTTGCGGTAATTGTTTCGGTATTTTCTTCGGTGATTGGTACGTTAATTAGTTTTTATTTTGATGCCTCAACCAGCGCTTGTATTGTCATATTACAGGCTGCTATTTTTTTGTTTGTGCAAATTTATCAATTTATTATTAGGAAAATGATACACCGTTAATCTCAATTGTTTGAAATGCAACATGCGTGTAAATCTTTTCAACGCGCATGTTACCCTAACTTTTATCCTGTAAATTGGAATAAAATTATTCATCATCCATATATTTACTGGCATCGGCATAGTTATCAAACCGTGAGAATTGCCCTTGGAATTTTAAACGAACCTTACCGATAGGACCGTTTCGTTGTTTACCTAATATAATTTCGGCAATGCCTTTATGTTCAGACGCTTCATTATAAACTTCATCACGGTAGATAAACATAATCACATCGGCATCTTGTTCGATAGAACCTGACTCACGTAAATCCGAGTTTACAGGTCTTTTGTCGGCACGCTGTTCTAAACTACGATTGAGTTGTGATAATGCAACAACCGGAATTTGCAGCTCTTTTGCTAAAGCTTTAAGTGACCGAGAAATTTCAGCAATTTCTAAGTTTCGGTTTTCTGACATATTCGGCACGCGCATAAGCTGTAAATAATCAACCATGATCATACTTAATCCTTTATGCTCGCGATAAATGCGTCTTGCCCGTGAGCGCAGCTCCATTGGCGTTAAACCAGAAGAATCATCAATATAGATGTTTTTCTTTTCGAGCAATAATCCCATAGTACTTGAAATTCTTGCCCAATCATCGTCTTGAAGTTGTCCAGTTCGAATGCGTGTTTGATCAACTCTAGATAATGAGGCAAGCATACGCATCATTATCTGTTCTGAAGGCATTTCTAGACTAAATATTAATACCGGCTTTTCCTGTTCTAGCGCAGCATTTTCACACAAATTCATAGCAAAGGTGGTTTTCCCCATTGAAGGTCTTGCGGCAATAATAATTAAGTCTGAACGCTGTAATCCTGCGGTTTTTTTATCCAAATCAATATATCCAGTAGAAACCCCCGTTACGCCATCGTGTGGGCGTTGGAATAGCTCTTCAATTTTAGCTACTGTTGACTCTAATACTTCGGTGATACTTTTTGGTCCTTCACCCTGTTTAGTTCGGCTTTCAGCAATTTGAAAAATTTTACTTTCTGCCAGATCCAATATTTCACTGCTATCACGCCCTTCTGTAGCATAACAGTTGTCAGCAATTTCGTTTGAAGCGCTAATTAGTTCACGCAAAATTGCTTGTTGACGGATGATATCACCATATGCCACCACATTAATTGCACTTGGTGTATTTTTAGAAAGCTCAGCTAAATAAGCAAACCCGCCAACATCACTTAGTAAATCTTTACTTTCTAAGCTTTCTGATAAGGTAATTAAATCAATTGGCGTACCTTTGCTAACTAACGTATGCATTTCTGAAAAAATTAGTTGATGATGACGCGAATAAAAATCACGTTCTGTTATCATTTCGGAAACCGCATCCCAACGTTGATTATCAAGCATTAGGCTTCCTAGCACAGCTTGCTCTGCCTCAATTGAATGTGGAGGCATTTTGATATTATGCAACTTTGAGCTTTTCGACTCTTCATTTCTTGAGTTTCTACTTGAACTTGTTTCGCCAGTATTCATACATTCATCTTTTTAATTCATCTTTAAGCAATGTGCTTATGTTAAAAATAATGGTCCTAATACAAGATTAGGGATTTGATACTCTTTTGGATATTCTACTTGAACTAAATACAACCCTTCTGGTTTAGCTGTCGCCGCGGCTTGAGTTCTATTCCTTACTTGTAAAAGCTCAGCAATCCATTCAGGCGGTTTATTACCAGTGCCAACTTCAAGCAAACTTCCCACAATATTACGTACCATGTGGTGTACAAAGGCATTCGCTTTGATATCAACAATAATATATTCACCCTGCCTTATCACTTCAATATGATGTATATTACGCCAAGGAGTTCGTGATTGACATTGTGCAGCTCTAAACGATGAAAAATCATTTTCACCTAATAGATATTGTGCTGCTTGGTGCATTAATATTTCATTTAAAGGCAAATAATAATGCGATACCCCTTTAGCTAAAATGGCTGGACGATAACGATGATTATAGATCACATATCGATAACGACGAGCTGTCGCACTAAACCTCGCATGAAAACTATCATCAACTATTTGTGACCAACGCACCGCAATATTATCAGGTAAATGAGAATTCACTCCCATTGTCCAAGCACTCGGTGAACGTGTTGATTGGGTTTCAAAATGGATAACTTGCCCTGTTGCATGCACGCCAGCATCGGTTCGACCAGCACAAAATACGTTTATTGTTGAATTAGCAATTATCGATAGTGCGGATTCTAACCTTTCTTGAACAGAATCAACAGATTGTTGTCGCTGCCAGCCAAAGTAATCGCTGCCATCATATTCAATGCCAAGAGCAATCTTATAGGTAGTCATGAATGAGAATCTCTAGTGTCTCAATTAACATTAATGCACCTAAATAACGAATATTATCAGCAACTGACCAAAATTGAATTTGTTCATAATGACCGTAACTGTGTCTCAAATTAGCCAATTTAATAGTTAGCTGACCTTCAGACTCTATACTAACTTCGGTCACTGGAGTTGGCAGATTATCGCTTTGCACTTCAACCCCAAACTCGCTAAAACGTGTCATATCTAACTCAATCGGTAAGCTACTTGATACATTAATAGCTTGTGACACCCCATAAAACACAGGCACAATCACTGATTCAATAGAGACAGGAAGTTCATAATTACTTAATATTTTACGAATTTGATTAACTTGTGACTTTTCACCTAATATTGAATCATCATGTTCGTGCGATACGGGTAATAAGTTAAATGCTAATTGCTTGTCAAATAACTGATTATCAACTGGCATGCCATTTAATAAGCGAGCGCTCTGCCCAGCCAATTCATCAACACCTTGCTTACCATACAATGAGGCAGGAATAAAACTGGTGGCATGCAAATTGGTTAATAACTCAATATCAGTTAACGACGCAACACAACGCAACAATTGGCACACAGTGGCACTAGCTACCGCTATAATGTTTTCATTACGGTATTCAGTTAATACGCTATTATTAACTTTAGGTACTACTAATGGTATATGCTCTTGCTGAGCAAAATAGCCACTAGAATCAATCACTACACAGCCTGATTCTGCCGCAATTTGTGCATATTTTTCACTTGTTTCAGAACTAGCAACAAAAAAGGCAAAATGGCACTGACTCCAGTCCATTTGTGCACTATCAGTAACAGTTAAATTTTTACCAGCAAAGCGAACAACTTCACCAGCACTATTGTCACTGCCGACCAAATAGAGATTTTCAATTTTTAGATTATTGTCTTGTAAACTACGTTTTTGTAGCAATTCAACTAGCGCAGAACCTACTTGTCCTGTCGCCCCAACAACAGCAATATTCCATACAGACATATTTAGAACCTAAATAAAAAAATTTAATGGTGATTATATCACTATATTGTCAAAGATAGCGTAAAAAAGCTGTTTCACTATTTTGGAATATAGATCGATAAAATGAATTTTGGTCAATTACAAATTATGTAATCGTCGTTAAAGTAATAAGCCAAATTAATTGAACTATTTTTGTCATCATGGTAAAAACAACGTTATCCACTATTGCTAAAAAAGCTAATTTATCAATTGCTTCTGTTTCAAGAGTATTAAATACACCCAATTTAACTTCACCACAGACTCAATCAAAAGTTTATCAAGCTATACAAGAGCTACATGTTGATACTTTCAATAATTTTAAACCATATCAAGCTGGACCTGAAACTAAGAAAATTTTAATTATTGATAATCAGCTTTTTTCGAAAAGTTTAATTAACTTAGGTTTAGAACAAGCTTTGAAAAAAGAAGAATATATCTTTTTTTATTTACGTTTTCCTTATTCTGATAACCATGATATTCATTATTTAATTCGATATGTGACCCAAAATATCTTTGACGGTATTGTGATAATTAATGACGCCCCTTATTTAGAAATACTCAGATATTATAAAAACACATTACCTCCTATAATTTTAGTTAATCATTATTCAATTGATTTTACGTGTATTTATTTTGATCACCTAATGATTGCTTATCAGTTAACTCAATATCTAGTTTGTAATTCACATTCAAAGATCGCTGTTTTATTAAATGATCATGATAAAATTAGTTCAAGTTTGTTTTTAGAAGGCTATAAACAAGCTTTGTTGCGAGCAAACATCATTGTTGATCCTAACTACATCATTGAAAATTGTTTTAGCTTTGATCATGGTCGAACTGTAACTAAAAGATTATTTAAGAGTAACAAACCGCCTTCTGCCATTATTTGCGCTGATAATATCAGTTTAAATTACTTAGATGAAAACTATTATAATCAACAAAATTTTTATTCTTCTTATAGCGCAGTGTTGGGCGTTTTGCATCAAGCAAATGAAATCCTATCTAATACAGACAATCTATTGACTTTAACTTATATTAGCCATTCAAAAGATCGACATTATAATGAATTAGATAAATTGAGCAGAATCTATAAGCCTTTATATAAAATGGGGCAAAAAGCAGCAATATTAATTAATGAGATAATTCAAAAAAACGATCCATTAATAAAAAACAATTATCTTATTGAAGCTGAACCAATTTTCTATTAAATAGAATATAGCTAATAGAAAATAATGCTCGCTCCAATAATTATTACTATATTTTAAACTTAAATTTGTTTAAACCACCGTTGAAACTAGGCGTTTAGGTGATAATTGGTCACCCACTAGTATACCTGCACCAATAAACTGATCCCCTTGATATATTCTGACTAGGGTTTCAGTTGGCATGGTATTTTCAAGCGTTATAGTTCGTCCTAATAAAATATTTTTACCTTGTTGTTCGGTAAGTATAACTTTAGAGTATTCATTTAATGGGCTATCACAAGGTAATAATACTTTATCCCGTTCAAGCATCACTTGTAATGCATTTAAAGTGATCATATTTTCTATTGGATAATTAGAAACTTGCAAACGTCTTAAATAAATCACATGTGCACCACAACCCAGCAACTCGCCTAAATCATCAATAATAGTTCGAATGTAGGTTCCTTTAGAGCAGTGTATTTCTAACGTTAATTCACTATTATTGACGTTAAAATCAATAAATCGATTTTCGTAAATGGTAATAGGTCTTGCTTCACGTTCAATAACAATACCTTGGCGAGCATATTCGTAAAGTGGTTTTCCTTGATATTTTAGTGCCGAAAACATGGTTGGCACTTGTAAAATATCACCGCAAAAATGTGTTAAAGCTTGTCTGATTTGTGATTCAGTCACTTTAACAGGTTTGGTACATATAATTTGCCCATCGGCATCAGATGTATCGGTTCGTTCACCAAGTTTGGCAATCACACGGTAACGTTTATCCGAATCCAATAAATACTGCGAGAATTTGGTCGCCTCGCCAAAACAGATAGGGAGCATCCCTGTAGCTAATGGATCAAGTGCGCCTGTGTGCCCTACTTTTTTAGCATTAAATAACCATTTCACTTTTTGCAATGCATCGTTGGATGTCATGCCTTGCGGTTTGTCTAGTAACAAAACGCCGTTAATGTCACGGCGAATTTTTTTTATATTCATCATCTTTTTATACTGAAAAACATAGCGTTCTGAAGCTTTTTGACAAAATCAGGGCTATTTTTAATCTTAATCTTTATGACGTTCGTTATCTTGTTTGATAACATCTGCTACCAAATTAGACATTTGCATACCTTTAATTAGCGATTCATCATAAAAGAATTTGATTTCGGGAATGATTCGTAAACGCATCGCTTTACCAATTAAAGTTCGAATATAACCTTTAGCATCATTAAGTACTGCTAAACCTTGTTCAATCACCTGTGGATCATCATCATTTAAAAAAGTGACAAACACTTTGGCATACGAAAGATCGCGCGAGATATCAACACCCGAAACTGTGACCATACCGAGCCGAGGATCTTTAATTTCACGTTGTAAGATAATTGCAATTTCTTTTTGCAATTCATGTCCAACTCTAGATGAACGATTAAATGCTTTTGCCATATCTATGTTCCTTAAAATATGAATAAGCAAGGGTTAAACCTTGCTTATAAACTTATTACATGAAATTCGTAATGGCTAAATTGTACGTTTGATTTCGATAGTTTCAAATACTTCAATTGCATCCCCAACACGAACATCATTGTAGTTACGCACACCAATACCACACTCCATACCGTTACGAACTTCGTTAACATCATCTTTAAAGCGACGTAATGATTCAAGTTCGCCTTCATAGATAACCACATTATCACGTAGAACACGAATTGGGTTATGACGTTTAACCACACCTTCAGTAACCATACAACCAGCAATTGCGCCAAATTTAGGTGATTTAAAGACATCACGTACTTCAGCAAGACCAATTATTTCTTGTTTGTATTCTGGTGCCAGCATACCACTCATTGCTTGTTTAACTTCATCAATTAAGTCATAAATAACAGAATAATAACGAAGATCAAGGTTCTCTGTTTCAACTACTTTGCGGGCCGAAGCATCAGCACGTACGTTAAAACCTAAAATAATGGCATTTGATGCTGCCGCAAGCGATGCATCAGTTTCGGTAATGCCGCCTACTCCTGAACCAATAATTTTAACCTTAACTTCATCAGTTGACAGTTTAAATAATGAGTCAGAAATCGCTTCAACTGAACCTTGAACATCTGCTTTTAAGACAATATTAAGTTCAGAAACGTCACCTTCTGTCATATTAGTAAACATGTTTTCAAGTTTCGCTTTTTGTTGACGAGCTAGTTTTACATCACGGAATTTACCTTGGCGATAAAGGGCAACTTCGCGTGCTTTCTTCTCATCACGCACAACGGTGGCTTCGTCACCTGCTGATGGCACACCAGACAAACCGAGGATTTCAACCGGTATTGATGGTCCCGCTTCTGTCACTTCTTTTCCAAGTTCATTACGCATTGCCCGAATTCGCCCATATTCAAATCCACAAAGAACGATGTCACCTTTACGTAACGTACCTGATTGCACTAACACTGTCGCAACTGAGCCACGTCCTTTATCAAGGAATGATTCAATAACCACACCACTTGCCATTCCAGTTTCGTATGCGGTAAGTTCAAGCACTTCTGCTTGTAATAAAATTGCTTCAAGTAGTTGATCAATACCCGTTCCCGATTTTGCTGAAACATGAACAAACTGCGTATCGCCCCCCCAATCTTCTGACATCACGCCATATTGAGCAAGTTCGCCTTTAACGCGCTCTGGATCTGCTTCTGGTTTGTCAATTTTATTTACCGCAACTACCATCGGCACATTTGCCGCTTTAGCATGTTGAATCGCTTCAATGGTTTGTGGCATCACACCATCATCAGCGGCGACAACAAGGACTACAATGTCCGTTGCTTTAGCACCACGAGCACGCATTGAGGTAAATGCCGCATGCCCCGGAGTATCTAAAAAGGTAATTTCACCACTTGCCGTTTTAACATGATAAGCACCAATGTGCTGAGTAATACCGCCTGCTTCGCCTGAAGCTACTTTTGCTTTACGAATATAGTCAAGCAATGAGGTTTTACCATGGTCTACGTGCCCCATAATAGTAACTACAGGCGCACGAGAGGCTTTTTCAGCCCCAGTATCACGATCACTCATCAGTGATTCTTCTAGTTCATTTTCACGACGAAGTACCACTTTATGCCCCATTTCTTCGGCAACAAGTTGTGCTGTTTCCTGATCGATAACTTGGTTGATCGTTGCCATCGCCCCCATCTTCATCATGGTTTTGATTACTTCTGATCCTTTTACAGCCATTTTATTTGCTAATTCGGCAACAGTAATAGTTTCGCCAATAACAACATCACGGTTAACTGCTTGAGCTGGTTTGTTAAAGCCCTGCTGCAACGCACTTTTTCCTTTCTTTTTATGATTACCACGGGTTGCCGCACGCGCTTCTTCCCGTTCTGCTTTTCCTTCAGATAGCTTACTGTTTTTTTTCTGTTTGGTTTGTTTGGCATTGCGACCTCGACCGCGCGCACCTTCAACTTCACGATCAGTATCATCTTCTGCAGCTCTGGCATATTTCGATGTTGTAACATGATAATCATCATCATCATTGTTATTATCGATTTCAACTGCATCACTGTATTTTTCAGCTAATTTACGCGCCTCTTCGGCCATACGTTTAGCCTCTTCTTCAAGTTTACGACGATTTTCTTCTTCGGCTTTACGTTTAATTTCATTAGCTTCTGCTTCTAAGCGTGCTTTCTCTTCTTGCGCTTTTTTCACTTTTGGATCTGTCTTTTGCTCCTGAACCGCTTTAACGGCTTGTTTAGCTTTATCTTCTTGGGCTCTTTTTTTTGCCTCATCTTCACGCTTTTTGGCTTCCTGAGCGGCTAATTTCTCTTTTTCTTCTGCCTCTTGGCGTGCTTTCAATTCAGCTTCTTGTTTCGCTTTTTGTTCAGCTTCTAAACGTGCTTTTTCAAGTTCAGCAGGATCTTGTTTAACAATAGTCCGTTTTTTTCGGACTTCAACTTTAATCTCTTTACTTTTGCCACCCCCGCTTGACACATTCAATGTTGAGTGCGTTTTGCGTTGTAATGTTAATTTTGTCGGGCCTTGCTGAGGATTTAAATGCGCAAGCAAAGCTTCTTTCTCCTTTTGAGTAACAGTATCAGATGCGGTTTTCTTAATACCAGCATCGGCAAACTGTTGCAAAAGTGTTTGCACTGGAGTGTTGATTTCTTGAGCCAGTGTTTCTATTGATACTTTGGTCATGTATTGCTTTCCCTCAATTATTCATTTGCAAACCAACAAATATTACGTGCAGCCATAATAAAATCGCCAGCTTGTTTACTTGTTAAACTGTCTATCCCCACTAGATCATCAGTACCTTGTTCAGCTAAATCTTCCAAAGTAATTACATCATGTTGTGCTAATTGATAGGCTAACTCTTGTGTCATTCCTGGTAGATTTAATAAATCTTGGGCTGGTCGTTTATCGCCACTATTTGCTAATGCTATTGTTGTTAACGCATCTTTAGCTCGATTTCTTAACGCTTCAACCAAATCTTCATCAAGATCTTCAATTTCAAGCAACTCATCAACAGGCACATAAGCAAGCTCTTCTAAAGAAGTAAAGCCTTCTTCAACCAATAACTTTGCTAATTCCTCATCAATATCAAGATGCTTCATTAGATTATTGATTGCAGCAAAAGACTCTGCATGATGTTTTTCTTGCAAGTCTTCGGTGCTCATAACATTTAAAGTCCAACCTGTAAGCTGAGATGCTAAACGGATATTTTGTCCATTTCTACCAATCGCTTGCGGTAAGGTTTCAGCATTAACCGCTACATCCATGGTATGTTTGTCTTCATCAACAACAATGGAAACAACATCTGCTGGCGCCATGGCATTAATAACGTATTGTGCTGGGTTATCGTCCCATAAAACTATATCGATGCGCTCGCCACCAAACTCATTGGATACGGCTTGAACACGTGCACCACGCATTCCCACACAAGCACCAACGGGATCAATACGGCGGTCATTACTGCTTACCGCAATTTTAGCACGCGAACCAGGATCGCGAGCTACTCCCTTAATGTCAATCGTCTCTTCGCCAATTTCAGGCACTTCAATACGAAATAGCTCTTCCATCATTTCAGGGTTTGAACGACTGAGGCAAAGTTGCGCAGGTTTATTATCTTGTTCAATAAGATATAAAATGCCTCGAACACGATCACCGATGCGAAAGTTTTCACGTGGTAACATATCATGGCGTGACATCATTGCATCAGCATTATTGCCTAAATCAAGAATCACACTATCACGATTCGTTTTTTTGACGATTCCTGTCACAATATCGCCGAGACGATTTCTAAACATGTCAATCACCATGGCACGCTCCGCTTCGCGGACTTTTTGCACGATCACTTGTTTTGCGGTTTGCGTAGTAATACGATCAAAGGCAACAGATTCAATTTGTTCTTGAACATAATCACCAATTTTTACGTTTGAATCTTCGTATTGTGCAGCATCTATTGTCATTTCTTTGGTTGGTTGGGTTACTTCATTAACAACTAACCAACGTCGGAACGTATCGTAATCACCTGTTTTATGGTCTATTTTTACGATAACGTCAATATCAACAGCGTGTTTCTTTTTAGTGGCCGTTGCTAATGCCGTTTCTAGTGCTTCGAAAATTTTGTCGCGCGTAAGCGCTTTTTCGTTTGATACAGCTTCAACAACAGCTAAAATTTCTTTATTCATCCTTTTACATCCGTACTCTATTTAAGGTTAAAATTAGGTACAATATTTGCTTTTTGTAAATTACTAAAAGCAAACACTTCATCATTATCATCGACAGTTAATGTAACCATTTCACCGTCGATAGACTTAATTCGTCCTTTCCATTTGCGACGGTTAGCAACAGGAATACGTAGACTCACTGTGACTTCTTCGCCGATAAAACGCTGGTAATGTTCAAGCGTAAATAACGGCCTGTCCATTCCTGGCGATGAAACTTCAAGATTGTAAGCATCTTTGATAGGGTCTTCAACATCAAGAACTGCACTGATTTGTCGGCTAACATCAGCACAATCATCAACCGTTATACCATTTTCACTATCGATATAGACTCGTAGTATAGGGTAACGACCACGACTATATTCAACCCCGACTAATTCAAAACCAAGTGCATTAACTGGTTCTTGGATAATGCCGGTTAATTGTTGTTCTATATTAGCCAAACAAACCTCCACTGCAGAAAATAAAAAAGGGCATAAAGCCCAACATTTTTTAAACTTACGTTTAAATGATAACACGAAAAAAAACCTCGACATGCGAGGCTTACATTTAAATACTAACTATAATGAAGCCACTTGTTTCGAACTTTCATAAATAAAAAAGGGTAGATTGGTTTATGAATGAAAATTTAAGTGGTTGCGGGGGCTGGATTTGAACCAACGACCTTCGGGTTATGAGCCCGACGAGCTACCAAGCTGCTCCACCCCGCGATAGATGAATGAGAATTATACGGCATTTTAAATAAAATGCAACCGCAAATCACACTGGTTTTATAAGTAAACTTAAAGTTATTTAAAATATGTTACACATCAATTTTAATATACATACCACTTAACTTAAGCATAACTGTTTAACTCATATTGGCACAATAATTTCATTTTCAAGTCTATTATTGTGCCCACTATTTAGTACTATAAAGTAATATAAATTACTTGCTAGTTGCCTGTTTCATTGATTGAACAAATTTGGCTAATTGGCTAAGCATTTGTTCGGGATTGTCGAAGTTTTTCTCAATAATTTTTACTGTTGCCGATCCGCTAATTGCCCCAACTGCACCGGATTTAATCGCTTCGCTAACTTGAGTTGGTTCTGAAATACCAAACCCTTGTAACGCAGGTGGAGCGCCAAACTCAATTAATTTCTTTATCAGATGGGTAAGCGGTTTGTTAGCTCGATTTTCAGCACCAGTAACACCTGCTCGTGATACCAAATAAGTATAACCTTTACCTTGCTTAGCAATACTTTGAATGACTTTATCATCAGCATTAGGTGGGCAAATAAAAATTGGTGCTATATTGTATTTTTTTGCGGCCACTGTAAATTCTTGTGCATATTGAGCTGGCAAATCAGCAATCAATACTGAATCAACTCCCGCTTTGGCACACTTGGCATAAAATTCGTCGATACCATTTTTGAAAACTAAATTAGCATAAATAAGTAATCCTATTGGAATATTGGTGTATTGTGCTCTGACATTGGTTAAAATTTCAAAACACTTTTCAACTGTTATTCCTGCTTTAAATGCCCGAATATTGGCATTTTGAATAGTTGGACCATCGGCCATCGGATCTGAAAATGGGATCCCAAGCTCTAGTGCATCAGCGCCAGATTCAATTAAAGTTTGAATGATTTTAAATGACAGTTCTGGCGTTGGGTCACCGACTGGAACAAAAGGAACAAAAGCGCCTCGTTTTTCGGCTGTTAATGTTGCAAACAGTTTTTGATAACGGCTCATTCGATTTCTCCTTTTGCTTTTAAAATATCATAAACGGTAAAGATATCTTTATCGCCACGCCCTGACAGGTTAACTATTAGTAGCTGTTCTTTAGTTGGATTTTCTTTTATCATTTTCATAGCATAAGCTAATGCATGCGATGATTCTAACGCAGGAATAATACCTTCATGTCGTGATAACGCTTTAAATGCATCAAGCGCTTCATCATCAGTAATTGACACATAATCAGCTCGACCAATACTATCTAAATACGCATGCTGTGGACCAACTGATGGAAAATCTAACCCTGCCGATATTGAATAAGATTCTTCAATTTGTCCTTCTTCCGTTTGCATCATCGGCGATTTCATACCGAAATAGATGCCAAGCTTACCATGTTTTAGCGAAGCTCCATGTTTGCCACTTTCAATCCCATGACCTCCTGGCTCTACACCAATTAATTTGACGGATTTATCATCAATAAAATTAGCAAACATACCAATTGCGTTTGAACCACCACCAACACATGCAATTACTGCATCAGGCAAACGTCCTTCTTTTTCAAGGATTTGTTGTTTAGCTTCACGGCTGATCATCTGTTGAAATTCACGTACAATTGTTGGAAAAGGATGCGGACCAGCTGCAGTACCTAACATATAATGCGCTTTCTCATAACTGCCAGACCAATCGCGTAATGCCTCGTTACACGCATCTTTTAATGTTGCTGAACCAGTTTCAACTGGGATGACTGTTGCGCCCATCAGTCGCATTCTAAATACGTTAGGTGCTTGGCGTTTAACATCTTTGGCGCCCATGTAAATTCGGCATTTTAAGCCAAGTAGTGCGCAGGCTAAAGCTGAAGCAACTCCATGTTGCCCTGCACCTGTTTCGGCTATAATTTCAGTTTTACCCATTCTTTTAGCAAGCAATGCTTGTCCTAAAACTTGGTTAGTTTTGTGCGCACCACCATGCACTAAATCTTCTCGTTTTAAGTAAAGCTTGGTTTTGGTGCCTGCCGTTAGATTTTTACATAAAGTTAATGCTGTTGGTCTACCAGCATAGTTAACTAATAAGTCGTTAAACTCTTTCTGAAAGTTTGGATCGTTGACTGCAGAGATAAAAGCATCTTCAAGTTGTTCAAGCACTGGCATTAATATTTGAGGAACATATTGCCCACCAAATTCGCCAAAGTAAGGATTTAACTTAGACATAACTATTCCTTTTTTTTAAATAAAAATTAAATTTGTTCAAATACAGCTTGGATTTTTTGTTTATCTTTAATTCCTGGCGATATTTCAACACCAGAGTTTAGATCAACACCTATCACTCCTGTTGCTAAAGCTGACTTTATATTTTTTGAGTTAATTCCCCCAGCTAAAATGACATTATTTAAATTGTGATTAGAGAGCATTGTCCAATCAAAACATTTACCTGTACCACCACCGCCGTTATCAAACAGATAACGTGAGATTAAGGGATTATTATGTTTAGGGATGGTGCTACCAATACTTAATGCTTTCCAAATTCGGCAAGTTCTGGGTAATTCTTGTCGCAACGTTTCGATATAGTTTTCATCTTCATTTCCATGAAGTTGGACAGCATACAAGGATAACTGTTTTGTTATTTGAACTACTGTTTCGATCTCTTCATTTCGAAATACACCAACCCAATTAAGTGGTGCTGCAGCAATAACTGTTCGAGCCCTAATTGGCTGTATATAACGCGCTGAATTTGTAACAAAAATCAAACCACCATAGACTGCACCAGCTTGATAAGCACTAACAGCATCTTCGGTTCGAGTTAAGCCACAGACTTTATTTTCGCCTAACATCACCTTACGAATTGCCAAAGTTAAATTTGGTTCAGACATTAACGCACTGCCAATTAAGAATCCATCTGCAAAACAACTGAGTTCTTTAACCTGATTGTGAGTATAAATACCTGATTCACTAATAATAATGCGATCGTTAGGAATTGATTTGGCTAAGACTTTTACCCGATTTAGATCAACCGTTAGATCCCTTAAGTTACGATTATTAATACCGATTACTTTCGCCCCCAGTTGGATGGCTCTTTCAACTTCATTTTCAGTACTAGCTTCTGTCAATATACCCATATTGAGCTTATGAGCAATGTTACTTAGATGACGATATTCATCATCCGTTAATACAGATAGCATTAATAGTACTGCGTCTGCTTGATAATAACGCGCTAAATAGATCTGATATTCATCAATAATAAAGTCCTTACAAAGTACTGGTTGTGTGACTTGATTACGAACTGTGGGTAAAAATTCAAAGCTACCTTGAAAATATTTTTCATCAGTCAATACTGAAACTACTGAAGCATAATCTTTATAAACTTTAGCAATAGAGGCTGGATCAAAATCATCCCGAATCAATCCTTTTGATGGCGACGCTTTTTTACACTCTAAAATAAAAACCGTTTTAGGTTGATTTAACGCTTGATAAAAATTGCGATCACTAGGGAATATCGCTGATTTAAAGGTATTAATTGGCTTTACTGCTAACTGCTCAGTTAACCATGTTTGTTTATCTTCAATGATTTTTTTCAATACTGTTGCCATTTCAACATTTTTTTCTAATGCTGCAATTGCCATATTATTCTCCACTTATTATCTTGCTGCTAGTTGTTGTAATAATGCATAAGGTTTACCACTTTGCATCATTTCAATTGCCCGTTGTGCATTTTGTTTTAAATTTGACTCGCCAAATAAGCTCATTAACATCGCAACATTAGCGGCAATTGCTGATTGGTGTGCTGGTTTTCCGTAACCTTGTAAAATGGCAATTAACATATCACGATTCTGCTCAGGTGTACCCCCTTCAATATCTTTTAAGGTAAATGTTGGCAAGCCAAAATCGTCAGGTTTAAGCGTAAAATAACGAATTTCACCATCTTTAACTTCAGCAACGTCAGTTTTACCATGAATAGCAACTTCGTCCATTCCTGCACCATGCACCACATAAGCATGTTTATAATTAAGCATTTTTAATGTTTCAGCAATCGGTTGGATCAAATCTGGATGATACACGCCTAATAAAATACGTTTAGGACGAGATGGATTAATCAATGGCCCTAACACATTAAAAATGGTCCGAGTTTTTAATTGTTGGCGTATTGGTGCTGCATGGCGAAAACCTGAATGATATTGCTGGGCAAATAAAAAGCACACGCCAAGTTCATCTAATGCCTGACGAGATGTTTGTGCTGACATATTTAATTTAATGCCTAAGGCAGAAAGCACATCGGAAGAGCCTGATTTACTTGATACACCACGATTACCATGTTTAGCCACTTTATAACCTAATGCTGCAGCCACAAAAGCACTAGCTGTTGAAATGTTAATGCTATTGGTGCCATCACCCCCAGTACCAACAATATCAGTAAAATCATAATCTGGAGAATCAAAAAGATCGGCATTCTCAAGCAATGCTAAAGCTGCCCCTGCTATTTCATCCGGTTTTTCACCACGAACTTTCATACTAATTATTGCGGTAGCCAATACAGTTGGTTCAATCTTACCTTGGATAATTAAACTAAATAGTATTTTACTTTCCTCTTGTGTAAGGGATTGCCCTAAATATAATTTATTAACAATAGGTTGAATATTGTACTCTTGCTTATCAACAATAGCCTCCTGTTTTGGCTTATCTTGTTTTTGAGGAGGATTTAGTGCCCATTTAATAGTTTGTTCTAATAATTCTGCACCTTGAATAGTTAATATTGATTCTGGATGAAATTGAAAACCGCAAACCCGATCCTCATCATTACGAACTGCCATGACAATATTATTGCAAAGCGCATTGATGGTTAGTGTTTTTGGAATATTTTCACCTTTTAAAGAGTGATAACGAGCGACCGGTAGCGGATTCGGTAATCCTTTAAACATCGCTTGCTCATCATGCTCAATTAAAGATGCCTTACCATGCAAAATATCGCCAGCCGGCACAATACTGCCACCATAAGATTCAACAATCGCTTGATGACCAAGGCAGATACCAATAATAGGCAATTTACCTTTTAAACGTTTTAACAGTTCTGGCATACATCCAGCGTCACTTGGTGCTCCTGGACCTGGTGATAACATTAAAATAGGGTTTTGCATTTGTGACAATTTTTCAATAATTACATTTGCAGGTATAGTATTTCGATAAATCGTCACACAATGCTTACTATTACGTAATTGATCGACCAAGTTATAAGTAAAAGAATCAATATTATCAATAAATAAGATATTAGCCATTAGAATACACCTTCTACATTATGCGCTGCCATGATAGCTCGAATTACTGCACGTGCTTTATTACGTGATTCATCAGATTCTGATTGTGGCTTTGAATCTAGCACCACACCACTACCCGCTTGTACTGTCGCTATGCCATCTTCGACATAGGCACTACGAATCACAATACAGGTATCAAGATCGCCATTCGCAGTAAAATAGCCAACAGCACCACCATAGCTACCACGTTTAACTTTTTCTGATTCAGCAATTAATTGCATCGCACGAACTTTGGGTGCTCCTGTTAATGTTCCCATATTCATAGTGGCTTGATAAGCATGGAGCGCATCTAAATCACTTCGTAACTGCCCAACCACACGTGAAACTAAATGCATCACAAAAGAGTAACGATCCACTTTTAACAAATCTTTGGTATAACGGGTACCAGGTTTACAAATACGTGCTAAATCATTTCGCACTAAATCAACTAACATTAAATGTTCAGCTAGTTCTTTTTTATCGGTACGCATTTCAAGCTCTAACCTACTATCTAAATCAAAATCCACTTCACCATTTGTTGTTAATCCACGTGGACGAGTACCGGCAATTGGGTAGATTTCAACTTGATTAGTTGCTTTTGTATACTTAAGTGCACTTTCAGGCGAGGCGCCAAATAACACAAAATCACTATCTTGCATATAAAACATGTAAGGGCTTGGATTATTGGTTTTTAATACCTGATAAGCCGATAATGGCTCAGGGCAAGGCAATTTAAAACGCCGTGAAGGTACTGCTTGAAAAATCTCCCCCTGCTCAATTGCATCTTGCATTTTTTTGATAACTGTATTGAAATCATCATCACTTTTATTACATGTCACATCAATATTAGCAAGGGACTGAGTATGAATGGCTTTCATTGGGCTATTTAATGTTGCTTGTAAATTAGCTAACCGTTGTGTTAAGCGCTCAGTTTCTTTTGAATCAGAAGTAAAAATCGTCGTTTTTAAAATGGATTTATAATCTTTATGATTTATTTCTAATATTGTTTCAGCTAAATAAAAACAGAAATCTTCACAACGCTGCTCAGTAGGTAAATTAGGTAAGTTTTCAAACCCAGCTACAAGATCGTAACAAAATAGCCCACCAACAAAAATCGCATCTTGACCACATTGTTCAGGGGTATCTACTATAGTCAATAGTGTGCGTAATGCATCAAAAACTGATAGTGACTTTAATCTTGAATCTTCATCTTGCATACTATCAATAGAAGGAAATACCAATTTAAGTGTTTGTTCATCCACTTGTACATTATCTAACTTGTCTGTAAAAGACTGTTGTAATAAAGGTAATAGCTTTTCACCATTTGTAGTCAATGCTTTAAAAGTCACTTCATTATTTATTGCCGAAATACGTAATGCACTATCGACAATCATGACACTTTTAATTCCTTGCTTATTATCAATTTCGGCTGATTCTAGTAACAACGTTGCCGGTTTATTATCACACAATTGATAAAACACTTGAGTTGGATCTTGATAATAACCTATCGTCTTGGTTATCTGAGTTAATATTGGCTTATTCATTGTTTGCTCTCTACATTTAAATTTTTATTTAGACTGATTCGTTTAACATCCAGAAACTAAAAAACCCGCATAAAGCGGGTTTTGTAAAAAAACAATATATCATCACATCACCCACAAAAAGTAATGCACCACCAACCAAAACTAGTGAATTGACGAGTAATAAAATGTAAATATTGTGCTATCATCATTTTTATCGGTTTAAAATAAATTATGTACTATTAAACTAGTTCAATAGCACATTGTCAAGAAATTATTTATTCTTAAAAATAAACTTGAAAATGGACGTGAACAAGCCTTTTCATTTATAACTAGCAAAAAAATTCAATAACCTATAAAATGATTAGCTCATTTTTATTATAAAAAATTATAAGGATTTTGTACTATGTCTGTATTTTATATAGTCATCGGCGTTATCGTTTTACTTGCGTTAACTACTGTTTTAAAGGCCATAACAATTGTTCCTCAAGGATACCAATATACTATTGAACGTTTTGGTAAATATACCCATACACTTGAACCCGGTTTAAATATCATTATTCCATTTATGGATGGTGTTGGTCGTAAAATTAATATGATGGAGCAAGTACTCGATATTCCATCACAAGAAGTCATTTCAAAAGATAATGCTAATGTGCAAATTGATGCGGTTTGCTTTATTCAAGTACAAGAAGCAGCTAGAGCTGCATACCAAGTCAATCAATTAGAGCGTGCAGTAATTAATTTAATGATGACTAATATTCGTACTGTTTTAGGTAGCATGGAATTAGATGAAATGTTATCACAACGTGATCATATTAACTCTAAGTTACTAAGTATTGTTGATGATGCAACTAGTCCATGGGGAATCAAAATTACCCGTATCGAAATTCGAGATGTTCGCCCACCTGCTGAATTGATTGCAGCGATGAACGCGCAAATGAAAGCAGAACGTAATAAACGTGCTGAAATTCTTGAAGCGGAAGGTGTTCGCCAAGCAGCGATTTTACGCTCTGAAGGTGAAAAACAATCTGAAATTTTAAAAGCAGAAGGTGAAAGACAATCTGCCTTTTTACAAGCCGAAGCGCGTGAGCGTGCAGCCGAAGCCGAAGCAAGAGCAACTCAAATGGTATCCGATGCTATTGCTGCAGGTAATATTAATGCAATTAATTACTTTGTTGCCCAAAAATATACTGAAGCGTTACAACAAATTGGCTCATCTGATAACAGTAAAGTTATTATGATGCCACTTGATGCCTCAAGTTTAATGGGTAGCATTGGCGGTATTGCTGAATTAATAAAAAATACGAAATAAAAAATCAATTTTTATACTTAAACATAGTGTTTTCTTAAAACTTTTTGACAAAATCTATAAACGCTATGTTTAAGGTTTTTACTGAATAAATTTTAAAGGTAATTGATAATGAATGATTTTTTTATGGTTTTTTATAATTCACCTCATTGGGTATTTATTGCTTTAGGCGGTATTTTGCTGATTATAGAATTGCTGGGTACCGGCGGATACGGGCTTTGGAGTGGGATCGCAGCCATTATTGTTGGTTTAATTGCTTGGATTTTACCTCTTTCTTGGCCACTTTTGTGGATCTTATTTGCAATTCTAACGCTTGTATCAGCTTACCTTTGGTGGGTTTGGCTCAAAAAGCAAGGAAAAGATAAATCAAGCAAAGGCGAAATCAATCAGCCACAACAAGATTTAATTGGTATTAAAACTATTGTTACTGATGCTATTGTCAATGGTTCAGGACGAGTAAAAATCAAAGATGGAACATGGTCTGCAAGATGTGATAAAGATTTAAAAGTTGGCCAATCAGTAATAATTATTGCTGTAGATGGAATAATGTTAAGCGTTGAACCAATAGTATAATAAAGAAATGTTATTTATTTAATTCGACAAAAGGTGCGCCTTATTTTATTAAATCTAAATTGTGCAATATTAAAAAAATCATTAAGTTTTATAAAAAATAATTTGTTATTTTAATGTTCTTATTATCGTTGGATAAATAATTTATAGTAATATAAGCTGGCTAATGATAAATGATGCCATTAGACTGCTGAGCTCAATTGAAGCATGACATCTTAAAAAATACAATTTAGCTATTTTGTTGAAAAAAATAAAATCAAAAATTCATTACAATAAAAGGTGCTTATAAGCACCTTTTAAGTATTCACTAATGTGACATTGACGTCTTTACGCCACCTTCAGGAATGGGGACATAAGCAGTTTCTTTATCGGTTCTTTGTTTATTATTACGTACTTTCAGTGCTGTTTTAATACCAAAAAAGATAATACTGTAAACAACCAATAAGAATAAAATACTTAAACCGGCATTGGTATAATTATTAATAACAATGTGATGCATATTATCGATCTGATGTGGCGTTAAATTACTACCTTGCGTAATGCGACGATTATATTCCTTCGCTAAATAGAAGAACCCTTCTAGTTTTGGATCCTGACTGAATAACTTCAAAGCAAGAGCCCAAGTGGTACAAATTAACAACCAGATAGCAGGAATAATAGTTACCCAAATATATTGCGCACGTTTCATTTTAATTAATACAACGGTTGCTAAAACTAATGCAACTGCAGCTAACATTTGATTAGAAATCCCAAATAGTGGCCACAAGCTTTTAACACCACCTAATGGATCAACAACGCCTTGATAGAGTAAATATCCCCATAAGCCTACACAACCTAACGTACCAATAAAACCTGCAATAAGCGAGTCTGTTTTTTTCAAAAATGGAACAAAATTACCTAATAAATCTTGTAGCATAAAGCGTCCAGAACGAGTACCTGCATCAAGTGCGGTTAAAATAAATAGCGCTTCAAACAAAATACCAAAATGGTACCAAAAGCCCATATTTGCGCCTGGGATAATTTGGTGGAATACATAAGCAATACCCACAGCTAAAGTCGGGGCTCCGCCAGCACGATTAAGTACTGATGGTTCACCAATATCTTTTGCCGTTTGCAAAATATCTTCAGGAGAGATAACAAATCCCCAAGAACTTACAGTAGCGGCAGCATGTGCCGTCACGTTTTTTAATTGCTCCATGATCATCGGTGCATCATCTGTACCTAGCTTATGAAGATCGGGCATAGTGATACCTAAAGCAGAAGGAGGAGTATTCATTGCAAAATAAAGTCCCGGTTCAATAATTGATGCTGCAACTAGTGCCATCATTGCTACGAAAGATTCCATTAACATTGCGCCATAACCAATAAAACGCGCATCAGTTTCATTAGCTAGCAATTTTGGTGTCGTACCTGAAGAGATTAATGCATGGAAACCTGAAACCGCACCACAAGCAATAGTAATAAATAAAAATGGGAATAATGAACCTTTCCAAACTGGTCCACTACCATCAATATATTTGGTGATATCAGGCATTTTTAAGTCAGGATTTAAAATCACAATACCAATAGCTAAACCAACAATCACACCAATCTTTAAGAATGTTGCTAAATAATCACGTGGTGCCAAAATTAGCCATACAGGTAACATTGCAGACACTAGAGCATAACCTATTAATGCATAAGTGATAGTAGTTGCTTTAAATGTTAATGCCGGTCCCCAGTAAGGATCATGCGCTATAACACCACCAAACCAAATAGATAAAATAAGCAATACAATACCAATAATAGACACTTCACCTACACGACCTGGTCTTAGGAATCTCATATAGATTCCCATAAATAAAGCGATTGGAACAGTTGAACAAACAGTAAATACTCCCCATGGACTTTCAGCCAGTGCTTTAACAACAATAAGCGCTAATACTGCCAATATGATTAGCATAATTAAGAAACAACCAAATAATGCAATGGTACCGGGAATAGATCCCATTTCTTCTTTAATCATTTCCCCTAAGGAAGAGCCATTTCGGCGAGATGATAAAAACAACACCATAAAGTCTTGTACCGCACCTGCAAAAACAACACCAGCAAGTAACCAAAGTGTGCCGGGTAAATAACCGACTTGTGCCGCTAGTACCGGACCAACTAATGGACCTGCACCAGCAATTGCGGCAAAATGGTGTCCAAATAATACATATTTATTTGTTGGAACATAATTTAAACCATCATTATTAATGACCGCTGGCGTTGCGCGAGTTGGATCTAACCGCATGACGCTTTTGGCAATATACATACTGTAATATCGATAGGCAACAAGGTAGATCGAAACTGAAGCAGCAACAATCCAAAGGGCACTAACATGCTCACCTCGCCGTAATGCAACGACAGCTAAACAACATGCACCAATAAAGGCTAGAACGATCCATGGAATATGCTTAAAAGCTTTATTATTCATAATGATTCTCTTTGTTATTTTTAGGATTTGTTAACATTATAATAACCATTAAATTAAAATAATAAAAATCAAAATGGTAAGCTACAGTCAATAACTGTAAATTTTTTCATAAAAAAAGACACTAAGTAATACCTTCCACTTCTTTTCAATGTAAATAATTATCAGAAAACATAGCGTCTATACCTAATATAGGTTCTGAATTGCACGAGTATTAACAAACAGCTCCATATCATATTTTTATCATGGTTAACATTTATGATCGTTAAGTGAAGATATAGGTTAATAACATAATGCTTTCATTATTAAAAATCTCGTTATTTACAACAGTAGTTATCAACAATTAAATTCTTTTAGCATATAAAACAACACAATTTTATTGCTATAAAATTATTATAATGGAATGACACTATCCTAAAACTAGTTTTCGGTTTGCATGATGGATTTTGAAAGGAAAATCGCCGATGAATATCGGCAAATTATTATTGAAAAAATTAGTCTCTAAAGTTAGTAAATTGAAACGGCTGTCCTAATTCACCATTTTTAACTAACGCTATAACGGCTTGCAAATCATCACGAGATTTACCCGTTACACGAACCTGCTCACCTTGGACTTGTGCTTGAACTTTAAGCTTACTGTCTTTGATCAGTTTGACAATTTTCTTAGCCAACTCTTTATCAATACCCTGCTTAAGTTTAACTGTAACGCTATAAAATTTACCGCTATGTTCCATTTCTTCAGGAATTTCAAGCGCGCCTCCATCAATACCACGTTTAGCCAGCTTATCACGTAGAATATCAAGTAATTGCTGTACTTGGAAATCAGATTGGCTTGTTACTTTAATTGTTTCATTTTTTTCATTTAATTCAAACGATGCTTCAACGTTTTTAAAATCCCAGCGAGTAGCTAACTCTCGAGTGGCATTTTCAACACCATTTTTAACTTCAGGCATTTGAATTTCTGAAACAATATCAAAAGAAGGCATAAATTCTCCTCTTCTAATGGTTATAAATCTAAATTATCTAATTAATAAATAGAATAATTGCCGCCTAACAATAATTAGGCGACTTTAAAATATAAGTGTGAATTAGTCGATAGTACGAAGCAATTCATTAATACCTACTTTACCTAATGTTTTAGCATCCACTTTTTTCACAATAACCGCACAATAAAGACTATATTTACCATCTTTCGTTGGCAAGTTACCAGAAACAACCACAGAACCTGCTGGTACACGTCCATAATAAACTTCACCTGTAGCACGGTCATAAATTTTGGTACTTTGACCAATAAATACACCCATTGAAATCACACTGCCTTCTTCGACAATTACGCCTTCAACAATTTCACTACGTGCACCGATAAAACAGTTGTCTTCAATAATGGTTGGATTTGCTTGAAGTGGTTCTAAGACACCACCAATACCTACACCACCTGATAAATGCACATTTTTACCAATTTGTGCACAAGAACCAACAGTTACCCATGTATCTACCATCGTACCTTCATCGACATAAGCACCAATATTGACATAAGATGGCATCAATACAGTATTCCGAGCAACATAGGCACCTTTACGAGCAATAGCTGATGGAACAACACGGAAACCTTCTTGTTGGAATCTTGCTGCATCATATTCAGCAAATTTTAATGGCACTTTGTCATAATAATTAGTCGGACCGCCATCAATCAGTTGGTTTTCGTTAATACGGAAAGAGAGCAAAACAGCTTTTTTTAACCATTGATGAGTTACCCAATCACCATTGATTTTTTCAGCGACACGCATCTTACCGCTATCTAATAAATCAATAGATTGATTAATTGCATCACGGGTTACTGTATCGACATTGGAAGGTGTAATTTCAGCGCGGCGTTCAAATGCTGCTTCAATAATAGTTTGTAGTTGTTGCATCTCAAGTTTCCTTTAACTTATAAGCCCATTAGGTAATATAAATAGATCCACAGTATAATATAATAATCAGTACTTTTTAAGTGCGTTTATCATATCCCCACTATTTTACTTGAAAAAAAACAAAAATATCTGTGAAACGAAGCCCAACTTTATCTTCTAAAAATAACATTAATCAACTAGCAGTTACAATAACAGCTATATCATCATTTTTAATAAAGAAAAATTTATGCAAAATTCGGGATTTTCATTATTAGAGCTTTTAGTGATTATTTGCATAAGTGCCATTATGATTTCAATCGGTATATCTCATTGGAAAACGTTACATCTTCGTAATGAACTAATGACAACAACAAAACAGCTAGCCTATTTTTTAAATGAAGCTCAGTTTAAAGCTTATACCAATAATAAAACCTACAACATTTATCTTTTTTTATCCCCTTGGTGTTTATCAATTAGTGAAGGAGAACGCCCAACTACTTGTAATCAAGGAGAGTTTCAATTTATCAAACCAAACAACTCAGTTACAATCAGTGGGTTAACAGATAAAAAAACGCTTGCATTTTGGGGACGTCGAAATATGGCACAAACCGCATCATTTCAACTTAAAAATGAAACTGGCGAAACAAAAGTGTTAATCTCCTTTCGTGGGCGTGTTCGTTTTTGCCACCAAAAAAGCTATTTATCTGGTTTACCGCCATGCTAAAAACATCAGGTTTCTCGCTTCTTGAAATGTTAATAAGTGTTATGTTATCGAGTTTAATTATCATTGGCAGCGCATCTTTTTATTCTCAGCTACAAATAAACAGCCAGAAATATTATCAAATGATGCATTTACAACAAACCATTAATCACGCTTTGTCTGGATTATCTAAAGACATAAAACGCGCAGGCTTTATTGCTAACCATCCTACTTCAACAAAAGTAAAGGCTATAGAAATAAATCAACAACAAAATTGCATCATAATCCGATACGATAGCAAAAGTCGCCATGAATGGGTTTATGACTCTATTCACCTCAATAATTCAGATATATTTACCTTTCGATACTATAAAAATAATCTTGAATACAAAACAGGGGCAATTGATTGCCAAGGCACTAACTGGCAAAGGATATTCGATCCTGCTGAAATTAGAATCACTAAATTTTTGATTAAACAACAAACACACACTATCAAAATATTTTTAGCTGCTGAATTAAAAAAACATGAACAAATTAAGTATGAAATAACTAAAATTATCAAAAATGAAAATTCAAATTAAACAAAAAAATATTTCTATCTTGGGATTGAGCGCAATTGCCATGGTAATAATTTTAATGATAATTGGTTTAACTTTATTAACTGGTTTGGACTTCTTGGCGAACTCATGGAAAAAATCAACCATAATAGAACAACATTATTATCAGCAATATAATCAAGCAAGCTCTTCACTCAATTGGGCTGTAACACAAGATTGGCAACCGCCTTCTAATCATTGGCAATGTAAAACCGAGCCAATATTGCACTTAAGAGTATGTATCAAATTATCACTATTAAAAATAGACAATTACACATTAATCCGAGGTGAAGCCGATGATTTTTCTCTTTATATGCTAGCACATTATGATAATCACAAATTACTTGTCGAAAAAGGCCATTGGCTAGATTATTGCCCTGAAAAAAGGAATAGCGATTGTGAATAACCAAAAGGATGCAGGATTGAGCTTAATTGAAATCATGATAGCGTCATTACTTTTTGCCATTGTTTTGCTTGGTCTTACAAAATATCAGCAAATAATGTTAAAAAAATACCACTTTTTTACAAACAGATTACAAGCAGCACAAATTGCTTTTCAGCTGCTTGATAGTTACCCCCAAACAGCTGATTATTTAGTCCCTTCTGATTGGCAATATAATATCAAAATCACCCCATATAATAACCAATGTAAACTTATTATTGTAAAGATAACCACACCTTATAAGAAACAAACGCAACAGCAACGTTTAATTTGTAATTAATATACTTATTCAATTATTATCATTAGTTAATTTAGCTGTTATATTCTAACCAATGATGTAACAATTGTAATACTTCCCCTGTTTTTTCCGCATGAACATTATGACCAGCACCATCAACAACCTCAATTTTAGAAAGAGGAAACTGTGCGGAAATCGCTTCATAATACTCATCAGCAACGTAAGGAGAATTACCGCCTCTTATGAATAATGTAGGAATTAAACAAGGTGAAATAGATTGCCAATCACAGATGTGGCTATATTGATTATTAATAGCTTCAATATTAAATAACCAATGTTGGTCTTTAAACGATTTCAGTAAGAAAAGGATCACAGCATCATTAATTCCAGCTTGTTTCATCACATTAATGATTTGTTTTTTATCAGTGATCTTGTTTGAAAGGCAATACATTAATGCCCTTAAAATAATGGCATTAGGTGAACGAGCATATTTTATTGGCGCAATATCGATTATTCCAAGTTTTTGAATAATAGTGGGAAACACTTGCGATAACTGCAGAGCAACCTTTCCTCCCATTGAGTGACCAATTAAAATCACATCTTTTAATTTCAAAGCATCACAAAGTTCAGCAACATCTTCAGCCATAACCTGATAATTCATTTTATCTGACCAAGGTGAATGACCATGATTACGCAAATCAACTTGAATGGTTTGATAATTGGATACAAAATCTTTTGCTAACATGTTCAAATTGTCTAAACTGCCAAAAACACCGTGCATAAATATAATTGGTTGTCCTTCACCTTGTAACTTATAGTTTAATTTCATTGTGCTACTCGATAGTTGATTATAAAATTTTCAAAGGGATGTAAATATTACCAATACATAAGCGACTAATTCAATAACCCAAATAGACATAAGTATGATAAAATCCAGAGAAAGTTTTCAAATATTGTTAATATAATATGTTTCAGAATAATCCTTTACTTGCACAATTAAAGCAAGAACTGCATCAACAAACCCCACGAATTGAAGGCACAATCCGCGCACATGAAAAAGGATTTGGTTTTTTAGATGTTGATAATAAAAAAAGTTATTTCATCCCTATTGCAAAAATGAAAAGAGTTTGCAATGGTGATAAGGTCTCAGGCACAGTAATAAGCAATAATGATAAAGAATTTTTTGAACCTGAATTATTAATTGAAAGTGCGTTGCAAAAATTTATTGGTAAAATAGGTTTTCAAGATCGAGCGATGGTTATTTATCCTGAAAATATGCCTACAAATCTCGCCATACGCTGCCAAATAAACAAGCAAGTTAGCGAAAAACTAAAAGAAGGTGATTGGGTTGTAGCAACGCTTGTTTCTCATCCTTTGCAAGAAGGACATAATCATTTCCTTGCTGAAATTGTTCATTTTGTTGCTGAAAGCAATTCACCTTATCAGCTTTGGCTAAAAACATTAGCCCGTTACGATTTAGAAACTCACGCCCCAAAAAGCGAAACATTAGTAATTAATGATGCTGAATTTAATCACCGTCAAGATTTAACCGATGTTAACTTTTTCACCATCGATAGCGAAGATACCGAAGATATGGATGATGCAATAGCGGTTTCTAAAAATGAACAGGGAGATTATCAATTAATGGTTGCCATTGCTGATCCCACTGCTTATGTATTACAAGATAGTGAACTTAATAATATTGCTAAGGTTAGAAACTTTACAACTTATTTGCCTGATTTTAACATCCCTATGCTGCCAAAAGAACTTGCTAATGATTTATGCTCATTAAAAGAAAATCAAAAACGTCCAGCAATGATATGTAAAGTGAGCATTGACCAAGAAGGCAATATTATTACTAATGATATCACCTTTATATCCGCTTGGATTGAATCAAAGGCCAAACTAACTTATAACAATGTCTCTAATTTTTTAGAAAACATTGATGAATTAGCATCTAATAGTCCTATCATTAAACAGCAACTTAAGTGGTTATCTGACTTAGCAAAAGCCCGTATAACATGGCGGCAAACCCATGCATTAATCTTTAAAGATAATGGAGATTATCGTTTTGAACTTGATGAAAACCGTCAGGTTAAATCAATAATTAAAGAGTTTCGCCGGATTGCTAATCATATCGTTGAAGAAGTCATGGTTATCGCCAATCAGGCGCTAACCTTACATTTTAAAAATAAAATAGGTTTTGGTATTTTTAATACGCATTCAGGTTTTGACAGCAAATATTTCGATCAAATACTAAAAATTTTAAATGAGCAAGGCATTACTTACTTTGATAAAGATTTATTGTCATCTTTTGAAGGGTATATAAAACTACGTCGATTGATTGATAACAATGAATTTTTAACTGCGCGGTTACGTAAATTTCAAAGTCCTGCTGATTTTTCTATTGAACCACAACCTCATTTTGGTCTGGGATTTGAGGCTTATGCAACTTGGACATCACCAATCCGTAAATATGGTGATATGGTCAATCATCGATTAATCAAAGCTTATTTACAATCCCAACCATTAACTCAGCCAGATAAAGAACAATTAAAGGTAATGAATGAAAGGCGTAAAACGCTTCGTTTAGCTGAACGTGATATAGCTGAAAACCTTTTTGCTCAATACCTATCTGACAAGATTGGCAAAAATTACGCTGCTCAAATCGTCGATATTAATCGAGGAGGAATGCGAGTACGTTTAACTGATATTGGCGCTTTTGCGTTCATTCCACTCTCAATGATACATTCAGTTAAAGAAGAAATAACTTCCTTACCTGATGAAGGTATTATCAAAATAAAAGATACTATTTGCTATAAACTAGCTGATAATATTTCCGTTTCCATTTACCAAGTAAAACCAGAAAATCAATCTATCATTGCAAAATTAACCAATGATAATCAATAAAGATTTAACCGTATCAAAAAGGTAACCTAATTGGGTTACCCTTTTTCCATCAATAGCATATCAATAGGAACAAAATACTATTTATTGACAATATTTTAACATTGCCCCCCCTTTTTTTTCCTAATGATATCTGATATCTTGCTTCTTATATTAAAGCCATTATTAATCCTTAAATAAACGATATTGAGAGGATATTATGTTATCCATTCATGGGCATGAAGTTTTAAATATGATGATAGGAAACAGCTACACAGAATCATCATTGCTTGAAAGCATTGCACAAAAATTTGGGAACGATGCTAAATTTCATACTTGTTCTCAAGTCGATATGGATGCAAAACAGCTTATTGCTTTTCTAAAATCAAAAGGTAAGTTCAAACCTGTGAATGACCTTAAATTTACAATTAATCTTCAAAAGATTTGTCGTCATTAGTTTTTTTAGGTTGTAGTATATTTTTATAGCAATTTTTTATAAATTTAAATGAAACGCTTAGTGTATTTAATACAATAAGGGTATATAATTTTTGCTCAAACTAAATACAACCTGCCCTAAAATAACAATTCAAGAATATGTTCATGGAACTTTATATATGAAAATAGGTAATATTTTAACATTAACCATCGTTTCTATTCTTGTTGCAAGTTGTGCAAATAAATCAACTTCATTGCAAAATCACAATGAACAAAATATAAGCACTAATCAATTGGCGCTATTGAAACAAGAAACAGAGCTTAACAATTCTTTTGTTATTAACGCTAAAAACCAATTATTGAAATTAGTAGGCGAAAAAAATTTCGATAACTATATTACCAAGCATGGTATTTTAGCTTGTAATAACGATCCAAACCAATCGCTTTGTGTTTTAAATTTCTATTTACAAGAATATTATAGGCTTAAATATGATGGGCAAATTAAGAAAATTGTTAAGGAAAATCAAATAAAAAGACATATTGAATTAAGTAAAATAAATGCAAGTAAAATTAATATTCAAAATTATTGTCAGCTTTCTGCTGATTTTATTAATGCAATTTACTTAAACGATACTGTAAAAATATCCTCCTATTTTCAACCTTTATTCAAAATGTCTGAACAAGATATAGCAACATTACGTACTAAGGTCAATAAGGATGGTTATTCTCAATTTTTGATCAACGAAAACCCAAGCATATTACAAGAGATGAAAACCGATTATGTTGAAAAATGCTTAAATGATCCAAAACATAATGTTATCAATTATTTCCATATCTTTAGATAATACTAACGTGAGCATTTTATGTACAAATTTTTAATAACGAATCAATTTAGCAAAAACATCGCTTGCAAAATAATTTGCATATTCTCCGCTTTGCTTATAAGTTTTTCCACTTGGGCTTTTTCATACGATGATGTGGTTAAAAAAGCAGAAAAATTATCAAAACAGGCTTATGAACAGCCATCTAAGAATATTCCAAGTCAATTAGCTTCCTTACAATTTGCTGATTATCAGAAAATTTTATTCAATCATCAAAAAGCCTACTGGAAGGATCAAAATACACGTTTTAAACTTGAGTTTTATCATGAAGGAATGTATTTTGATACTCCCATAAAAATCAATGAAGTTGTTAATAACCAAGTTAATGAAATCAAATATGATCCAAGTTATTTTGATCTCAGCCAAATTAACTTAGGTAATTTAGATACCAAAAATCTTGGCTTTGCAGGATTTAAAGTACATTATCCGATTAATTCATCAAACAAAACTGATGATGAAATTTTTACAGCACTTGGTGGCAGTTATTTTCGTGCCGTAGGCAAGAATCAAATTTATGGTCTATCAGCGAGAGGACTGGCGCTTGATACAGGCGAAATGTCAGGAGAGGAATTTCCTCGATTTAAAGAATTTTGGATAGAAAAACCAGAACCGAATCAAAAACACCTCATTATTTATGCATTACTAGATTCACATAGTGTAACAGGGGCTTATAAAATTACATTAGTACCAAGTGTCGACACAACTGTTACCGTTGAAGCTAAAGTCTTTTTCCGTAATGCGGTTAAAAAATTGGGTATTGCACCATTAACAAGTATGTTTTTGTATGGACCAAATCAGCCATCACCTTTACTTAATTATCGTCCTGCTATGCATGATTCTAACGGGTTATCAATTTTAGCAAGTAATAAAGAATGGATCTGGCGGCCTTTAAACAATCCAAAACGATTATCATTTTCTTCGTATAGTTTAGAAAACCCTAAAGCATTTGGTTTGATTCAACGCGATAATGGTTTTAGTGATTATCAAGATCTTGACGATCATTATGAAAAACGCCCAAGTGTCTGGACAGAAATTCTTGGTGATTGGCAAAAAGGACGGGTCGAACTTGTAGAGATTCCCACTCCCGACGAAACCAATGATAATATTGTAGCCTTTTGGGTACCTGAAAAACAATATAATGCTGGAAATATGCTCAATATTAAATACCGATTGCATTATACATTAAATGAACAACAGCGTTACCCCGATAACGTAGCCAGAGCAGTAAGTACACGTTTATCATTAGGTGATATAAAACAAGCTAATTTAATTCGTAAACTTGACGGTTCTAATGCTTATGTTATTGACTTTGCTGGTCCTCAATTATCAGAAGACAAACCTGTAAAAATCATTTCAAGCATTAACAACGGAACTATTGTTAGCAGCCAATCACAATACAATCCGATTATAAAAGGTTGGCGTGTCATAGTACGATTCAATGTTGAAGATAGCAAAAAAGCAACCGATATTCGTATACAATTAGCCTCAGAAAAAACCAATGAAGTTTTATCTGAAACTTGGAGTGGGCAATATCCTGCACAATAACTTTAATCGAAAATATGAAAAAAGATTACTTTTCAACACTTTCTGACGCTGATTATTGGCGTCAGAAAAATCAAAATAAAGCACCACTATCTAGTGATGTCGAGTTTTTGAAGTATCGCTTAAACCAAATCAGCGATACCTCAACATTTATTGACGAAAGACAGCAACAGCCTAGTTATCCGAAAATAGAACGCGTTGCCATCCAACCACAAATTTGGAAGCAATTTTATAAAGCAAAATCGGAGAAAAGCTTCATTGTCACGATTCGACGCTTTATCATGTTATTACTTATTATTGTGCAAACTTATTTAGGAACGGGTTACCTTTCTTCACTATTGCCTTATCAAAGTTGGGACAAAATCAATTTTATGGCAAATTGGGAAATAAACCCCGAACTTGCAGTTTATAGCGTTATACCTTATATCATACAAGGTTTTATTATTGCTTTATTTGCTATTTTATTTTGTTGGATTTCCATAGGATTTTGGACCAGCATTATGGGGCTAATTTTAGCTATCATGGGGAAAGATCGTTATACTGTTCAAATCCCCAAAAATCCAACTGAACATATTGATGCTCGACATCGAACTGCATTAGTAATGCCAATTTGTAACGAAAATGTGGCACGAGTTTTTGCTGGATTACAAGCAACTTACCAATCTTTGGTTGAAACAGATCATGCAGCCTATTGTGATTTTTTCATTTTAAGTGATACCAATGATCCCGACCTTTATGTCAATGAACTCAAGGCTTGGGCTGAGTTTAATACAAAAAAACAAAATAATGGCTGCAATATTTTTTATCGTCACCGTAAGCGCCGGATCAAACGTAAAAGTGGTAATATCGACGACTTTTGTCGCCGTTGGGGACATCAATACGAATACATGATGATTCTTGATGCTGACAGCATCATGACAGGTGATTGTATATTAAATATGATTGCCATGATGGAAATGACACCTAAAGCAGGAATACTGCAATCTCCACCTAAATCAGTAAGAATGAAAACCCTTTATGGTCGTATTCAACAGTTTGCTAATCAAATTTACAGCGATATATTTTGTGCTGGCACCCACTTTTGGCAGTTAAGTGAAGCACAATATTGGGGACATAATGCGATAATTCGCTTAAAACCGTTTATTAAACACTGTATTTTATCCCCACTGCAAAAACGTAAAGGTCCTTTGCACATTTTGTCACATGATTTAGTAGAAGCTTCTTTAATGCGTCGAGCAGGCTATGGCGTTTGGATTGCCTACAATATAAATGGTAGTTATGAAGAATTACCAGGCAATATGATTGAAGATCTAAAACGAGATAACCGCTGGTGTATGGGAAATCTGATTAATCTTAAATTAATTTTCGAAAGCGGAATCACTTTAACCCACCGAGTTATGTTTGCAACCAGTGGTATGGCTTATATATCTTCATTACTTTGGTTAATTTTTCTAATATTTTCAACATTACTTTTATTAGTATTTAATATATCCGAACCGCAATATTTTTATCAATCAAACCAATTTTACCCGACATGGCCGAAATGGGATGAACAATTGGCTATGCAGTTATTATCAACAACACTGGTATTGTTATTTGCTCCTAAATTTTTTAGCTATGGCATTATTATTGCTAGAACAAGAGCAAAGGATGTTGGCGGTATATTTAAATTAACCTTATCCATACTTATTGAAATGGTTTGGTCAATGGTTCTGGCTCCAATTCGCATGATCTTTCATAGTAAATTTGTACTAAAAGCATGGATGGGTAGTAAAATACAATGGAAATCACCATCCCGAAGTGACGATTCTTTAACATGGGGGGAATCATTTTATTTTTGTTGGCCACTTTCATTATTAGGTATTGTCTGGTTAGGAGTAATTATCTGGTTAAATCCACAATTTACTTATTGGTACATAGCCATATTAATACCTTTAACCATTTCTCCTTTAGTAATTAGAGTATCGGGACTTTCAAGTATCGGCATGAAAGCCCAAAAAGCAGGACTATTTTTAACTCCTGAAGAAACGCATCCTACAAAAGCTGTTACTCTTACAGGCGAATATTTAATTAAAACTGAAACTGCATTTGTTGAACATGGCTTTGTTATGGCGTTGGTCGATCCTATATATAACGCACTAGCTTGCGCTTTGTCGACTTCAAGACATAGCGTTAATAATAAAAACCAACAAAAACGCAATGAACTTATTAAACAATATCAACACATAGATTTAGAAAAAATGAGTAAAGAAAAGCAATTAGCCATTTTAGAAGATCCTATTATTCTTTCAGCATTACATAGCCACATTTGGCAACAACAAGAAAAATACGACAATCTATTTGCATTATGGCAAAATAAAGACCAGCAATAAGAGATAGGGTTTTACCCTATCTCTCACCTTTTAGTAAATAATCAAAACCCATTGGATATTTTTATGACTTGGCAACCTTCTGCACCTATTAATAATTTACTTAAGCGCGCAAAAATTGTATCTCAAGTAAGACAATTTTTTTCTGATCGCTGTATTTTAGAGGTCGAAACACCTACCTTAAGCCAATATGCTGTAACAGATGTACATTTAAGCTCTTTTCATACATCATTTTTAAAACCAGGTGAAATAGACGAGCACAAAGGACAAAAAATGTCATTAATAACTAGTCCTGAATACCATATGAAACGTTTATTAGCTGCTGGTAGTGGACCTATTTATCAAATTTGTAAATGCTTTCGTAATCATGAGGAAATAAGCCGCTATCATAACCCTGAATTTACCATGCTTGAATGGTATCGTATCCAATTTGACATGATGCAGATGATCAATGAAGTTGATGATTTTCTACAAACAATTTTAGACTGTGAACCTGCTGAACGAATCTCTTATCAAAAAGTGTTTCAGCGTCATCTTAATTTAGATCCATTAGAAGCAGATCATGCAAGTTTAGTTAATGCAATCAAACAGCTTAATATTGAACTTGATGCCGAACATTATGATAAAGATACACTATTACAGTGCCTATTTTCCTTTGGCATTGAACCTCATATTGGTCAGGACAAGCCTATCGCAGTATACCACTTCCCTGCATCGCAAGCGGCACTAGCTGCAATCAGCTCAGAAGATCATCGAGTTGCTAGTCGTTTTGAATTTTATTATAAGGGTGTTGAATTGGCCAATGGTTTTAAAGAGCTAACTAATCCTCAAGAGCAAAAAATGCGTTTTGAACAAAACAACATTGATCGTGCTAATCAAAACTTACCACAACAAAATATTGATATTGAATTATTAGCTGCTATGGAAGCTGGATTACCTGATTGTGCTGGTGTAGCTATTGGTTTAGACCGTTTAATAATGCTCGCCCTTGGTGCTAATACTTTAGATGATGTGATTTCATTTACCTTTAAAAGGGCTTAATTATGTTCGGAGTTTTAGGTTTAAGCGAATGGATTGCCATAATTATCGGCATTGTTTCATTCATCTTATTAGTATTGGTTTTAAAGTCTCAACTGACCATTAATAGCCAAAATCAATTATTTGATCTACAGTTAGCACAAAAAAAAGAAGAAAATCAATCGTTAGTTTTTCAGGTAAAACAGTTGGAGCATGAGTTAGCTCAACATCGACAACAAAATCTTGCACAAAATGTCAAAATCAGTGAACTTAAAACACGTTTAGAAGAAACATTAAATGCAACCCACGAACGCCAAACTATTCTTGAACAGAGCGAACAACGATTAACCACACAATTTGAAAACCTGGCTAATCGCATTTTTGAACATAGCGGAAAAAAAATAGAGCAACAAAATAGACAGAGCCTCAACTTTTTACTTTCGCCACTAAAAGAGCAGTTAGAAGGGTTTAAAAAACAAGTACAAGATAGTTTTGGGCAAGAAGCAAAAGAACGCCACACCCTTACTCATGAAATACGTAATTTGCAACTGCTTAACGAACAGATGAGCAAAGAAGCGATAAACCTAACCAATGCGTTAAAAGGCAATAATAAAACTCAAGGCAATTGGGGAGAATTCGTTCTTAGCCAAATATTGGATAATTCAGGATTACGTTTAGGCTATGAATACGACACACAAGTAAACTTAACTAACGAAAATAATCAACGATTACAGCCCGATGTTATTGTACACTTACCACAAGGTGGCGATGTTATAATTGACTCAAAAGTCACATTAATTGCTTATGAACGCCATTTTAATAGTAATGATGAAACCATTAAGGCTAAAGCCATGACGGAACATTTAGCTGCAGTACGTAATCACTTAAAACAGCTTAGCCAAAAAGATTATCATAAACTTATAGGGGTTAATTCTTTAGATTACATACTAATGTTTATTCCTGTCGAACCTGCATTTTTAAGTGCGATAGATCATGACCCAACACTCATCAATGAGGCATTAAAAAATAACATTATGATTGTAAGCCCAACTACTCTTTTAGTCGCATTGCGTACTATTCATAATTTATGGCGATTTGAATACCAAAATCGAAATGCCGAACTTATTGCCGATAAAGCAAGCAAATTATACGATAAAGTGCGTGGATTTGTTGAAGACATGGAAAACCTAGGAAACTGCTTAGACAAAGCACAACAAACTTATCAAAATTCAATGAATAAATTATCTAAAGGTCGTGGTAATGTAATTGGACAAATTGAACGATTCCGTGAACTTGGCGTTGAAGTAAAAAAAACAATCAACCCCAATATAGCTATATCATCTAAAGATGAACTAAATGGCGATAGTGAAAACGATTTGCATTAGCTAAATTACACACGGCTGATTATTGTCACCAGTTAAAATACAAACGCCTTAATAAACAAGCTAACATTAGTATAAAAAACAGTATAAAAGCATGATTCACCATTATCCAAAATACGTGTATACTCACTTAGCATGAAGAGGAGTAAAAAATGGCAAAAAACCAAAATAAAGAACCCAGTTTTGAAGAGATACTTAAACAACTTGAAACGATTGTGTCCCAACTTGAAAATGGTGATTTCCCTTTAGATGAAGCTTTAAATGAATTCGAAAAAGGGATTAAATTAGCTAAGGCAGGGCAAAAACAATTACAGCAAGCAGAACAACGTATTCAAATTTTATTATCTGAAAATAGTGATGCACAATTATCAGAATTCTCATTGAAAAATAATGAATAGCTTACAACCATTACAACAACGAATTGATTCGTTTTTAACTGCCTATATTGCCAAACTTCCTTCTTCTAAATTACAAGAAGCGATGAGTTACAGCTTACTTGCCGGTGGCAAACGAATTCGTCCTATTTTGGTCTATTTAACTGGGCAAATGTTCAACTGCCCACTTGCTAAGTTAGATGAGCCTTCAGCAGCCATTGAAGCGATTCATACCTATTCACTAATTCATGATGACCTACCTGCAATGGACAATGACAACTTAAGAAGAGGAAAACCAACTTGCCACATTCAATTTGGTGAAGCGCAAGCCATTTTAGCAGGTGATGCCTTGCAAAGTTTAGCCTTTTCATTATTAGCAAAAAGTGAGCTAATTGATACTGAAACTAAAATTAACATGATAGCCGAACTTGCCCATGCTAGTGGGGTTAATGGCATGTGCCTTGGTCAATCACTAGATTTAGCGGCAGAACGCCAATTAATTAGCATTGAACATTTACAAAAAATCCATTGTTATAAAACAGGTACCTTAATCAAATCTGCAATTAGATTGGGTGCTTTTGCCAGTGGTGATATTGCAAAACCCTATTATAAATTGCTCGATAATTACGCAGAATCGATTGGATTAGCATTTCAAATTCAAGATGATATTTTAGATATCGTTGGAGAACCGACTATCATGGGCAAATCTCAAGGTTCGGATATAACTCATGAAAAGAGTACTTATCCAGCACTAATTGGGCTTGAAAACGCAAAAAAATTAATGCAACAACTTTATTATCAAGCTATCGATAGCCTAAATCAGATACCATATAATAGCCAAACATTACACGACCTTGCTAATTTTATTATTCATAGAACTAACTAACAAATAGCGAAAATAAATTTAAATAATGAATTTAGACAATTACCCTTTATTAAAGCGAATTAATTCACCAGAAGATTTAAGACTCTTCCCACAATCTCAGTTACAAGCTATTTGTGGTGAACTTAGGCAATATTTATTGACCTGTGTTAGTCAATCAAGTGGTCATTTGGCTTCAGGGCTTGGAGTGGTTGAATTAACCACAGCACTACATTATGTCTTTCACACGCCTTTTGATAAAATTATTTGGGATGTCGGTCATCAAGCCTATCCGCATAAAATTTTAACTGGTCGCCGAGACCAAATGCTCACTATTCGCCAAAAAGGAGGGCTTCATCCATTTCCTCATCGTAATGAGAGCGAATATGATGTACTGACCACTGGACATTCTTCAACTTCGATTAGTGCAGCACTTGGAATAGCAATTAGCGAACAAAAGAAACAATCGGGTAAAAAAGTAGCCGCAGTAATTGGCGATGGAGCCTTAACTGCTGGTATAGCATTTGAAGCTATGAACCATGCAGGGCATATCAAACCAGACATGCTAGTGATTGTAAATGATAATGATATGTCGATTTCAGAAAACACAGGCGCACTTAATCAGCATCTAACCCAAATTTTATCAAGTAAAGCTTATGCATCTTTTCGTGAAAATGGTAAACGTGTACTTGCTAATATTCCACCATTAAAAGAATTATTTAAAAAGACAGAAGAACATTTAAAAGGTTTGGTTACCCCCGCTATCTTATTTGAAGAGCTTGGATTTAATTATATTGGTCCTATTGATGGGCACGATATTAATGCATTAGTTGCAACACTACAAAAAGTCCGACAATTAAAAGGTCCACAGCTGCTTCATGTTATTACTCAAAAAGGCAAAGGCTATGCACCTGCTGAAAAAGACCCAACTTTATGGCATGGCGTACCAAAATTTAATCCCAATGATGGAATATTACCTGCCCCCCCAAAAGCAACGCCAACTTATTCACAAATTTTTGGAGATTGGCTATGCGAAATAGCGCAAAACGATAAACGATTAATGGCAATAACTCCAGCCATGAGCGAAGGATCGGGCATGACAAAATTTGCAAATAGCTATCCTGACCAATTTTTCGATGTTGCAATTGCCGAACAGCATGCAGTTACCCTTGCAGCAGGGTTTGCAATTAGCGATTTAAAACCAGTTGTTGCCATTTATTCAACATTTTTGCAACGTGCTTATGATCAGGTTATCCATGATATAGCCATTCAAAACTTACCTGTTTTATTTGCTATTGATCGTGCCGGTATTGTAGGTGCCGATGGCGAAACGCACCAAGGTACCTTCGATTTAAGTTATTTACGCTGCGTGCCAAATTTTGTCATTATGACACCAAGCGATGAAAATGAATGCAGACAAATGCTTTATACAGGCTATTTACATCATGGACCTTCTGCAGTGCGTTACCCAAGAGGAGAAGGAATTGGAGTAGCACTAACACCATTATCTCCTATACCAATAGGGCAATCTAAGCTATGCCGACAAGGGGAAAATATAGCTTTACTCAATTTTGGCACATTGCTTCCTGAAGTTTTACAAGCGGCAAATAAAATTAATGCTACAGTCATAGACATGCGTTTTGTAAAACCACTAGATGAAAAAGTCCTTTTGCAGATTAGCCAAACACATAATATACTGGTAACTATTGAAGAAAATTGCATCAATGGTGGCGCCGGTAGCGGTGTCAATGAATTTTTATTATCGAAAAAAACAAAATGTGATATTTTAAATATTGGATTACCTGACAAATTTATTCCTCAAGGTTCTCAAAATGAGATGAGAGAAGAGTTTGGATTGACCTGTAAGCACATAATAGAGAAAATCAATAATTTTAAAATTAATAGGTAAAATATGGAAACTGAAGCTATCACTATTCAAATTTTCGGGCGAACTTTAAGATTTAACTGCCCTGTTGATGAAGTTGATGCACTTAAGAATGCAGCAAAAGATTTAGATACACGCTTATCCAATTTACGAGAAAAATCGCCTCAAGTTGGTAGTGATCAACTCATCATGACCGCTGCATTAAATATTTCTTATGAACTAACAAAAGAAAAAGAAAAAAGCGGTGAATTTAGTAACCGATTAAAGATGTTGCAGCAATTGCTTGATTCAGCCCTAAATACTGATAATTAATTCACATAATTGTAAATTTAGTACAAATGATATTGTATCGCCCTCTAAATTTTGTATTATTATGCTCACCTCTGGGATGTTCGCGATAAGGGTTAGTCCCCTGAGCCGATATTCTAAACTTTAGAACGATGTGATTTTTAATTGGTGTGTATGCCTTACTTGTAAGGAAACCTAAAAATTAAAACGCAATGTTCACCTTGAACCTTGGGTTCAAGGGTTACAACCCTAACGGCATCTTGGAGTTTTTTCTTTACAGAGATAACAGATGAATATTCGACAGGTTATTCGTCAAAAAAGACGACAATTGTCTCAAACAGAACGGCAAACCGCACAGCTAGCGATTTATCGTAAAATTGCGGATCATCAAGTTATTCAATCTTCCCAAAATATAGCTATTTTTTTATCCTTTGATGGTGAAGTCGAAACCAAACCAATTATTGAATATTTATGGCAACAGCATAAATCTGTTTATTTACCCATTATTCATCCTTTTTTTTCAACTCACTTACTCTTTTTAAAATACACTCACCAAACGCCTTTAATTAAAAATAAATTTGGTATATTAGAACCAACCTTGAATGCATCAACCATAATCCCCTCTCATAAATTAGACGTCGTATTTACGCCGCTAGTTGCATTTGATGACAGAGGTTATCGTATAGGCATGGGAGGTGGTTATTATGATCGCATGTTAGCCAATTACCAAAGCCAACAAATTTACCCTATAGGACTGGCGTTTGCATGTCAAAAAGTACCATATATAGACAATCAGCCATGGGATATTCAATTACCTGAAATTATTTATGCATAATTTGATAATTCAACAAATTAATAAAGATAATCGGAATAAAATTCGTATTATTATACGTTGATTTGCAGTATAATTATCACAATTCATCTCGAATGTTCTTCCAATAAAAATAAACGATCATTCTTTACTAATTTAATGGCTGTAGCTTAAAAATTATTTTTACCGTGTGATTTTTCTAACATAAAATTTTTACTATATGCTTTACCATTCTATTTTTTATTTTAATCACGTTATATACCGTCACTCACAAGATTTTTAATTTAACCAAAGCGGTTTTATATTATAAAAAGGAGTGTTGTAATGTCAGAAAAAAAAGTCTTAACCACTAACAATGGGGCACCAATTGCCGATAATCAAAACTCACGCACAGCAGGACCTCGTGGTCCGGTTTTAATTGATGATTATCAACTTATCGAAAAACTTGCCCAATTCAATCGTGAAAATATTCCAGAACGTCGTGTTCATGCTAAAGGTTCTGGTGCACATGGTACCTTTACTGTCACTAATGATATTACAAAATATTCTTACGCTAGTTTATTTGCCAATGTAGGCAAACAGACGCCAATTTTTGCTCGATTTTCGTTGGTAGGTGGTGAACGAGGCTCATCTGATACCGCGCGAGATCCCCGTGGATTTTCAGTCAAGTTTTATACAGATCAAGGAAATTGGGATATCGTCGGCAATAATACTCCCGTATTTTTTATTCGTGATCCACTCAAATTTCCTGACTTTATTCATACCCAAAAACGTGACCCTAAAACTAATTTAAAAGATCCACAAATGATGTGGGATTTTTGGTCTTTATCGCCAGAATCACTTCACCAAGTCACTATTTTATTTTCTGATCGTGGTATTCCTGATGGTTATCGTCATATGCACGGCTATGGTAGCCATACTTATAGCTTAATCAATAAAGATGGCATTCGCACTTGGGTAAAATGGCATTTTAGAACAGAGCAAGGAATTAAAAATATTCATCCTAAAAAAGCAACAGAAATAGATGGAACTAATCCAGATTCGGCGCAAGAAGATCTATTCAAAGCCATTGAACGTGGCGACTATCCAAAATGGCGAGTTTACATACAAGTTATGACTGAAGAGCAAGCCAATAACCATCGAGAAAACCCGTTTGATGTCACTAAAGTATGGTCACAAAAACAGTACCCATTAATTGAAGTCGGCGTTATGGAACTGAACCGTAATCCAGAAAACTATTTTGCAGAAGTTGAACAATCTGCCTTTGAACCAAGTAATGTGGTTCCGGGTATTGGCTTATCACCAGATAAAATGCTTCAAGGACGAATTTTTGCTTATGCCGATGCGCACCGCTATCGTATTGGTACTAATTATCAACAACTACCAATCAATGCGCCAAAATGTCCTGTACATAATTATCAACGTGATGGCGCAATGCGTTTTTATACTCCTGATAATGCGCCTAACTATGAACCAAATAGCATTGATAGCGCACCAAAACAGCAACCACAATATGCCGAGCCACCAATGCATGTACCAGCTGGCACAATGGATAGGCATGATCATCGTGTGGATGGCGATTATTACTCGCAACCACGTGCACTATTTAATTTAATGCAACCAGATCAAAAACAGCTGCTTATTGATAATATCGCAGGATCAATGAAAAACGTAAATCGAGACATTCAAATCAGGCAGCTAAAGCACTTCTATAAAGTGCATCCTGACTATGGAACTGGAATTGCAAAAGGATTAGGCATTGATATAAACCTAATAAAAAATTAGTACTTAAAATAGTAATGCCGGCTAACCTAGTCGGCGTTTTTAATTATTGACTGTAACTAAATACACAAATATAAATTGATCACAGTATAAAATTTATAAAAACACTTCATTAATTTAGCAAAGTCACATATTATTAGCATAAATTGCAGTGAAATTATATAACTAATTGAAATTAAAGGCATTGTTCGATGAAAATAATTAATCTAATTGTTATATTATTGTTTAATTGTGCCGGAGGATTGTTAATTTATCAATGGTGTTATCAGTTTATAAGAAAACACAGTACACCAGAATCTCATTTTTTAATATTGTATTGCTTGTGTTATTTCTGTTTTATTCTTATTTCAGTCTTTATGCTAGATAAAATAAAACGACCGTCAGGTTTAATCTTTTGTGGGATAGTTATTGGTGTTTTAATAAACTTTATCTCATGGATTGTCCGCCCATTCATTATGGGAGATCACAATACATTAGTTCTAGATATTGACGCAATTATTGCATATCTGTGTATATCATCAGCCGTTACCCTTAATTTTATAATATACCTAGCTATTTTATTATGCTGTCACTACTCAATTTTTTGGATTGAAAAAATATATAAGAAATGTATTTTCAAGCAATGATAAATGTTTTCCCATAGATAAAATATTAGGCAGTACTTACGAGTATAAATTACTCATTTAGAGTAATACATTGTGGCACAATCCAGCTATTAACCCTCTACATAATGCCGACTAACTTCGTCGGCATTTTAGAATGTTGGCTACAACTACCGACAAAAAATACACATCGATAACGGCAAAAAATTTACGGAAAGCTTTCATCCACTGGGCTACACGGTATTATTTCTATAGATTATAGTTAAATTAGCCTACCTTTATCAAAATGGTTATATTGAGCAATATAACTACATGCGCTAAGCAAAATCACTTATTTTATTCATAAATCTCCATAATTTAAGATTGTTTTTTTATATCAATTTCATATAATTTTAAAAATTATGTATAAATATTAAACGTAGGTACTGTTATGAGTCAGCGGGTAGCTATTCTTGGCGATGATACCACGACTGGTGGCAAAGTAATTTCAGCATCGGGACAAGGTTTTTACGCAAATCAAGGTATAGCTTGTATAGGCGATTATGCATCATGCCCTAAATGTAAAAGTACAGGAAAAATTATTGAAGGCGCTTATAATTTTATCATTACAGGTAAACCAGCTGCTTATAATGGTTGCGTTATTGCATGCCAATGTACACCTATAGGTTGTAACAAAATTATAGCAACTAAAAGTACAATTTTTGTTGATGTAGAGAAAAAGAATAACGATAACAATCTAACCAATACTTTGGTTAGAGAAAATAAAATATACAATAATTTAACCAATCAAGCTAAAAACGACTCCCAGCAAGAGGTAGAAGCATATTTGTTTACTGTAAGAAATATTACATTTGGATATGGCACTCATTCTGCATTATATATTAATTTTAAAGAAAAAGATAAATACCCATTAATTTTCGACCCCAATGGAGATTATATGCGACGATATCGAGGGCAAGCAGAGGCTTTTTATGATGATGGGAGCATTCCTTTTTCAATAGAAGAATTTGTAAAATATCATGCACAATCCGGTGATTATGTTTCTCAACGTAAAATTTCTTTAACACGTGATCAAGCTATTAATATTGAAGAAAGAGTGCTTAATGGAAACTATGCAACTCTTGATGGTTTTTATTGTGCATATGCAGTTTCATCAGTTTTAGATGAATATGGACTACAAGATCTTTATATTTTTCCTGGAAATTTGGAAAAAGCAGTCAAAGAAATCGAAGATGGGAAACAATAAAAATATGAAAATTATTAATTTATTTGTCATATTGATCTTTAATCTTATAGGAGCCTATTTGAGCTACCAATGGTGTTATCAGTTTATCCGAAAACATAGTACACCAGAATCCCATTTTTTAATATTGTATTGCTTGTGTTATTTCTGTTTTATTCTTATTTCAGTCTTTATGCTAGATAAAATAAAACGACCGTCAGGTTTAGTCTTTTGTGGGATAGTTATTGGTATTTTAATAAACTTTATCTCATGGCTTGTCCGCCCATTCATTATGGGAGATCACAATACATTAGTTCTAGATATTGACGCAATTATTGCATATCTGTGTATATCATCAGCCGTTACCCTTAATTTTATAATATACCCAGCCATTTTATTGTGCTGTCACTACTCAATTTTTTGGATTGAAAAAATATATAAGAAATTCATTTTCAAGCAATAATAGATGTTTCCCCATAGATAAAATATTAGGCAGTACGCACGAGTATAAATAAAAATAAGATCGCAACTTGTTAAAAAGCATTTAACGATCTAAAAAACAATATTTTTTACTGAAACGTAGGGTTACCTGAAACTTTTTGACAAAATTATACTCACTTGTTTACTTAATTTTTTAAAGACAAATGAAAAATTCATGCTAATAAAAAAGATGCTTGCTAATATATTTTTACGATTGTTTTAATTAACCGTATTGAAGTTCAACTAATCTATTGATTTCGTATGAAACTTAAATAGTTAGGTAGCCAATACGGTTATAACCATCTAAATTAGGTTCTGATAGCTGATTTTTGCCGAACAATCTCAAATAAACAAACACCAGTTGCAACCGATACATTTAGTGATGACACAATACCCGCCATAGGAATGCTCACCAATTCATCACAGTGTTCTTTGGTTAAACGGCGCATCCCCTCGCCTTCAGCGCCCATTACTAAAGCAAGTGAAGTTGGGGTGGATGTTTTATAAAAGTCAGTTTGATAAAGCGTTCTATCTGCTTCACCAGCGGTACCGACAATCCAAACTTGATACTCATCTTGTAGCATTCGCATAGTGCGAGCCAAATTAGTCACTCTAACCACAGGAACGCTTTCAGCTGCACCACACGCAACTTTTTGAGCGGTTGAATTAAGTGGCGCTGAACGATCTTTTGGTACAATAATAAAACTAACCCCAGCAGCATCAGCAGTTCTTATACAGGCACCTAAATTATGCGGATCGGTCACTCCATCTAAAATTAAGATAACTGGGTTTGGCTGCCCTTCCATAAGTACAGGAATATCGTTTTCTTGATAACCTCGGCTTGGTTTAACCATGGCTAAAATACCCTGATGTACCCCATTTTTAGATTTTTCATCTAACCATTGGCGATTGGCGACTTTAACAGGCAAGCCTAGCTGTTCTAATTCAAGAACCAAGGCATTTAGACGTTTATCTTCACGCCCTTTAATAATAAACACTTCAATAATTCTTTCTGGCGAACGTGCTAATAATGCTTCTATTGCGTGCAAGCCATAAACTGTTTCACTCATTTATTTATTACTCTTTATCTTATTAACTATTTAGTTTTATTCGTTGATTTTGATTTACTCCGTTTTTTACTTTTGGCTTTCAGTTCAACTTTAGCACTTGATTTCATGCTTGATTTAGTGCGTGATTTTGCTTTTTTTGGGTTACTTGGCTTAGCACTACTTTTTTTACTGGTTGATTTTTTGCCTTTTCGCTTAACGGATAAATCAGCTTGTTGATCTTTTGGGGCTTGTTTGGACTTCTCTTTTGCCGTTTTCCCCTGACGTTTTGGCTTATTATTACTGCCCACTAATGAAAAATCAATTTTACGTTCTTCAGGATTCACATTATCGACTTTTACTTGCACTTTATCGCCCAAACGATAAACGAAACGGCTGTTTTCACCAATCAAACGATTACGCGAACCATCAAAAATATAATAATCATTTTCTAGCGACGACACATGCACTAAACCATCGATAAATAGATCGTCCAACCGAACAAAGAACCCAAAATTAACCACGCTTGAAATCGTACCGTTAAAAACTTCACCCACATGATCTTGCATGTAATCACACTTAAGCCAATCAACTACATCACGCACGGCTTCGTCAGCACGACGCTCAGTCATTGAGCAGTGTTCACCAAAGTAAAGCATTTCATTTGTATCATAACGATACCCTCCCGTTTTACTGGTTTTATGTTTTTCATTAGCCAAAATCCATTTAATAGCGCGATGCAAAAGCAAATCAGGATAACGACGAATTGGTGAGGTAAAGTGCGCATATTCGTCAAGCGCTAAACCAAAGTGCCCTCGATTTTCGGGATCATAAATGGCTTGCTTCATTGAACGTAAAATCACGGTTTGCAACATATCATGATCGGGGCGAGCTTCAATAGCAACCATTAATTCGGCGATATCTTTCGGTTTTGGGTTGTTTCCTCCTGCTAGTGATACGCCTAGCTCACTTAAAATACTACGCAGATTATTCATGCGATCTTCATCAGGTCTATCATGCACTCGGAATAATGAAGGCACATCAGCTTTAATCACTAATTTCGCTGCTGCTACATTAGCTAAAATCATGCATTCTTCAATGATTTTATGTGCCACATTACGCTGTGCCAGCTCAATACTTTCAATACGTTTATCGGCATTAAAAATAAATTTTGGCTCTTCGGACTCAAAGCCTATCGCACCACGGACCACACGGGCTTTATCAAGCACATTATAAAGTCCATAAAGATTTTCAAGATGAGGGACTAAATCATGATAATGCTCACGAAGTTCTTCATCTCCCTCTAAAATCTTCGCCACTTTGGTATACGTTAACCGAGCATGCGAATTCATCACGGCTTCGTAAAACTCATACCCTGTTAATCGTCCTTTGTTCGATACGGTCATTTCGCACACTAAGCATAAACGATCAACTTGCGGATTTAACGAACAAAGCCCATTGGATAACACTTCTGGAAGCATTGGTACAACTCGTGAAGGAAAGTAAACCGATGTCCCCCGTAAACAAGCTTCTTTATCTAACGCCTTACCTGGTCTAACATAGTAACTTACATCTGCAATAGCCACCCATAAACGATAGCCGCCTCCGCGGTTTTTTTGACAATAAACCGCATCATCAAAATCACGCGCATCTTCACCATCAATTGTTACCAAAGGCAATTGACGCAAATCTCTTCGCCCTTTTTTGGCGCTTTCTGGCACTTGTTCGGTAAACTTGCTAACTTCTTTTTCAACAGCCTTTGGCAATTCATAAGGGATTTCATGATTCCGCAGGGCAATATCAATTGCCAAATTAGTTCCCATTATTTCGCCAAGCACTTCTTTTATTACACCTACCGCTTTTTGACGGCGTTCAGGACGTTGTTGTAACTCAACTACCACCACTGTTCCCATACGAACTGTGCGGCTAGGTTTGCCTGCAATTAAAATATCAAAGTTTAAACGACTATCATCAGGGACAACAAAACCAACCCCTTGCTCAATAAAATATCGCCCGACAATAAAATTACTACGAGGCTCTAAAATTCGAACCACTCGAGCTTCAGTTTTACCACGATATTTAGTCCCCATTGGCTGCGCTAAAATCACATCACCTTGTAACACCTTTTTCATTTGCTCTGGCGATAAAAAGTAGTCTTCAGGAGTGCCTTCTACCCGTAAAAAACCAAAGCCGTCACGGTGTGCAATCACACTGCCTTTTACCATATCAAATTTTTCAGGCAGGGCATAACATTTCCGGCGAGTAAACACCACTTGACCATCACGCTCCATTGCACGTAAACGACGATGTAACGCTACTTTTTGTTCATCATTTTTTATCGCCATTGCTTGAGCAATGGTTTCTAAACTTGCTGGTTTGGCTTCTTGTTTAAGGTAATCTAAAATAAGTTCACGGCTAGCTATTGGGGAATCATACTTCTCGGCTTCGCGGTCAAAAAAGGGATCTTCTATCATAAAGGGATATCCTGTGACTAATATTAACGCTAGCATAACATAGAGTTATATAACTTAAAATGAACATTCATTTTTACCCATGCTATTTCTCTATGTGGTTAAATGCGCTCAAAGGAAAAATACTGTTACCAATAATTTACTAAATATCAATAAGGTATTAATAGCACAACCATTTTATCTATAAATATCACTCTTCTAACTCTTCATCAACATCCGATGCCCATTTATATCGACCGCTTACCCCATTTAATGTTTCTAATTTATTCTTTCCAAATACTTTATAGCTATGCATTCCTTGTACTGGCTCACCATTAACCAGTTTTTCAGAATAACCAAAACGTTTATAGATTTCAGGGTCTTTCACCCAATCAGGAATATTTTCAACATGATAGGTAATGTACACATCGCGCACGGTGCCGCCCCCCACGCCATTAATGGTGTCTTTAGTGCGTTTAATTTTATCGACAACCACTCGACCAAAACAAAAATTAGTTTCAGCAAATGCCCATTTTACATATTTGCGCCCTAAATCGGTGAGGTTATAACGGTATATCGGTTTACCGTCGACTTCGCCTAGGTATTCCTCGGTAAAAAAGCCTCGCTTGCTAAATAAATGTAAATTCTCATTTTTTAAGCGGTTATGAAATTCTTTCATAGTTTGAGTTGAGAAAGGTAATTCTTCCCCTTTTAGATGTATAGTGGTATACGGGTACATGGACTCAGTTACTCTGCCCACCATCATACAAATCGCTTTATCGCCAGTTTCATTGTTCCAGTCATAAATTTCTTGAATATCCTTTTTATATGGGTAGTTGTCGCAAGCGGTCAACAAGATACCGCATATTGAGAGTGTTAAGATTTTTTTCATTTTTTATACTTCGCTTAGTCTTTTATATAGCTGTTACCCAACACACTATTTTAACTCTTTATTAAAATCTGATGCCCATTTATAAACGCCACTTACCCCAGTTAATGTTTCTAATTTATTCTTTCCAAATACTTTATAGCTATGCATTCCTTGTACTGGCTCACCATTAACCAGTTTTTCAGAATAACGAAAACGTTTATAGATTTCAGGGTCTTTCACCCAATCAGGAATATTTTCAACATGATAGGTAATGTACACATCGCGCACGGTGCCGCCCCCCACGCCATTAATGGTGTCTTTAGTGCGTTTAATTTTATCGACAACCACTCGACCAAAACAAAAATTAGTTTCAGCAAATGCCCATTTTACATATTTGCGCCCTAAATCGGTGAGGTTATAACGGTATATCGGTTTACCATCGACTTCGCCTAGGTATTCCTCGGTAAAAAAGCCTCGCTTGCTAAATAAATGCAAACTGTCATTTTTTAAGCGGTTATAATATTTAGGCTTTCTATCAGGGGAAAAAGGTAACTCCTCGCCTTCAATATGTATAGTGGTATACGGGTACATGGACTCAGTTACATCGCCCACCATCATACAAATCGCTTTATCGCCAGTTTTATTGTTCCAGTCATAAGTGCCTTGGATTTTTTGTTTATACGGGTAGTTGTCGCAAGCGGTCAACAAGATACCGCATATTGAGAGTGTTAGAATTTTTTTCATTTTTTATACTTCGCTTAATCTTTTATATAGTTGTATGAAAGCAAGAATGGCGTTTTTTCTTGTTTCTAATTATTATTTTGCTATCAAACTAACTACCCAATATCACTCTTCTAACTCTTCATCAACATCCGATGCCCATTTATAAACGCCACTTACCCCATTTAATGTTTCTAATTTATTCTTTCCAAATACTTTATAGCTATGCATTCCTTGTACTGGCTCACCATTAACCAGCTCTTTAAAATAACCAAAACGTTTATAGATTTCAGGGTCTTTCACCCAATCAGGAATATTTTCAACATGATAGGTAATGTACACATCGCGCACGGTGCCGCCCCCCACGCCATTAATGGTGTCTTTAGTGCGTTTAATTTTATCGACAACCACTCGACCAAAACAAAAATTAGTATTACCAAATGTCCATTTTACATATTTGCGCCCTAAATCGGTCAGGTTATAACGGTATATCGGTTTACCGTCGACTTCGCCTAGGTATTCCTCGGTAAAAAAGCCTCGCTTGCTAAATAAATGTAAATTCTCATTTTTTAAGCGGTTATGAAATTCTTTCATAGTTTGAGTTGAGAAAGGTAATTCTTCCCCTTTTAGATGTATAGTGGTATACGGGTACATGGACTTAGTTACTCTGCCTGCCATCATACAAATCGCTTTATCGCCAGTTTTATTGTTCCAGTCATAAGTGCCTTGGATTTTTTGTTTATACGGGTAGTTATCGCAAGCGGTCAACAAGATACCGCATATTGAGAGTGTTAGAATTTTTTTCATTTTTTATACTTCGCTTAGTCTTTTATATAGTTGTATGAAAGCAAGAATGGCGTTTTTTCTTGTTTCTCTTTATTGTTATCTGATTCTTCAAACATGCCTGTTGGCCAGTAGTTAACCCGAATTGAAACCTCGTGCTTGCCTTTTATTTTCCCCAACTTCCATTTTATTAAAAATAGCCCTATCCGGTTTTCAATCGGTTTACTATCTGATGGGGTTTCAATCGGTTTATTATCTGATGGGGTATCCGTCGTCGATGCGTCCGAGCTTTTATTGTCGTCTGACTTGCTGTCAAAGGCGATATCCATCATTTCTATTAACAGTTTTTCATCATCATTTTCATCGCCCTTTTTCTCATCCATTTGGTAAAGTTCTTCACTCTCTGCTTGTTTTTTGGCTCTCGGAGTAAAAAAATCTGCGGAGGATAATGGCTTGATAGCTAATAACTTACCGCCATGAGATATCGTCAATTCAACAGGTGTTTGATTACTCTTCGATAAGGATTTAATGGTTACTTTTCCTTCAAATACGGATTTAGTTTCATCAAAATCCGGCAAGTTTAGCGTTAGCATTAAATCGTAATCGATTTCAATAAGTTTATACGCCACCCCTATAGGATACATTGGTGGTGTATTTGTTAATATGGTATCCGCTGCTTCTAATAAGGTACTCCTTTCAGCTTCGAGCAAACAACGACCCCCATTTACCGCTAAATAGTAATCCTGCTCGGAAAGTAACATACATTTCGGCGTCGGTAAGTAATAAGGTGGGTATTTTGATTGATGAAAATCAAAATTACCTAGCATACAACGGTTTAACCATTTGTTGATTTCATCCCAATCGCTTCCATCACTGTAAAATATATTATTGACAATCAAAATACCAATAGAAATAACAATAAATATAATTTGCCCCCAAAAAGGCACAATATTTGCGCATACGGCAAGACCCATGATAAGACTTAAAGCACTTGTGGCACAAACAACACCAGAACCCGTGTTCCCTTCAATACAGCTTGTTATTGCTTGAGTCAGCGACATTGCACTGTCTATCACACCTAGCACATTAGCTACATTGGCTACCGGTTTTAACCCTTCTAGTAACGCACTGAGTCGACCGCCTCGCTCGATAAATAGTGACGCGTTTTGCGCACGTATTACCCCTAATAATTGGGTGCCGTCTATGATTAACTGCGTTGTTGCCGACATTGTTGAGGCATAACTTATCAATAGGCGATACTTCATTAAAATTTTGGCAATCGGATCTTTGATATTATCGATTTCTTTTTGCGCCTCTTTTAAGGCGGTCACCTGAAAATATAAACCTATGCTACCTAACACACAACTGGAGGATTTATCAAATATTTCAATAAGTTGTTTTTTCCTTTTTAAGGTTTTTGATAAATGCTTAATGTCATTTTCATCAAGTGTGGCATTGTTAGCTTCAATAATGTTAGAGGTTATCCGTTTTAACGATTTTTGCCCCAAACCACCCTTTGAGCTAAACCCTTTTTCAAAAAGGCGTTGCTGCTCTTCGCTTTCAAATGCCATTAATATATTGATTTCAACTGTTTCTTTTGCTATCTGTTTATTATTTGTATGTTTTATATACCAACGAGACTTTTCTGACTGGGCTAAATTGACAGTTGTCCCTTTATTGGTTTTCAGCTCTTTATGCACAAAAAAGGGCATCAGCTTTTCATTGTGTTTTATATATTCATTTAAGCCTTTGATTGACATTTTTACTTTATATTGACATACCCGTTCTTGCCCTTGTACTTTAAACAGTTTTATAGCTTCTAGATAGTGGTCTTGCAATTTTAGATTATGGATTTTTACATTATTTTCCATTGAACGATTGGCGCCTTCAATACTAAAATTCACAATTTTTTCAATGAACCGGGTCATTAAATTTTTGTTATTTTTTAACTCAACACTAAGGAGCTCATTGGTGATAGCAATAACGTCCCTGCCCGATAAGCCCACTTGTTTCAAGGCTGATTGGTCGTTGTCCTCTAATTCTGCCACATATTTAAATACCAACGGGGTCGTTGATTGTGTTGTTCCTTCCTTCTCGTTTATTTTCGTTTTATCCCCAAGCAGATAAAAATATATCGATTGGTCATTATTCAGTAACATTCCCCATAACGCCGAATGTTGCGGTAAGGTGATGGTGCCTAAACAGGCACTGTCAAATATCATTAAAAATGAATTTAAAAAGCTTAAGTGCATATCTGAAATATCTGGCTCTATTTCTGCTTGCCAAAAAAGCAGCTTATTTACCGTGCTTGGTAACGCAGCTTTCGGCTCGCCGTTTTGAGCACTACCCTTCGATGCCGGCGAAGATTCAACCTGATAATATTTGTGGTCCTCACCAAATAACCAAATCAAATAGTTATAATAATCTTGCGAGCAAGTTTCAATATAATGATATAAAGATTGATACCCCGTTTTTTCAAATGTTTCATAGTTGTCTAACGACGGTTGATTAAGTCGTTTAGCCCGTTTAGACCAGTCATCTTCAAGCCGTTCATCAGCATAATATTGTTTTACTTGTTGTAAATCATAAAAATGTACAACTTTTACACTATCGATATTTTTATATCTATTCGCTTTTTTACCTATATTAGCTTTATATTTTTCAAGTAACTCAGCTTGTTGAACCGGGGTTAAGGGAATTTCTTTATAATTACCTAAACCCCTTTTTTTTGATATTCGGTTTTCAAGACCCAATACGCTGATACGACGGCAATAAACACGCCTATTAAATTGCCATAGGTTATAGACATCATCTTCTGCTATACCCAATTTCTTCGCTAAAGGTATATCACCAATAACACCTCGTACGCTAATTTTATCTATATCACTAAGCTCATCTATGGTCTTTTGTTCTTTATCATATGTATTGATTTCATCGTTTTTCTTGATGTAATGCGTAATATTTTCGTCTGCACTGACTTGATAACGTGGATATTGAGAAGGAGCATTATAGTTCTCTTTGGAATTATAGAATAAAAATAAATAAGCTTCGTTTTCACATTCTTGGGAAATGGAAGAACGTATTGAGTCTTTGTATTGTTCTATTAACTGATATTGTCGGCGGGTATAGTTCAGCTCTGGCTTAAAGTAAACAAAAGGGTATTCTTTTACTAATTGTGTTTGCTCACTGTAATAATTTGCAAGCTCATTTCGACCTCTAGCCTTTTGCATTGCCCTTGCCAATGGGTGAGCGGTTAAATGCTTCTCTTTTTCATAAATTAAATCATGACTACTACTGCGAACTAGTTGATGATACTTTTTTAATTCAACTACATCACTATTATCTTTTATATTTTGACTGGCTAGCCCTTCCGCCACCGGCGCTAATTTTTGGCGCCTTTGTATAGATAGCTCTTCTGCAATACCTAGGCTATCTTCTACTACTAATGCCGCAATTTCTGTAAGGTAATGGCTATTTGATTGGTAGCTTTGTAGCGTATTATTTAATGCCTCAAAGGATTTTTCTAATATTAATGAATTGAAATGGCTTGCCGTAAAAAACTGTTGAACATTCACTTCTTGTAACAGCTCTAGGGTGTAACGAAAAAGTCCATCCAATGAAACGTCCAGTTTTTTAAAAATGCCTTTACTCATTGAGCCGATAAGAGAAATGATTTCATCTAGCTTTTCCTTTGCTTTTTTAGGTTGACGCGATTTTTCCTTTTTTCGCCCGGTTTCATCAAAATAATCATGGACCATTCTATCGTCACACTCAAGCTCTAGTAAGTGACGTTTTTTATCCATAAAGTCGTTAAACAAAAAACTGCGATTTTGCGGCGAAATGTCTGGGGCTTTGGTTTGTGTCAGATCTACTTCACTAAATCGCTGTAAGCGTTCGATTTTATTTTTTCGGTAATGGTTAATCGTTTTGACTTTCCAACGTATCGGGGAATAAGCAATCCAAGCTTTATCATAAACTCGATTGTCAATGGTGATAAATAACCCTTTTATGTTGTGATTGTCTTTAAGGCAACTTTCGGGGATTTCTTTAGGTCTTGAACCTTTGACATCACGGAACTTTCGTAGGCGCATCGCCCCTGAATAAGTCACTTCATAAACCATTACCTCTAGTTTACTATCATCTGTATTGCCTATCGGGTTGCAAAGTATATATACATAACCTTCACGTAGCATTCGATATACGTATTTATATTCTTTCCAACTCTCTTTCGGTTCTCTGTCCCCTAACTCTACCATACCTTTAGACCAGTCAATATTATGATAAAATCTAATCGGTACAATTGACTTACGAACTAAAAATAAGGGAAAACCTTTGCGCTGACATACTCCACATTGTCCATTTTCTAATAATAAGGCTTTTTTATCCGATTCATAAACCAATTCTGGTTCAAAATAACTTTCTTGTGGATCTTGTAAATCGTCTATATTTTGTGTTTTTTTTGTTTCTAATATGTTTTCTTGGTTCATTGTTCTCTTCATCCAGATAAAACTAATACGATACTAATATATTATTTAATTGTTATTTAACGCTTTGCTTTTTATTGAAGTTAAAGCGTGCTCTTCTTGGCTTAATAATTTGCCTAGTTGACCTTGCTTTTCTTCGTTATTTATCACTTGGTTAATTATTTCAGCCAATTGTTCGTTTTCAGTTAATTGTCCATATATTATCGAAAATAATACATATGCCCGCCGGTCATTAGCATTTTTTAGCTGTTTGCCTTGAGGATCATAAAAATAATGAATTATTTTTGATAAGATTTTCGGCGGTAACGGTTTTTCTTTTTCTTCATACAGGTCTGATAATGTTACCGCTATTTGATAAAGCTGAGGTTTGTTAAGATGATTATAACGCAATGATTCATTAGTAAAATTTAATACAAACTCCCATTCATCTTGATAGCTAATTGAATGGAAAGCATACAGCTGATAGTCCATATCAACAAAGTAATAATTGCTATCGGTCGGTAATAATAATCCAAGGTGTGAATTTGGTTCAATATAACTGTGACGAATGAGATCTAATATAAAAGGTTCATAAAACGGTAAATAATTGGTATTTAAAGCTTTACCTGCTCGCAAACAAGATTCGACCAATGCTTCGGCAAGCTCTTTGGGCGGTAAGGGGCTGGCAATAAATCCAGATACATACTGTTTTTTGTTTAAAAATTCATCGTCTATTTGTACAATGGCCGCGGCTAATAGCTCTCTATTTAACGGCTCGTTGGGTGCGGCTATACATACAAGTAGTGGGCAAGAGTGTAATTCATGCAAAAGAGTCGGACGTTTGAGCACCGCTAAACGATCAGAAGGGAAATTTTCTTCTAACTCTTCACTATAGATAAGTGATAATTCACTGACAACACCTAATCTATCTAACAATATATAGCGATATTTTTGTTGATTTGTGTCATTGCTTAGTTCTTTTTTTAATTTATCAAAAGCAACGGATAATGGTATAAGGGAAGAATCCTTCATTATTGCCCCCTTATTCTAAGATTTATTACTATAAGCTTACCGCGTGACTCATCACCACTTTCCAATAAGATTTCTTCATCCAAGAACACTTTATTGGCACAACACTTTTTTTTATTCATCTCTATTCCTAAAATACTAATAGTTTGAACACCTTTTGGGTGGTATTTTTTATTTTATTCAATTAATTCTTTTAAATAAAAAATCATTAACTAATATATATGCTGTTCAACCAAAAATCAAAAAAAGTTTTTTTATGATCTTTTTTGGCTTGTTATGTAGCCGATTATTGATTTTTCTTTATTCTTAATGGTTCGGATATTATCCTTATGTTTGATTTTTTTCGCGCTCAATTGCTCGATAGCCAATATCATGACGGTAAAAACAACCATGCCAATGAATTTTTTTCACTTGTTGATAAGCTCGCTGTTGAGCATCTTGCACTGTGTTGCCAAGTGCAGTTACGCAAAGTACACGCCCACCATTTGTAAATATATGACCTTTTTCAAAACGAGTGCCGGCATGAAATACTTTACAATCTTGCGTTGGCTTTGTCGGTAAGCCCGTTATTATATCTTGGGTGTCGTAGTGACCAGGATACCCTTCTGCTGCCATAACTATGCCTAGCGATGGTCTTGGATCCCATTTTGAGTTGATGGTATTTAATTTGCCATCCACTGCTGCAAGGCAAAGTTCGATGAGATCAGATTGCATTCGCATCATTATCGGTTGTGTTTCTGGATCGCCAAGTCGGCAGTTGAATTCAATAACTTTTGGGTTGCCGTTTTTGTCAATCATTAACCCCGCATATAAGAAGCCAACATAAGTATTACCCTCTTGCGCCATGCCGTTAACAGTTGGGTAGATGATCTCATCGATTACCTTTGCAAAAACGGCATCTGTTACTACAGGAGCAGGTGAGTAAGCCCCCATTCCACCTGTATTTAATCCAGTATCACCATCACCAACTCGTTTATGATCTTGGCTTGTTGCCATCGGTTCTATATGTTTGCCGTCAACCATGACAATAAAACTCGCCTCTTCACCTTCTAAAAACTCTTCTATAACCACTCGGTGACCTGCATCGCCAAAGGCATTGCCTGCTAACATGTCACGTACGGCGTTTTCGGCTTCTTTTAGCGTCATGGCGACAATTACACCTTTTCCTGCTGCCAATCCGTCGGCTTTGATAACAATCGGGGCGCCTTTTTGCCGTAAATAAGTAAGTGCGAGCTTAACGTCTGTAAAATTTTGATATTCAGCGGTAGGGATGTTATGCCGTGCAAGAAAGTCTTTGGTAAAGGCTTTTGAACCTTCTAATTGTGCAGCGGCTTTTGTTGGACCGAAGATTTTTAATCCCGCTTTTTGAAAACTATCAACTATACCCAAAACTAACGGTGTTTCTGGTCCTACTATGGTTAAATCTATTTGCTGTTGCTCTGCAAAGTTGAGTAATCCACTAATGTCGGTTGCTTTGATGTTTATATTTTCTAAATTTGGCTCAAGCGAACTGCCTGCATTTCCTGGTGCAATAAATACTTTTGAAACGAGCGGTGATTGTGCTGCTTTCCATGCTATGGCATGCTCACGCCCGCCATTACCAATGACTAAAACTTTCATAAAAAATCCTTAATAATGCCTTTTTAATAAAAAGATAACTATAAGTAATTATTTGTAATAATAAGCAAAGTTGCCATATTATTCATTTCAAAATTAATGTCTAAAATGGCGCATATTCGTAAATATCATTGCAATATTGTGTTCATTTGCAGCTTGGATCACTTCGTCATCACGAATCGATCCGCCAGGTTGAATTATACACGTTACTCCCGCTGCCGCTGCTGCATCAATCCCGTCCCGAAATGGGAAAAAGGCATCGGAAGCAACGACAGAACCTGAAACTTTTAGGTTTTCATCTTGTGCTTTGATTCCTGCAATTTTGGCGGAATAAACTCGGCTCATTTGTCCTGCGCCAATGCCAATTGTCATGTTGTTTTTGGCATAAACAATGGCATTGGATTTAACAAATTTGGCTACTTTCCAACAAAATAAAGCATCAGACAGTTCTTGTTCTGTTGGTTTGCGTTTGGTGACAAAAGTAAGTTCGTTTGGCGATACCATGCCTAAATCACGATCTTGTACTAATAATCCGCCATTAACACGCTTAAAGTCTAAACTGACCACCGTAGGTGTTGACCATTCGCCGCATTCCAGCACGCGTACATTTTTTTTCGCTTGAATAATGGCTAACGCATCTTGATTGATAATTGGGGCAATGATAACTTCAACAAATTGTTGTTGAACAATAGCCTGAGCCGTTGCCGCATCTAATGGGCGGTTAAAGGCAATAATGCCTCCAAAAGCTGATGTGGGGTCGGTTTTGTAGGCATTTAAATAGGCATTTAAAGTATTGTCGCTAACCGCAACACCACAAGGGTTGGCGTGTTTGACAATTACACAAGCAGGCTGTTCAAAGGATTTTACGCATTCAAGCGCTGCGTCAGTGTCGGCTATGTTGTTATAAGATAGTGCTTTACCTTGTAGTTGTCTTGCCGTTGCTATTGATGCTTCGTTAACGCCTTCTTCAATATAAAAAGCGGCTTGTTGATGACTGTTTTCACCATAGCGCATGTTCTGTTTTTTTATAAATTGAAGATTTAATGTGCGTGGAAATTGTCCTGCTGGTTTGTCGGTTTCGCCCATATACGGTGGTACTTGTTGCCCAAAATAGTTGGCGATCATTCCATCATATTTGGCGGTGTGTTCAAAGGCTTTAATGGCAAGATTGAAACGATATTCAAAAGAAAGAGCGTTTTGGTTATTATCCATCATATCAATGATATGTTGATAATCACTACAATCAACCACAATGGCAACATCTTTATGATTTTTAGCAGCAGAGCGCACCATGGTTGGACCGCCAATATCGATATTTTCAACAGCATCATCTAAAGTACAATTTGGTTTAGCCACGGTTTGTGCAAAAGGGTATAGGTTTACAACGACCATATCAATAGGCTCAATTTGATATTGGTGCATAATATTATCATCAATTCCTCGTCGCGCTAAAATAGCGCCATGAATTTTGGGGTGTAGCGTTTTGACTCTTCCATTCATCATTTCAGGAAAACCAGTGTAATCAGATACTTCTATGACCGGTATTTGGTGTTCCATAAGTAATTTAGCGGTCCCCCCCGTTGATAGAAGTTGTACGTTTCGTTGATGTAGAGCTTGGGCAAATTCTACAATTCCAGTTTTGTCAGAAACACTAAGTAAGGCTCGATGGATGGGACGTAACTGCTGCATGATGGGACTCCCGATGTTGATACTTTAAATCCAAATCAGTTAAATCGGTATTATATATAAAAGCGTTGTTGTTGTTTAGTAATTAGTTTATATTCTGATAGATTTATGATAATTCGGGTGTTTTATTAGATAGTTTTGCTAGTAGCTTTAAAATTTAAAAATTTTGATATCACTGAGCTAATTAGGTCTAATTATATGTTTTATTTTTAATTAAATTTGGACTATAAAGCGCGTTAGGTGGGGCGTTTATATTTTAGAACTGCTTTCATTTATATAGGGCGATTTTGTGTAGTTTTGTTAGTATTTTGTATCAATAAGTTGTGATATCAATACTAGCTATCAATATTATGTTTAATTTATGCCACTATACCGATAGCTAGTTGGTTATGATATGTTAGTCGTCACTATAACCAAGACTGCGTAAGGCACGCTCGTCATCAGCCCAACCCGCTTTGACTTTTACCCAAAGCTCTAAATGAACTTTATTATCAAAGAATAACTGCATATCTTTGCGAGCTTCTATACCAATTTTTTTGATTTTTTCGCCTTTATTACCTATAACCATTTTCTTTTGTCCGTCGCGTTCAACCAAGATTAATCCATTAATACGGTACATGCCGTTACGTTCGTCCACTTTGAATTGTTCAATTTCAACAGTCACCGAATAGGGTAATTCATCGCCTAAAAATCGCATTAGCTTTTCGCGAATAATTTCAGATGCCATAAAACGTTGGGAGCGATCAGTAATATAATCTTCAGGGAAATGATGCTCACCTACAGGCAAGTGTTTTTTAACAATATTTTTGATGATATCAATACCTTCGCCTGTTTCAGCACTAATCGGTATGACATCAAGAAAATTCACTTTTTGGCTGATCGTTTGAATATGTGGCAATAGCTGTGTTTTGTCAGTGACATTGTCAATTTTATTAATCACTAATAATACAGGGCTTTTGCAGTCTTTCAGTTTATTGACAACCATTTCGTCGTCATCAGTCCAATGTGTACCTTCGACAACAAAAATAACCAACTCAACATCACCAATTGAACTGCTTGCTGCTCGGTTCATTAGGCGGTTTATGGCTCTTTTTTCTTCTATATGTAATCCTGGGGTGTCAATATAGATAATTTGGTCGTTATCTTGGGTATCAATTCCAACAATACGATGGCGTGTCGTTTGCGCTTTACGTGATGTAATTGAAACTTTTTGTCCAAGTAATTGGTTTAGTAAAGTCGATTTGCCAACATTTGGGCGTCCTACTATAGCAACAAATCCACAATGTTTTGTTTTTTCTGTCATTTTATACCTAGTTGATTAAGCGCTTCTTGAGCTGCGGCTTGTTCTGCTTTACGGCGGCTCAAACCACGACCTAAATATTCATGTTTGTCATTTTCGATTTTACATTGGATTAAGAATTCTTGTTCGTGGTTATCGCCTGTCACTTCAAGAATTAGATAACATGGTCTTTCATGATGTATACCTTGTAAATATTCCTGTAAACGTGTTTTAGCATCTTTTTGTTTGATGCCTGGTTTTATCTCTTTTAATCGAGTTTGGTACCAAGATAAAATTAATCGACGTACATTTTCAATATTACTATCTAAATAAATAGCACCAATAATGGCTTCGACAGCATCCGATATTATTGATTCTCGACGATATCCGCCGCTTTTTAATTCACCTTGACCAAGAATTAGGTGATCACCCAATTTGAAGTTAATGCCAATTTCCGCTAGCGTTTGACCACAAACTAAACTTGCTCGCATTTGGCTTAAATCACCTTCATCTTGCTGGGTGAAACGGTGGAAAAGCTCATCTGCAATAACAAAGCTTAATATTGAATCCCCTAAAAATTCCAATCGTTCATTATGTGATTTATTAGCACTGCGATGAGTCAGTGCTAGTTCTAATAATGAAATGTTTTGGAACTGATAACCTATTGATTGTTGAATTTGAATAAATTTTTTCATAATTGTGATAGCTTAGTGTATACCACCAATCTGGCTAAAGCGGATGCCTGTCGGCCATTCATTAGGTTGTTTTTCAAAGCTCATCCATATTGCTACCGCTTTACCAACAAAGTTTGATTCAGGAACAAAGCCAAAATAGCGACTGTCGCCACTATTGTCACGATTATCACCCATCATAAAGTAATGCCCTTGAGGTACTACCCATGTAGCTATCGGCTGTCCTTTTTGGTGATAGAAATAATTAGGATCTTCATAAGTTCCTTGTGTAATTAAGATATCATGCACCTTGTTACCTAATGTTTCTTGCCGTATTTTCATGTTAAAAGTGATTAATGAATCAGAATCGGTGATCCCTCTATCTTTATACTGTTGTAAGGTATAAAAATTAGGGTTGGATTTAGATCGTTGATGTACTTCTTTCCAATTGCTTTGTCGTAATTCACTATAGTGTAAATCAAGAGGTTCTTCCTTTTGGGCTGTGCAATTGGTATCGTTTATTTGGCAAGCCGGATAAACAATAACTTTTTTCTCTTTTACAAGATAGACAATTTTGTCACCAGGTAATCCAACAACACGCTTAATTAAATCTAATTGGGATCCATCAGGGTGTTTGAACACAGCAACATCCCCACGTTTTGGATGACCAGTTGAAATTAATACTGTATTAGTTATAGGATCGCGTAATCCATAGGAATATTTTTGAACTGCAATAAAATCCCCAATTAATAACGTTTGCATCATTGAACCAGACGGAATTTGGAAAGGTTCAATTAAAAATGAGCGTATGATAAATACCACAAAAAGTACAGGGAAAAATGAAGCTAAGTTTTCAATCCAACCTTTAGGCTTGCCAACTTCAGCAAGTATTTTTCCATCAATGTCTCCATTACATTGTTTACGAACTTCTTCAACTTTTCGTTGGCGAGCAGGTTTCCATTTATATTTTTCTAGAACCCAAAATATTCCTGTAATGAATGTTGCTAATGTTAATATGATGGCAAATGTTCCAGCCATTTTTATTCCTCTTTAACTGATTTATTAATCTTTACCGACATGCAAAATAGCTAAAAACGCTTCTTGTGGTAATTCAACATTACCAATTTGTTTCATGCGTTTTTTACCTTCTTTTTGCTTCTGTAAAAGCTTTTTCTTACGACTTACATCACCGCCATAACATTTGGCTAATACGTTTTTACGCAACTGTTTAACCGTTGAACGGGCAATAATATGATTTCCGATAGCTGCCTGAATAGCTATATCAAACTGTTGGCGTGGAATAAGATCTTTCATTTTTTCAACTAATTCTCGTCCACGATAAGGCGCATTGTCTTTGTGCGTAATTAATGCCAACGCATCTACACGCTCGCCGTTAATCAATACATCTAATCTTACCATGTCAGACGCTTGGAAACGTTTGAAACCATAGTCTAACGAAGCATACCCACGAGAGGTTGATTTGAGTTTGTCAAAGAAATCTAAAACAACTTCTGTCATTGGAATTTCATACGTTAAAGCAACTTGATTACCATGATAAACCATGTGAGTTTGTACACCACGTTTTTCTACACATAATGTTATCACATTTCCTAAGTAAGTTTGTGGGACTAAAATGTTACATTCAGCAATCGGTTCTCGTAATTCTTGAATATTGTTGACCGCAGGTAGTTTAGCCGGGCTATCCACATAAATAATGTCATTTGATGTCGTTAGTACTTCATAAACAACCGTTGGTGCTGTAGTGATTAGGTCGAGATTATACTCACGTTCTAGACGCTCTTGAATAATTTCCATATGCAGTAAGCCAAGGAAGCCACATCTAAAGCCAAAACCTAATGCGCCTGAATTCTCTGGCTCATAAAAGAGTGAAGCATCGTTTAAACTTAATTTTCCAAGTGCATCTCGAAATGCTTCATAATCATCCGAGCTCGTTGGGAATAAACCTGCGTAAACCTGCGGTTTTACTTTTTTGAACCCTGGTAATGGTTTTTCAGCAGGTGTTTTTGCAGAGGTTAAAGTATCGCCCACAGGTGCACCCAAAATATCTTTGATTGCACAAACAACCCAGCCAACTTCACCACATCGTAAGCAGTTTTTATCAACTTGTTTAGGTGTGAAAATACCAATTCTATCAACGTTATAAGTCATGCCTGTGCTCATAACTTTGATTTTGTCACCTTTATGTAATTCGCCATTTTTAATACGAATTAATGAAACAACACCCAAATAGTTGTCAAACCATGAGTCAATGATCAGCGCTTGTAGTGGAGCGTTTGAATCCCCTTTTGGCGCTGGAATGTCACTCACCAATTGTTCAAGTACTTCAATTACACCTATGCCTGTTTTAGCAGAACATCGCACCGCATTAGAGGCATCAATACCAACAATATCTTCAATTTCAGCAGCCACACGATCAGGTTCAGCAGCAGGTAAATCAATTTTATTAAGAACAGGCACCACTTCAAGATTCATGTCTAAGGCTGTATAACAGTTTGCTAATGTTTGCGCCTCAACCCCTTGACCTGCATCAACCACTAATAATGCACCTTCACAAGCTGCTAGCGATCGTGAAACTTCATATGAGAAGTCAACATGACCAGGTGTATCAATGAAATTCAGCTGATATGTTTCACCATTTTTAGCCTGATAATCTAATGTTACGCTTTGCGCTTTAATTGTAATTCCACGCTCACGTTCTAAATCCATGGAGTCTAGCACTTGTGCTTCCATTTCACGATCAGAAAGCCCACCACAAATCTGTATTATGCGGTCTGAAAGTGTTGATTTCCCATGGTCAATATGGGCAATAATTGAAAAATTGCGGATATTTTTATTCATATCAATAAATTATAATCTGTATTTTTGTTATAAAAAGTTAACGATTTAAATGCCATTTGATTATAAATAGTATTTATAATGATAACGAAGTCAGAAAAAGTAGCATTTTACACATTTATCACTACTAAGCATAGCGTTATCGAGAATTTTGCGCTGATTTCTCGACAATATTTTGCGCAATACGCTCAATGGTTGTGCGTGGCAAATTACCAATAATAATAATATTTTTTTGCCCAATATTTGTTGAAAAAACAGTTCGACCACCTTGCTGTATAAATTGATTTGATTGGCTTGTTTTTTCAGGCGATACATTAACTGTAAATGAGAAAACACCATCAGAAAATAATTTAGTTTCTATATCAGAATTGTAAAAATTAACATTGTAGGCTGCAATTTCTTTGAAACCTTTTGGTAACCAAGCTAGTTGCCATGCTTCTAGTACGTCGCCCTCTTTTTGTATTGATAATAATATGGGATATGTTCGTGTATCGATATAATCATTAATTTTGTTTTTATCAAAATTTAAATCAAGATCCACAACTTTTAATTGGCTAATAATTTCACTATGCTGGTCTAATAAGTCTATTCGAAGCGGTAAATAAATTTCATCGTCAATCCAAAAAACATAGCTATAACGATCTTTGTCTTTGGCTATCATTTTAACTAGTTGAACACTTCGATTCGCTGTTCTGGTTTTTCCCAATAATGTAAAATCATAAACATCAATCAGTTTACTGAAATTGTTATAAATTACATCCGGAAATGCTTCAAGAATTCGAGGACTGGTTATAGAAAAAGAAGCGCTGTCTGGTTGGAAATAACTAGTAATATTATCATGCAAAATAATTTCTTTCGCTGAACCTTCAAGATAAAGTAACATCGCTTTAATGTCGTTTTTTTTCGTTGCACCTAAATGTGTATATTCATAGGTGGTAACATACTGATTTTTCTCTTGCGATAGAAAATGAATTTGATAATTTTGAGTTTGCACAGCCTTATTCATTTTGTTTAGTAGGCTGAGGGCCTCATCATAATCCATTGCATTAGCAACTAGGGAGAATAATATCAGAAACAAAGTGACAATATAATATCGACTCTTTTTAATCATTAGTAAACCTGAATTAAATATTAATCTCATTTCGGGTTAACGTGCGTTCAGTCTTTTTTGTAGTTCATAATCTTGTACAAGTAATCGGATTTTATCATATTGTCTTTTTTCAAGTAATAACTGTTCGTTTGATTGTTGTATACCACCAACTGGAGCAACATTAACACCAAAAGGAACTGTGTTTAATGTCGGTACGCCATGATTACTTTCAGATTTGCCTTGTTGATACTGTACTCCTGCAATAATGGCTAAGGTAACACAAGCAGCAAGTCCTACTTGACCTACTTTTGATATGACATCTTTAATACGTATCCAAAGTAAGCTTTCAGTTTTTGGAATAGAAACTTGATTCGGATTAGGTTGGTTATCTAACTGATCATATAAATTTTCATTAGCAACTGCTTGTGCAACTTGATTAGAAATGTCTAGAGTTAATGAGCTACTATGCAGTGCACCTCGCATGACATCTCGTACAATATGGTAACGGTGCCAGCATGATTGTAAACTTACATCTTTTGATATTTCATCCATAATCTGTTGGTCTGTAAGTTGGTCATCCATAAGTAGTGAAAGTTGTTCTTTCTGTTCTGTTCGCATAGTAGATACCTTAAAATTTATGACTACTCTCAATCAATTTTTATTTCCATTAACTAATTAATGGTTTAATTTTTTCATCAATCGCATCTCTTGCTCTAAAAATGCGTGATCTCACTGTTCCAATCGGTGTATCCATAATTTCGGCAATCTCCTCATAACTTAATCCTTCAATTTCACGCAGTGTAATTGCAATCCTTAAATCATCAGGCAATGATTCAATTGCTGCAAATACCGTCTTTTTGATTTCTTCTGAAAGCGCTAAATTTTCGGGATCATCAGGATCCCTAAGAGAATCTGCACCTTCATAACTTTCGGCCTCATTAGCATCGATGTCAGATAACGGCGGCCTGCGACCTTGAGAAGTTAAGTAATTCTTTGCTGTATTTACTGCAATTCGGTATAACCAAGTGTAAAAAACACTTTCTCCCTTAAATAGACTTAAAGAGCGATAAGCCTTAATAAAGGTTTCTTGCACAACATCAGGGACTTCAGAAGCAAGTACATAACGAGAAACCAAATGAGCCAATTTACTTTGATAACGTATTACAAGTAAATTGAACGCATTTTTATCTCCACTTAATACACGAGCAACCAATACTTGATCTGTTACTTGCTCCCCCATTAAAGGCCATTCCTCATTATGTTAATAACTGCTAGCTGACCCAAAATATGTGCACACATACAGTTAGATTCTTAAAATTTAAAAAAGTTCCAATATTTTAATAGAAAATTAATTTTTTTTTCTGTTTAAAATAGAACTGCCCTATTTTTATTTGAATTAATAATTGATTTTATGATATTTTTCATATTTATATCACTTTTAGTGATCATCTAATTCAATAAAAAGATCTCACGTTTACCAACATCATTATAGGTGATTTGGTAAAATTGAGGTAGATTAAAATTAACAGAGCTGCTTGTAGTAAACGTAAAACGATCATCAGATAAAACATAAAAATCATTGATATCTTTGACCATATTTTCTTTTGTGCCATTGCAATTGCGATAAATTTCTACTTGGTTGTGTTCATTTAATATATAAAGATCAAAACCTGAATTGGTATCTTCAAAAAAGAATTGGATAATACCTTCATAAGCAACACTGTCAATTTCTTTGGGTAATTCATCAGTTTCATCTAGTATATTCAATGGACGACCTTGAACTTTATTATTTGATACCGCACCATAAAAATCAACCGCATTTTCGAACTGATGAAACGAAACACCTAAGCGTTCAAAAAAAAGATACCACGAAGATCCATCAATTCTTAACGGTTTTACTTGTGTGAAATTATTTTGTGTTGTAGTTAAACGAAGTTCAATACATTCATCCATTAATTTTTTTATTTGCTGTTTAATTTCTATACTTAGATATTTACTGTAGCAAAAAATTTCAATAGGATTAGGTAAATCAGCATCTTTATGCATTCGATTTAGTAATGTTTTAATGGCTTCTAGTACACATAACGATCCACTAAAATGCAATACACGTATTTCATTCCATGAATTTCTATAAAGTAGATCAATTGATCCTACTAAGCTAAGCTCTTTTTTACCATAATTTAAAACATTTTTACTAATTTCATATTCTAATTCTAAATTGGAACTTGGATCATTTTCTAAATTTAAAATAATAGCTAAATGGCGAATTTCGCAAGGACCATATAACTGTTCTTCTGTAGCTGCGGGCACTATAATTGGGAAATATTCTTTTAGATCGCTAATGAACCGGTTGATTTTTGAATTATCTCTATCATCTGCATCATGATAATAAAATTCGGTTGTATCAGAAATTAAACCATTAAAATAACACCAACTTATTAGTTTAACAAGATATTTACTGTATTCTAGATATTGATGCCCTAATATTGATTCCAATACTGGTTTTTGATTATAAACATACCAGCCAGCTCGATTTATTCGGTCTTCTTTTACATGGATAAATGTTAACACTTCTTCTTGTAAGTCATTGGAAATATTAAGTTTTAATGTTGTTATTTTACCTGGCAAAACTTCAAAAGAAGCATACAATTTACGCGTTAAAATAGCTAAGTCTTGTGGGCTAATTAATGAATCTAAATTATTTCGGCGACCAAAATTTAGTAAATTACGATAACCTGTCATCATTGTGTGCAAAAGTATTTCATGCATTTCGCGGACAGATTGAATTTTCCATGTATTACTTGCATCTAACTTTGTAATTCGCTGTTCACTCCAATTCCATTTTTTAACTAGATTATTTAATACATCTCGACGCCATGAAGCAGCTTTATTAGGTTGAGATAATTTTTCATTGACTTTTAAGTAAAAACAGTTTCGTATTAATTCCAATCTCTCAAGATCTTTAATTTCGATTAAATATTTTGTGATCCTGTCTAAAAGCATATAATAAGAATCTAAATAAATATTTTTCTTAGTTTCAGATTTTTGTATACATTCTCTCATTTCATAAGCGATCGGCCTATTTTCTGGATAGCTCCATGAATAGGCTTCGAGCAATAATGTTTTAAGCACCGCTTTAAAAGGAGAATCAATACTTTTATAAAGCTGCCACAAGCATGCTCCGAAATACTCTTCTGCTGATAATCCGGTTAATGGTCCAAAATCAATCCATTCTTCACGATTTACTAATTTTAGTTCAACTAAGGCGTTAACGCATTGCTCATACGTTGGGTGACTTACGTTATTTATTGTTAAATTATAAGGCACCGCAAACCATAATAGGTATTTACCGGCTAAAAGGTTTGCGGTACGATAAAATTCTTCAAGTAACAAAATATGTTGTGCTGATCCACAGTTTTCTCCCATTAAACATTCATGATGTTTATTAACGAACCGATCAGCATTTACAACAAAGAGTGTTAGTTTTACTTGTTGTTTTTCCGCCCATTGTTCTACTAAACGACATTTCTGTAGTAACGTTTGTTTTCGACTTTCTGATAAATTATTTTCAATACATATCCAAATGTCTAGATCAGACTGAACAGATTGACCAATGGAACAAGTACTACCCATTGAATATAATGCTGATATTTCTGATTTGGCTGCATTTGCTGTAGGAATAAAACCAAAATCATTTTTAAGTTGTTTTTCAATTTCATGAGGTAGATGATAATAAGCTATACCATGGGGTGTATCTTCATTAATGTACCCAGGTATTTTGGGATCATGAAAATGAAAAATAGCTGGTAACAACGAAAAAACGTATTGAAATTCAGCTGACATTCCAATCAAAGCTCGTTCATACTTTAGATTGGCTAGATCTTTAAGTTCTTTTTTTATGTTACTAATATTATATAGCATAGCATTATTTAGATAAAACAGGTGTACCACCAACGGACGGCAATCAATCTAACACTTTATAACTAGAAGGTAAATAGACTAAAAATTTTTAATATCTATAAATTAAGTTATTATTCACAATAATTGTAAAATTATTAAACAGTTTAATAACATTAATTTTGTTAAATATGTTGATAATAAAGCATCTGTTTTATTATCAATAGTAAGTTTCGATGAACAATTGCAATTATTATTTTAATTAAGACAAAAGATACTACAAAGGTAACTCAGTGGTATCTGTTTACTAAGTAGATATCTAGAATCAATCAATATTACATTTGATATATGATTAAAGGAGAAATAATTAAGTCGTTGGCTCTACCAATAAAGCAAATCATAATATTAGATCAATGAAATTAATGTATCACATCATGAGCAAAGATCACCTATCTTTTTATGGGGGGCTCTAATTCTTTCAATTTTGAATACTATATAACTAAATCTATGTGAATTTGAAAACTGATTTACTATATGGATTAGCTTGTTTTACAAATACTCTATTAATTTAATTGATTGCTTAACCGAAAAGTTGAATGAAGAAAAAGATCTGATTATTCATTTTATTTTTATCATTATGAATGATTATATTATTTAGGATATAACAGCCTAAACATTAAATGTTTTTATCACAGCTACTGCTAACTTAGCTTTTTTGATTCATTTGACTTTAATAATAAATTTTATAGGTACGCAAAATAAAACAGAGTTTTTTAACAACCTGTTGCGTATTTAACTACTAATACTGTAGAATGATGCTGCATTTCGAAATTCTTTGAGTATCACGCAACAATTCTTTTATGTATAACAAGTTGTTTAATTATCTTTCATTAACAACTTTATGTTCGAACGCTTTTAATAAGCAGAAAATAGACAAACATCTGAGCATTCTTTCAGATTGCTATAGTATCTAGAAATTGACACTTCATCTGCCCGTTAAGTAAGCGTTACATATTGATTTAAATCACTTAAAAACAAAGGGTACTAAAATGAAACATTCCAAGAAATTATCTTTTACATTAGTTGCATTATTATCTTTTCCCGTAGTAAATCTTTATGCTGCAGAACCATTAACAGCAAAAGAAAGTAGTAATTTGGTACCAATGAAAGAAATCTCAGTAACAGGCAATTATTTACAAGCAGAAAACGCAGCTGATGATATTTCAAGAATAGCAGATGAAGCTGGCGCTAAATATTATCATATAACAGCTATTGAAAATGCTACTACTACAGATTCCGCTGATTTAGCTGTTGTTTACGCTGATATTTATCAATCAAATGCGCCAATCACATTAAAAAAAGATGAAACAACTTATAACGGAATTGTGGCATATGAACGCAATAAAGCACTTTATTATTTACCATTTGAAATTGTTAAATTTAAAGGCAATTTCAATAATACTTCTGAAATTACTAACGAAGCAAGTAAAATAGCTGCCGAGAAAAATGCTTATGCATTTTACATTACATCCATTACTTCAGCTAATTTACAAAATCTGGCGCAAGATGTGGAGGTAGCTTTATATAAAAAAGATGCCCCTATAAGAGATTATATTGTTACTAAGGCGATTGAAGGCGAAGATGCATATGAGTTAAGTAGTGATGCATTCAAAATTATGAAACCTTATAACACAATTAGTTTCCATGGGGTATTTAATAATACTTCTGAAATAAGCTCTGCTTCACAAAAGCATGCCATTGCTAATGGGGCTCATTTTTATTATGTTAAAGAAGTTACATCAAATGCTGCAGGCACTGCTCAAACTGTATTTGTGAATTTATATAAATAATGTTATTGCAATAGTAATTTTCCACGTGTGAAATCATTTATGATCACGTGGAAATAAATAACCATACTATATCTTCTATTGATTAGTAATCCTGTTTACGCACTTGGTGCTCTATACTGAAAATTATTTATAGTATCGCTTCTTATTTTATAAAACCGGATATTTTTTCAGCTAGCTGAGTGCAATCGTGATTATGACAAGAGCTTACTATATACCACTAAACTGAATCAATTAATTATAATGTTAAAACCTAATTATGGTTTGGGAGGTACTATTACGCCCTTTCATTTCGAAAATGTTACTATTAATAGCTATAATGTTAATAATGATGAAAGTTCAAAATTAAAACAAATATTGAACTATATAACAAGGCGTTCTATTTTTTGCTAGCATGAGCACAAGAGGAATAATTCAAAAAATAATGATGGCTGGGGTACCAGGATTCGAACCTGGGCATGGCGGGATCAAAACCCGCTGCCTTACCGCTTGGCTATACCCCAATATAAAAAATAAGGCACTTGGTATGGACAATGTAAGATTTGAACTCATACAACTTTCGAAACTAAATTATGAATTAGCATATCTATCTACTAGGCGCTACCACAACAATAGCAGCTAAGCAGCGTTTAGGGCAATATGCCAAAATTTAAATCATGCCGAATCGAGTAATGTTGAATATACTAACATTGTAATGGCTGGGGTACCAGGATTCGAACCTGGGCGTGGCGGGATCAAAACCCGCTGCCTTACCGCTTGGCTATACCCCAAAAAGGATAAATACTAAGATTAAATGGTGCGGGTGGAGAGACTTGAACTCACACACCTTGCGGCGCCAGAACCTAAATCTGGTGCGTCTACCAATTTCGCCACACCCGCACTGAACACTTTCGATAAAAGTACTACTTAATCTTCATGGTGGCTACGACGGGATTCGAACCTGTGACCCCATCATTATGAGTGATGTGCTCTAACCAGCTGAGCTACGTAGCCATTTATTCGCAACGTCATAACCAACACTGCGAGGCGCATTATGCTTGTGTTACGGCAAATCGTCAACTCTTTTTTTAAGATATTTTGAAAAAAAGTGGCGACTGATTAAGTTACAATCAAATACAGTTTAATAACAATTCAATTCGTTTTTTTTGCAATTCGAGCTGAATATTTTTACCAGTGAACCCTTCAGCAATAATATTTTGGACATCCACGCTTCTAGCTATTTTATAGGCATTTTCAAGATATTGAGCTTGGGGATATGAATCGGTTTCAGAAAAAGCCTGGCTTGCAATAATCAATTGATTAAGGTGTTGTGAATTACGCCATACATCAATATTATTTAGTAAGTTAAGAATTTGACTAGCTTCTAGTCGTTGTATTTGCTCCACGTTTTTTCGATATTGTTGTACCATAATAGCAATTTTAGTATATTGGCTTGGTGTTTTAATTTTATTACATAGCGTTTTAACCAATGTGCTATTCACCATATTTCCACATAAAACAGCAAAACGAATGATTAGATTATCAGTCAATAATACTGATTTTTTTAGTGCATTAAGAAGATCATTTGTTAGCATTACAGATGGAAATAATAGTGAAAGTGCGCCGCATTGTTCGAGCACTTGAAAATAAACCTGAGGGTTTGCTGTTGATAATGCTTTCTCAGTTTCTTTCCAGACTCGTTCAGCTGTAAGGTATATAACCTCCCCTTCTGATACCATTTCTTTCATTAGATCCATTGTTTCTTGGGCTATTACAAATCCTAATTGATGATAACGAGCAGCAAAGCGTGCAACACGTAAAACACGTAATGGATCTTCACGAAAAGCAGGAGAAACATGACGTAATAATTTGTGATGAAGATCATCAACACCATGATAAGGATCAATAATGTTGCCATTTTCATCCATCGCTATAGCATTAATAGTGAGATCACGACGGATGAGATCTTGCTCTAAGGTAATATGTTTACCGAAGTCACAGGTAAACCCTGTATAACCCTTTCCTGATTTACGTTCAGTACGAGCTAATGCATATTCTTCTTTTGAAGTCGGGTGTAAAAAAATAGGAAAGTCCTTTCCCACTTGATGAAAACCTTGTGATACAAGTTCATCGGGTGTTGCTCCGACTACAACCCAATCACGATCAGCAATTGGTAATCCTAGTAAATTATCACGTACAGAACCACCAACTAGATAGGTTTTACTCATTTAATGCATCCAACGATCTTTTTTGCGTCGACGAGGCATAATATTAGGTAGAATTAGCCCTAAGAGAAAACCACCTCCTGCAACAAGACCACCATAAGTAAACCAAGTAATAATTAAATCACGCCGTTTATCGTCAACTTGATTTAATGCTGAATCCAGTTGTACTTCTTGTTCTTTGAACTTTCTTTCTAATTCATTATTTTTATTTTGTAGGTTTTCAATTAATTTTTCCGATGTTTGTAACTTTTCAACATAATCACTAATCATTTTTTGATGATAATCTTCTGCATTATCTACTTTGTCTTTATATTCTGCGATTTTTGCTTCTAAAACAGGGATTCGTTCTTTATAACTTGGATAGTCATTTAATTTGTTCGTTTCAATCCATGCGACTTTACCACTGTTAAGTTTGATACGTGTATATTTTCCATCAGGACTTTTTTCGAGCTCAGTAACTTTAGCTCCACTTTTGACCGTATATAAAATTGCATGCTGTTGGCTCGGACCACGGCGTAAATAAACATCAACCTCATCTGCCACATATTTATCTACTGCATTAGCATTTGAAGCCAACATAATAAAAGAAAATAAAGTAATAATATTCTGTTTTTTCATTATATTTCAAACAATCATCCGTAAATAATTTACATGATAACATAAAAAAATATCTTTTCGCACAATCATTTTACAATTGATGTAGGTAGAACCTGAGTTATGAAATATACTTAAATGAAATCGATTACATTTTTATGAGATATCAATCAAAAAATATTATAGTTATTAACAAGTAAATTATTGTGATCGTTACCATACATTATTTGCTCATTAAGTAATAAATCAGGTTATAGTTTAAATTATCATTAACTTTATATCCAAATTAAAAAAACAACCTATTTTCGTGAGTTGAACTGTGAAAAGCTTTTGGTTCTTATGATTTAATACATAGATGTGGAGGAATATGCAATTAACTATTTTTAAAAATAAAATCAAATAGTTATCAATAAATTAATACGATTGTTAATAATAATTTTTGGACACCAAAATATACCCAAATTATTATTGACCAATAAGCGTTATAACTATAGGTGAGCTTAAAATGTTGATAAAGAAAATTTATAATCTATAAAAAACAAGAATCTCAATTAGTATCTTATTTTTTGCCTATTACACTATTTTTATGGCATTGCCATCAAATAACTTATCAAGTTTTTCTATAAATGCTTGTTTAGGGCGATGAAAAAAGATACCTTGTTCAGGCATTCCTCGCAGAAATAGATAATAAACACCACCGAAATGAGTTTGATATTGATAATTTGTAATTCGGCTTCTTAAAAAGCGGTGTAAAGCTAAACTGTAAAATTGATATTGTAAATCATAGCGATGCTCGCACATTACTTTTTCTAACTCGTTTTTCTCATAATATGATACATTATTACCTAACCAATTTGATTTATAATCTACTATATAATATTTACCTTCAAATTCAAAAACCAAATCAATAAATCCCTTTAACATACCCTGTACTGTGCCAAAATCTAATTCAGGGCATAATTTTGATAGTTCATCATATTCTTTACATAAACTATCTAATTGCTGACTAGATATTTTTTCACGAATTGGAAAATGAAATTGTAATTCATTAATGCATTTTCCTATTAATACATTTGATAATATTAAGTTTGGTTGATGAAGTTTCGTGGTTAGTACCTTTTGTATCCATACTTTGATAGGTTCATTCCACACTGTATCCAAATTAAGTTTTTTCAACATTTGAATACATAATTCATCAACATTTTCTGATGCAAGATTTTCCATAACGCTATGCATTAATGTACCAACATAGGCTCCTTTTGGAAAATGATGAATATCATATTGCAAATTAGTTGAATTTGTAATTTCTGATTGTGGTTGATATTCGTCCCAGTCATTATTGAGTTCTGGATTATAAGCCAATGCGGTATTATTACGCTTTTGTAATTCCGTATAACTAGTTACTCTCCAACAAGTTGAAAGCTGTCGTGAAAAAACATTAGCAGATAATGATGTTTTTTTTAAAACAGGGGAAACATATTTTTCAGTTACTATTGGCAATTGAACATCTACTAAATCAGCAATATTTGCAATCGAACGTAAATCATATTTTAATAGGTGATTTATAGCTGATTGTTTTTTATTTAAAAAAGCAATTCCAATACTGCAATGATATATAGATCTAGTCATAGCAACATATAATAACCGTAAATCTTCGGCAAGGCGTTCTTCTTCTATTTGTTTTTTAATTTCATCTGTTAATAACCAAGCATATGTTAACTGATAGTCATTTTTTTTATCATGATAAAATTGACTTTCTGATGAACGATACATAGAAATAAATGGTAACCATACAATCGGAAACTCCAAACCTTTTGATTTATGAATGGTTATGATTTTTAATAAGTTTTCATCACTTTCAAGACGCTGCTCATGATTTTCTAAATTCAAATCAGGATTTACAATTTGTTTTTTTAACCAACTTATTAACGAATGAGGGTTATCTAATTCATTTTCTGCTTCTTGCAATAATTCACCCAAATGCATTAAATTAGTTAATATACGTTCACCATTTTGGCGAACTAAAATATCTTCAGCTAAATGACGTTTTTTCATCATTCGGCGCAGCATAACAAATACACCATAGTGTTGCCAAACAACTTGATACTGTTTAAACTCTTCTACTAAACTTTCCCATTTATCTTGGTCATCAGTGATTTGTTCAAGCTCAGACATCGTTTGCCCAAATAGAGAGGTCATTAATGCCAATCTTAACATTGATTCGTTTTCAGGCATTAATACTGCATGTAACAAGCAAAGAACATCTTTTGCTTCATCTGAAGAAAAAACGCTACGATGATTTGATAAGTAAACACTTTTGATACCAGAATCCGACAATTTTTGGCGTATAATCTCAGCCTCACGTCCAGTACGAACCAAAATAGCAATATCAGAAGTAGTAACAGGACGTAATTCATGTTGATTATTGATTAATATCGAAGGATCAGATAACCATTTCACAATTTGTTTAGCACAACAACCTGCCATATACTCTTGATATTCGTCATTGGTAGAAATATCATCAGGCAATAAATAAGCAGTGAATGCACTAGCCTCTTGATTATTAATTAATAAGGCTTTTCGTTCATTCTGCTTTGCTACGTTCATTGGTAAAAAAGGAATGTCTTTAAAGATAAACGGATTATCATGATTAGCAAATAACTGGTTAACAGCACTTATCATCGGTGCGGATGAACGATAGTTAACATCCATTGTAAAATAATTTTCACCAGTTGACTGCTTGGCTTTTAAATAAGTAAAAATATCAGCGCCGCGAAAACTATAAATAGCTTGTTTCGGATCACCAATAAATAGCAAGCCGCAATCAGATTGTTGACTATCATAAATACGATTGAAAATTTGGTATTGAAGAGGATCAGTATCTTGGAATTCATCAATTAAGGCTACACAATATTTTTTTGCAATACTTTGAGCTAACCGTTTTCCTGTTTTTTTGCATAAAGCACGATTAAGTTGCCAAATAAGATCATCAAAACTTATCTCTCCGTATTTGAGTTTTTCGTCATAAATTCCCTTTTGTATAACCTTCACAATATCCATTAATATTTGGCTACGCAAATCTATCGGGTGTTTACATAATGTCTCAATTTTTTCAAAAATAGTATGACAAGGGACGATTTTTCCTTTTTTTGTTTTTTCGGTTAAGACAGACTGACTAAACCTTTCCAGTTCATTGGGCAATTCAAATGTGTAGGTATCTTTATTTGCCCATTGAGATACTTTAGCCAACCAATTAGGTAAATTTCGGATACTATATGATTGTTTATTTATCCCTGACTGTGTAATTATACTAGTAATTTCTTCGATTGATGTTAACCATTCATGTTTTATCTCGTTAATCTTTGTCAATTTTTTTTGATAAAAGGTGTGTATTTTTGAAACAATATCAAAATTAATTTCATCACTGTCATGTTGTTCTAAATTTAAATATGGTGTGATATCTTTCAATAAGCTTTTTGGGTCTTGCCACGTAGCAAATATTAAATATGCCAGTGATTTATCAAGTGGCGAAAAATAGCGACGCCAAAATTCCTGCACTACACGCAATTGTAGTTGATATTCATCTGCAACAAAATTTTGTTCAAATAGAACACCAGATTCAAAAGCATGACTGGTTAAAATGCGCTGACAAAAACTATGTATAGTATAAATTGCTGCATCGTCCATTGATTGATGAGCGTCATTTAGTTTCTGCAAAGCTGATTGACGATCAACAATTAACTCAATTAATTGTTGAAAAATAGGATCTTTATGATGCCCTTGCTGTAACCCTATTTTTAATTCTTGAATATTTAGCCTAATGCGAGAACGAAGTTCTTGAGTTGCTGCTTTTGTAAAAGTTACAACAAGAATTTGGCTAACATTTAAAGGTTTTGGATAACTATTTTGACCAATACCAAGCAATAGCCTTAAATAAATAAAAGCGAGAGAATAAGTTTTACCAGTGCCTGCCGATGCTTCAATTAAGGTTCGACCTGTTAAAGGTAAATCAAAAAGGTTGAGTTTTTTTATCCTACTTGATGAAACCATTCAAGCTTCCCAGCTGCATTTGAAGACAAATCCACACAGGCAATAGCCGCAGTTGAAAACATAGATGGCAGAGCTTGCGGGCATAGCTCGCCAATTAAATATCCTACTAACGGCAAGTGAGATACTACTATTATATTTTCAAAACTTTGTGACAATAACATAATTAATAAATCAACAATATGTGATGGGCTACCACCTGGAACTAACAATTTATTCGTTTCAATTTTTGAAACACTCACCTTTGATGATAACACCGATAGTGTTTGTTGTGCACGTAAATAGGGACTTACTAAGCCTAAATCAAATTGAAAATTTTGCTGCTTAAGCCATAGTCCAACTTGATTTGACTGTTTAATGCCATAAGTAGTCAGCGCTCGCTCGGAATCAGTGGAAGCAGAAAACCCTGCTTCGCCATGCCTCATAATGCAAACTTTCATTAATTTTCAATTAACGTAATTTTAATTGAAAAATCATACATTCAGCACCACAACAAAATGTAAATTTAGCAGCTAATTTAAAACCACTTTCTATTTTTTCGATGCTACTGGTGATTTCACACGGTTCGGTTTCTACATCTTTTGCAGATTGTGTTAATAATATTAATTTATTTTTAGCTTCTGACTCTGTTGCAAAAACGTGCTCATATTCAGCACTACAATTTTCATTATCAATAATAGTACCTACATCCACACAACAACAAGCAGGAGTTTCATTTGCTTTACATTTGCTTTGAGAATCTGACATGTTACACCTCTATTTACGTTTTTATTGTTAGTAGTATACTCTCAATCATAAATAAGGGCAAAATTCTGATAATAATTACTTTCGATTAATCACATATTAATTTTCTACTATACAGGTAGTTGAATATTCTTTTTTACAATTAACGTAATGATTAATTACTTTTTAAAATTAGATCTTTGTGGCATATCATATAAGACGTAAAAATTATATTTTTATTAATATTTCTTCTATAATAATAAAATAGCCATATTCATAAAATGGCAATTTTAGTCTCAACGACGTTTTTATGAAAAACTTAGATGCGACTATGATCACCACAGCCGTACTTAGTATGACAAAATCTTTTTTATCAATATACAAAACTTTTCAATTAACTATAATAGGTTCGGTTGCCAACAATCAATTAGTACAATACATACTATATATTTTTATTGTTTAAGATATAAACAAACACATATCATTTATATGAATCTTTTTATTCGGCTGATGTTATATCTATCCAATTTGCTAGATTAAATACTGTAGAGTTTTCAACAATCGACAAAATTAAAATTAATTTGAAAATTAATGGATAAAATTTACATTATGATCACTCAGTGCAATTCCCCCCTAACTGTATCAAGTTGCCGTGGTAATGAAGCAAACCAAATCGACCTAAACAGTCAAGCACTGTCGACTCACAGTTTTGGCATGAAAGGAATGAAATCACCCGTAACATGGGGCGATTTGGTGAACTCAATTGTCATCAACAATTTTATAGCCGTGTTCGATTGCTTAATCAAAAAGTCAAGATCAAAGGCGACCAAAACAAACCGTTTGAATGTCATGATCAATATAATGTTGCCGATAAGCTTGGCAAAATGAGCGACAACTACAGAGGGCTGAAAATTTTAACCCACGATTAAAAAAGCCCGACTAAGTAGCATCAGCCACCAACCGTATAACCATGGACAATTACCGGTTGAGCTGAGCTATAAAGGCTAGCATGAACACTTTTATTTTGATAGGGCAGATAACTTACAGGGTATTGAATTACCACTTGATGAGTTAAAACATGCATCACATGCCCCAAAATTACCGCAACCCCATATAAACTCTAGATAGTAGTTAATAAAATTAAAATTTAGGTGCTGGTGGGCGAATACGCTTTTTGGTAAAACCATTATCAGATATTTCTGATTTATTGGCTCTACGATTTCGTTTTCCACTGGAAGTGCCACCAACTAAACTCATCTTCATTGGCTTATTAAGTATACGTACTTTTTCAAAGTGCTTTAAGATGTCTTTTGGCATTCCTTTTGGTAACTCAACCGTTGAATAAGTGTCATATAGTTTAATATTACCAATATAACGGCTGCTAATATCTGCTTCGTTAGCAATTGCACCAACAATATGACGGACTTCGACTCCATTTTCTTTACCAATTTCGATACGATACATATCCATATCTCCTACATCGCGGCGTTCGCGACGTTTTGGTAATTCTCGATTATCACCACGTAAACGATGCTCACCACTGCGGCTATCTCGATCACGTATTTCATGAGAAGATTTAAACACTGGGTCAGGAGGAAGAATTAATGGTCGTTCGCTTTGTGCTAATTTTAATAAAGCAGTTGCAATTGTTTCCAAATCTGCACAGCTATCAGCTTGTATTTGCGCTAACAATTTCTGGTATTGATTTAAATCATTACTTTGAAGTTGCTTTTGCACTTGCTCAACAAATTTGGTTAAACGGCGTTTTTCTAGCAACTCTTTAGAAGGTAATCCCACTTCTGGAATTGTTTTTTTAATTGTTCGTTCAATATTTTTAAGTAAACGGCGCTCACGGCTATCAACAAATAAAATAGCTCGTCCTGCACGACCAGCTCGTCCTGTTCGTCCGATACGGTGTACATAAGATTCAGAATCTAAAGTAATATCGTAATTGATAACCAAACTAATACGTTCAACATCTAAGCCTCGAGCTGCAACATCAGTCGCAATTAAAATATCTAAACGACCACTACGAAGACGATCTAGTGTTTGTTCACGTAATTGTTGTGTCATATCACCATTTAATGCTGCACAACTGTAACCATGTTTCTCAAGAACTTCAGCCACTTCTAACGTTGCTGATTTTGTACGAACAAAAATAATCGCTGCATCAAAATCTTCCGCTTCTAAGAAACGAATAATAGCTTCATTTTTACGCACTCCTCGAACTAACCAGTAGCTTTGTTCGATATCAGGTGCTGTTTGATTCGTTCCCTTGATTTGTACTTCTTTAGGGTTATGCATAAATCGTTTAGTAATACGACGAATTGGAGCTGGCATAGTCGCAGAAAATAGCGCAGTTTGATGATCTTCGGGAATCGTAGCCATAATACTTTCAACATCATCAATAAAGCCCATTCTTAACATTTCATCAGCTTCATCGAGTACTAATCCTTTAAGACTAGTAAGATCCAAAGTTTTACGATTTAAATGATCAAGTAAACGGCCTGGTGTCCCCACCACAATTTGTGGACCTTGTTTCAAAGCTCGTAATTGTACGTCGTAGCGCTGCCCACCATACAGAGCAAGCACTTTTACACCTTTCATGTATTTTGAATATTCCGAACAGGCATCTGCTACTTGAATAGCTAGTTCACGTGTTGGTGCTAACACTAAAAGCTGTGGTACTTTTAGATTTGGATCTATATTCATTAAGAAAGGAATCGAAAAAGCAGCTGTTTTACCACTTCCTGTTTGAGCCATTCCCAATACATCGTGACCCTCTAATAATAAAGGAATACACTCAGATTGGATTGGTGATGGTTTGGTAAAACCAAGATCATTTAATGCATTAAGGATATCCTTGGATAATCCAAGGTCAATAAAAGAAACTTCTTTTGTCATGTAAACTCGCTTATAAAAACTAGATATATATATACTTGCTTTCTTAAAGTACTGCCTTACTACTATTTATCAATAGCTCGAATAATTGTGATTAGCTTTAACCAATCTAATAACAAATATTATTTCGTAATTTTCTAACGAAAGAAAGTATACATGAATATAATGCCAGCTCACTAAATTGAAAATTTACAACTCACTACTATAACTAACTACGAATATTGATTAAATTAGTAAAAGTTGTGAATGTTACATGGACAAATATAAAACCTGTTCCATACTCTGATCTAAATTTGGATAAAGCCGACTAATAATATCAACAAATCTTATTAAGATACTATTAATGGCAAATCAGAACTAATTTATAACAATATTTTCACTTTTAAAACTGGCATGACCCTTGTTACTTTTCTTCAAGTAACTTTACTTCATAGAGTGCCTGTTGATGTTCAACAAAGTTATAAATATTATTCGTTAAAGCATATTTAAATAACATTTTGGCACGCTCTTTATCACCTTTACTCTGGTAATACTTACCTAAGTAAAAGTATACTTCACAAAGACGCTCGGCTAATTGCCGATTATTTTCAACGCCCCGTTGAATATTTTGCATTAATTTAGATTCGGAAATTTTGCCTAAATAAAATGCAATAATGTTACTACTATAAATCGTTTTGTCATTTATCAGATTATAACGGTTTTGTAGCATATTTAAGGCTTTTTTATCATCAATCTCTTTTTCAATTAGATAAAGCCATAAAATTCTGATCGGCTCATTTATATCATATTGATAAAATTTAATTGCATCATAATCTGCTGCTTGATAATGTCCTGTACGATACAATGTAATTGCTCGATTCAAATAAGCATAAGCATAAGTAGGGTCTAATTCTAACGTTGTATTAAATGATATTAAAGCAACTTCAAAATCCCCTTCTCTTAATGCGTAAGTTCCTAGAAAATTATATACATCTGGAATTTCTGGGTTAAAACTAAGTAGATGAGAAAAATCACTTTGTGCAAACGCTTTAAAACCTAAGGAGTCATAAATAATTCCTCTCTCAAAAATAAGTTGCATCCTTGTGGTTGTATTAATATTTCTTCGAGATAACTGCTGGCTTATCTGAGCAACTCTTAATTCATTATCATAAGAAACTTGCTCAGGAATAGCTAGTATAGGTAGAGAATTAGTGCAACCTGACAAAAGTATAACAGCAAGTAGACAGCATACAATCCTCAGGTTAAACAATCTCATATTTAACTCCTAGTGAGTAATATTTTATTCTACAGAGTGCACAGCTTCCGGTAGTGTTTCTATTGCATCCTTCATACTTAATCGGATTCGTCCTTGTCTATCAATTTCCAATACTTTGACATTCACTTCTTGTCCTACCTTTAAATAATCACCGACTTTCTCAACTCGGTGATCTGCAATCTGAGAAACATGAACAAGACCTTCTTTACCACCAATAACTGATACAAATGCCCCAAAATCAACGATTCTGGTTACTTTTCCGGTATAAATTTTTCCAATTTCAACATCTGCGACTAAATTAGTGATACGATCCATTGCATCTTTAGCTTTATTGCCATCTGATGCTGCAATTTTAACAGTACCATCATCAGTGATTTCAATTGTGGTACCTGTTTCTTCGGTTAATGCTCGGATTGTTGCACCACCTTTACCAATAATATCACGAATTTTTTCTGGATTAATATTCATTGTGTAAATGCGTGGAGCAAATTCTGAAATCTCTTGGCGAGGTTTATTAATCGCCTGATCCATTACATCTAAAATATGTAAACGAGCACCTTTCGCTTGATTAAGTGCTACTTGCATAATTTCTTTAGTGATACCTTCAATTTTTATATCCATTTGCAATGCGCTTACACCTTCACGTGTACCTGCTACTTTAAAATCCATATCTCCAAGATGATCTTCATCACCTAAAATATCAGACAATACGACAAACTTATCGCCTTCCTTCACTAAACCCATTGCAATTCCTGCAACTGATGATTTAATTGGCACACCGGCAACCATAAGTGCAAGTGAAGCACCACAAACAGAAGCCATTGAAGATGAACCATTTGATTCCGTAATTTCAGAAACAACACGCACAGTATATGGAAAATCTTCTTTGCTTGGCATTACAGCTGCAACACCTCGTTTAGCCAAGCGTCCATGACCAATTTCTCGACGTTTTGGTGACCCAACCATACCTGTTTCACCTACAGAATATGGAGGAAAGTTATAATGCAGTAAGAAACGTTCTGTATATTCGCCGGTTAGTTCATCAATAATTTGTGCATCACGCTCTGTACCTAATGTGGCAGAAACTAATGCTTGGGTTTCACCACGAGTAAATAATGCGCTACCATGTGCTCTTGGTAATAAATTTGTACGTATATCTAACGCACGAATCATATCTTTTTCTCGCCCATCGATACGTGGTTCCCCAGCAATAACACGCTTACGAACAATTTGACTTTCCAACTCAACAATAATATTAATCACTTCGTTTTCATCGAGTTCGTCATTTTGTTCTTTTAGTGTAGCTAAAACTTCTTCTTTAATTAAATCAATTTTTGCATAACGTGCTTGTTTTTCAGTAATACGATAAGCTTCACCAAGGCGATCTTTAGCTAGTTCTGAAATAGCATTATATAGCGCTTCATTCTTAGCTGGTGGCACCCAATCCCACTTTTCACGATTTGCTTTAGCTACAAATTCATTAATATTGTCTATAACAACTTGTTGTTGTTCATGCCCTAAAACTACTGCAGCTAACATTTGCTCTTCTGACAATAAATCAGCTTCTGATTCCACCATTAATACAGCACTTTTAGTACCAGCAACAACCAAATCTAAACGGCTATTTTCAAGCTCCTTCACTGATGGATTTAGCACAAACTCATTATTAATCAATCCAACTCTTGCTGCCCCAATAGGGCCATGGAATGGGACTCCAGACAAACAAAGCGCAGCAGAAGCACCAATCATTGCAACTAAATCAGGACTAACATCTGGATTTACCGAAACAACTGTTGCAATAATTTGGATTTCATTAACAAATCCTTCAGGGAATAATGGGCGAAGGGGACGGTCAATTAAACGTGCAATTAGCGTTTCACCTTCACTCGGGCGACCTTCGCGTTTAAAAAAACCACCAGGAATTCGCCCAGCTGCATAAGTACGTTCTTGATAATTAACTGTTAAAGGGAAAAAGTCTTGGCCTTCCTTCACCTTTTTTTGAGCAACAACAGTTACAAATACTGCGGTATCATCCATATTTACCATGACTGCCGCCGATGCTTGACGAGCTAAAATCCCTGTTTCTAAAGTAACTGTATGACGCCCATATTGAAATTTTTGATATGTTGGATTAAACAAAATAATGCCCTCTTGTAATTTAATATGTTGAAGTTTTTAATTCGAAAGGAAGTAACAATAATTCAATTTATTGATACTCACTTCAACAGTGTGGGGAATAACCAACAAAAAGACTATTTCACTGTCACGACTAATGACAAATCTATAAATTATAGAGTTCTCATTAGTCGCGCGAAACATGAGATATAATCTTTTATTTGTTGTGTTACATAAAAGTATTAATTTTTTGAGGCTTATTGCTAGATCAAAGCCTCAATATTTTTCAAGAAAAAGAGGCCTAAGCCTCTTTTCAAGTAGATTATAATTAGCGACGTAATCCTAATTTTTGAATTAATTGATTATAACGATCAATATCTTTACGACGTAAGTAATCTAATAATTTACGGCGACTAGATACCATGCGTAATAAACCACGACGGCTGTGGTGATCTTTCTTATGTTCAGAAAAATGACCTTGCAAGTCATTAATACGTGCAGTCAAAAGAGCAACTTGAACTTCAGTTGAACCAGTGTCATTAGTACCACGACCAAATTCAGCCACGATTTTCGCTTTAGTTTCTACAGTTAGAGACATAATAAACCTCTTAAAAATTAATATAAAATATGGGATGTCCAATCTCTAATTCAGACATACCTCGGTATTCATATAATAAATATATAAACCGTCCGCAATTATACTCAAATTTAATAAAATAGCAATGTGATTCCGCTAAGCACCGAGGATTTACTTAAGTTCAAAACCATATTCTTCTTGAATAAGTTTTTTAAGTGCTTCTATATAATTTTGTGCTGAAATACTCAATTGTGCTTTTTGTGAAGTAATCCAACCAATTAATATTTTTTCTTCTACATCAAGAGGAATCGATAAAATGTCTGAGCCATTCAAATCGGTACTTAGCACACCAGTACTAATTGTATAACCATTGAGTCCATGCAATAAGTTAAATAATGTTGCTCTATCGCTAACATGTATACTTTTTTTATGATAAACCGTACTTAAAATCTCTTCTGAAAAATAAAAAGAATTATACTCTCCTTGTTCAAAAGATAGATAAGGATAATCTTCAAGATCATTTAAGGTTAATGACTTCATTGCTACTAAAGGGTGATTAGTACTAATAAATACATGGGGAGCAACCTCAAAAAGAGGGTTGAATGTTAGTCGATGCTCTTTAAGTAAACGTGAGATTACTTTTTGATTAAAATCAGTCAGATATAAAATTCCAACCTCACTGCGCAAATTTGCTACATCAGTAATAATATCATAAGTCCTTGTTTCTCTCAGCGTGAATTCATATTCATCAGTATGATTTTTTTTAATAAGGTTAACAAATGCATTAACGGCAAAGGCATAATGCTGTGTTGATATGCTGCATAATTGTTTAGAAGGCTCTTTTTTAGAATAGTGTTGTTCTAATAGTTCGGCTTGATCTAAAACTTGCTTAGCATAACCTAAAAACTCAACACCATCAGTGGAAAGAGAAACACCTTTAGATGTGCGCACAAATATTTCAATACCAAATTCATTCTCTAGCTCTTTCACTGCTGTTGATAAACTCGGTTGCGTAATGTATAAATTTTTGGCTGCTTCATTAATCGAGCCTGAACGGGCGATTTCCAAAATATAACGTAATTGTTGAAGTTTCATAATGTCAGTTAATTGTGTAACATAAACTATTTTAGTTAACACAAATATATACTAAATAGTATTTAATTGAAGTAAATAATTGTTGTCATTTTTATACTCAATCGAATCTTTTCCTGAAAGTTTTTAACAATAATTTACTTGCTATTAAGCCCAGAAAAATGGCTGAAGAAGCTACGGACTTAATTATAAAATTATTTTAGCTATATTGGTCAAAACACAATTAATATTGAAATATAGCAAAATACTCATTATTTAACTGGTAATACACTAAAAGAAGTTTTCATAAATCAATTTGATACTCATAAGCGTTGAAACAGTAATTAGCATTGGTCTGATTAGTTTACGACCTTTAGTAATGACCATCTTAGCGCCAATCCTTGCGCCTATAAATTGACCAACTAGCATCACAAGACCAATTGACCATATCACTTCGCCCCCAACAATAAAAAACAGCAAACCAGCTAAATTTGAGGTGAAGTTTAATACTTTGGTATGAGCCGTTGCTTTGGTTAAATTAAATCCTAACAATGTAATATAGGCTAAAGCATAAAATGAACCCGCACCAGGACCAAAAAAACCATCATAAAATCCAATGCTAAAAGCGGGAATTAAAGCAAATTGGATGAGTGAAAGCCGGTTTTTACAGTCGTTTTCCCCTATGTTTTGGGAAAGTAAAAAATACATCCCGACACCAATGGTTAAGATAGGTAATAATAGTTTTAAAAAGTCAGCTTTGATATGCATCACTAATAATGAACCAACTGCTGAGCCAATAAAAGCAAAAGTAATTGCCCATTTTTGCTGTATTATATCCACCATACGCTGATGAATAAAATATAAGCTAGCAGAAAATGATCCACCACAACTTTGTAATTTATTTGTGGCCAATGCACTTGTGGGCGGCAGACCAACTGCAAGTAAAGCCGGCACGGTTAATAAGCCACCTCCCCCCGCAATTGAATCAATGAAACCAGCTAAAGTTGCAATTATGAACAGTAAAATAAACAATTCATAATTCATAACGAATTTACATCATTACATTGTGCACGATAGCGAAGATAATGGTCCATAAGTACAATAGCTACCATAGCTTCGGCTATTGGTACAGCTCGAATTCCTACACAAGGATCATGTCGACCACGAGTACTAACTTCCACTGATTCATTATAAATATTGATTGATTGACCTACTAGACCAATACTTGGTGTCGGTTTTAAAGCGATATTAGCCAAAATAGTTTGGCCCGTACTAATTCCCCCCAAAATGCCACCGGCATGATTAGAAAGAAAGCCTTGTGGCGTAATCTCATCACGATTTTCGCTACCACGCTTATTAACAACAGCAAAACCATCTCCAATTTCAACACCTTTTACTGCATTTATGCTCATTAACGCATGTGCAAGATCTGCATCAAGTTTGTCAAATACTGGTTCACCTAATCCAATAGGAACATTTTCAGCAACAATACAAACTTTAGCCCCAATCGAGTCGCCTTCTTTCTTTAAATTTCTGAGTAACTCTTCAAGTAATTCTAATTTACTTTCATCTGCACAAAAAAATGGATTATGCTCAACCTGTTGCCAATCGCTTAACTCACATTCAATATCACCCATTTGAGCTAAATAACCTCGAATTTCGATACCAAGCTTTTCACGCAAATATTTTTTAGCTATTGCGCCAGCAGCAACACGCATCGCCGTTTCACGAGCAGAAGATCTTCCACCACCTCGATAATCACGTATTCCATATTTTTTTTGATAAGTAAAATCAGCATGACTTGGTCTAAAAATATCTTTAATTTGGCTATAGTCTTGTGAACGCTGATCCATGTTTTCAATTATTAAACCAATACTCGTACCTGTTGTTATTCCATCAAAAACACCCGATAAAATTTTCACTTGGTCTGCTTCGCGGCGTTGGGTGGTATAACGTGATGAGCCAGGTCGACGACGATCGAGATCCCTTTGCATATCGGATTCCGTCAAACTTAGTCCAGGAGGTACACCATCAACAATACATCCTAAAGCAATCCCGTGTGACTCACCAAAAGTAGTCACTTTAAATAACTTTCCAATTGAGTTTCCAGCCATAATAATTTTATTCCAATTATTGAAAACAGCTTATTTAAAATAGTCATGATATTGGATGAGATTTTCAAGTGTAATTGAAAAAACACCATGCCCACCATGTTCAAAATCAATCCAATTAAAAGGAACGTTAGGGTATTGTTTTTGCAAACTTATCCAACTATTACCCACCTCACAAACTAATACTCCATTTGGAGCTAAATAATTTACTGCATCGTTTAAAATTCGTTTAACTAAATCCAATCCATCAAATCCAGCTTCTAGAGCTAATTTTGGCTCATACAAAAATTCTACAGGTAGATCACTCATGTCTTCATCATCAACATAAGGAGGATTTGAAACAATAAGGTCGTATTTTTTTGGTGGAATATCATTAAATAGATCGGACTGGATTGGTATTACTTGAAAATCCATTTCATGTAATTCGATATTTGTCTGAGCAACATCTAATGCTTCTAATGAGATATCTGTTATATCAACTTGAGCTTTGGGAAAAGCGAAAGCGCAAGCAATGCCAATACATCCACTACCTGTACATAAATCTAAAATATTTACAGGATCACTAGATAATAGTGTGCGAAATTGATTGTTAATTAATTCTCCAATTGGAGAACGGGGTATTAAAACTCGTTCATCAACATAAAAACAATGCCCACAAAACCAAGCTTGATTAATTAAATATGGAGTTGGCACCCGATCTTTAATTCGTTTTTGAATAATATCGAATAGCTGCTGCTTTTCGTTATTAGTTAAGTTTGCATTATAAAATTCTGGTGGAATAAATAACGATAGACCAAGGCTACCTAAAATAAGCTGTTTTGACTCATCAATAGGATTATCGGTACCATGCCCAAGATAAATTTCCGATTGACTAAATTGTGAAGTTGTCCAGCGTATAAAATCCTGAACAGTACATAAATTTTCCATTAGTGCTCCCAATAATCGAGGAGAAAGGAATAACTTGTCATTTCAGGTAGCTTACATATACAAGATGTATATTGCCAAAATAATATTAAAAGCTATATCTGATATTCACAGTGAACAAGATGATCCTATCATCCTTCAATGACTTAATTTTAATGGCGGTGAGGAAGGGATTCGAACCCTTGATACGTTGCCGTATACACACTTTCCAGGCGTGCTCCTTCAGCCACTCGGACACCTCACCTATTCTTTAATAGAAGACTGCATACTATAATGATCATAAGATAATTAATCAAGTATTTTAATTGGTACAAACAATAATACCAAAAGCCGCAATAATACCTAATATAACCACTACTGAAATTAATGCATATTTTAGATCTATATTCATATCTGTATCTCCACTCATTTTACTGGTTTAGCTTAAGTAACCTATTTAACTGACGCATTAAATGAAGTTATAGCATTATCTATTTATTGATTTTTCATACCCAAATATTTAGGTGCAAAATCAAGTAACATTTCAACTGCTTCATCTAAATAGGCATCTGGTCGCTTATAGTTTTTAGGAAGATCATCCATTTTAGCAATTATAGGAAGACCTGCTCTACTTAAGCGCTCATTGATTCTTTTCAAATCACGATCTTCATTGCTTTTTTGCTCTGCTTCGCGCTCTATTTTATTTAAAGACACACTATATTGGGCTTCTGTTTTATCATTAAATTGTTTGATATCTTCTCCAATATAGGTAAACTCAGGATTTTTTGCAATTCGTACCAAATGCTGAGATTTTAGCTCTGATAAAAATGGCTTTATATTTGCAATAATAGAATATTTTGCTGGCTGTATTTTATCCCATGGCATTGCGTTATCTAAAAACCTTTCACCAGTTTCATCTATATATTTGGTGTTGATCATTTCAATATCTGGCTCTACGCCTTTAAGTTGAGTACTACCGCCATTAATGCGATAAAACTTTTGAACCGTATATTGAACACCACCTAGCTCTGGCCAATTAGGATGTAATCTCGCATCTACTGGATAAGCAATATTCCGAGATGTTTGTACTGTACCTTTACCATAAGTGGTTTCGCCAACGATTAATGCTCGACCATAATCTTGCATAGCAGCCGAAAATATTTCAGAAGCCGATGCGCTGTAATGATTAATCAAGACAACAATTGGACCAAAATATTTTATTCCTTTCTTTTTGTCATCATAAATAGTCACTTTTTGTAGATTATCACGAACTTGAACAACAGGTCCTGAGTCAATAAATAATCCAGTTAAAGTAATTACTTCAGCCAATGAACCCCCACCATTATCTCGTAAATCGATAACAAGACCTTTTAAATTATCTTTATTAGCTTGCGTCAATAATGAATTAACTTTTTCTGTTAGTCCTATGTAAAAGCTAGGAATTTCAATAACCCCAACTTTTCCTCTAATATTATCAATAATAGTTAATTTTGCTTCACGATCTTCAAAATGAATTTTATCACGAGTAATTTCTACAACTTTAGGTTTACTATTGTTACCAGCTGGTAAAATTTCCAATTTAACTACCGTGCCTTTTGGTCCACGAATTTTGTCAACAATATCATCTAAACGCCAACCAATAACATCTTCAATAGGCGTATTACTTTGTCCCACGCCAATAATTTTATCCCCTACAGCTAATAGTTTACTCTTTTCGGCAGGACCACCTGTTACAAAAGACATAATTTCTGTGTAATCTTCCTGTTGGCTTAGTGTGGCACCAATACCTTCCATTGATAAACTCATTTCTGAATCAAAATCACGTTTTTTACGTGGTGCTAAATAGCTTGTATGTGGATCAATTTCTCTAGCAAAGGCATTCATAAATATTTGAAATGCATCTTCATTTTTTGATTGAATTAATGTTTTTAATACTCGAGTATAACGTTTAGTCAAAATGTCTCGAATTTCTTTTTCGCTTTTTCCAGACAGTGACAAATTTAACTCATCATATTTCACGCGTTTATTCCAATAAGTATCGAGCTCTTTTTCAGTTGTTGCCCATGAAATATCATCTCGTTTAAAATTGATACTTTCTTTCACCGAAAAATCCATAGGTTTTTGTAAAACTTCAAGCGCGAATTTATATCGATTGTATCTTTTTTGAATTGAAAGATTATAAATATCGTAAGCGGTGGTTAAATTGCCGTTTAACAATTCTTCCCCTAAATACTCTTGCTTACCTCGAAAACTATCAATATCACTTTGTATAAAGTAAGTCTTGCTTCCATCTAATAATTTAAAGTAACGATCAAAGATTTTAGCTGAAAATGCACCATCTAATTGGAAATTACGATAATGTGATTGCGTAAAATAGTTTGTTACGCGATTGGTAACAATTTGATGAATCTGATCTTGTTTTAATATTGGTAATTGTTCTATTGAAGGCGTTTTGGCCTGAGCACCTTGGCTAACAATAAACAATACAAAACTTAATTTAATTATTCCTTTTAATAATTTATTCATTTGTATTCTCTATTTATTAATAATATGCTCAGGTTTAACTGTTAATTCCATTCCAGAGCCGACTTTTACCTTTATATGCTCTTTTTCTATTTTTAGAATCTGGACTGTTAGTAGTTTTCTACCTAAAATTACTTTAACAAAATCACCAATTTGTAGGATTTTAGCGTTATTTTTAGCTTTTCTTAATGGTGAGCGAGCTGTTTTGCGTTTCTCTTTTGCTTGCTCTTTTAAACGCTCTTTAACCTTCTCTTTACTTTCTTTAAGCTGCTGTTGAGCATATTCCATTTGCTCTTGGGTAATTAACTCTCCCTCATTCCCATCTAAATCAACACGATGCAAACCAACTTTTATACTATATAAATAACGCCAACTCATTGTATAAGTACGTAATGCAACTCGAAGTTTTGTTTTACTTAATTCTGCTTTCCCGTTTAAACGAGAAAGAATATCTTGAAAAATACCAATCTTTAATGGTTTAACTTCCCCTTCAATAGCGAAACAATTAGGAAATTGTTGAGCTAAATAAGCAATAATTTCTTTACTATTTGTTAATTGAAACTGGTTTTCCATTCGTTTTTCCGTCGTGGCTAAAATTTTATAGCGCTAAAGTATAGCGTAGCTTTCACAATAACACTAATTATCTTTTATTTTTTGTTTATAAAAGTAATAAAATCATTAACACTGTTTTGCATTAACAATTAAGTAATTATTAATTGCTCAATAGCCGATATAACATAACTTATTATTTCTTATTTAATAAATAATAATTTTTACTATAAAAAGCAAACTACCAATATAATATTCAGAAGTTTTAGCTTCATCGCTAGTACATTTGCAAAATGTTCAATTTTCAGTTCTTGTTTTCAATCGATACTGCATATTATCGTAATTATCCCTAAATAGTTGACAGTTCTTTGTACTATAATCATCTTCTCATTTTAATTGCTCCACTTTTCAAACAATAAAAAATTTTTGAGAAATTAAGGAAATGTCAATACACTCATTAAGTGACCAATTATTGTAATTAACCAATTTTAATACTAAAATTGGTTAATTTAGTAATTTTGAAGCTTATCATATATAAAATAATTAATAAATTGACGAAGAAACGGCATAGTTTTAACTGCTCCCAATAATAAGGTTCTGATTCGGTAGCTTTTAGAAACTGCGTTTGTTGAACTATATACGAAAAAAGAATTTTTTATTTCATTATACTTTGATTTAGATACTTCAAAAATTTGACTAAGTGATTATATCAATACAGTAACAAAACAAATTATCAAGAAGATAATTGATATATGAAGTGCAATAAATCCATGAATAATAGGAAAATTTTAGCCGCTCAATTTATTCTAATAGAAATATAATGCGGCATCATCAAAGGTAGACTAGATCTTTTAATTTTCATAAGAAATATTTTGATTAATTCTTATTGCTGTGGTCTATTAAGTTTTACTGATAATGCAAAAAATAGTTTTTAGACTTACTGTATATTTTATCGTTCGTAGATTACACATACCCTTTAAATTAAAATACAATTCTGGACAAAATAATTCATTTCGTTATACTTATTAATGAAATTAACCAGACAATCGCTGCTTTGTTGTTGTCCTTGTGAAAATAGTGAAATAAACAAAGGGGAGGAAAGTCCGGGCTCCATAGGGCAGAGTGCCAGGTAACGCCTGGGAAGTTTTTGCGATAGCGAAAATTTACGACTAGTGCAACAGAAAGTATACCGCCGATGGCTTATTTATAAGATCAGGTAAGGGTGAAAGGGTGTGGTAAGAGCGCACCGCGTAACTGGTAACAGTTGCGGCACGGTAAACTCCACTCGGAGCAAGGTCAAATAGGGATTCATTAACGCGGCCCGCGTTGAATCCGGGTAGACTGCTTGAGCTAATGCGTGAGCATTAGCCTAGAGGAATGATTGTCCACGACAGAACCCGGCTTATCGGTTAATTTCACTTTTCTATTTTTTTTCTATTATTAATTGATGTGACTTTAGATTGTTTTTTATTAGCTAATGAACGTTTGACAGCAAGCCAAATTGAAAAAAGTAATCCTAAAACTAATAAAAACACAGGAATTATCATCAATAATGACATAATTTGTTTTTCATAAGTCTTGAAAATTGGCGATAAGCCAAATAGGTAACCTAAAGTGACAATTAAAAAGATCCATAATGTCGCACTCACCCAATTATAAATATGAAATTTTCGACTGTGTAGCCCTGATAAGCCAGCCATCATTGGCATTAATGTACGGACAAAAGCAATAAATCTCCCAATAAATAGTGCTTGTAACCCATATTTATGGAATAATAGTTCTGTTTTATGATGATATTTTTCGGGTAAATTCGCCATCCAACCTTTTACTATTTTCGTATTACCAAGCCACAACCCTTGAGCATACCCTAACCAAGTTCCCAGAGCAGCACCAGCAATTAAAATCACATTAATTAGACCGAAATGGAAGACATCTAGACTAATTAACACTCCTGTTAAAAACAGTAAACTATCACCTGGTAAGAAAGCTGCTGGCAAAAGACCATTTTCTAACAAAATGATCACAAATAACATGCCATATAATGACCATAAAACATTAGGGTTTGAGAGTGTTGCTATGTCCATATTAACAAACGCTTGATAAAGTGTAATGATTGTTTCCATTTATTTTGATATCCCACTATGTATTTTTATTATTAGTTAATAATACCACCAACCGTCAAATTATCCACTTTTAAAGTAGGTTGCCCAACTCCTACTGGTATACTTTGCCCTGCTTTACCACAAACACCTATGCCTGGATCTAATTCAAGATCATTGCCCACCATTGATATTTGTTGCATAGTTTCAATACCTGAACCAATCAATGTTGCGCCTTTAACTGGTTTAGTTACTTTGCCTTTTTCAATTAAATAGGCTTCGGATGCAGAGAAGACAAATTTGCCAGATGTGATATCCACTTGCCCACCGGCAAAATTAGGTGCATAAAGTCCATACTCAACACTGCTAATAATATCATCAAAACTTGAATTTCCATGCAACATATAGGTATTTGTCATTCTGGGCATAGGTAAACATGCATACCCTTCACGACGCCCATTGCCAGTTGAATGTGTATTCATCAATTTAGCATTCAGTTTATCAAACATATACCCCTTAAGAATGCCATTTTCAATGAGCACTGTTTTTTGACTTTGTGTGCCTTCATCATCAATAGTGAGAGAGCCACGAAGATTACTAATCGTACCATCATCTACAATAGTGCAAAGTTCTGAAGTAACTTTTTCTCCTATTTTCCCTGAAAAAACAGAACTATTTTTGCGATTAAAATCGCCTTCTAAACCATGCCCTACCGCTTCATGTAATAATACACCAGGCCAACCCGCGCCTAAAATAACTGGCATTGAACCTGCAGGTGCTGGTATAGCTGATAATGAAATCAGTGCTTGTTTTACAGCATCACGAGTATAGCTATCAGCATAACTTTCTGCCGTTTTAGGATTTTTCATTAAAAAGTAATCGTAGCTAAAACGTCCCCCGCCGCCACTATTACCTCGTTCACGTATACCATCTTGTTCAACAATAACAGAAATAGATAAACGCACTAATGGTCTAATATCTGCACACAATGTTCCATCAGTCCCTGCTATTAATATATCTTCATAGCTACCAGTCAAACTAGCTGAAACCTCAATAACTCGTGAATCGATTGAACGGGCTAATTGATCTATTTGCCTTAATAACGCAATTTTCTGTTCTTGAGAAAATGAATTAATCGGGTTTAATGATTGATATATTGGCGTTACATCTATTGTTTTTAATGGCGTAATAGCCATTGGCGTTTTTAGTTTAGTAATAGAATTAGCTGCCAGTACACTTTGTTCCAAACGTTTTAAAGAAAGCTGATCAGTATAAGCGAAACCTGTTTTTTCCCCAATAATAGCTCTCGCACCTACCCCTTGATCACGATGAAAAGTAGCATTTTTAATAATGCCATCTTCAAGCGACCAACTTTCATAGTATCCTGATAAAAAATATAAATCACCATAATCAATTTGCCTCGAACTCAGTATATCCAATAAACGAAATATATCTTGTTGGCTTAGATTATTCGGATTAAGTAGTCGTTCACTAACTTTAGTTACTATCATAAATTCCTTCAATTTAAATTTTTAGACTAACCAAATAGTTATAATTATTAATACATTACTTAAAATAAACAATAATCTTTGTTTTATTTATTAGCAGTCATCAGTTTTAATATAATTAATTTATAACTTAAAAACATACAAAAATTTATCTTATTAAATTAATACAACATCATATTGTTCTTGAATATAAAGTGGCTCTACTTTTACTTCAACATGTTTACCAACAAATACTTCAACCTCTGCTAAAGCATGTGATTCATCACTGGTTAAGGCATTTACAACAGCAGCAGAAGCATAAACCAAAAAGTATTCGGAACGATGAGCTTTATGAACACGGACTATTTCACGTAAAATTTCGTTACAAATTGTTTCAACCGATTTAACCATCCCGCGGCCTTTACATGCTGGACATTCCTCACACAAAATATGTCCAATACTTTCCCTTGTTCGTTTACGTGTCATTTCAACCAGTCCTAGGGTTGAAAATGAGTTAATGGTGGTTCTAACTCTATCTTTTGATAAAAAATCCTGTAGTGATTGCAATACACGTTCGCGGTGCAAATCTTCTTGCATATCAATAAAATCAATAATAATAATTCCGCCCAAATTACGTAAACGTAGCTGCCGCGCAATAGCTATCGTTGCTTCAATATTGGTATTAAAAATCGTCTCTTCTAAATTTCGATGACCAACAAATGCCCCTGTATTAATATCAATTGTTGTCATAGCTTCAGTTTGGTCGATAATTAAATAGCCACCTGATTTTAATTTTACTTTACGATCAAGTGCTCGTTGAATTTCGTTTTCTGTATCATAAAGATCAAATATCGGAGCGCTACCACAATAATGCGATAATTTACTAGTCACTTCAGGCATGAATTCTTTCGTAAATTCCAATAAGAGATCATAAGTAAGTTTTGAGTCAACCAAAATTCGTTCTATTGGATCACCAACAAAATCACGCAATACTCTTTGAGATAATTGCAACTCACCATAAACCAAGTTTTTGCTAGTTGGGCGTGCCATACGCTGCTGTATCTTAGCCCAAAGGCGTTTTAAAAAATTAGCATCCTGTTCTAACTCATACGCACTTGCACCTTCCGCTGCGGTTCTAACAATAAACCCACCTTCTTCTGTCACATATTGCTCGACAGTTCTTTTAAGTCTTTCGCGTTCTTCTTCACTTTCAATACGTTGTGATGTCGCAACATGAGCTGAGTTAGGGCCAGGCATAAATACAAGATAACGTGATGGCAAAGTAATATCCGTAGTTAATCTTGCCCCTTTTGTTCCTAATGGATCTTTAACGACTTGTACCATTAAGTCTTGACCTTGACGGACAAGTTCAGAAATATCTTTAACTTGAAATTGCTCTTGTTCACTATCCGATACACATTCTGTATGTGGCATAATATCTGATGCATGTAGAAAAGCAGCTTTTTCCAAACCAATATCAACAAATGCAGCCTGCATACCTGGTAAAATACGGATAACTTTTCCTTTATATATATTACCTACAATCCCTCTGCGTGACTCACGATCAACATGGATCTCTTGTAATACACCATCTTCAACATAAGCAACTCGCGTTTCAGAAGGTGTTACATTCATTAATAATTCAACAGTCATAAACTTTCCTTTAATTAATCACAAAGCTCCGTCTTATTAGTCGCAATAATAGATAAAATACTATCCATAATATACCATCAACACAGCTTGATAGTAGAATTAAAGGAGATATGGTAATGGTATGATATATAATTGCTTGAAATAAAAAAACCAATAAGTTATAACACAACAATACGCCAAATATAATGAACGACTGCTGCCATAAAGCTAAATTGCGTATCAATTGAAATTTGAAAATTAGTAAAAAGGCAATAACCGAAAAAATAAAAGCATGTATACCCAATATTGTTCCTGAACATAAATCAATTATAGTTCCAAATATAAAAGCTGTACCTATTCCCACACGGTGAGGAAGGGCAATTAACCAATAAGCTAAGATCAACATAAAAAAATGTGGTTTAACCATATTGTAAGTTGGTGACCATGGTATAATTTGAGCAAATAATCCTAATAATAATGTTACCCAAATAATGAAGACACCTCTACGGTCTCTCATGTTGTACTCCTTGATCTATTCCTAACAATAATAAATAACGTAGTCGTTTTAAGTCTGCTGTAGGTGTTGCTGAAATAAGTGGCGAAGAATCACTAATATCAATTTTTACCGAACTAACTATCGCAACAGGATACCCCTCAGGAAACCGTCCATCCAGTCCAGAAGTAACAAGAACATCACCAACTTTGACATCAACATTATTTGGCAAAAAATCGAGCGTTAAATCGTTATTACAACCATTACCAACAGCAACCATTGAGATATCATTTCTTTGCACTTGTACAGGTATTGCATGTTGATAATCACAAATTAGGATTGCTCTACTTGTATTTTGTGCTGTTTCATAAATTTGTCCAACAATACCCTTTTCATCAATCACGGGTTGACCGACATAAACGCCATCATGTTTTCCTTTATTAATGACAATTTGATAAATGTAAGGATCTGTATCTGTTAATAAAACTTGTGCAACTCTTTTAGGCTCTTTTATGTGTATCGGAGAACCAAGCAATTCTCTGAGTCTATTATTTTCATGCCTTAAATGTTCCAATAATAAAAGATCAACTTTTTTATTCAATAATTCTTCATGCAGCTTCTCATTTTCATTTGCTAATGCTTCTCTAGTTTTTGACATTTCGTAAAGCGAATCAAACGATGCTCGAGGCGCATTTGAAATATTGTAAAGTGGCGAAACAATAGTATCTAAATAATAACGAACTTCTTTGAAAGGTTGGTAGCTTACGTCTAAAACAATTAAAACGGAAGCAAGAGTCAAAGAAGCTAATAATTGCACGCTAAGAGGGGATCGTTTAGAAAAAAGTAATTTCATTGCTCAATACTTTACCTGCTATATATTCAAGTTTTATATATAATGATATGAGTCCGCCGGCTACTGCGGCGGAAAAGATAATTAAGATGCTTAGCTATTAAGCATTTTATTATTTAATTGAAAGCAAAATGATAATACATTAATACATATAGTTTTTACTCTTCACTAAACAGATCACCACCATGCATATCAACCATATCCAGAGCTTTACCTCCGCCTCTAGCAACGCATGTCAATGGATCTTCAGCAACAACCACATGAATACCTGTTTCTGCAGATAATAGTTTATCAATATTACGTAATAATGCGCCACCGCCTGTTAAAACCATACCATGTTCTGAAATATCGGAAGCAAGCTCCGGTGGACATTGTTCTAACGCAACTTTGACCGCACTAACAATACCACTAAGTGGTTCTTGCAATGCTTCTAAGATTTCATTCGAGTTTAGAGTAAAACTACGCGGAACACCTTCAGCCAAATTGCGACCTCTAACTTCAATTTCAAGAACTTCGTCACCTGGATAAGCACTACCAATAAAGTGTTTAATTTTCTCTGCCGTTGCCTCACCAATTAAAGCACCATAATTGCGGCGAACATAATTGATAATTGCTTCATCAAATCGATCACCGCCAATACGCGCAGAGGCAGAATAAACAACGCCATTTAAAGAAATAACAGCAACTTCAGTGGTCCCACCACCAATATCAACGACCATTGAACCTGTTGGTGAAGACACTGGCAAATCAGCACCAATCGCAGCGGCCATAGGCTCTTCAATTAAATATACTTCACGTGCCCCAGCGCCTAATGCTGATTCACGAATAGCTCTACGCTCCACTTGTGTAGCGCCAACTGGCACACATACAAGTACACGGGGACTTGGTCTTAAAAAACTGTGACTATGAACTTGGCGAATAAAATGCTGTAACATTTTTTCAGTAACAGAAAAATCAGCAATAACACCATCTTTCATCGGTCTTATTGCAGCTATATTACCGGGAGTTCGCCCAAGCATTTGTTTCGCAGCATGACCAACAGCAGCAACACTTTTAGGTGTCCCTGAACGATCTTGGCGAATGGCCACAACAGAAGGTTCATTTAGTACAATACCTTGCCCTTTTACGTAAATAAGAGTATTGGCTGTACCTAAATCGATCGATAAATCATTTGAAAACAAGCCGCGAACTTTTTTGAACATAATAAAAACTTTTCCTAGAATTAATCTTAACTTAAGTATATTTAAATATGATGAAGTTAACTATGATATAAATATATATTTATATTTTAAATTGAGAAAATAACATACTTGCTTATTGTGTTTACTCCATAGCTGCCCCAATAATAATTGAGATTTACTATTCTATTGTATCGCAATTATAAAATAATACCTAGAAAATAGTATAAAAACAGATCGTAAAATAGATATATAATGACAAATTGTGTTTTACAGTGTATCCTTCCGCGTTAATGTTAAGTTACAGCCTTATTTTCTTTTTAAAAGGTTACTTTTAAAATATTAAGGTTACATTAAATAATTGTTACTTATATTAAATAAAATGGTGTAATTCATGGATATACGCAAAATTAAAAAATTAATTGAATTAGTTGAAGAGTCAGGTATTTCAGAACTTGAAATCTCTGAAGGTGAAGAATCAGTTAGAATTAATCGTTCTGTACCTGCTACAAATCATTCAGCGCCAGTACAAAACTTTCATATTCCTCAAGCTGCTCCAGTTGTTGTAACACCAACCACTTCAATTGAAGAAGTAGATAATGAGGCTGCATCAGTTAATATTTCAGGTACAACAATAAAATCACCAATGGTTGGAACGTTTTATCGTACTCCTAGTCCTGAATCAAAAGCTTTTGTAGAAGTTGGTCAAACAGTAAATATTGGCGATGTACTTTGCATTGTTGAAGCTATGAAAATGATGAATCAAATTGAATCTGAAAAAGCAGGTATTATCAAAGCCATTTTAGTTGAAAATGGTCAACCAGTAGAATTCGATCAACCATTATTCATAATCGAATAATATGAATTCATTCATTAATTTATAAAATTAAGAGATCGAATATGCTGGATAAAATTCTTATTGCTAACCGTGGTGAAATTGCGCTACGTATCTTACGAGCATGTAAAGAACTTGGAATTAAAACTGTCGCTGTTCATTCTTCGGCAGATAAAGATTTGAAACATGTGTTACTTGCAGATGAAACAGTCTGTATTGGTCCAGCAGCCTCTGCCAAAAGTTACTTGAATATCCCAGCATTAATATCCGCTGCCGAAGTAACTGGAGCTGCTGCTATTCACCCTGGATACGGTTTCTTGTCTGAAAATGCAGATTTTGCAGAACAAGTTGAGCGTTCTGGTTTTATTTTTGTTGGTCCAAAACCTGATACTATCCGTTTAATGGGAGATAAAGTATCAGCAATTCATGCTATGAAAAAAGCAGGTGTCCCTTGTGTGCCTGGCTCAGATGGTCCATTAAGTAGTAATATAGAGACGAACAAACAGATAGCGAAGCAAATTGGCTATCCTGTTATTATTAAAGCTTCTGGTGGCGGTGGTGGCCGTGGTATGCGCATTGTTCGAGAAGAAAAGGATCTTGAACAATCAATAAAAATGACCAAACTTGAAGCTAAGACAGCATTTAATAATGACATGGTTTACATGGAAAAATTCCTTGAAAACCCACGGCATATCGAAATTCAAGTCCTTTCCGATGGTCAAGGTCATGCAGTTTATTTAGCCGAACGTGATTGCTCAATGCAGCGGCGTCATCAAAAAGTAGTTGAAGAAGCGCCAGCTGTTGGCATTACACCTAAAATGCGCAAATTTATTGGTGAGCGCTGTGTAAATGCCTGTATTGAAATAGGTTATCGTGGTGCAGGTACATTTGAATTTTTATTTGAAAACGGCGAATTTTATTTCATTGAAATGAACACCCGTATTCAGGTAGAACATCCTGTTACCGAAATGATTACAGGTGTAGATTTAATTAGAGAGCAAATTCTAATTGCAGCAGGAAAACCACTTTCTATTAAACAAAAAGACATTGAAATTAAAGGTCATGCAATTGAATGCAGGATTAATGCCGAAGATCCTAAAACATTTATGCCATCACCTGGAAAGATTACCCGTTTTCATGCACCAGGTGGGTTCGGTATTCGTTGGGAATCACATATTTATGCCGGTTATACAGTACCGCCATATTATGATTCAATGATAGGTAAACTAATAGCTTATGGGGAAACGCGAGAAGTAGCTATAGCACGGATGAAAAATGCATTAGCAGAATTAGTTATTGACGGTATCAAAACCAATATCGACCTTCATATCGAAATTATGAATGATAAAAGCTTCCAAAAAGGTGGCACAAATATCCACTATTTAGAAAAAAAATTAGGTATTTATTAATAATATAGTTCTTGAGTTCTATTTATAAACTATTATATTATTTTAATTTTTATTACAACAATTATTATATTGATAACACACAACCAGTCATTCCCGCCGACTATAATCGGCGGCGTTATTTCTGGTTGTTAATTTCGTAATCCTTTTCCTCTTTCAATTAATCGCCACACCATGACATACAACGCTATTACAAACAAAATAAGCATTGAAAAAGTGATCCAAAGTGAAACATCAGTTATGCCTAAAAAACCATAACGAAATCCATTAATCATATAAACAATGGGATTAAATTTGGATACCCATTGCCAAAAAGTTGGTAGCATAGTGATTGAATAAAACACACCTCCCAAATAAGTTAATGGCGTTAATACGAATGTGGGAATAATACTAATATCATCGAAAGTTTTAGCATATACCGCATTTAATAAACCTGCTAATGAAAACAGAATTGAAGTTAATAACAATGTGTAACCGACGAAAAACCATGAGTAGACTTGATAATTAACAAAAAATAGCGATACAATTGTGACTAATATTCCCGTTAAAATACCGCGTATCACCCCTCCCCCAACAAACCCACAAATTATGATGTGTGTAGGCACAGGAGCTACTAATAACTCTTCTATATTCCGCTGAAATTTGGCACTGAAAAAGGATGAACAAACATTTGTGTAGGAGTTAGTAATTACCGACATCATGATTAATCCCGGTACAATAAAAGCCATATAACTATAGCCCCCCATATTACCTACACGTGAACCAATTAAATTCCCAAAAATAATAAAATAAAGAGACATCGTAATCACAGGTGGAATCATTGTTTGGATCCAAATTCTTAAAAATCGAACTACCTCTTTACGCCAAATACTTTTTAAGGCTATCCAATATAAATTATTCATTATTCACTCCTTGCTTTTGTGTATCATTACGCAGTAATTCAACAAATAATTCTTCCAGCCTATTAGCTTTATTTCGCATACTTATCACTTTGATTTGCTGTTGATTAAGCTGTTCAAATAACTGGTTTAAACCATATTGTTTATCAAATTTAACCTCTAACATTCCCGGCTCGATATCTAAAAATGAATATCCTTTTAATGCAATAGGTGTAGATGTTGGTAAATAATCAATAATAATTGTTTCAGATTGACTATTAGCTAGTAAATCACGCATTGATGAATTAGCAATAAGCTCACCACGTTGAATAATACCGATATGCCTACATAAAATCTCGGCTTCTTCTAAATAATGTGTAGTTAAAATAATGGTAATTCCTTGACGGTTTATTTCATGAAGAAAATTATGCATAGAACGACGTAATTCAATATCAACACCTGCGGTAGGTTCATCTAAAATTAATAATTTAGGCTCATGGACAAGTGCCCTTGCTATCATTAACCTTCTTTTCATACCACCTGATAACATACCTGCTCGGCTATAGCGCTTATTCCATAAATCTAAAATACGTAAATATTTTTCAGCTCGCTCTAATGCCAACTTCCGTGGTAATCCATAATAACCACCTTGATTAGCAACGATTTGAAGCACTCCTTCAAATTGGTTAAAATTAAAATCTTGTGGAACCAAACCAATCTGCCTTTTAGCATTCACTACGTCGCTATCTAAATCGTATCCAAAAATTTTAACTGTTCCTGATGTTTTGGTGACTAACGAACTAATAATACCAATAGTTGTTGATTTACCGGCCCCATTAGGCCCAAGCAATGCATAAAAATCCCCTGCTTGCACTGTTAAATTAATACCTTTTAAAGCTTCTACACCATTTTTATAAATTTTTTTGAGCCCAGTTAGCTCAAGTGCAGGAATAGATGACATGAATAAATCCTAAGTGAATAAATTATGATTAAAGAGATATAAGATCATATTTGATGAAATTTAATATTGACAATATAATCAATTATTGTAAAGGTATTTTTAGTATTATTTAATGTTGATATTAAGATAAAACATGATTCAATGCCTAAATTATAATTATTTAAACAACGATTAAACTTTGCAAAAGTTTTATTATAATTAGGTTCACCAGTAATTTTATTTTAAATTGATTTGAATACTCCCTTCATTAAGGAATAGATATTATGTTTAAAATTGGGTTAATTTCTGTATCGGATAGAGCTTCAAGTGGCATCTATAAAGACGAAGGCATTCCCACTTTAGCTTCATGGCTAAAAAAATCAATAAAAACACCTTTTGAAACTATCGATCGCGTGATTCCTGATGAACAATCAATTATTAAACAAACCTTATGTGAATTAGTTGATAAGTTAAATTGTAATTTAATTTTAACAACGGGGGGGACAGGTCCAGCTCTCAGAGATGTCACGCCAGATGCAACACTTGCAATAGCGGATCGGATTATGCCAGGCATTGGTGAGCAAATGCGTCAGATTAGTTTGCATTTTGTACCAACTGCCATCTTGTCTCGACAAGTGGGTGTGATTCGCAAAAAATGTTTAATTTTAAATTTACCAGGTAGACCCAAATCCATTCAAGAAACCTTAGAAGGTGTTAAAGACTCCCAAGGCAATGTGATTGTAAATGGTATTTTTGCTAGTATTCCTTATTGTATACAGCTTTTAGAAGGACCTTATATTGAAACCCATGAATTAATAGTCAAATCTTTTCGTCCTAAAGATGCATTTAAATCAAATACTTAATATTATGCAAATTTAATGGATAATTATTTAACTAATATTAATAATTTTAGATTGTCCCATTAAAAATGACAATTAACTAGTTAAAAAATATTTATAATTGGTATCAATCGAAATTATGATTAATAAATGCCAAACATAATATAAAAATATTTTCATCTAAATAGAAATAAACTCAATCTGAAGGAACATTATGAAACAAGATGCTCTCACTAAAACATTTAAAGAGATGCTTAGCCAAGAAAAGTTCAGCTCACAAGTCGAAATAGTGCAAGCACTGCAAGAACAGGGATTTGATAATATAAATCAATCTAAAATATCGAGAATGTTAACTAAATTTGGGGCAGTTAGAACTCGTAATGCAAAGTCTGAAATGGTCTATTGTTTGCCAGCTGAAATGAGTGTACCGACCACAAGTAGCCCATTAAAAAACTTAGTTCTTGATATTGATTATAACAGTTCAATGGTTGTTATTCATACTAGCCCAGGAGCAGCTCAACTTATTGCGAGATTACTTGACTCGATTGGTAAAGCCGAAGGAATTTTAGGTTCAATTGCTGGTGATGATACAATTTTTAGTACACCCACTAAAGGCTGTACAGTTAAAAAATTGTATCAAATTATTCTAGAATTATTTGAACAAGAATTGTAATCCCACTTAACTTAAATTTTAGTGAATAAGTAATTTTTTCATATTTAACATATTGACACAATTTACAAAATCGTTAATTCTATATAGCAATGATTTTGTAACTTAAGTTACAAGAACGAAGAGGCGCATTACTCAGGCGAATTATTTTAGGGACTGGAACCGTTGAAAATAATTGAGGGGATGTAATGCCGAGGTTTGTTTGATAATCCAGAAATCAATCAAATCAACTGCAAGGGCTGAATCCCTTGGGTTGTCACCATACCAGGTGGAGCGCTTCATGGTTTGTACTTCTTTGCTTTAATTGTAAATAGGACATTACCTCGCTCTATCTCTTTTAAAAATAAAAAATTTTTAATATGAGGAATCCATGGAAACATCATTTGTAATTGCTAAATTTGGAGGTACTAGTGTTGCTAATTACCAAGCAATGGTAAATAGTGCTAATATCGTCATCACAAATCCCAAAATTAAAGTCGTTGTATTATCTGCATCGGCTGGTATTACCAATTTACTCATTGCATTAGCTGAAGGTCGGGATGCAGAGGTAAGAGCACAACATATTGCTAAAATTCAAGCTATCCAATACGGAATTTTAGAACAACTACCTGAAAACCCAAATCTGCGTGCAGAAATAGACCAGATTATCCTAAATATTGCCTCTTTATCCGAGGCTGCCAGTTTGGCTACATCATTAGCACTGACCGATGAGTTAGTCAGCTACGGTGAAATTATGTCTTCAAAACTTTTTGTTGAGATATTAAAAGAAAAGCAAAAAAATATATTATGGTTTGATGTCCGCAAAGTGATGCGTACAGATGATAAATTTGGTAAAGCGACTCCCAAAATAGAAGAAATCAAACAACTTTGTTGCGCACATTTAAAATCATTAAATAATAATTCTATTATTGTCACTCAAGGTTTTATTGGTTGTGAAAGCTCAGGCAAAACCACCACTTTGGGTCGTGGCGGCAGTGATTATACCGCAGCTTTATTAGGCGAAGCATTAAATGCTACACAAATTGATATTTGGACTGATGTTGCAGGTATTTATACTACTGATCCTCGCATTACTCCTGCAGCAAAACGAATTGATGAAATTTCCTTTGCTGAAGCTGCTGAAATGGCTACTTTTGGAGCAAAAGTGTTGCATCCTGCAACCCTTGTTCCTGCTGTACGGAGTAATATTCCAGTGTTTGTTGGTTCAAGCAAAGAACCACAAGTTGGTGGCACAATTGTCTATAATACTCATAGTATAAAAGCTGAATTACCATCATTTAGAGCGTTAGCCTTACGCCGTAAACAAACATTATTAACAATTACTAGTTTAAATATGCTGCATGCACAAGGCTTTTTAGCTAATGTATTTACAATACTTGCTAAACATAACATTTCAGTTGATTTAGTGACAACATCAGAAGTCAGCATAGCACTTACTATTGATACCACCGGCACCTACACCAATGGTACCAGCTTATTAACCAAAGCACTATTTGATGAACTATCTACCGTTTGCCATGTTGATGTTGAAGAGGATTTAGCATTAATTGCAATTATTGGTAATAATTTAACTTCAACTAAAGGCATAGTTAAAGAAGTTTTTGGCGCACTAGATGATTTTGTTATCAGGCTTTGTTGCTATGGTGCAAGCACTCATAATCTCTGTTTATTATCAAAAAGTCATGATGCTGAAGAAATTATTAAAATTCTGCATAGAACAATATTTGAATAATTGCCTTTAGAGGGAGTTAAATCTTCCTCTATTTTCTTAACTAATCTACATTTTAAATCGATTAAAAAATAAATTGTAAAGCACCATAAAATATCTAAACATTTACCAAAAAAAATTATAAAATAGTAATCATTATATGAATTACAATTTGTTCGTTACGTTCATATAACTATACTTAATTTTCAATTATTTGTCTTTTTTATATAGTTTCACTAACAGCAATTTATACGTTTCAAAAGTTGTGTTAATTTTTACTTATTAAAGCTAATCAGCAAGATAATATTAAACTTAATCAAATAAAGGAAAATTATCATGGGTATTTTAAGTTGGATTATTCTAGGATTAATTGCCGGTTGGATTGCCAAATTTTTTATGCCTCTAGGAAGTGTTGGTGTGGTAAAAACAATTCTACTTGGTATTGCTGGAGCATTAGTTGGCGGTTATATAAGTACTTTTTTAGGTTGGGGAACTGTAACTGGCTTTAATTTCCCTAGCTTGTTCATTTCAGTACTAGGTGCGGTTCTACTAATTTATATTTATCGCCTATTCAAATAATATTTTATATGCAATCAAAATTGGCGGGGAATTACCGCCAATTTCTTGCTCAATTGTCTTTTTATCTTATCCTTTATTTAAAGAATTTTTTATTATCCGTAAGCAAAAGAACCGCAAAGTATTGATATAGAAAATGATAGACCAACATTTTTAACACATTGATAACAACAAAAACGATGGTTGCAATAATCAATATAGGATAAAATAGTATTCTTTTAAGTTTGTTATAAGTTTTTAGAGCGCAATTTTACTTGCTAATGCCATACGATGAAATGCCTCCCTTCAAATATCTAATGACAAAGTATCCATGTCCATTTATTTTCGTTGAAAACAATTATAATAAGTAATTTCGTTATATCTAGATTTTTGTTATATTAATCGCTAGAATCAATTACCAACAAATAGTAAACTATAATGTTAAAAATATTCAATACATTAACACGCAAAAAAGAAATATTTCAACCAATTACCCCTAATAGAGTTGGACTCTATGTTTGTGGAGTGACGATTTACGATCTTTGTCATATTGGTCACGGACGTACTTTCGTAGCTTTCGATGTTGTCGCACGTTATTTACGTTTTTTAGGTTACGATTTAACTTATGTTCGTAATATTACTGATGTTGATGACAAAATAATTAGACGTGCGTTCGAAAATGGTGAAACCTGTGATCAACTAACAGATAGAATGCTACAAGAGATGTATGCCGATTTTGATGCACTAAATATTCGTCGACCTGATATAGAGCCTCGTGCAACTCATCATATACCACAAATTATCAAATTAGTTGAAGAGCTTCTCGAAAAAAAACATGCATATATTGCCAATAATGGTGATGTCATGTTTTCGGTAGACAGCGATCCGAATTACGGTATTTTATCTCGCCAAAATTTAGAACAATTACAAGCTGGTGCTCGAGTTGAAGTTGTTGATGTTAAACAAAACCCAATGGATTTTGTATTATGGAAAATGTCAAAACCTAACGAACCAAGTTGGGATTCACCATGGGGTAAAGGACGCCCTGGTTGGCACATTGAATGTTCAGCAATGAACAGCTATCAATTAGGTAATCACTTTGATATTCACGGTGGCGGTTCAGATTTAATGTTTCCACATCATGAAAACGAAATTGCCCAATCAACTTGTGCGCATAACGGTCAATATGTAAATTACTGGATGCACTCAGGTATGGTGATGGTCGACCAAGAAAAAATGTCAAAATCACTCAATAATTTTTTCACTATTCGCGATGTATTAAAGCATTATGATGCTGAAACAGTACGTTATTTTTTACTATCTGGTCATTATCGTAGTCAGTTAAATTATAGTGAAGATAATTTAAAACAAGCAAGAATGGCACTTGAGCGACTATATACAGCCTTGCGAGATACTGATGCGAATCATCCACATACAACACCTGATAGTAATTATTATCGCCAGTTTTGTAACGCCATGGATGACGACTTTAATACGCCAGAAGCTTATTCAACGCTTTTTGATCTGGCTCGTGAAATAAACAAAGCCAAAGCCGATAATAATATGCAACTCGCTAATGAATTAGCAGCTGAATTACGTTATCTATCAGCAGTTCTTGGATTATTAGAGCAAGATCCTATTAAATTTTTACAAGGTGATAAGCAAGATGATGTTGATGTTGCATTAGTTGAAACATTAATAAAACAACGTAATGAAGCAAGAGCCAGCAAAAATTGGGCACAGGCTGATGAAGCTCGTGACAAACTAAATGCAATGAATATTGTTCTTGAAGACAGTGCAAACGGCACAACATGGCGCAAAAAAGCTAAAAGCTAACATACTTAGAATTGATATTTTGATTAATAGATAAGATACTACATTAAACAGTATCAACCTTAAAATAGCACCCACAAATCTGTGGGTGTTTCTATTTGTCATCAATGTAAAATTTTATTAATCGAAGTTAAAATGCCACGCAAAATATTTAGTTCCTGTTGTTCAATACGAGCACGTGTAAATAATCGCCGCAAACGTCCCATAATTTGCCCTGGATGATTGGCATTAATAAAGCCTGTCTGTAACAAGGTTTGTTCTAAATGCTGGTAAAAGCGCTCTATATCAGCATCTATAGGAAACTCAGTTTCAACCATTTTCTCATTTTCCTTTTCAGATTGCTGATCTTCAAGATTGAGCATTGACATGCGAATTTCATAACACAAAACCTGTACCGACATAGCAAGATTTAAAGAACTATAACTAGGGTTAGCTGGAATTCCAACATGATAATGGCACTTTTGCAATTCTTCATTAGTTAAACCAACACGCTCACGACCAAATACCAAAGCGACTTGAGTATGGAGATTTGAGGCTTCTTGAATAATCTTATCGCCACATTTTTTGGGGGTTAAATATGGCCACTGTAAACTACGAGAGCGAGCACTAGTACCAACCACTAAAGTACAATCAGCAATAGCTTGTTCAAGTGAAGAAAAGATTTGTGCATTTTTTATAATATCACTGGCACCAGCAGCTAACGAAATCGATTGAGAATCAGGCTTTATGATCGGATTAACTAAACAAAGGTTAGTTAATCCCATGGTTTTCATTGCTCTCGCAACGGAGCCCATATTACCTGTATGAGATGTTTCAACCAAAACAATCTTCACATTATCTAAATAACTCACATTGTCCTCATTATTGAATAATTACCTATAACACAGGATAAACTAAATAATTATTAAAACAGTATATATCAAAATCATGGTAAAATCAGTTTCAGTCCGTCACATGCTATGCAATATTCAGACAATGGAATCCATTTTAAAATTAAATTAATAAAAATTAGATAAAAACAAATATCTTATTGACGAAACTAAAATAATTTGCCTATGTAGTAACAACATTTAAATTAAATTTGTTAATAAAAAAGGAAATCAATTATGAGTTTAAGTATCACTAGTCAACAAATGGATGTTACCTCTGCTATTTGTAGCTATCTAGAAGATAAGTTTTCGAAGTTAGATAAATGAAGAGCACTGCTAATCAACCCTCATTTTATTTAAAGAATCAGATGAATTTATTGTTAGTGCGACAATTGCCACCAAAGGAACCTCATTTGTTGCTTCTGCCAAACATATTGATATGTATACTGCAATTAATGGCCTTATTGATAAACTTGAAAAACAACTTAATAAACTACAACGCAAAAACGAATCTAGCTGCGCGAATAACAGCATAAAAAACACACTATTACAAGAAGGAATTTAATTTATCAATTTTCTTGATTGAATAAAAAAGCACTTTGATGGTGTCTTTATTTTTTTGCTTGTTATAATACAAATCACTTTTTTTAAATATCTAATAAAAATGACTGCAAATCCTTTGTTACCATTACGAGATAAAATTAATAAACTTGATAAAACATTACTAGAGCTTATTGCCGAGCGGCGTCAACTTTCAACACAGGTAATTCATACTAAAATTGAAGCAAACATTCCTGTCCGTGATATTGATCGTGAGCGTTCACTTATCAAAACCTTAATCAATGAAGGAAAAAACTATCATCTTGATGATATTTTCATTAAACGCTTATATCAATTAATTATTGAAGACTCTGTACTATTACAACAAAAAATCTTACAAGAAAAGATAAATCTAAGTACAATCACCACTGCCAAAGTTGCCTTTTTAGGACCCAAAGGATCTTATTCGCATTCTGCTGCTCGCCGCTATGCTAGCACTCACTTAGATGAAATGATTGAATTAAGCTGTTCAACCTTTAAAGAGATTTTTGAACAAGTCGAAAATGGTGCCGTAAATTATGGAATTTTACCAATAGAAAACTCAAGTTCTGGCTCAATTAATGAAGTTTATGATTTATTGCAAAAAACTAATCTGCATATTATTGGTGAGATCTCTTTGCCTATTGATCATTGTGTTCTTGCTATACAAAATTCACAGCTAGAGCAAATCGATACTATTTATAGCCATCCACAACCATTCCAGCAATGTAGTAACTTCTTAGAGAACTACCCTCATTGGAAAATCATATACTGCGATAGTACTTCATCAGCAATGGAAACTATAGCTAAATTGAATCAACCTAATATTGCAGCTATGGGTAATAAAGATGGTGGTGAATTATATGGTCTACAAGTCCTTGAACATAATTTTGCTAATCAAAAAGAAAACATTACTCGTTTTATTGTGTTAGCTCGTCAGCCGATAGAGGTATCTGATCAAATCCCGGCTAAAACCACAATTCTAATGAAAACAGGTCAGCAAGCAGGTGCTTTAGTTGATGCGCTATCAGTATTACGTAACCATAACATTGTTATGACTAAACTCGAATCACGCCCAATTCATGGTACACCTTGGGAAGAGATGTTTTATATCGATTTGCAAGGTAACATTCATTCTTATGAAATGCAAACAGCACTCAAAGAATTGGCATCAATGACTTTATATACTAAGGTACTAGGGTGCTATCCTAGTGATTCTATTGTTGCTGCAATGTAATGGCTATGACAATACGACACTTTTCGCAAGCGGTCCTTACGTGGTATGAACAATATGGCAGAAAAACGTTACCATGGCAGGTCAAAAAAAGCTCTTATCATGTTTGGTTGTCTGAAGTGATGCTACAGCAAACCCAAGTTGCTACAGTCATTCCTTACTTTAATCGTTTTATTGAGCGCTTCCCACAAATAACAGATTTAGCAAAAGCGCCAATTGATGATGTATTGCATCTTTGGACTGGATTTGGTTATTACGCAAGAGCGCGTAATTTACATAAAGCAGCACAATTAATTGTTGATAAATTTAATGGTATTTTCCCTACAAAGTTCGATGATGTTATCGGGCTTCCAGGTATAGGGCGCTCCACAGCCGGTGCAATTTTATCTCTTGCACAAAATCAACATTACCCAATTTTAGATGGAAATGTAAAACGTGTTTTAGCCCGATACTTTACTGTTGAAGGTTGGCCGGGTATTAAAACTGTCGAAAATAGACTCTGGCAATTAAGTGAGCAAGTCACACCAAAACACAAAGTAGAAAAATTTAATCAAGCTATGATGGATATTGGTGCTATGGTTTGTACACGCACTAAGCCTAAATGCGCCTTATGCCCATTGCAAAATCATTGTCTAGCATATAAAAACGAAAGCTGGCGACTCTATCCCACAAAAAAAACTAAAAATACCATTCCCGAAAAGATAGCCTATTTTTTAATGCTGGAATATAATCATGCAATTTGGCTTGAAAAAAGGCCTCCATCTGGTATTTGGGGAGGGTTGTATTGTTTCCCTCAATTTTCCAGTAAACAAGCAATAGCTGACTGGTTAAAAAAACAAGGTATCGAAACAACAGCACTAAAGCAACTTGTTGCATTTCGCCACACATTTAGTCATTTCCACTTAGATATTTTTCCTATTCATTGTGTCATTACCAAGTATACAAAATGTTTCAATGAATCTGTTGGCTATTGGTATAACCTAAAATCTAACAACGCAAAAATAGGTCTTGCTACCCCTGTTTATAACTTATTAAAACAAACAGTTTAATCACGATTTATTATCAATATTGGTGCACTTTTTAGTGCATCATTATTATTCTTGTTTAACTATAATTTGCTAAGCGCATTAGATCATGCAATCTTTAGTTCAGTTTACTTATTTTATGGTTGGATTGTTATTTCTGGAATAGATTCTTAATCTATTAAGTATCATAATTGATTTATATACTGAAACACATACTTACCTGAAAGTTTTTGACAGACACAATAATAACTAGATATAAGTTTAAATTAAATATGCATAGCATATTTAATCAGTTGCTTTTTTAATAGCTGACTATTATCAATAACATTCATACCAATTGTTCTTAACGTCTTTTTCAACAAATTATCACCATTAAACATATCTTGAATAGTTTGCATGGCCGTGAGCATAACTAACGCATCTTTGCGACGATTAAATTCAAATGATTTTAAATTTTTTACAAGCCCAATATCTTTATTAGTTTCAATTAATTGTTTAATGGTTGAAACTAACAAAGCAGAATCTTGAAAACCTAAATTTACCCCTTGTCCTGCTAAAGGGTGAATAGTATGAGCTGCATCGCCAATAAGTACTAATCGATGCTTAATAAATTGTTTAGCAAACCGCGCTTTTAATGGAAATACCATTCTAGGGTTAATTAACTGACATTTACCGACTTTATCACCAGTTAACCGAAATAATTCGTTCGAAAATTCTGATTCGGAAAGTGAAGTTAAAGTAGATGCATTATCTGGTTTTGTCGACCAAACTAAGCAACTTTTATTTGCATTCCAAAGAGGAAGAAAAGCAATAATTCCATTGGGATAAAACACTTGTCTAGCACAGGATTGATGAGGATATTCAGTTTGAACAGTTGTAATGACAGCATGATGAAGATAATCACGCTCAAGAACAGAAATATTTTCACTCCTACGCACCCAAGAATGAGCACCATCAGCGCCTATCATTAATTTAGCTTGTAAAACAGTTTTATTTGCAAGTGTCAAAAAGGCAAAATCATCATTAAATGTACAATCAATTGCTTCATAACTATAAATATTAATATTCGGACATTTTAAGACAAACTGGTAAAGGGAATGAGAAATGACATTATTTTCAATTATGTATCCAAGATTAGAATAACCGTAATCTTTGGCTCGAACAGACAAATGGGCTAGACCATTTTTTTCCCATACACCTATCTCGGTAAATTCCTGTACGCGGTTGCTATTGCATAAATCATCCCATATACCTATTTTTGAAAAGTAACGCTGGCTAGCGCCATTAATAGCAGAAGCTCTAATACTCATTTCAGCATGTGGCAAGAATTCATGCTGATGAATTTTAGTATCTATAATCGCAATGTTTAAATCACATTGGTTAAGTGCACAAGCAGTGGCTAAACCAACTAATCCACCACCAACAATTACTACATCAAATTGTAAATTCATACTCAATAAATGCAACTATTTTTGATTATCTAACTTATTATCACTTTTTGATTCAACTTCGTCATCATTCATCGCTTTTTTAAAGCCTTTCAACGCTAAACCAAGATCCGAACCTAAATTACGTAACTTTTTAGTACCAAATAATAAAATCACCACGGCAAGAAACACTAAAAGATGTGGAATACTAAAAGACATAATCAAATCCTCTCAATAAATATAACGCTCTCGCTCTGTTAGGGTAAGCTTTAAAAAATATTATATAGAAGACTGATTATACTCTTTTTGTGAAGGGATTTCATGGATAGTTCAAAAATAAAAAAAAAGACCTGTATAAAACTATACAGGTCAACATGAAATATAAGGAATATAAGGAAAGAAAACAATGAAAAATCCTTACCCTGCTTATTATCCATTTTTTTTCGTTTTAGTCAACGTTTTTATTTGTTTTTTTATTTATTTAAAAATCGTTCAAAACAGAAGCAATATCAAATAAAATCTAGCAAAAACCAGCTGCTAATAAATAAATCAAGATTTAATTCTAAAAAACAAGTATTTGACATATATCAAATAAATTATAAAAATCAAATTAAAACAATTAAAAAACAAAATTTACCAATAAAAAACATCGATAATCCAAAAGAAAAACATAGAAACATTATTTTTTTAAAAAATTGCAGACAACGTATTTTAATAATTGAAATAATGAAATCATCAAAATATAAAACGAAAATCACTTACAAATATTAATAAAATCACATTTTTATATGATTTTTTCATTAGACGAAATATGTAAAACTTGTAAAATATACACTATAATTGGAAAACGGATGAAATAACAAAAATGAGTTAGAAATGAATATGATTAAAAATAAAAATGTTAAAACATTTAAAGATAGATTACATAGCTCAATGCAAGGTTTATCTGTTTCAGCCTTTGCTAAAAAATGTGATATGTCTGAAACAGTCATTCGAGACTATTTATCAGGGAAAACATACCCATCACTAACACGCTTAGAAGTTATTGCAGAAAAATGTAATGTTTCTTTTAACTGGCTTGCTACTGGTTACAAATTAGAAGTTTTAGGCTCAAAAGATGATGAAAATGTTTACAATGAAAATATCTACCGTGTTCCTGTTTATAGAAAACAGTTGCCTACTAAAGAAGAAGCTCAAATGCAACGTTATGTTCGTGAAACTCCACCTGTCATGAATTACCCTATTGTAGAAGGTTGGGCCTCCCATCGAGGGTTAGACATCAAAAAGTTACTCATATATTGGGCAAAGGGCGATCTAATGTCGCCCGAAATAAACAATAACAATGGTCTTATTATTAATACGGAAATAGGTGATATTGTTGATGGTGCAATTTATCTGATTGAATATGAAGATATTACCTTTCTAAGAAAAGTACGCTTAACTCTCGATGGGTGGCTGTTAATTTGTAATAATAGTGAGTATCCAACAATTGAAGTACCAAAAACAAACTTTCATAAATATCACATTGTTGGTCGTATTGTACAGATCATTAAAGATATTTTTTAATCACTTTTAATAGCTATATACTAACTTTCAAGATATAATCTGGACAGAGGAAATAACAAGCAAATTATTTCCTCACTAATTATCCAACATTTATTACTTTCACAAAAACAGAAAGTCAATTAAATGATATTTATTTAAAGTTTCAAACAAAAAATTAGTGCGATAATGATTTACATCTACCTACACTATCCCAATATTTTAATATCATTGATAACCTATCAATGAATGAACGTTATTACTAATTAGGTCTTATATGTATAGATTTTTTGAAAAATTAGTATCACCTTATCCTATAGATGAACCTAAACCAATATCTAAAAACTTTTTTAGTTTTATATGGCACTCAACCAAAGGTACTCGCTTATTTATGTTACTGCTAATTATCCTCAGTGGATTAGGTGGTGCATTTGAAGCTTTTTTATTTGCCGCTCTCGGTAAAGTTGTTGATTCTCTATCAGAAGTCGAATCAAGTAAATTTTGGCAACAAGAAAAGATAACATTAATATCATTAGCCTTGATAATTTTAGCAAGTACATTAATAATTGGTTTGCAAACTATAATAAAGCACCAATGTCTTGCCGGTAACTTTCCGATGAGAATGCGTTGGGTTTTACATAGATTAATATTGAACCAAAATATGCATTTTTTCCAAGATGATTTTGCTGGTCGAATATCATCAAAAGTGATGCAAACAGCACTTGCTGTTAGAGATACCTGCTTTTTAGTATCTGATATTTTCATATACGTTTTTATTTCGTTTATTACTATGGCAGCAATTATTGGTCAATTAGAACCTCGGTTATTATTACCATTTTTAGGCTGGAGCTTGCTCTATGGAATAGCAATGTACTACTTTATTCCACGCCTAAGTAAAATTGCCAGTATACAAGCTGATGCGCGTTCGACTATGACAGGAAGAGTCACAGATGCTTACACGAATATTATGACAGTAAAGCTGTTTTCACACTCAGGTAATGAAGCTAAATACGCTAGAGAATCAATGGATGAATTTTTGGCTACTGTCAATAAGCAAATGCGGTTAGTGAGTAGTTTTGAAATTGTTAACCATTTACTTTCTGTTTCACTAATACTAAGCACGACAGGGGTTGCCCTATGGTTATGGACAAATCAATTAGTTGGCATTGGAGCTATTGCAACAACAACAGCTGTTACCCTACGATTAAATGGTTTCTCACATTGGATTATGTGGGAAATGGCTGCTTTATTTGAAAATATTGGTGTGGTTAAAGATGGAATTAATACATTTTCTGACGCAAAAACGGAGGTTGATAAACCCGGTACAGCTAACCTTAATATTACTCAGGGAAGAATTGAATTTAAACATATCTACTTTAACTATGATGAAAAAAGAGATAAATCTATTATTGAAGATTTAAATTTAACTATCAACCCTGGAGAAAAAATTGGTTTAGTAGGTCGTTCAGGTGCAGGAAAATCAACGCTTATTAATTTACTACTTCGCTTTTACACTTTAAAAAGTGGCGAAATCATTATCGACGATCAAAATATTACAACAGTAAACCAAGAAAGTTTGCGCGCTCAAATTGGTATGGTGACCCAAGATACATCACTATTACATCGATCAGTACGAGAAAACTTACTTTACGGAAATAATGAAGCGACGGAAGATGAAATGATCAAAGCAGCCAAAAAAGCCCATGTCGATAGTTTTATCCAAACCTTAGTTGATGCTAATGGTAGAACTGGCTATGATGCTTTTGTTGGTGAGCGAGGTATAAAATTATCAGGAGGGCAAAGACAACGTATTGCAATTGCTAGAGTGATTCTTAAAAATGCCCCTATTTTATTATTAGACGAAGCCACAAGCGCACTAGATTCTGAAATAGAACAAGCGATACAAGAAAGTTTGTATACATTAATGGAAGGTAAAACCGTTATTGCTATTGCTCATCGTTTATCCACTATCGCAGCAATGGATAGAATAATTGTTCTTGATCAGGGAAAAATCATTGAACAAGGCACACATCAAGAGCTACTTGAAAAAAATGGACTCTATACAAATCTTTGGAAACACCAAAGCGGCGGTTTTTTGCCAGAAAATTTATAAATAAAATCAACTAAAATATAAACGCATATATCACTATATATGCGCTATCAGGTTACATTAATTGATAAAGTTTTTATAAAAATCTGATTCAAACCTCATAATCGCGCTATTTTTAGGTTCAATAGGGTTATCAGCATGATATCCCGATAGTAATTGAACGAATGCAATATATTTGCCATCTGATTTTTGAATAAAACCAGCTAAGTTATAACTACCTTGTATATATCCTGTTTTAGCGCGTACAGCTTCTTTAAGAGGTGATTCAATAAAACTTTTACGATATTGCAATGTACCATCAGTTCCCGCAATGGGAAGTTTCTCAATAATACCCAATTCAGCATTATGAGCCGAAATATACTGTAAAATTTCCATCATTTTATTAGCACTAACTAAATTCAATCTTGATAAACCAGAGCCATCTACAATGACCAGATTTTCAAGATCAATACCGGCTTTTTTTCGTAAAATTTGCTTAACAGCATCGCCGCTATTTCGCCATGTGCCTTGTATATTATAATAGTGAGCCCCCAATGTTCTGAAAATGGCATCAGCATATAAATTATTCGATTTTTTAAGCATAATAGTTAACAGTTCTGAAAGAGGAGCTGACTGGTTTGTAGCTAATAATATAAGTTTGGAAGTTATTTTTTGATTGCTCTGTGTAATAATCCCAGTAAAAGTCATTTTTTGTTTCTTAAGTTCATTTTTTAAAATTGCAGAAAAATAATGAACTCCATCTAATATAGCAAATTTAAGTGGTATTTTTTTTGAACTAGTAGCAATACAACCTGATAGGTAATAATTATTTTTGGCAGAGTAGCTAACATCTAATTCACAATATTTATCATTCAAATCTTTACTAGATTTTGCAATAGTTCTTACATCCCCCATTACTGTAACAGGAATACCAATTGGAATCGAAATAGACGCTTTTCCACCGATTTTACTTGGCGTAACTGATGCAAAAAAGCAGTTATTATCAATAATTGCAGCGGATGGAGGAGCATTATAACAAGCAGTTAAATTATTCCATGACCATCCTTCAGCTTTATCGTGACTTGTAAAAATTGAAGTATCTAAAATAATTTTTCCCGATATCTTTTCAATCCCTTTTTGGCGTAATGCAGAAAGCATAGTTTGCAGCCGATTTCGACTAAAGGTTGGATCACCACTTAATTTAATTATTAAATCACCATTTAACTGTTTATGACTAATTAAACCATTAGTTAACATTTGTGTTTCAAATCGAAAATCACTACCTAACTCAAGCTCTGCTGCAAGAGCAGTTATGATTTTTTGAATACTAGCCGGTTGTTTAAATTGATCACTCTTGTATTGGGCCAAAGTTGTAGGCTGCCTTCCAACAGATTGAACCAGAATGGATATATCGCTTCCTTTAGGTAAAGTAGAAATATAAGGTTCAACTGATAACGCTTGCACTAAACTAGATAAAAAAGAAAGAACAAAAACACAAATTGCTTTGAATTTTTTCATTGAAATCGGCTCAAAATGGTTTTTAATAAAGAAGTTAACTACAAATATAGCTTTTTTTGTTATGCCTATCAATATATACTCAATCCGTTTTATTAATATATTCCATTAAAATAATAAAAATAGCTATTGAAATTATTTCAATACAAAATTTAACTTTAGGTGATAATAACATGATTCAACATTTATTAGGTTTTCCAATTGAAACAGTACTAGTTTTCATTATATTGGCTTTAACTGCAATCGTTATTGATTTGTTTGCTCATCATAATGATAAACCGATAAGCTTAAATAATGCTATTGTTTGGTCACTATTTTGGATTGCTATTGCTTTGGCTTTTTCACTCTATTTATACCTTCATCACGGAAGCTCTATTGCAAGCCTATTTATTACTGGTTATATATTGGAAAAGGCACTCTCAGTGGATAATCTTTTTGTCATTATGGCTATTTTTTCATGGTTTGGCATTCCTGATAATTATCGTCATCGCTTACTCTATTGGGGAGTAATTGGTGCTATTATATTCCGCGCTATTTTTGTGATAATTGGTTCCAGTTTATTATCATTAGGGCCATGGATGGAATTATTATTCTCTGCTATAGTTGCTTTCACTGGGATAATGATGTTAAAAAATCAAGGAAAGAATCATGAAATAAAGGATTATTCAGAACATTTTGCTTATCGCATCGCAAAACGCATTTTACCATCTTATCCCAAAATTGTTGGCCACCATTTTTTATTAACACAAAAACAGCTCAATGCTGAACTGGCAAAATCAGGAGATGCTGAATTTGTTAGTAAATTCTCCAAAAATATTTTATATACTACCCCGCTGTTTTTATGCATTGTTGTAATTGAACTTAGCGACGTAATGTTTGCTTTTGATTCTGTGCCAGCTATAATCGCCGTTAGCCAAGAGCCATTCATTGTTTATAGCGCTATGATCTTTGCCATTTTAGGGTTGAGAACAATGTACTTTGTTTTAGAAGCTATGCAACAATATTTAGTCCACCTTAGTAAAGCTGTAACCTATTTGTTGTTTTTTATTGCCTTCAAATTAGCTTTCAATGCTAGCAACCACCTATTTGGGTATAACATCAATATTAGCCCAACTAATAGCCTTTATATCGTGTTAGGCATTTTAACTTTGGGAATTATTGCAAGCTTCATCTGGCCAGAAAAAAATAAATAATAGTTATGAAGATATTGGCAGGCATTCCTGCCATTTAAAAATCAAAATTTATTACGTTTTAAAGAACGTAAATAATAACTTATACCTAAAATGATAAACCAAATTGGTGTGGCAATTAAAGCTTGTCGTGTATCAGATTCCAAAGTAAGAAGCACAATCACAAAGGCAAAAAAAGCTAAACAGACATAACACATCAAAATACCACCTGGCATTTTAAATTGTGATTGCTGATGTAAAGTAGCTTTTTTGCGTCGATAAGCTATATAAGAAATTAGAATCATTGACCAAATATACATAAATAAAATGGCTGAAATCGTAGTCACAATAGTAAATGCATGCATAACATTGGGTACAAAATAAATTAATACCACCCCACCAAATAAACAAGAGCACGAAAAGATTAATCCATTAGCTGGCACAGAACGACTAGACAACTTACCAAAAGGTTCCGGCGCATCTTGTTTTTTAGCAAGTCCAAATAACATTCGGCTTGTTGAGTAAATTCCACTGTTCGCTGATGATGCAGCTGATGTCAATACAACAAAATTGATAATACTTGCGGCAGCAGGTAAACCTATTAAAGTAAATAATTCAACAAATGGGCTTTTATTCGGTGAAATTAGCTTCCATGGCGTTACACTCATAATAATAATTAACGCAAAAACATAAAAAAAGATAATACGAGCAGGCACAGAATTAATAGCTCGTGGTAGGTTTTTCTTAGGATCGATTGTTTCTGCGGCTGTTGTACCTACAAGTTCAATTCCCACAAAAGCAAAAATGGCAATTTGAAACCCAGCAAAAAAACCCATAGTACCATGAGGGAAAAAACCACCAAATTTCCATAAATTGGAAAATGCAGATATTGTATTAGTTTGTTCAGAATGGTAAGAGGTTAAAATTAATACTATACCAATAGCTATTAACGCCAAAATCGCAATAATCTTAATCATCGAAAACCAAAATTCTGTTTCACCAAACATTTTTACTGTTAATAAATTTAAGGTTAATAATAAAACAACCGTTAATAACATTGGTATCCATGATTGTAGTTCAGGTATCCAATGTTGCACATATCCTGAAATGGCGACAACATCAGCAATTCCAGTAATAACCCAACAAAACCAATAAGTCCAACCAGTAAAAAAACCAGCGCAAGGTCCTAGTAGATCATTAGCAAAATCACTAAAAGATTTATATCTTAAATTAGAAAGCAGAATTTCACCCATTGCTCTCATGACAAAAAAAAGCATAAAACCTATGATTATATAAACAAATACAATCGACGGTCCAGCAAGGCTAATCGTTTTTCCTGAGCCCATAAATAGCCCGGTACCAATAGCACCACTAATTGCAATTAATTGGATATGCCGATTAGATAGGTTTCGCTTTAGATCATTGTTTGAGGATGTAATGCTCATCGCTATTATCACCTTTTATTTCGAAATTTTTTCGATTTTATAAAGAATATAGAAATATAAAGTTTATCCCTGCAAACCGCAAGCTGAAATATTATGAAAACTTTTTATGCCGACATAAAATTAACAGTAGTTTCTTATAAAAGAATTGTGTAGCATAACAAACCATGCTTATTACTTAAACAAATCATTAGAATGCAAAAGAATAACTACTGTGACTATTTTTATTTGGCACCTATTTTATTTATTCTATTATTAGCTGGCTGTCAAAACAATAAAATTGAACAAGGTCAAAGATATACTGAAGGTAAGCTATCTTCATCTTTCAATATTACATACCCTCAATTAGCTATTCCTATAAATATTTCAGATTATGTTATACAAATTGAAAAAATCAAAACTTATTCACCATCTTTATATCATAAAAATAAACATATTTATAATGCCATTGACTCTTGGATTAACCGTTCTTTAGGAACTGATGAATTTGATAAGGTTGGGTTGAAAAGTTATGAAATGGAAGGCCAAGACGGCTACGGAAATGTACATTTAACCGGCTATTATACACCCGTTATAAAAGCAAAGCATAAGCCAACTAGCGAATTCAAATATCCGATTTATAAATTTCCTAATCGATTAAAAGGCAGATTACCAAGTCGAGAGCAAATCTATAATGGCGCACTATCAGGAAAAGGGCTAGAAATTGCTTACAGTAATTCATTAATGGACAATTTTATTATGGAGGTTCAAGGTAGTGCTTATATTGATTTTGAAGATGGTTCTCCATTAGTTTTCTTTTGTTTTAGCGGAAAAAATGGATATGAATATTCTAGTATAGGAAGATTATTAGTTGAACAAGGGGAAATCGATAAAGAAAATGTTTCAATACAAGCCATCAAAAATTGGGCCCAAAATAAAAGTGAAAAAAGACTTAAAGAATTACTAGTACAAAACCGTTCATTTGTTTTTTTTAAACCTCAACATAATACCGAAGTAAAAGGCGCTGCAGCAATACCTTTAGTTGCAAATGCATCTGTAGCTTCAGATAAAGTAGTTGTGCCAATAGGATCTGTCGTCCTAGTCGATGTACCACTCCTTGATGACGATGGAATATATAGAGATAGACGAGAAGTTCGTTTAATGGTCGCACTTGACGTTGGTGGTGCGATAAAAGGTCAGCATTTTGATCTTTATCTTGGTGTAGGAGACAAAGCCGGTAAATTGGCTGGTTATTATAACCACTTTGGGCGTGCATGGGTCATCAAGCCTTAAATTACTAACATCGACGGCATGGGAAGAACCTGTTAAAATGAAAAATAAAAATTTTATTAAGGACAATTCATGAGACTATGCGATCGAGATATCGAAATATATTTACAAAATGGTAAATTAAAGATTACACCACAACCTGCAGCTAATTGTATTAATGGCGCAACAGTCGACGTCAGATTAGGCAATCAGTTTCGTACTTTCAGAGAACATACTACACCCTATATAGATTTAAGCGGACCAAAAGAAGAAGTTTCAGCTGTTTTGGAACAAGTAATGAGTGAGGAAATAGTACTCCCCAAAGATGGTATATTTTACCTTCATCCTGGGGAATTAGCGCTAGCGGTTACATTAGAATCGGTTACAATTCCAGATGATTTAGTCGGATGGTTAGACGGGAGATCATCACTTGCTAGGCTTGGGCTTATGGTTCATGTGACAGCACATAGAATTGATCCTGGTTGGCAAGGACAAATTGTACTTGAATTTTATAATTCAGGGAAAATTCCACTCGCACTTAGACCAGGCATGACAATCGGTGCGCTTAGCTTTGAAACACTAACAGGACCTGCTGAAAAACCATACAACCGTCGTCAAGATGCAAAATATAAAGACCAACATGGTGCAGTTGCTAGTCGTATTGATAAAGACTAAAATAATTCATAACGTTAATCAAGGAATATTAATATGATTAGAAAAATATTGGTTACTCTTTTTATCTTAATTCTGCTCATTGCGATCGGAATAGTCTCATTAATAGTTTTTGTTGATCCTAACAATTTTCGAGGATTTATCTCCGATAAAGTAAGGGATAAAACTGGTTATGAGTTAACTATCGAAGGGGATTTACGTTGGCATATTTGGCCACAAATAAGTATATTAACCGATTCAGTAAAACTTTCTGATATTGGTGCTCAAAAACCTATTTTAACCGCAGATAACATGCGGCTTGATGTTGAGTTATTTCCTTTATTTTCTAAAAGGCTTGATGTTAAAAATGTATTTGTAAAATCAGCAGTCATCAATATTACAGAGGAAAGCAAAGGGAAAAAAATGCAATATGAGCCCCCCCATCAACCTACAACAACTTCAGATGGAATATTACAAAAACAAAAAAAAGAAGAAAAAAACAAATCAGGTTGGGAATTTACTTTAAATAAATTCGAAATTTCAGATAGTACAGTTATTTTGCAACAAAAAAATAACCTTATTAATTTTAGAAATCTGACCTTAACACTTGAACAAAATACAGCCAAAAACATTTCTGTTGATGTGAAAGGAAATATTGATCGAAACCAGCAATACCTATTTTACACAGCAAAAGCGAACATTGATTTAGGTCAATATCCTGAATATGCAAAAATAGAATTAGAACATCTTGATTATATTATTAAAGGAATTGGTATTCCATCAGGAAAACTAAAAGGTAATTTAAAAGGCGCGTTTAATTATCAGCAAAAACCTCGGATTTTTGAAACCCAACGTCTAACCTTCTCAATTAATGATAATATTTTTACAGGTCATATACATGCTAATTTAGATCAAAAAACACATTTAGTATTAAATTTTAATGCCGACCGACTGAACCTTGATTCGTTTGCAGATGGAATAAATGAAAAATCAAATAATAGTAATAATAATGTTAACTTAGCAACACAGCAAACAACACCTGTTGTATCGACAATACCAAAAGCGAATAATGAACTTATTTTTCTTAATTTATTTGATGCAGAAACTAAATTTACAATAAAAGAATTAGTCAAAAATAAATTAGTATTAAATAATGTAAATGTGGACGTCATTAACAAAGATGGAATCGCAACATTTAACGATGTTAGCTTTGATTTTGCGAAAGGTCATATTGTTGCAAAAGGTTTTGCAAATGGTAAACAAAAAGAAACTTTAATTAAACTTGATACAAAAGTGAGAGATGTTGATTTAAATACGTTTTTTAACCAAATTGATACCGGTAATGATCTAGTAGGTCTTTTTAATGCAACTGGAGAATTAGAAGCAAGCACTATAACACTATCTAAATTATCCAATAATTTACAAGGTAAATTGGGTATTGTTATAACCAATGCAAGGCTTGATAATATAAATATTCAAAATATTATCCAAAGTGCAACTGCGAAATACACTAAAGATGTTTTAACCGTTGAAAATCAAAAAAAATATACTGAGTTTCACGAAATTTCAGCGAATGCTTATTTGAGTAATGGCAATATAAACCTTACTTCTTTAACAGCTAACTCAGAAACACTTGATATTATTGAAGGTTCAGGGCGAATTGGCATGGAACAAAAAGATTTAGACGTTAATTTAAATATAAAAATGCTAGGAGGCTGGAATGGCAAAAGTGAGACAATTGCGAAATTACAGCAACTGACTATTCCGTTCCGTATTTATGGGCAATTCACTAAACTTAATTATCAAATTGATATCAGCCAAGTTTTAAAAGATTTATTGAATGATAAAATACAACAAGGTTTAGATAAACTTCGTAATAAGTTAGAAAATCGAAATTTAAAAGATGACAAGAAATCAAATTCTAAGCAAAAAGCAGCAGAAATATTAGAAGGGCTATTAAAAAATAACCTGTAAAAATTAAACTAGTTAATAAAAAGGTGAGCTTAGCTCACCTTTTTAGTGTCAACAATTTAAATTGCCTATAAGATAAATTTACTTAAATCTTCATTAGCAACAAGTTTATCTAGATGATCACCTACATATTTGGCATCAATTGTAATCGTATGACCATCGAGTTCACTCGCTTCAAATGAAATCTCTTCCATTAAACGTTCTAATACAGTATGCAATCTACGAGCACCAATATTTTCATTTTGTTCATTTACTTGCCAAGCAGATTCAGCAATCTTACGAATCCCATCAGCTGTAAAATCAATATTTACACCTTCAGTTGCCATTAGTGCTTTATATTGAGCCGTAAGTGAAGCATTAGGCTCAGTTAATATACGCTCAAAATCTTCACTAGTTAATGCTTGCAATTCAACTCGAATAGGTAATCGACCTTGCAATTCCGGTATTAAATCCGACGGATTTGCTGTTTGGAATGCGCCTGATGCAATAAACAAAATATGGTCAGTCTTAACAGAACCATGTTTTGTTGAAACCGTACATCCTTCAACAAGAGGTAATAAATCACGCTGTACACCTTCGCGAGAAACATCTGGACCAGATGAGTTACCACGTTTACAAACTTTATCGATCTCATCAATAAAAACAATTCCATTTTGTTCAACTGCTTCTATTGCTTCCTGTTTAAGATCATCAGGATTTACAAGCTTAGCGGCTTCTTCTTCAATCAATTGTTTAAATGCATCTTTAATTTTCATTTTACGTGGTTTAGTTTTCTGTCCACCTAAATTTTGAAACATTGATTGTAGTTGATTTGTCATCTCTTCCATACCTGGAGGAGCCATAATCTCAACTCCTATATTGACACCTGCTATTTCTATTTCGATCTCTTTATCATCAAGTGAACCTTCACGTAATTTTTTTCTAAATGCTTGCCTTGCGGTTGAATCATTATTATTTTCTACTTGTCCCCAACCATCTTTTGCTCGTGGCACTAGCACATCTAAAATACGGTCTTCAGCTAATTCCTCTGCTCGAGTGCGATTTCGTTCAATCGCTTCTTGACGAATCATTTTAACTGCAGAATCGGTTAAATCTCGAATGATTGAATCAACTTCTTTACCAACATAACCTACTTCGGTAAATTTTGTTGCTTCAACTTTAATAAAAGGCGCTTTAGCTAATTTAGCTAAACGTCTTGCAATCTCAGTTTTACCAACACCTGTTGGTCCAATCATTAAAATATTTTTGGGTGTTACTTCATGGCGTAAAGCTTCATCTAATTGCATACGACGCCAACGATTACGTAAAGCTATAGCAACAGATCGTTTTGCCTTATCTTGTCCAATTATATATTGGTTTAATTCGCTTACAATTTCGCGAGGAGTCATTTCAGACATAATAAAATTCTCTTAGATCAGTTTAATTAATAATTGAGTTCTTCGATTGTTTGAAAATCATTAGTATACACACAAATATCACCTGCAATTGATAATGATTTTTGCACAATATCATGCGCTGATAGCGATGTATTATCAAGTAAAGCACGTGCAGCTGCTTGTGCATAAGGCCCACCAGAACCAATTGCAATTAAATCATCTTCTGGTTGGATAACATCTCCAGTACCAGTAATAATAAGTGATGCGCTTTCATCAGCAACAGCAAGTAATGCTTCAAGCTTACGTAGCATTCTATCTGTACGCCAATCTTTCGCTAGTTCAACAGCTGATTTGGTTAAATGCCCTTGATGCATTTCTAATTTTCGCTCAAATAATTCAAAAAGCGTAAAAGCATCAGCAGTACCACCAGCAAAACCTGCAATCACTTTATTATTATATAAACGGCGAACCTTGCGAGCGTTTCCCTTCATAATTATTCGTTCGCCTAGCGTGACTTGGCCATCCCCACCAATAACGACTTGGCCTTCTCGTCGGACACTGACAATTGTTGTCATATTCTGCTCCTTCTTTTACATAAATAACTTAAATTGGAATGAATAGATTATATATTGGGGTGATAAGTCGATTTTCAATATCTTTATTTAAAGATATTGAAGGTTTATTCACGGGAAAGATATTTTAGGTTAGCACTTCTACAAACAATTATCACTTTGGTTCAAAATTAATTTTCATTCTTTTAACTTCATTATAAAGTATATTCGATGGTTTTGGTATGACGGCTAATTTTGTAGCTGCTAATGCTTCCCGACATAAAGCTTCATCACCACCTAATACTTTAACATCCAATAACAAACCATCGGGTGCGATACGAATTTCTAACATACAGCTTTGACCAACATAAAGCTTATTTGGATTAATAAATTTATTACTTATAGCACTTTTAACTAAAAATATATACTTATCTAATTCACCATTAGATGTACCTTTACGAGTCAATGAGGAACTAGATGTAGAAATAATTCCACCAAGAAGATCATTAACTTTTTTATCATTTTGAGCAGCTGCCGCCTTCTGCTTAATAGCTAGCCTTTCTTTTGCTATTTTCTCTTCCTCAACTTTTTTCTCTTCAGCTTTCTTTTTTGCTTCTAGTTTTTCTGCAATAGCTTTTTCCTCTGCTGCCTTTTGCTCAGCTGATCTCTTTTCTGCTTCTAACTTTCCTATAGCAGCTTTTTGCTCTTGTTTGAGTTTTTCTTCAAGTTTTAAACGTTCTTTTTCTAATTCTTGTAACTGCTGCTGTTGAACAAGCTGTTTTTCTTGAAAATTTTGAAACTGCCTATCAATTTGCTCCTTCCTTTGTTGTTCTGCTTTTTGTTGAGATATTGGGCTTTGCATTTGCCTTTGGTACTGTTCAGACATTATAGTTGGATCAACCATGATAGCATCAATTGTTTGCCCATTATTGCTGCCATAATTATTACTATCATCTTGTGTTAGCCTATAGCTTAAAATAATAATTAACGCTACATGCAGTATAATCGATATGATGATTGCAAGGCTTAACTTTGATTTTGAATTATTCGACATTGCTGACATTTCTAATATATTGTTATCATCGCTTAAATTTAAATTGGTTGAGTCATTAACCCTACAGACTTAACACCTGCAGATTGCAATAAATTCAACGCATTTATTATTTCTTCATAAGGAACATTTTTAGCACCACCAACTAAAAAAATTGCCTTTTCATTTAAAGCTAATTGCTGTTTAACTTCAGCAATAATTTGCTCTTGAGATAAATTTATTTGGCGCTCTTGATTAATGACTAATGTGTAAACACCAATGTCTGATACCTCTATAATAATTATTTTATTATCGGATGGTGAAACCGTTTTAGATTCAGAAGTTTGAGGCAGATCAACTTCAACACTTTGGCTAATAATAGGAGCAGTCGCCATAAAAATTAGTACCAACACTAATAACACATCAAGCAGTGGTACTATATTAATTTCAGATTTAGTTAAATAACGAGAACGCCTGCTCATAATTATTTCCTAATAGCCACAGCTTGACGTTGTAATATAGCTGAAAATTCATCAATAAAGTTAAGATAATTTTGCTCAATTCTTCCTACTTTTAATGATAATCGATTAAAAGCCATAACAGCGGGAATAGCAGCAAATAATCCAATAGCCGTAGCAATCAATGCTTCGGCGATTCCCGGAGCAACCATTTGCAAGGTGGCTTGTTTAACAGCACCAAGAGAAATAAATGCATGCATAATTCCCCAAACCGTCCCAAATAAACCTATATATGGACTAATAGATCCAACTGTACCTAAAAAAGCAATATTCAATTCTAACTTATCAAGTTCGCGGTTCATTGCTAAACGCATAGAACGCGATGCGCCATCTAAAGCGGCTTCGGACATATTAGGGTTAATTTGATACAACCGAGTAAACTCTTTGAAACCTGAATAAAAAATATGTTCTGTACCACTAAGTTCTTCTTTATTAAATTTTGCTTTATCAAACAAAACATTTAATTCATCAGCAGCCCAGAAATTATTATCAAATTGCTTTATTTGCTTTTTAGCTTGCCCTAAAACTTTAGTTCGTTGAAAGATGATAGCCCAAGATATCACTGAGAACATGAGTAGTAATAGTATGACACATTGTACTAATAGACCTGCTTGCAAAAACAGATCAACAATATTCAGGTTTTCCATTTATATAAACTCCAAAACTAATGACTTTGGAAGCGCACATGGCTTCATTTTAATAGTATCAACACAAGCAATAATAACATTAGCTTCGCTAATATATTGCTGATTTTGGTTGGTAATAGTTTGCTTAAAAATAATAGATGCTTTACCAATTTTTTCAACTTTACTGTTGATAGTTAACATATCATCTAAACGAGCTGGGAAATTGTAATTAATATCCATCTTTTTCACAACAAAAGCAATACTATCTTGTAACAACTTGTACTGGCTAATACCTAAGTGTCTAAGCATTTCTGTTCTAGCACGTTCAAAAAAAGCAAGATACCGAGCATGGTAAACAACACCACCAGCATCTGTGTCTTCATAATAAACTCTAGCATTCCAATTAAATTGTTTCATCTTTACATTTCATATCAAATAAAATTAAGAGATATTATATCTGAATATAGATTCAGCTGCACTATGATATAAAATCACCTAAATAAAAAATTATTATTTTTAATTAACCTGCTTATTTGAATTAAATTATAGCTACTTAAAATGAAAAAGGCGGCTATAAGCCACCTTTTTCAACTTATAAGATTCTTAAATCGCTACTTATTGTTAGTTTCTTTTTCACTACTTATACGTTCAATCCAAAGTCCAGAAACTACTGAAATCATACATGCAGCTATAAGTCCAATAAACCATAAAATGTAATACATAATAATTCCTTAATAAAGTGAATGCTTATTATTTTCTATATGATTTTTATCAATTCGTCCAAACATTTTTATATAAGTCCAAATTGTATACAAAAGAACAATTGGTAAAAATATCAATACAACAATAAACATTATATTAAGTGTTAATTGGCTTGATGAAGCGTCCCATATTGTTAAACTAGCATTAGGCATAATGTTAGAAGGCATAATAAATGGAAAAGTTGCAATGCCATATGTGAATAGTACACAAGCAATAGTTAACGCTGATAAAACAAATACCAAAGCATTTTTATTTAAGCCAGAACACAAAATAGTTAGTAAAGGTAGTACAACACCCAATGTAGGGATAACCCATAAAATAGGATAATTCATATAGTTAGATAACCATGAAGCATCTGTTGATACAGTCTTGCTTAATGGGTGAGACACCCCATTGTGATCAATTGCACTTGTAATCTCATAGCCGTGCATGCCAAATGCTACCCAAATCCCAGCTAAAATAAATGCAATTAGCATTATTAAACTAGCAATTTGTGTAGCCTTTCTGGCTCTTAAATAAAGCTCACCTGACGTTTTCATTTGTAGCCATGCGCCACCATGAGCAACAAATAACATTAGACTCACAATTCCTGTTAATAGTGCAAAAGGATTAAGTAAACCGAAGAAATTGCCATCATAAAAAACGCGGTAAGAATTATCAAATCTAAATGGAACGCCTTCTAATAAATTGCCAAAAGCAACACCAAAAACCAATGCTGGTACAAAGCTTCCTGCAAAAATACCACTATCCCATAAATTACGCCACTTAGAATTTTCAAGTTTACTTCGATAATCAAAACCAATTGGTCTAAAAAAAAGCGCACACAGCACGAGAATCATTGCAATATAAAAACCTGAGAATGCAGCAGCATAAACCATAGGCCAAGCGGCAAATATTCCTGCTCCAGCTGTAATTAGCCAAACTTGGTTACCATCCCAGTGAGGCGCAATCGTATTTATCATAATACGACGCTCTGTATCTGTCTTACCAATGAATGGTAATAAAATACCTACCCCCATATCAAAACCATCAGTGACAACAAAACCGATTAAAACAACACTAATCAGTAGCCACCAGATAACACGTACAATTTCGTAATCAATCATTGTGTATACTCCCTATGCCTTATTCTGTACCGGTTGTGTTTTTTCATAATGATAGCTGCCGGTACCTAAAGAACTTGGTCCTAATCTAGCAAACTTAAACATCAAAAACATTTCAGCAACTAAGAACAATGTATAAAGACCACAAATAAGAATCATAGTAAATAATACTTCACCTGAAGTTAATGACGAATTTGCAACACCTGTTGGTAAAATATCTTGAATTGCCCAAGGTTGACGACCATATTCAGCAACAAACCAACCACACTCACAGGCAAGCCATGGGAATGGTAAAAATAAAACTAATAAACGGTGTAGCCAACTTATTTCACCAACTCTATTTTTATAAGTTGCCCATACCCCTATCGCAGTACCAAGAATCATTAATAAACCTAAACCAACCATTCCTCTAAATGCCCAAAATAGTGGCCAAACAGTAGGAATTGAGTCGTCAACAGCTGCTTTAATATGTTTTTCTGTAGCTTGAGAAATTGTGAGGTTATCACGATCTGTAAAACGTTTAACAAGATAACCATAGCCTAAATCTGCTTTATTATCTTCAAACGCTTTAAAAACAGCCGGTTCCTGATCACCTTGTTGAATCTTCTGTAGGTTTGAAAAAGCTAAAATTCCATTACGAATTCTCTTTTCATTATCCGCTAAAATATCCTTAAGTCCTGTTACTTGAGTATCAAATGAACGTGTTGTCATTATACCCATTACATAAGGAATCTCAATTGCGAATAAATTTTCTCTATTTTTTTGGGATGGAAACGCAATAACATTGAATGAAGCTGGAGCTGGTTGAGTTTCCCATTCACCTTCAATCGCAGCAAGTTTCGTAGGTTGAACAGTTGCTAATTCATGACCAGCTTCATCTCCCATTATAGCAACAGCAATTGACATAATAAAACCAAAGACTGCGGCAATCGCAAAAGAACGTTTTGCAAATGCAACATCACGCTTTTTCAAGAGATAATAAGAGCTTATGCTTAAGACAAAAATAGCACCAGTTAAATATCCTGCAGTAACAGTATGAACGAACTTATATTGAGCAACTGAATTGGTAATTAACTCATAAAAGTTAGTCATTTCCATACGAGAGTTAATTGGGTTGAAATCGGAACCAACAGGAAATTGCATCCAACCATTAGCCACTAAAATCCAAAGAGCCGAAAGGTTAGAACCAAAAGCAACACACCAAGTAACCATCAAATGTTTACCACGGCTTAATCTATCCCAACCAAAAAAGAACAAACCAACCATTGTTGATTCTAGGAAAAAAGCCATCAATCCCTCAATTGCTAACGGCGCACCAAAAATATCACCCACATAATGTGAATAATAAGACCAGTTAGTACCAAATTGGAATTCCATGGTTAAACCTGTTGCAACACCTACTGCAAAATTAATACCAAACAGTTTGCCCCAGAATTTTGTCATATCTTTCCAGACTTGCTTTCCACTAACAACGTATACTGTTTCCATAATTGCTAGCATAAATGCCAAGCCTAGCGTTAATGGAACAAATATAAAATGATACATTGCGGTAAGTGCAAACTGGAGGCGTGATAGTTCTACTATATCTAACATAAACGCTCCCTAACCTTTAATTGCTACAAAAATTTCTAACATCATTGTAATATATTGTACACCAATATTTAAAGAAGAAAATTGATGTAAATCAAAAAACGCTACTTAAATCTTTCTTTTGCTGTTTTACCTATGTCAGATAAATTCCTGACGACAAAAACACCTGCATCCTGTAGTACTTTAGTTTTTTCTTCTGCAGTACCTCTATTTCCCGAAATAATAGCACCGGCGTGCCCCATCCGTTTACCCACTGGTGCAGATAACCCTGCGATATAAGCAATTACTGGTTTTGTAACATGTTTTTTGATATATTCGGCTGCTTCTTCTTCAGCATTGCCCCCAATTTCACCTATCATTATGATAGCTTCAGTTTCAACATCTTTTTCTAACAATGCTAAAATAGTAGTAAAATTACTCCCGAGAATGGAATCACCACCAATACCAATACAAATTGACTGACCTAATCCAATATCAGTTGTTTGTTTAACCGCTTCATAAGTTAATGTTCCCGAACGAGACACAATACCTATACGGCCAGCTAAATGAATATGTGCAGGCATAATACCAATTTTACATTTATCTGGAATAATAATCCCAGGGCAATTTGGACCAATCATGATCACATCATTATTTTGTTTTAACTTTTCTTTAACAATAAGCATATCTAAAGTTGGAATACCTTCAGTAATACATACAATCAATTTGATACCAGCATCAATTGCTTCAAGTATTGAATCTTTACCAAATGCTGCCGGGACATAAATAACACTTGCGGTTGCATTCGTTGCTTTAACTGCATCTTTAACCGTATTAAAAACAGGTAATCCTAAATGTGTAGTTCCGCCTTTACCAGGAGTTACTCCTCCAACTAACTTCGTACCATAAGCTAAAGCTTGCTGTGAATGAAAGGTGCCCTGACTACCAGTAAATCCTTGGCAAATAACTCTGGTCTCTTCATTAACTAAAATTGACATATTAACTATTTCCTCCACCCTATTGTTATGCTACTGCAACTATTTTTTGAGCCGCATCCGTTAAGCTTTGTGCTGAAATAACATTCAATTTACTTTTAGCAAGAATTTTTCTGGCAAGTTCAGCATTATTTCCTTCAAGCCGAACAACTACTGGGACAGTAAGGCCATTTTCTTTAATGGCACTAATAATGCCATCAGCAATTAAATCACAACGAACGATACCCCCAAAAATATTAACTAAAATAGCTTTTACATTTTTATCGGATAGAATTAGTTTAAAGGCTTCGGTAACCCGTTCTTTTGTCGTTCCACCACCAACATCTAAAAAATTTGCTGGCTCCCCTCCATGCAGTTTAATAATATCCATAGTCGCCATTGCAAGACCAGCACCATTAACCATGCAACCAATATTACCCTCTAATGAAACATAGCTAATCCCTTGCTTTGCAGCAATAGATTCGCGTTCATCCTCTTGTGTTGTATCTCTTAAAACATTTAAATTCGGATGCCTAAATAGTGCATTATCATCTAGAACAATTTTAGCATCTAAACAAATTAGCTCATCCGAATCAGTAATAACTAGAGGATTTACTTCTGCTAATGCAACATCATTTTCTAAAAAAAGTTTAGCGAAATTGACAAATAATTTTGCAAATTGGTTAATTAACCTTCCAGTTAAACCTAATTTAAAAGCCAGCTCATAACCTTGGTAAGTGCAAGGACCGGTTAAAGGATCTAGTGAGATTTTATGAATTAAATGCGGAGATTTATCAGCAACACTTTCAATATCTATTCCCCCTTCAGTTGATGCCATAATAACAACACGTTTCAAACTACGGTCAATTACCGCCCCCAAATAGAGTTCTTTCTGGATATGAAATGCTTTTTCAATTAAAATTTTATTAACCGGTTGACCTTTAGCAGTTGTTTGGTAAGTAACAAGATATTGTCCTAGCCATTTTTCAGCAAATTGTTTTATTTCACTGAAATTTTTTGTACAAATAACGCCACCAGCCTTAGCTCTTCCTCCTGCATGCACCTGACATTTTACAGCCCAAGAGCTACTTGCAGAAGTCTGAGAAGACAGTTCAGCTAAAGTATCTTGTATTTCATCTATGGAGTTGCAAACATACCCTTCAGGTACAGGTAAATTATATTGCTTAAAAAGATATTTTGATTGATACTCATGAAGGTTCATAAAGAATTTCCGCGATTTAAGTGAACATTAAACTTTTTATAATTTTAATTCAATATGAATAAATTGTGTAGTAAAGAATGTTTTATGTTTAATATGGTTTAATGTAATTGAGAATTATTGCTGATGACATGCGACAATGATATACTCAAAAAATTGTTTTGATCGTAATTATTGTAAAGGTATAAATATGAAGCAAGTTGGTATTTTTTTTGGTAGTGACACTGGCAATACGGAAAATGTAGCTAAACAAATCCAACTCATTTTAGGCGAAGATAGAGCCCAACTTTTTGATATTGCTAAATCAACAAAAGAAAGCATAGCTCAGTTTGATTATCTTTTCTTTGGTATTCCAACTTGGTATTATGGTGAATCTCAGGCCGACTGGGATGACTTTTTCCCTAATCTAGAGCAAATTAATTTTAACGGTAAAACCGTTGCTATTTTTGGCTGTGGTGATCAAGAAGATTATGCCGAATATTTTTGTGATGCAATGGGAACCTTACGTGACATTATTACCCTAAAAGGGGCCAAAATTGTCGGAAATTGGTCCACTGAAGGTTATAGCTTTGAAGCCTCTAAAAGCTTAGTGGATAATACACATTTCGTTGGTTTAGCTATTGATGAAGATCGCCAACCCGAGTTGACAGACGAACGCATAAATACTTGGATCAAACAAGTTCAAGCCGAAATGGGAATTTAGCCTACCAAATGATTTCTTTTATTTTCCGTTAATTATTTTTATAATAACGCATATTAATATATATTGGGATGTAATATGACAAATCATGATAAAGATAATAATGCCGCGCTTAAAAGTGCGGGTTTAAAAGTTACGTTACCACGATTGAAAATTTTAGAGTTATTACGTGATCCTTCATGTCAGCATATTACAGTAGAAGATATTTATAAAAAGCTACTTGATATGGGAGAAGAAATCGGACTTGCCACTGTTTATCGTGTTTTAAATCAATTTGATGATGCAGGGATTGTTACTCGCCATAATTTTGAAGGTGGTAAAGCTGTTTTTGAACTTGCGACACAACAGCATCATGATCATTTAATTTGTTTAGATTGTGGTGAAGTATTCGAATTTCGAGACGAAATTATCAATATGAGACAAAAAGAAATTGCTGAACAATATGGTGTTAAATTAACTTTCCATAGTCTTTACCTTTATGGTCATTGCCAATCAGGCAACTGTAAAGAACACCCTGAACTTCATACAAAAAAATAAGCCTATTCCAATAGGCTTTTTCCTTCTTTAAAATATAAATCTTTAGTTTATCTTTTAGGTTAGTAATTACATGAAACAACTTTTGAATTTTATTCCTCTTGTTTTCTTTTTTGTGTTTTTGACAATGTATGATGTTTTTGTTGGTGTACAAGCATTGATGATATCAGCAACTGTCTCTTTTCTTATCATACTTATTATTTACAGAAAGCTAGATAAAATAGAATTGATATCTTATTTGATGATTATTATTTTTGGCGGATTTACACTCTATACACGAGAACCAAATATAATTAAATGGAAAGTAACAATTATTAACTTTTTATTCGCCTCAGCATTACTAATTGGCAAGTTTATTTTCAAGAAAAATCTACTTCAACAAATGTTAGGCAAAGAAATACAGCTTGATATGCTTATTTGGAACAGGTTAAATACATTATGGATAGCATTTTTTATATTATGCGGCATAGTTAGCTTATTTGCAACCTACTATACAACAGATGATTTTTTTTGGATATTTAAAGTATTTATATTACCAATTATATCATTGTTATTATCATTAATTTCAGGTATTTATATCTATAAAAATATGAAAAAAGATATAGATAACAAATAAAATAACATAATTTGGAGCTTTCAAAAAATGAAACAAAACACAGACATTCCAAAAGGGCAATTAGTACTAAGAACACTTGCTATGCCCGCAGATACCAATCCTCATGGTCATATCTTTGGTGGTTGGATAATGTCACAAATGGATCTTGCTGGTGGGATATTATCAAAAGAAATAGCCAAAAATCGCGTTGTGACCATTAATGCTAGCAGCATCACATTTTATAAACCAGCTATGGTTGGCGATGTTGTCTGTTGTTATGCGCGTTGCATCAAGACGGGGAAAACATCGATAACAATTGGTATAGAAGTATGGGTAAAAAAATTAGTTGATACTGGTAATATGACACAACGCTTTTGTATTACTGATGCTGAATTTACTTATGTTTCAGTTGATAAACATAATAAATCTAAACCATTACCAGAGATCTTTCAAAATTATGATTGTACGAAAGATTCAATTAATAAATTAAATCTTAGTGATAGTTAATAAATATGCAATTTTCCTCATTTCATGCATTAATAAGTACTCTTATATTTCTTGTTTATTGGTTGATTATTGTTGCGACAACATTACGTGTAGTTTTTAAGCGCAGACCAACAACTTATGTTATTGCATGGATGTTGGTAATTTATATTTTACCTATCGTTGGAGTGATTCTTTATTTTGCACTTGGCGAAACCCATTTAGGACAACAAAGAGTTAAACGCTCACAAAAAATGCGTCCAACTATCGTAAAATTTATCAATAGATTAAGTGACTTTCCTAATATTTTTACTAATAATGTTAGTGCTGTCAGTAAACCAATTTTTCAGCTTTGTAAACATCAAACTGGTCTTGATGGAATTAATGGTAATCATATCGAATTACTCAGTGACACAGATAGCATTTTTGATCGTTTAATTGAAGATATAAATAAAGCGACTTCGAATATTGAGATGGTATTTTATATATGGAATGAAGGTGGACGAGCTAATGATGTTGAACAAGCACTGATTCAAGCAACTAAACGCGGAGTAATTTGCCGCTTAATGATTGATTCAGCGGGAAGTAGGCATTTTATTAGAACCAGTGCAAGTAAAAGAATGCGTGAAGCCGGAATTATCATTATCGAAGCCTTGCAAGTCAACTTACTTCGATTTATGTTTAGGCGCTTAGATCTGCGTCAACATCGTAAAGTTGCGATTATTGATAACTATATATCTTATACGGGTAGTATGAATATTGTCGATCCTCGTTTCTTTAAACAAAATAAACATGTAGGTGAATGGGTTGATATTATGGTCAGAATGAGTGGACCGGTTACTACTTTAATGGGGGCTATCTACGCAAGTGATTGGGTGTTAGAAACAGGAAACTATTTAGCATTACCTCAAATAACTGATTTTGCCGAACCACCAGAAGATAAAAAACACATTATGCAATTGATAGCTTCAGGTCCAGGATACATGGAAAACATGATCCACCAAGCATTATTAACTGCGATCTATTCAGCACAAGAACAAATCATTTTTACCACACCTTATTTAGTGCCAAGTGACGATATTTTACATGCTGTATGCACAGCTGCCCAGAGAGGTGTTGAGGTTATTATCATCATTCCTAAAAAGAATGACTCTCTTATGGTGAAATGGGCTAGTCGCGCATTTTTTTCTGAATTATTAGAGGGCGGAGTAAAACTTTACCAATTCAATGATAATTTATTGCATACCAAAAGTGTACTAATTGATAATCAGTTAAGCCTTGTAGGCACCGTTAATTTAGATATGCGGAGTTTATGGCTTAATTTTGAAATTACTGCAGTTATAGATGATGCCGAATTCGCCAAATCACTCTCTCAACTCTTACAAAAATACTTATCACAATCGGATGAAATAACTTTTGATGACTGGAAAAAACGCCCCATTTGGCAACATATAGTAGAACGCCTTTTTTATTTTTTTGCACCACTTCTTTGATATTTATAAATTAAAAACAAATATGCATTGTTTTTTAGTTTTTTAGTTTTTTAGTTTTTTAGTTTTTTAGTTTTTTAGTTTTTTAGTTTTTTAGTAACCATTTTGTGACAGATCAGGTTTAAAATGATTGTTATGAATACGATAAACATTTGTCTGAATCGAACCATCAATATTAAGTACAATTTCACGCCATCCAGGTGCATCATCGCTTGATAGCTGAAAGTCATAACTTCCTGGTTTGAATTGCACACATGTTGAAGGAGTAGAAAATGCTAAACAGTTATGCCATATATACTTTTTATTTTGATGTATATGTCCCCAACCTAGCCCTTTTATTTTAGGATTGTTTTGAATAATTTGTTCTAATTTATCGCTATTTTTTAAAATATGCTGATCCAACCAATTGCAGCCAGATTTGATAGGATGATGATGCAAAAAAACAAGTACTTCTCTATCTGGATAACTTTGTAATGCGTTTTTAAAAAAATTAAGTTCCGATTTAGACAAAAAACCATAAGCACACCCCATGACTTGGCTGTTTAATAAAACAATTAACCATTTATCACCCAATAGTACTATTTTATTGCTAGCAAGTTGATAATTAGAAAAAACATCTTGCATAAAAATATAATTATCATGATTTCCAGCCAACCATACACAAGGTGTATTAAATTTCCTTATATTTGTTGCAAAACGAATATAAGCTTCTTTTGAGCCATCTTGCACAAAGTCACCTGTTGCCACAATTAAATCAAATATTTTATTTCGACGCTTAATTTCAGTGATAACCGATGAAAAACTTGCGTTTGAATTAACTCCTAATAATACATTATTATCCTTGGAAAAAAGATGAGTATCAGTAATATGTAATATATTACTGTAATTCTTATTTCGGTTAGAAAGCTGTAAAAAAGACGCCAAAATTTACCTCAACCTTCTGTTAAATTATATTAATGCTTAATGATATTCACGATAAATTGTAACATTATAATCGATTATAATATTTTATTATAAAACCAAGTATATTTATTAAGTGTAAATGCGACCATTAATAATAAACTATTTCCATTCATTTTTTAATAAAATATGGTTAAGTTGCAACCATTGAAGTGCAATAATTGATGCTGCATTATTGATAATTCCATTTTCAACCCATTGGTAAGCCTTTTCTCTACTAATAACATGCACTTTAATATCTTCATTTTCTTCAGCAAGTCCATGAATACCACTTGCTGTTGATGAATCCACTTCGCCAACTATAATATGTAATTTTTCTGTTAAACCGCCTGGAGAAGCTAAATAACTAATTATAGGCTTACAACGACCAATTGAAATACCAGCTTCTTCCATCGCTTCACGCCTTGCAACATCTTCATAGGATTCATTTTTATGATCCATCATTCCTGCAATTAACTCTAGCAGCCATGGGCTCTGTTGCGTTTCTATAGCCGCAATACGAATTTGCTCAATCATTACTACTTTATCGCGCTTAGCATCGTACGCTAACAATACTACAGCATGCCCACGCTCTAAAATTTCTCTTGAGACTTCTTCACTAATTGAACCATCAAATTGACGGTATTTAAAACGATATTCAAATAACGAAAAAAAGCCTTTATATAAAAGACGTTTAGTTAAATTAAATACGTCTTTGTTGTCAAAAAGGATTGGATTATTCTTAATTTTCATATGCCCCCTCAATTTTAGGTTGAATTTTAATAAAAAGTGCGAATAGCGAATAAACTATGCTTACTATATCTTAATTATCTGTTAAAATTATATAAATGAGAATGCTACTATATTTTAATGTTTTTTAAAGAGAAAATTAATGAAAAAAACTTTAACCTTTCTAATCGGCTTAGCCTTAAGCCAATCTGTATTTGCCGAAAATTTGGTACAGGTTTATGAACAAGCTAAGGAAACCAATCCTGATTTGCGCAGTTCATTAGCTGAAAAAGATAAGGCATATTCAGCAATTTCAGGATCGCGTGCAAGTTTACTTCCACAAATTGGTCTAAATGCTTCTTATGGTGTTACGCATGGTCGTCGAGATAGCAGTGGCGTTAAAACTAAAAGCGGCAATTTATACCAATTGACCTTAACACAAAGTATTTTCGATTATTCGAATTGGAAAGTTCTAGACATAACCAAAAAGCAAGCTTCCATCGCTGACATCGCTTACCAATATCAAGGTCAAACATTGATATTAAATACATCTGTCGCTTACTTTAATGTATTAAAAGCACTTGATGCATTAAGTTTTATTGATGCACAAAAAAAAGCCATTGGGCGCCAATTAGAGCAAACTCGCCAACAGCATCAAGTTGGTTTAGTTGCAATTACTGATGTACAAAATGCCCAAGCAAATTACGATCTTACTGTTGCGCAACAAGTTAATGCTTTAAATGATTTAAACAATGCTCTCGAATATTTACGTCAAGTAAGTGGTCGCTTTTATTCTAAATTGGCTACCGTTGATCCTAAAACGTTCCAAGCGGTTGCACCAACTCAAATTAGCACTTTGTTAAAACAATCTGAAATATCTAATCTCAATCTATTAACAATGAAATTAAATCAAGATATTGCGCGTGAGCAAATTAAGCTTGCTCAAGCGGGGCATCTACCTACTGCTAATTTAAATGCTTCAACCAATTTAAACAAAAATGATCGATATGGTAGCAATAGCACGCATACTAAGTCATATTCAGGAAATAATTATGTAGGGATTAACTTAAATATGCCTATTTTTTCTGGTGGTGCTACTATGTCAAAAGTTGATCAAGCACAACATAATTTTGTTAGTTTTAGCGAAAAACTGGAAAGTACTAATCGAAATGTAATCAACCAAGTACGTTCTTCATACAATAATATTTCTTCATCAATCAGTGCTATTAAAGCTTACCAACAAGCTGTTATTTCAGCTGAAAGTTCATTAGAAGCAACAACATCAGGATACCAAGTAGGAACACGAACTATCGTTGATGTATTAAATGCAACTACACAACTTTATAGTTCTAAAAGAAATTTATCAGATGCAAAATATAACTATTTAACTAGTTTGTTACAACTGAAATATGCTGTTGGTACATTAACAGCTGATGATCTTGTCACACTAAATAACATGCTTGGTAATGAAGTTGGTACCTTGGTAACAATTAAATAATTATTTAGAAATAAAGGGCGATTAAATCGCCTTTATTTTTAACTTAAAATCTGGTTATTATCCATTTTTTACGACTTGCACTTACTAAATTTAGTACTCTTCAACCTTATAAAGTTACATAAAATTTTCCTAATCTAATATTTAAAATCCACAATAACTATAATAATCATTGCAATTTTTGATAGGCAATGCCTGTCCGTATATAAAGTATATACCTTTCTAAAAGGTAATATATTTAGCGGCCATTTGTATTGTTAATTTATGCTGCTAAATTGGCGACCAACAAGAAATGATTGAACTTAGCAATATTACTTTTATTGCTATTTCATTTAATCGCTACACTCAATTGCTAACAGTTCTGCGCAATAAAAATCATACTTAATACATCAAACTATTATCTGATTATTGTGAGGGTATTAGTGACTAAATTTTACGCCAAGCGTCTATTGAAAAGCTTGTACAAGAATTGATACAAACTAAAACGTTATTAAAAGCAAAGTCCATCTACAACATAAACTTGAGTTGGAAAAGATTAAATAGATAATAAATACTATATCTTTTATGTTGATTATCTTAAACTGGAGCGAATATATTAAAGAAAGTTTAGGGCAAAATATAATTATGAAATGTTACCCTTTAAAAAAAGAATTTTGGCTAAACCAATTAAATGTTTTTAATAAACGAATAATGAAACTTAACACCCTAATAAATTAAAATATATAATATAGATTCCATACATCTTAACAAACATATTAATTTGTTAAGATGCAGTTTCTATAATAAAGATATCAATTACGAAATTCGCATTCCTGGTTTAGCGCCACTATCTGGTGATAGTAGGTACACACCTTCGCCATCATCTTTACCACTTGCACAAAGCACCATTCCTTCTGAAACACCAAAGCGCATTTTACGAGGTGCTAAGTTAGCAATCATAATAGTTAAACGCCCAATTAACACCTCTGGGTCAGGATAAAACTGCTTGATACCTGAAAGCACGTTACGGGTTTCGTCACCAATATCAAGCGTTAATTGAAGTAATTTATCGGATCCTTCAACAAAACAAGCATGTTTAATTAAAGCAACGCGCATATCGACTTTAGCAAAATCATCAAAATTAATCGTCTCAGCGATAGGTTCAGCAACTTTAGGGTTTACAGGTTGTGCTAATGCAGTTTGTTGTTTTGTTTCTTCAATCATGGTTGTAATTTTATCCATATCAATACGATTAAATAAAGCTTTAAACTGATTAATTTTATGACTTGTTAAAGCATTATCAATTTCGCTCCATTCTAATTTGCTATTTAAAAATGCCTCTGTACGTTCAGCCAATGAAGGCACAATTGGTTTTAAATAAGTCATTAAGATGCGGAATAAGTGAATTCCCATTGAACAAATATCTTGCAATACTTGATCTTGCCCTTCTTGTTTAGCAACCACCCAAGGTGCCTTTTCGTCAATATATCGGTTAGCTTCGTCAGCAAGTGCCATAATTTCACGAATTGCCTTGCCTGATTCGCGTTGTTCAAAATAGTCAGCAATCACTTTTGCTTTTTTAACAAACAAGGAATACAGTTCAGGCTCTGCCACTTTATTTGATAATTTGCCGTCAAAGCGTTTATAAATAAATCCTGCAGAACGCGAAGCTATATTGACAACTTTATTGACTAAATCGCTATTTACTCGTTGCACAAAATCTTCAAGATTTAAGTCAATATCATCAATATGTGAGGATAATTTAGCTGCATAATAATAACGTAAGCAATCAGGATCTAAATGTTTTAGATAGGTACTTGCTTGAATAAAAGTGCCGCGTGATTTAGACATTTTCGCACCATCAACAGTCACATAACCATGTACAAAAATATTGGAAGGCTTACGATATTCGCTACCTTCAAGCATAGCAGGCCAAAATAAGCTGTGAAAATAAACAATATCTTTACCAATAAAGTGATACAGTTCTGTACTTGAATTTTTGTCCCAAAACTCATCAAAAATTGGTTTATTTTTTTTATTACAGTAATTTAAGAAAGATCCCATATAACCAATTGGCGCATCTAACCAAACGTAAAAATACTTACCAGGAGCATCGGGGATCTCAAATCCAAAATAAGGTGCATCACGACTAATATCCCACGGTTGTAAACCAGATTCAAACCACTCTTGCATTTTATTAGCAACTTGATCTTGTAATGTTCCTGAACGAATCCACTCTTGTAACATATTTGAAAAAGCAGGTAGATCAAAAAAGAAGTGCTCAGAATCTTTCATAACAGGTGTAGCACCAGATACTACTGATTGGGGATTAATTAAATCAATTGGATTATAAGTTGCTCCGCAAACTTCACAGTTATCACCATACTGATCTGGTGCTTTACAGCGTGGGCAAGTACCTTTTACAAAACGGTCAGGTAAAAACATCTGTTTTTCAGGATCGAATAGCTGTGAAATAACTTTAGTTTTAATATAGCCATTCGCTTTTAAACGTTTATAAATTTGCTCTGATATCTGACGATTTTCTGGGCTATGTGTTGAATGGTAATTATCATAACTAATATTAAAGCCAGAAAAATCACGTTGATGTTCGGTTTTGACATCACTAATCATCTGCTCTGGAGTAATCCCCAATTGCTGAGCTTTGAGCATAATCGGCGTGCCATGGGCATCGTCAGCACAAATAAAATAGATCTCATTTCCCCGCATACGTTGATAGCGTACCCATACATCAGCTTGAATGTGTTCTAGCATATGACCTAAGTGAATTGCACCATTGGCATAAGGAAGTGCACAAGTCACTAATATTTTGCGTTGAGTTTTCATGTTGATTTATTACCCTTTTTTACATAATGGCAGAAATAGTACATCAATCGTGGGATTATCGCTAGATTTATGCCATAATTTCATAAAATTTATATGCTCAATTTACTTTTCAAACAGCAAATAATCATTTTTTAGTGAGGTAAACCAATAAAATGTACCGCCCTATTATTATTTAATGTTTTTTAGCTTTTGATACAAGGTAATTGGAAATAAAACGAGTATAAATACTGAGGCACAAAGAGATAACCACAATGAATACTGAAGTAAAAAAAATTCTTGAAAATTTTACTCATTCAACGCTAAAAAAAAATTTACTTGAACTTGGCGCAATAAAAGAATGTGAAATAGTTAATCACTGCTTAACTATAAATTTAACAATGCCTTTCGCTTGGCAATCTACTTTTGAAGAATTGAAAAAAATAACCTCTCCAGAATTGCTTAAGCTTAACAGCGTTAATGATATTGACTGGCATATTGAATATAAAATTGCTACTTTAAAACGTGCTAATAACAAAAATGCCATTAATAATATAAAAAACATTATCGCGATAAGCTCAGGAAAAGGCGGCGTTGGAAAATCATCAACAGCGGTCAATCTTGCGCTAGCTTTACAAAAACAAGGGGCTAAAGTAGGGATTTTAGATGCAGATATTTATGGCCCCTCGATCCCAACCATGTTAGGTACAGAAAACCAGCAACCCTTAACACCCGATAATAAACATATGACACCAATAATGGCATATGGGCTTGCAAGCAATTCCATTGGTTATTTAGTTGATTCCGATAGTGCCATGGTATGGCGTGGACCTATGGCAAGTAAAGCTCTATTACAGATTTTACAAGACACGCTTTGGCCAGAACTCGACTATCTTGTCATTGATATGCCTCCAGGCACAGGGGACATCCAATTAACCCTAGCGCAAAACATTCCAGTTACTGCTGCTGTAATTATCACAACGCCTCAAGATATTGCCTTAATCGATGCAAAAAAAGGTATTACCATGTTTAATAAAGTAAACATCCCAACACTAGGAATTATTGAAAACATGAGTTACCACATTTGTGAACATTGTGGACATCATGAGGCCATCTTTGGTGAAGGTGGTGCAAAACGTTTAACTGAACAATATCAAACAAAATTGCTAGGGCAAATTCCACTTCAAAAAATGTTACGCCAAGATCTTGATACAGGAAAGCCCACTGTTATTAACCACCCTGATAGCGAATTTAGCCAACTTTATTATCAAATAGCAGGAAGTATTGCTAGTGAGTTATATTGGCAAGGTGAAGCGATTTTGCCTGATATCCCTTTTAAAACTATATAAATTTAAAATCGATATATTGGCTACTAAATATAATAGCCAATATATCAAGATGAAATTTAAATAATAATGTGTAAATAATCCAGCATTTTTCAATAAATAATTCAAATAATAATCAATATGACACCAATCAGTATCTACTATTTTAAATGACTAAACTCCTCCTTCGCCTTAATTAGTTGTTGAGTAAATTCCGAGTTTGTATGTAGCTGAGCCACAACAGCCGCTGCCATAATCTTTGCAGCATCGACATCACTTTGCCAATGATAACCACAAATTACCCGACTTTCGCCTATTTCATAACCACGCTTAAAAATTTCATTTTGTCTCTCTGGATTGATTTCAGCAAGTACTAGCGAAATAGCAAATCCCATTGTAGTATGACCTGATGGATAAGAACCATTAGTTGATAATGTTTTTTCATCTTCTGGACGACAAGTTGGCTCATTAAAAAAAGAAAATGGTCTAACTCGATTATAAAAATTTTTAGCAGAACGAGTCGCCAGATCACCGGCATCTTCTTTCATCGTAGTAATGAGTTTATAAATCTCGGGAGTTGTAGTTATAGAAATTTCAGATCCAAAAGAGGAGGAAAACTGTTTGGCTATATTATCCTTACTAGAATCAGCATCTAAATAAGCTTGATGTCCTCGTTCAGAATTACGAAGTGACTTACCCCAATCATACATCGCTTTATCCCTAAGAAAATCAACACTATTAAAAGAAGGAGGAGGAGGTAATAAAAATAAACTATTAGGCGATTGATTTTCTGTAAGGTAAAAATCTTGTGGATTAGTCGTCACATCTTTAATATTATTGGCATAAACATTTGTAGATATTAAGACACACATAATAATACTGTTTACAAAGATTTTTTGCATATAAGTTTCCTTATTAAAAAGCACTATAATTCTCGGTAACCAACACCAACAACTTATGATAACTAACCTGCTTATTTAAATAGATTAATTGCCCTATAAGATAAATAAGTAATAAATATTTCTTATTTTAAGCATATCAATGTGGTTATTTAACAACATTCACCAATTAATAGCTTAGTTAATCATAAAAATAATTTCTTTATTAATAAACAAACAAATTTTTTATATGTGACAACTATCACATTTATTTTTATTGAAATTTTTTGACTTATTATTGCTCACTAAATTGAGTAAGCAAAAATGTTATTCATTGGATAAATTATCAAATCTAGCATAATATGAATATGACAGCTGAATAATGCTAAATTTATAGTAAATAAAGCTGTAAAACTTTAATAAGTTCACTCTATCGAAACAACGTTATTAGTTACAACACTAAGGAAACTGTTATGCAAAAAAGAGTTAATGAAATCACCATGCGCGGAGCACCTATTACTTTGTTAGGCACACAAATTAAAGTTGGCGACACAGCGCCCAATTTTATCGTGCAAGATTTAAAAATGGAGCCCATTAAATTGTCCGATTTTAAAGGTAAAATCAGAATTATTAATTCGGTTCCATCCATTGATACCTCAGTATGTAGTGCTCAAGTGCATCGCTTTAACGTCGAAGCGGCAAAATTAAAAGACACAGTGATATTTTCAATTAGCGTCGATTTACCTTTTGCCTTAAATCGCTACTGTGCTGCTGAAGGTATTGATGCCGTTAAAGTCACCTCAGATCATAAAGAACTCAACTTTGGTTTAAAATATGGAGTTGTTATTGAAGAGTTGCGATTACTTTCTCGATCTGTATTTGTCATTGATAAAAACGACAAAATTGTTTATGTGGAATATGTCAAAGAAACCTCTTCTGAACCTGATTATGACAAAGTCCTAGCTGCAGTTAAAGCACTAGAATAAATCGCTATAATGAAACATCGCCCTCAAATACTAATATTGGTGGCGATTAAGTTTAAGATTTATTCTTAGCAACTATTTAATAGACAAACATATTCAGTTATAATCAAAAGTAATCTAATATTCCCTCCAAAATCTTAATCATGAATAATAGTATTAACCGATCTCGGGTTTGGTCATCAATTCTTTGTCTTGCATTTGCGGCATTTATTTTTAATACAACGGAATTTGTACCTGTCGGGCTATTACCCAATATTGCTGAAAGCTTTTCAATGGACGTAGCCCATGCTGGATTATTACTCACTATTTATGCGTGGGCTGTTTCGTTATTATCATTGCCACTCACAGTATTAACATCAAAAATGGAACGAAGGAAGCTACTTATCCTTTTATTTTGTCTATTTATAGGTAGTCATATTTTAGCTGGAGTCGCATGGAATTTTTACAGTTTAATGATAGCAAGAATTGGTATTGCTTGTGCACATGCGGTATTTTGGGCAATTACAACACCACTTGCAGTTCGGTTAGCGCCCAATGGTAAAAAAGCTAAAGCAATGGGCTTTATTGTTATTGGCGTATCGATGGCAACCATTCTAGGTATTCCAATTGGCACCATCATAGGACAACTCGTTGGCTGGCGCGTGACTTTTTTATGTATTGCTGGTATCGCTTTTTGCGTGATGATATTACTACTCCGCTTATTGCCTACTGTACCAAGCATGGATATTATCTCTATCAAAGATATTCCAATGGTATTAAAACGCCCAATACTGCTAAACATTTATTTATTAATTGCCATTATTATTGCGGGTCACTTTACTGCCTATACCTATATTACGCCATTCATGAAAAATATTGGTGGATTTAACCAAAATGTTATCGTCCTTTTATTATTAGTTGTAGGTTTTTCTGGAATGATTGGTAGCGTTATTTTTGCAAAATATGCTGAAAAGAATCCAACCGCAATTTTCATCATCCCTATGCTATTACTGATTACTTGCTTATTATCGCTTTATGTCTGTTCATTAACGCTTTATACTGCAATTATTCAATGTTTGATTTGGGGACTTTCCATTACAATTATTGGAATGGTTATGCAAAGTAAAGTAATTGATGCCGCACCCGATGCCACAGATATAGCCACTTCAGTCTATTCTGGTATTTTCAATATTGGAATAGGAGGCGGTGCTTTTATAGGCAGTAAGGTATTAATTTTACTTTCAATTGATTACATTGGTTATGTTGGTGCGTGTTTTGTCATCATCGCACTATTATTATTCTACTTTTTATCTAGAAAATTATGGAATAATAAAACGGTTATTTAAAAACTGTTATGTAAAAAATATTATATAAAAACCTTAGGGTAAGGAAACAGCATTATTTATTTTATAACACAAATAAATAATGCTGAAAATACTAACACTTACCTTATGATTTGCTTAAAGACTCTAACTGCTCCCATCTTTCAAAAACAGCTTCTAATTCAGCCTCTTTATCTGCCAAAGATTGTAAAATTGGGCTAGTAATTTCATGAGTTTGATTAAAAAAGTCACTTTGACCAATTTGTGCTTGTAAATCAGTAATCTCTAATTCTAATTGTTCTATTTTGCTTGGTAATTGTGCCAATTCTCGTTGTTCATTATAACTCAGTTTAACTTTCTTTTTAGCGGTTCGCTCACTACTTTGATTATTAGTAGCAGATAATTCTTTTTTAGGTTGCTCAAGTTTATTAACTGTCGTTACTTTAACTGGTTGTGCTTGCTGCTGTTGTTGCAGAGCATCGGCATAACCACCAGCATAAACACCAATATGGCCTTTTTCTTCAAAAAACCAACATTGAGTGACCACATTATCAACAAATTGCCGATCATGACTAACCAACAAGACAGTTCCTTGATAATCATTCACTAACTCTTCTAGCAATTCTAATGTTTCAATATCAAGATCATTGGTCGGTTCATCAAGTATTAATAAATTGCTAGGTTTTAAAAATAGTTTAGCCAGCAATAAACGATTACGCTCCCCTCCAGACAGTGCTCGTACAGGTGTTCTGGCACGTTTAGGCGGAAATAAAAAGTCCTGTAAATAACCAAGTACATGGCGTGATCGGCCATTAACCATAACCTCTTGCTTACCTTCGGCTAAATTATCCATCACCGTTTTTTCAGGATCGAGTTCGAGACGATATTGGTCAAAATAAGCAACTTCAAGCTTTGTGCCACAATGCACACTACCTAATGTTGGTGTCAAATTACCCAACATCAGTTTTAATAAAGTTGTTTTACCAATACCATTAGGACCAATCAGAGCGATCTTATCACCACGTAATACTTGTACAGAAAAATCATTAACTAGTAACTTATCCTCAATCTGATATGTCACATTTTCAAGCTCAAAAACAATTTTTCCTGAACGTAATGCTTCCTCGATTTGCATTTTAGCACTACCCATAACTTGGCGTCGCTTGCTGTATTCTTGACGCATTGCTTTTAATGCTCGCACTCGCCCTTCATTACGAGTACGACGAGCTTTAATACCTTGTCGGATCCAGACTTCTTCTTGAGCTAATTTTTTATCAAATTCAGCATTTTGTAACTCTTCAACACGCAATGCTTCTTCTTTACCAAGCAAATAATTATCATAACTCCCACTCCAAGACGCAATTTTACCTCGATCCAAATCAATAATACGCGTTGCCATTTGACGAATAAACGAACGATCATGGGAAATAAACACAATACTACCATTAAAGCTTTTCAAAAAATATTCCAACCATTCAATGGTTTGAATGTCTAAATGATTGGTTGGTTCATCAAGCAATAAAACTGTTGGCTGACAAACCAACGCTTTGGCTAATGCGGCTTTACGCAACCAGCCACCCGATAACGAAGACAACAATGCATCACCATCAAGCGATAATGAAGAAATAACATTACGAATACGGCTATCTAATTGCCAACCATTTTGATGATCTAACTGTTCTTGCATTTTCGCTAATTTATCTAAGTTACTTTCGCAAGGATCGGACTCTACACGATGTGCTAAATCGTAGTAATCTCGTAATAATTGTGTTTGTTCGTGTAACCCTTCTGCCACAAAATCAAACACGCTGCCTTGCACATCACGAGGAGGATCTTGTTGTAATCGTGAAACAATTACATTATTTTCATAAATGATTTGCCCTTCGTCTAATGGCATTTCTTTATTTAACACTTTAAGTAAAGTCGATTTACCAGCACCATTACGGCCGACAAGGCAAACACGCTCGTTTGGTTCAATAGACATATTGATATGATCAAGCAACGGCGCATCACTAAATGATAGGTAAGCATTTGTAAGGTTAATTAATGACATATTTATGTTTTTATTTGGATAAAAAGTAATAAAGCGTTATTCTATCATAAAGTTGTATCAGCCAATTAAAATCAATTATCAAAGATATAATAAAATTCTTTACTAATGTAAGATTCTTTATTTTTTCTTAAGAAGGATAAGAATGCTGTATTTATTGATCATTTAAAAATATTAATAATATTTAGATAAGGAGATTTCTATGAGTCATATGTGGACATTTCAGCGTGTAGGCGGATTAGATCAAGTTGTATTTAAAAATGCCAAAGATATAATCAATTTGCCAGAATTAGATCCTAAATTGTGGGTTGCTCTCAGTTGCCCAACAACTGGATTAGATTTTGATAAAAAAACGCTAGCATTACTTGATTCAGATAAAGATGGGCGCATCCGAATTCCCGATATTTTAGATGCAATTAGTTGGACTAGAGATAAAATAATTTCATTTGATAGTATTTTAAACACAAGTGAAACACTACCATTATCACAAATTAATACATCAACTCCGCAAGGAAAAAAACTATCGGTCACCGCTCAAAGTATTTTAGCTAGCTTGAATAAAAATAACGTGGATTATTTAACGCAAGATGATATACAGAAATCTATTAAAATCAATGAGAATAAACTTTACAATGGTGATTTAATCTTTCCTGCATCAAGCGAATTATCACCAGACATGCAAATGTTTATTAAAACGGCGATCAAAACTATCGGCGCACAAAAAGACATGAGTGGACAAGATGGTATTAATTTAGATATTGCTAAAACTTTTGTTGCAAATCTAAAAATATGGCAACAATGGCAAAAGGATATAAGCAATTTCCAAACACCTTTTGGGGAAAACACTGCAGAAACTTGGAAATTAGTGCAAATGTTAACACCTAAAATTGACGACTACTTTTTGCGTGTCGAATTAGCACAATACGCCCCACAAGCACAAACAGCACTTAACGTTGACGAAAAATATATTGTACCAACCGAAAATGGTTTATTGTCTGATGAAGCATTAGCTGAGCTACCTCTATCTAAAATTGATACAACTGATGCTCTCGATCTGGTTAATGGGCTTAATCCGCTTTGGAAAACTAAAATTGGGCGATTTAAAACCTTAGTTGCTTCAACATTATCAACCCCAGACAAACTCACACAACAAGAATGGCAAAATATAAAAAATAGTCTTGAAAATTATACTACGCTAATAAGTTCTAAACCTGAATTGTCAAAATTAGATGTCACAACTCAACCAACAGAAAGTATTGAAGATATACCAACCAAATTGATTACTAGCATGGCTAATGATGAATTACTTACTAAATTCGAAAAAATGGTTGAACAAGATAATAAAACCTCTATTTCAGCATCAGATGTACTGATTTTAGAAAAGTTAGTCCTATTTCATAAGCATCTTTATCGCTTGCTGATTAATTTTGTTTCCTTTGCAGACTTTTTCATCCCAACAACTCGAGCCGCATTTCAACTTGGTAAACTTTACATAGATGGCCGCTGTGCAAACCTTTGTGTTGCGGTCGACAATATAGCCAAACACTCAACCATGGCAAATTATTCTGAGCTTTGTTTACTTTATTGTGAATGTACACGACATGGTCAAAAACAACTGATTGCCGCAGCGATGACTGCCGGACAAGGAGATTTGTTAATAGAAGGTAGAAATGGCGTATTTATCGACAATGAAGGGAATGATTGGGATGCCAATGTAGTTAAAATAATCACTAAACCAATTAGCATTCAGCAAGCAATTTTGGCACCTTACCAACGTATTGGACGTTGTATTACTGAACAAATTAATAAATGGGCAAGCAGTAAAGATGCCGATGTTGAAAAATCAAGTGAACAAGCACTCCAAAACCCAGTAAATAAATTTGATATTGGCAAAAGCGTTGGAATTTTTGCTGCAATTGGTTTAGCAGTTGGTGCAATTGGCACGGCATTAGCCTCGATTTTTCAAGCAATATTTTCACTCACTTGGTGGCAGCTCCCTTTGTCGTTTATTGGGTTATTCCTGATTATTTCTGGTCCATCTGTTATTTTGGCATGGCTAAAATTACGACGAAGAACGTTAGGACCACTGCTTGAAGCATCTGGTTGGGCTATTAATGGACAAGTAAAAATTAATCTAATGTTAGGTAGATTACTCACTAGTAAAGCCGAACTACCTACAAATGCAAAACGTAATTTGCGTGACCCAATGAAGCAACGCCATAAAAAATTAAATATCATTTTTGTATTAGCAATGTTATTAGGAATTGGCACAACTGCAGGCTGGCTATGGCATGAAGGTTATATTGACCGTTACATCGAACCACTAAAACAACAAACTCAAAATAACATCGATACAAATGCCGACAAATAAAAATGGCTAGACATAACAAACTACCAATAAATAATTCCACCGACAACCTTCGGTGGAATTGCTAGCCATTAAGGCTGATAAACAGGAAAGCGTCGACAAATAGCTAAAACTTTCTCTTTTACTTCTTGTATGTTTTGCTCATCATCAATATTATCTAAAACATCACAAATCCAATTGGCCAAATCGCATGATTCGGCTTCTTTAAAACCTCGACGAGTAATAGCTGGTGTACCAATACGCACACCTGATGTTACAAATGGACTTTGCGGATCTTTAGGTACACTATTTTTATTGACGGTAATATTGGCACAGCCCAAAGCGGCATCAGCTTCTTTGCCGGTGATATTTTTATCAACTAGATCAATTAAAAATAAATGATTGTGTGTTTCACCCGATACTACTTTAAAACCACGTTTTAAAATCACTTCAACCATGACCTTAGCATTTTTCACTACTTGCTGTTGATATTCTTTATAAGCGGGCTCCATTGCTTCTTTTAAAGCAACTGCTTTAGCGGCAATTACATGCATTAAAGGACCACCTTGCGTCCCTGGGAAAACAGCCGAATTCAACTTTTTGTATAACTCTTCACTACCATTTTTTGCTAAAATCAAGCCCCCTCTTGGACCACCTAAGGTTTTATGAGTTGTAGTAGTAACAACGTGAGCATAAGGAACTGGATTTGGATAAACACCTGCTGCAACTAACCCCGCCACATGCGCCATATCCACAAATAAATAAGCCCCGACATTATCAGCAATTTCGCGCATACGTTTCCAATCAATTACTCCAGAATAGGCTGAAAACCCACCTATGATCATTTTTGGTTTTGATTCTTTAGCAATTTTAGCTAACTGCTGATAATCAATATGTCCAGTATCATCAACGCCATAAGAAACAACGTTATAAAGCTTTCCGGAAAAACTAACTGGGGAACCATGAGTCAAATGACCGCCTTCAGATAAATTCATACCCAATACAGTATCGCCCGTTTTTAAAAGTGCCATATAAACTGCAAAATTAGCTTGTGAACCTGAATGAGGTTGCACATTAGCATAATCAGCACCAAATAAAGTCTTAGCGCGCTCAATTGCCAATTTTTCAACAATATCAACATATTCACAGCCACCGTAATAACGTTTTCCAGGATAACCTTCAGCATATTTATTGGTGAGTTGCGAGCCTTGAGCTTGCATTACTCGTGGACTGGTATAGTTTTCTGATGCGATCAGTTCAAGATGATCTTCCTGACGCTGCTCTTCGCCTTTAATTGCATCCCATAATTCCTTATCATAATCAGTAATGGTCATTTTTTTACTAAACATGTTGACTCCTTCTTATTAATCACATTAGCCTTTAATTTCATTGATAAATTTATTTGCACAAAAATTACCTTTGTTATCCTTACTTATTCATCACGTTATTTCAATATTTTTTATTCTATATAAATAATTTTCATCTAAAATAGATTATCAAAAAATAACTTGATTATACTAAGTAGCCTATTGCATTTGTGCAATTTAACGCTTAAAACAGTCCAATGTTTTCAAAAAATTGTTTTAGAATATTACAACCAAGAGTTGGATAAAAATAATTTAACTTTTATCAGAGTAAAAATAAAATAATTAGCGATTTTTATTTTTTATAGTATTACGGATATACTTATACAAAAATTAATTATTGAGTCTTAAGATCTATGCCTATATCGACCTTAGTTGTTATACCTCTTTTCATTATTACTATCGTTTTCGCATCATTGTTTAAAAAAAAGAAGTTACAATTACTAATTATAACGATAATGACTGTATTTATTGTAATGGAACTAACCTCTATCTATTTCAGTGGTGGTTTTATTGATTATCAATTTTATGTCAATTTAAACGTCAACGATATTATTGAAGGGTTATTTATTTTCAAATTACAAGCTAGTTTAGTTATTATCGTATTCTCTTTCTTGATATTTCTTTTATTAAAATTAGTCAACATTTTTAGCAATAAATGTCGAATATTAATTCGTTTATTATTAGCATTTATTTCATTTATTTCAATTAGTTATCATAATGGACCTTTAAGCCATTTATATGAAATCTATCAGGTAATCAATTCTCCTTGTAAGCCATTTAATGAAGCGCTGCAATCACTTAATATGATTAATTATCCTAATAAAGATCAAATTGTTAGTACTAAAGGTAAAAACATTATCATTTTATCATTAGAATCTTTTGAACAAGGTTTCTTTGATTTTCACGATATAACTCCTAATTTACAAAAATTACGCCAGAACTATACCTTTTTTGCTGACATGCCAATGAGCCGAGGAAGTACATGGACTACAGCATCAATGTACACTTATATGACAGGTATGCCTTTTTTAATTGGTGGATTTACAACTTCGCCATTAATAAAAGCAAATGAAACAAGATTAGTTAGTTTAGGTGATGTGCTTAAAAAAGCTGGTTATCAGACACGTTATGTAATGGCAAACCCAGATTTTGCTGGTATTGGACACATTGCAGAAATTTTGGGTATACAAGTTGTTTCAGAAAAAAATTATATAGATCAATACCCAAAAGCACCATTTGGTCTTTATGACAAAGATATCTTTGACATAGCTAAAAAACAAATTACAGAAATGCGTCAAACTGATAAACCATTTGCATTATTTGTGTCAACTGTTTCAACACATGCCCCAAATGGTTTTTATGATGAACGAATGCAATCAGTTATTTCACCTAAAAAAGACAATATGTCTTTTGTTGCTGCCTCACTAGATCATAATTTAGGAGCTTTTATTCAATACTTAAAAGATGAAGGTATCTTAAATAATACTGTATTTTATATCTTCCCAGATCATTTAATGATGGGCTCAGGCACTCCAACAATTAGTCATCTGTCCGAAAAGGAACGTAAATTATATTTGCTCACTAATGCTAAAATAAATAATTTACAAAAAAAAACCAATCAAAGAATCTACCAAATAGATTTACCGCGCTTAATTTTAAACGGTGCACAAATTGAAAGTAATGCCAAATTTCTAACAGACTATTTAACAGAGCCTAATTTCGATAAGAAAAAATTTATTGAACAAAATAAATCTAATATAGCAACACTTAATTATTCTGCTGAAAAATATGAATAAACTAATAGTTAATGCATTAAATAACTAATCTAGAAACTGAATATTTTCATAAATTAGGATGATATACAAGTATCTTTTTTACTTTTTATTTTTAGTGCTTTGGATTCTTGGTAATTTTTTCAATTATTAATATAGACTTAATAAGATATCCGCCAAAATTTTATTTATATATTATAATAGCAAAAATTAACCAATTGGTTTTTAAAATAGACATTGTTATTTAAATATTTATATATTAAAAATATAGGATACTTTATTTTTGAATATTAAAAGGTTAATTGCTAAACTGTAACACATTATATTAATATCTATTTATAAGTTAATTACTATTCATAAGTAAAATAGTTACTGTTTAAATAATTTCCATAGGTTAATTGAAATGGATGAATTACTAAGATATGGTCGAGAGCTTCTTGAACTAGAATTAAACGAAGCTCAAAAACTACCCGATCGTCTGGGAGAAGATTTTATTAAAGCTTGCCAAATTATTTTGGCAACTAAAGGAAAAGTGGTTGTATCAGGCATTGGAAAATCTGGACATATAGGTAAAAAAATTGCAGCTTCATTAGCAAGTACAGGTAGTCCTGCTTTTTTTATGCATCCTACAGAGGCTCTACATGGTGATTTAGGTATGGTTTCTGAAAATGATGTTGCTATCTTAATTTCTTATTCTGGTCGTGCCAAAGAATTTAATTTCATTTTACCAATACTCGCTTCAATAAATGTTCCTGTTATTGCCATAACAGGAGGATTAAACTCACCACTAGCTAAATCAGCACAAGCAGTGCTTGATATTTCAATTGAAAAAGAAGCCTGCCCAATGGGCCTTGCTCCCACTTCAAGTTCAACTAACACTTTACTAATGGGAGATGCTCTTGTTATTACAGTAATGCGAGCTAGAGGTTTCAAAGAAGAAGATTTCGCACGTTCGCATCCTGGTGGCAATTTAGGAGTAAAATTACTCAATCAAGTAAAAGATGTTATGCGAAAAGGTGACTTAATCCCCAAAATTTCAAAGTCTTCCACAGTTCTTGATGCTATGTTAGAATTAAGCCGAACAGGAGTAGGTTTAGTAACCATATGTCAAGATGATAATAAAATTATTGGTGTATTTACTGATGGCGATTTACGTAGATTATTACTAAAAAACGGTACATTACATGATAGCATCTTATCTGTAATGACCACTCCAGGTTACAGAATTCCAGAAAATTGGAAAGCGACAGAAGCGTTAAAATCATTTAATTATCACAATATTACTGCTGCGCCAGTTGTCAATGCCAAAGATGAATTAGTTGGTGCTTTAAGTATTCATGATTTACACCAAGCGGGAATAAGCTAAAACTATTGATAAATACCTATTGCAAAAAGGGGCTATCTATTGAGATAATTACCAACCTAAATTTTTGTCGTATAAGACGGAGATCCAAGAAAAAGTTACACAATTTATTTTGTGCATGATTTTTCGAATCATAACAAAATAATATTGTGTTGTATATTTAACCAAAATTAATAGATGATGAAACTACAATGGCAGAAAAGCGAAATATCTTTCTAATTGGCCCAATGGGGGCAGGAAAAAGCACAATAGGCCGACAAATTGCACAACAGTTAGGCATGGAATTTTTTGACTCAGATCAAGAGATCGAAAAACGTACTGGAGCTGATATTGCCTGGATTTTTGACTTAGAAGGTGAAGATGGATTCCGCGCCAGAGAAGAAAAAATTATTAATGAATTAACAGAAAAACAAGGCGTAGTGCTCGCAACTGGCGGGGGATCAGTCTTATCTAAAGAGACTAGAAACCGATTATCAGCTCGTGGGATCGTAGTTTATTTAGAAACAACCATTGAAAAACAAATGGCAAGAACACAAAAAGATAAACGACGCCCATTACTACAGGGTGCCAATACACCCCGTGAGCTTTATGAAGAGCTCGCAGATGAACGAGAACCGCTTTACGAAGAGATTGCAGACATTACAATTAAAACTGATGAGCAAAGTGCTAAAGGTGTTGCAGGTTATATTATTGATAAAATAGAACAAATTTAAAAAATTTGTTTACAATAATATAATGATAAACGGGCAGCTCTCATAAGTAGTAATATGGTTGTTAGTAAGTTAAGGGGTGAATATGCGTGTAGATAAAAATGATCGTTATGTATCAGAAAAAGCGAATAAGAACTCTACAACTTCATTTAAATTACCAAGTTTATTTCAAGATTTTCCAAAGAGAAAACTGATCATTCTTGGTTTTGCTGTGATAATGATTTTTATATCGCTCATCTTGATGATATATAGCTATTCAAAACAAAGTAAGCGAACGGAATTAACACCATCGGTTATCAATGATTTGCCATCAACAAATTTTGATAGCGACAACAATACGTCATCCTCCTTAACTAAAAGGGAATCTATTGCCACTAATAATTCCCAAGCTATAAGTTCAAAGAGTCAGACTAACTCTCAAACTGAAACAACATTAAATCAAACATCAGGTAAGCAAGAGCAGCCTAAAAATATAAAAAACATTACCAATAAAGGAAAAGATATTGATAATCGAAACATAAAATCAAATATGGATTCATTAATAGCAGATGAAAATAATGGCGTTAGTAGTTTGAATAATAAATTTAGTTCACAAATAATATCAAATAATTATCCTCTTACAGAAGAATCTAGTCATAAAGGGGAAAATACTAAATTAGATAAAAATAGTAATTTGGAGGACAACTATTATGCGATTCAACTTAGCGCATCTTCATCTGCTGAAAATTTAAAGAAATTTGCCATACAAAACAATATAAGTAACTATCAAATTTATAAAACAAAACATAACAACAGCACATGGTTTGTATTAATTGAAGGCAATTATTCATCATATGATGAAGCAAACAGAGCGATAAAATCTTTGCCGAATGCACTACAAAAAAATAACCCATGGGTTAAATCTAGTGCAGCGATTAATAAAGAAAAGGCAGTAAAGTAAAGGATATAGTTCATTTATCCTACCAATATCAAAATAGGAGTATCCGTTGAAAAAACAACGAGCCTTTTTAAAATGGGCTGGAGGAAAATATGAGCTTGTAGACACTATTAGGCAGTATCTACCAAACGGTGATCAACTCATTGAACCTTTTGTTGGGGCAGGTTCTGTCTTCTTAAACACAAACTACAAAAGCTATATTTTGGCTGATATTAATCATGATTTAATTGAATTATTTAATTTATTAAAAACTAAACCAGATCAGTTTATCTGCGATCTAAAATCGTTATTTGACCCTCAGAATAATCAACCTGAGGCATTTTATCAGCTGCGCAATGTTTTTAATCATAGCAAAGATCAATATCTACGTTCTCTACTATTTGTATATTTAAATCGTCACTGCTATAACGGATTGTGTCGATATAATAATAGTGGTTTATTTAACGTACCATTTGGTCGATACAAAACAATCTATTTCCCAGAGAAAGAGCTAAATTTTTTCGCGCAAAAAGCGCAAAATGCCATATTCATTTGTGCTCCTTATCAAGATGTGATGAAAAAAGCGCAACGGAATTCTGTGATATATTGTGATCCACCTTATCTATCACCAAACGAATCAGTTGGATTTACAGCATATTATTCAAATAGTTTTGGATATGATGAACATAAAAAATTATCAAAATTAGCCGAAAAGATAGCTTATAAAAAAGATATTCCTGTACTTGTATCAAATCATGATACAAATTATACAAGAACTTTATATAGCAAAGCTCGTCATCTTTATCGAGCAGAAATGCGACGTTCAATTAGTTGTGCCGGCGAAGGCAGAAAAAAAATTGATGAAATTTTAGCATTATACAAAAAATCTTAGCTTAGCTTTAGTATAATAATAAGAAGATTTTATCAATAGAGGGATTGTTATGAACGAATTTATTATTGCACCATCAATTCTATCAGCTGATTTTGCTCGTCTTGGTGAAGATACTCAAAAAGTATTAGATGCAGGTGCAGATGTTGTACATTTTGATGTCATGGACAATCATTTTGTGCCTAATCTCACTATGGGCTCAATGTTTTGTAAAGCATTGCGAGATTATGGCATAAAAGCCCCTATTGATGTTCACTTAATGGCATCTCCTGTTGAAGAGTTGATCGTATCTTTTGCTAAAGCCGGAGCTACAAATATATCAATCCATCCAGAATCTACAATTCATCTAGACCGTTCATTGCAATTAATTAAAGATCATGGCTGTCACGCTGGTATTGTGTTTAATCCTACCACGCCGCTTGATTATTTAGATTATTCAATTGATAAAGTAGATATTATTTTATTAATGAGCGTTAATCCTGGTTTTGGTGGACAATCATTTATTTCTTCAACTTTAAAAAAATTACAACAAGCAAAACAACGTATACTTGAATCAGATAGGAACATTCGTTTAGCAGTCGATGGTGGAATAAAAGTTGACAATATAGCCCAAATAGCTAAAGCTGGTGCTGATATGTTTGTAGTAGGTTCAGCTATATTTAACCAACCCAATTATAAAACGGTCATCGATGCAATGCGAAAAGAATTAGCAGGAGTGTAATATGCATAAATTAGACAATATTCAAGCAATAGCATTTGATTTAGATGGTACACTTGTTGATAGTGTTCCTGGCCTTGCTCTTGCAACACAAAACATGTTAGTTGATTTACAATTACCAACAGTTACTAATGAACAAATTAAAAATTGGGTTGGTAACGGTATTGATATCATGTTAAAACGTGTTTTTAAAGCTATCGAAGTCGATCCATCAGAAGCCCTCTTTATACAAGCTAGAGATATTTTTAACTGTCATTATGATCAGGTTATCGATGTTGGAACGAAATTATTTCCTAACGTCAAGGAAACCTTAAAAACACTTTATACTAGCCAATATCCATTGGCATTGGTCACTAATAAACCAGCAAAATTTCTACCTGATCTACTCACTTCTTTAGGAATTAAAGAGTATTTCTCGCTAGTGCTTGGTGGTGGAGATGTAATAAAATTAAAACCACATCCTGCTCCATTATATCAAGTTATGGCAACATTTGGATTATTTAACAATCAACTACTTTTTGTGGGTGACTCTAAAAATGATATCACAGCAGCTAAAAATGCCAATTGCCCAACAGTGGCATTAAGTTATGGATATAATTATGGTATTTCGATTGCTACAAGTGAACCAGACTTTTTATTTGATGATTTTAAAGATATATTAACGATATTACCTCAGCCTAAAGCTGACGAAAAATATAATTAACACATATTAGGAATAAATTATGAGTAAACCAATTGTATTTAGTGGTGCACAACCTTCAGGCGAGTTAACACTTGGTAACTACTTAGGTGCTCTAAAAAATTGGGTGGCATTGCAAAATGAATATGATTGCGTTTATTGTATCGTCAACCAACATGCGATAACAGTACGCCAAGATCCACAAAAATTACGTAAAGCCACACTTGATACGTTAGCACTCTATTTAGCTTGTGGTATTGATCCACAAAAGAGTACTATTTTCGTACAATCCCATATCCCTGCGCATACTGAGTTAGGGTGGGTTTTAAATTGTTACACCTATTTTGGCGAGCTCAGCCGCATGACACAATTTAAAGATAAATCGTCACGTCATTCGGAAAACATTAATGCAGGCCTATTTGATTATCCGGTTCTTATGGCGGCTGATATCTTATTATACCAAGCCGATTTAGTGCCAGTAGGGGATGATCAAAAGCAGCATCTTGAATTAACTCGCGATATTGCAATACGTTTTAATGCTCTTTATGGCGATATTTTTACTATTCCTAAACCATTTATTGCTAAAGTTGGTGCAAGAGTTATGTCATTACAAGAGCCAACAAAAAAAATGTCCAAATCAGATGAAAACCGTAATAATGTAATTGGATTACTTGAAAACCCAAAAGACATTGAGAAAAAAATTAAACGTGCAATGACCGATTCTGATGAACCACCAACAGTGCGCTACGATTTAAAAACTAAAGCTGGCGTATCAAACCTGCTCGATATATTAACAGGTATTACAGGTAAACCAATTACCGAGCTTGAAAAAGAGTTTGAAGGTAAAATGTATGGTCATCTTAAAACCGAAGTAGCAACCCAAATCATTGATATGTTAACCACTTTACAGACCAAATATCACCAATATCGTGATGATGAAAATTATCTACTTTCAATTATGCAAGAAGGAGCCCAAAAAGCTCGTTCAAAAGCCGAGCCTACTTTGAAAAAAGTCTATGATGCAATAGGCTTTGTATAGTTAGCAATCAAAAAATGGTCATTGATAATAACATTAAACAGTATTGATTGGTTTTAATATACTATATTAAAAATCTTAGCTATTACAGGTTAGTTATGAAGATTATCATTCTTGGAGCGGGACAAACAGGCAGTGCTCTTGCTGAATACCTCGTTACAGAAAAACAAAACGACGTCACTGTTGTAGATGAAGATGACAACAAATTGCAATCATTGCAAGAACGCTTTGATTTACAAGTAATTTGTGGAAAACCCTCTTATCCACAAGTTTTAGAAAGTGCAGGTGCTGAATCAGCCGATATGCTAGTTGCTGTAACTAGCTCTGATGAAGTAAACATGATGGCATGTCAAATTAGTCATGTGATGTTTAATATTTCGCAAAAAGTTGCACGAATTAGAGCGCCAGAATATAACGAGGAAAAATATTCTTTTTTTAATAAAGATTGTATCAATATCGATCATATTATCGCTCCTGAAAATCTCATCACTAACCATATAAGCCATTTAGTCCAGTATCCTGGTTCGCTACAGTTTGCCTCCTTCTATGATAATAGAGTATGTTTGGTTGCTGCTAAAGCATATTATGGCGGGGCTTTGGTTGGAAGTGAATTATCGGAGCTCAAAGAACACCTTCCTCATGTTGAGGCCCGAGTCGTGGCAATATATCGTAAAAATCAATTTATTCGCCCACTAGGATCAACATTGATCGAGGCTGGCGATCTGGTCTATTTTATAACCCCACCTTTTAATATTAAAGCCGTGACCAGTGAATTACAACGTTTAGAAAAACCATACAAACGTATAATTATTAGTGGTGGAGGGAGTATCGCAGTCGCGCTAGCTAAACGTTTAGAAAATGCCTACCAAGTTAAACTAATTGAACGTAATTCTGTGCGTGCTGAATTAATTGCCGAACAGCTAATTAACACAACTGTATTACATGGTGAATCATCTGATCAAGAGTTATTATCACAAGAACAAATTGAGCTTACCGATCTTTTTATCGCAGTAACAAGTGATGATGAATCAAACATCATGTCTTCAATGCTTGCCAAAAGAATGGGGGCAAAAAAAGTCATTGTATTAATTCAACGTCAGGCCTACCTTGAACTTATCAATGACAGTGTAATTGATATAGCGATTTCACCACAACATGCCACCATTTCAGAGCTATTAAGTCATGTAAGACAAACAGGTATGGTAAAAGTTGTCTCATTAAGACAAGGTGAATCTGAAATTATTGAAGTCATTGCTCATGGTGATAATGAAAAATCAAAATTGGTAGGTAAAAATATTAATGGATTAAAATTACCTTCAGGCGCAACTATCGGGGCTATTGTACGAGGAGAAGATGTGATCATTGTTAATACTGATTTAACCATTGAAGACAAAGATCATCTCATTATATTTTTACCAGATAGAAAAGCGATTACTGATATAGAAAAATTATTACAATGACTTGTTTAAAATAAATAGCCAGTTCATAATAAATAAAGATTTTGACTCGGGGTGTTTTTTGTTTTACACAAAAAACTGAGATATTACCCGTTGAACCTGATCTGGGTTATACCAGCGTAGGGAAGTCTAAGCCATATACGGCCTAACGCGGCATATTCTTCCCAATTACTAAGCATAAAAAGGAAAGAATATGTTATTAACAATAAAACCATTTCAAGCTGTTCAATTCCCACCTTTCATTAAGCAAGTACAACAGCAACAACCTTTAGTTCATTGCATGACCAATGATGTAGTGCAAAATTTTACCGCCAATGTATTACTTGCAATTGGCGCATCGCCAGCCATGGTTATCGCTGAACATGAAGTTTCTTCATTCGTTCGTGTTGCTAACAGTTTATTAATTAATCTAGGTACGGTATGCGGCAATACCGCAAAGAGTATGCTATTAGCCGCTGCTCAGGCTAAGAAAACTCAAACCCCTTGGGTATTAGATCCTGCTGCAGTTGGATTAGCCCTTCCTTACCGTACGAATATTGCAAAACAATTATTATTATTAAAACCAACAGTAATTCGTGGCAATGCTTCTGAAATATTAGTATTAGATGAACAAAATTCATCATCGAAAGGACCTGACAGTCAAGATTCGACTGAATCAGCCTTAACAACAGCTATCTCACTTGCACAAAAATATGAAACTATCGTAACCATTACCGGTAAAACTGATTATATTACTAATGGTAAAGATATTTATAGCATTACAGGCGGTGATATTGCATTAACAAAAATCACAGGTACTGGATGTTCATTGTCAGCAATGGTTGCCGCATTTATAGCCAATTCAATGGATCCATTATTAGCTACCGCCTCCGCTTGTTTTATGATGAAAAAAGCCGGTGAACTTGCCAATAAACAGCAAGGATTAGGAACTTATGCAGTCTCACTACTAGATAAACTTTCATTATTTAACATATCAGACAAATAGGAAAATATAATGAAAAAGCAACTAGATTTGACACTTTACTTAGTCCTCGATCCATTATTATGCGGCGGCATTAAAGGCATGATAAATACCACCAAAATAGCAGTTGCCAATGGCGTAACCGCAATACAATTAAGATCCGAACACGAATTTTCATGTAAGAATTGGTATCAAGCAGCAGTAGCTTTAAAACAGGTTCTTAACGATACTCCTGTACCATTATTTATTAACAATCATATTGATATAGCGTTAGCCGTTGATGCTAACGGTGTACATATTGGGCAAACAGATCTACCTATTAATATCGCAAGAAAATTAATTGGCAATGATAAATGGTTAGGATTTTCGGTGACTAATCGTCAGCAACTTGAGGCAACGCCGTGGCAATTAGTGGATTATATTGGTGTTGGTCCGATTTTTTCAACAGACACTAAAAAAGATGTCACGCCACCAATAGGCATGCAACAACTAACTGAGTTAGTAAAGCTAAAACAGCGCACTGCCGTCGCTATTGGAGGAATCAATACCAATAACGCCACAAAAATTTTGCAGACCGGTATTGAAGGAATTGCTGTGGTTTCAGCAATTTGTGGTCAAACAGATGTTTCACAAGCTACCTTAGCACTTATCGAAAAAATAAAACAAACTAAATAGGAAAGAATATTATGACAACAATTGCCTTAACAATTGCAGGATCTGACTCAAGCGGTGGAGCGGGTATTCAAGCAGACTTAAAAACTTTTTCAGCATTCGGCGTTTATGGTATTTCAGTCATAACCGCCCTTACAGCACAAAGCACTCAAGGGATTGATGCCATATTAGCAATTAAACCGAAATTTATTGAAGCACAATTTACTACGTTATATCAAGATATTAAAATTGATAGTGTGAAAATAGGTATGCTGATGAATAAAGAGATTGTCTCAACCGTTCATCACCTTCTAAAAAATAATCCGATTAAAACTGTTGTAATAGATACAGTAATGGTAGCCAAAGGAGGACATTTATTATTAAAATCGGATGCTGTTGCTGCCATTCGAGAGCTTTTATTACCTTTAGCAACGATCATTACCCCCAACCTACCTGAAGCTGCAACATTATTAGATTGTGATGAAGCTAAAACAGAAGAAGAAATGCAAATACAAGGTTATGAGCTACTTAAATTGGGTTGCAAAGCAGTATTAATAAAAGGTGGGCATCTATCAAGTAATCAAAGTCCTGATTACTTAATTACACAAGATAATATAATAAGGCTGACTTCACCTCGAATTGCCACTAAAAATACCCATGGAACAGGATGCACCTTATCAGCTGCTATTGCTGCACTGCTCCCCAATAATACCTTAGAACAGGCAATAAAATATTCAAAAGACTATATACAAGGTGTGATTAAGCATGCAGATAATTTATCGGTTGGTCAAGGAATTGGACCAACACATCATTTTTATCAGTGGTGGTAAAAAACTTTAGAAACACTATCTTTTTTGAAGCCTTTACTCAGTTATTTTCGGTATTTTGAGAAAATGGGAAAGTTATTTCCTTTTGATACAGATCTTATGTTTAGAGCTATACCATTTTGACCATTTCATGTATAAATGATGTAGCCTAAACAGAGCTCCACCAAAACGTAAAATATCTATAAATTAAAAGCTCGAAAAACAGTATAATTAATATAAAATCTCAACGAATTCAAATCCTGCTTCGCTAACAGCAGTAATAGCCGCTTCTTGTGAGATAGTACCTTTTTCAATATTAACTTCATGTTTATTCAAATCCACCGTTACTTTAGCTTTTGGATCAATATCGTTAATCGCTTTGGTAATGGTTTTCACACAATGCTGACAACTCATATTATTAACGATTAATTTCATTATTAGCCTCTTTGTTTCATCAAGCTTAGATAAATAAATTTTAACGTGTTAATCGAGAATAATAAACTAATTATTAACCGAATCAATATACATTTAATAAACTAAATAGCTAAAGCTAATTAGAATAACAGTTTTAATCTTAAGCTCAAAAATGTAAATAATTTATATTAAAATTGTAATATTATTGAATAAAATATTAGTTAGGCTTAATAATTCAATTAAAAACAAAAAGTGCTATTAATTTATAGCCACTTTGACATCATTATTCATTAAGCGTTATACTACTTATGATATTTTGTGCATCTAAATAGTTAAGCAGACTTTTATTAAAAGCAGTTTAAACATAGGGGGTGTAATTTGGGTATCTTAAATAATATTTTTTCTAAAATCTTTCCAAACGCGCAAGCTGCTGTAGGCAATGTTGCGGATGCAGTTAAAAATCAAGTCAATAATATAACTGGTCACGATAAAGAGGAAACGCAAAATAGCCAAGACCAAAATTCAAATCAGAATCAACAAAATTCAGATAACAAAGCACCTATATCTGAAGTTGATGTTATGTCAATTCTCGAAAACCTTGCCAAAAAATTTCCGGAAAAACTTAACTGGAAAACCTCAATTGTAGATTTATTAAAGTTATTAAATATAGATAATAGTTTAGAAGCTCGGAAAAAATTAGCTCAAGAACTGAATTATACAGGCAGTACTGATGATACGGCATCAATGAATACTTGGCTTATTAAAGAAGTATTGAAAAAAATTGCTGAAAAAGGCGGAAATGTAACTCATCTATTTTCTTAAGTAATAAAGTAAAAAATGTACCTCGGGATTAATCCACCTGTGATAAGGTGGATTTCTATACAAAAAATCTTTTACTATTCTTAATTTTATAAATTATCAAAAACTAAGCTTTAAACGAATGTAATTGATTCATTGCAGCATCTATTCCGTTAGACAACAAAACCTCCACACATTGAACCGACTCATTAATCACTTTATTAATCAATTCTTGTTCAGATTTGCATGGTTTGTTTAAGACATAACTAACAACTTTATTTTTATCACCTGGATGTCCGATACCAATTCTTAATCGATAAAAATTTAAATTATTACCCAATTTGCTAGCAATATCTTTTAGCCCATTATGCCCACCATGACTACCACCAAACTTAAGTTTAGCTATTCCGGGATTTAAGTCGAGTTCATCATGTGCAACTAAGATCTCTTCTGGCTTTATTTGGTAAAATGTCGCCATAGCCTGTACCGCTTTACCACTTAAATTCATGAAAGTAGTTGGAACTAATAAACGCACATCATAACCAGAAATGTTGATCCGTGATGTGTAACCAAAAAATTTAGGCTCATTTTTTAATGATTGATTATAGCACTCAGCCAATTTTTCAATAAACCAAGCCCCCGCATTATGGCGAGTTGCGGCATATTCATTTCCGGGATTAGCAAGCCCTACTATCAATTTTATCGTTGTCATAATATATTTATTATCGATGATTTTATCGTAAAAAATGCCCCTAAAGGGGCATCAAATTAAATGATAAAATAGATTATTGATGGAACATTGCTGAAATTGATTCTTCGTTACTAATTCGACGAATTGCTTCAGCAAGCATACCTGATAATGTTAATTGGCGAACATTTTTCAATGCTTTTACTTCAGCCGTTAATGGAATTGTGTCACAAACAACAATTTCATCAATGGCACAGTTTTTAATGTTACTTACTGCTTTACCTGAAAATATCGGGTGTGTCGCATAAGCAAACACTCTTTTCGCCCCTCGTACTTTTAAAGCATCAGCTGCTTTACAAAGTGTTCCAGCAGTATCAATCATATCATCAACTAAGATACAATCTCTATCAGCAACATCACCAATAATATTCATCACTTCTGCTTCATTTGCACGTTGACGACGTTTATCAATAATTGCCATATCAGTATCATTAAGCAGTTTAGCTATGGCACGTGCACGCACCACACCACCAATATCAGGCGAAACAACAATTGGGCGTTCAAACTCACGTTGTAGCATATCTTCTAAAATAACTGGGCTGCCAAATACATTATCAACAGGCACATCAAAGAAACCTTGAATTTGTTCGGCATGAAGATCAACGGTTAATACCCTATCGACACCAACTGTTGATAGAAAATCAGCAACAACTTTAGCAGTAATAGGTACACGAGCCGAACGAACACGGCGATCTTGTCTTGCATAACCAAAATAAGGAATAACAGCAGTAATACGACCAGCAGATGCACGGCGCATTGCATCGATCATAACTAATAATTCCATTAAATTGTCATTGGTAGGAGCACAAGTTGATTGAATAATAAAAACATCTTCACCACGGACATTTTCATTGATTTGGACATTGACTTCGCCATCACTAAAACGGCTTACAACAATGTCACCAAGGGAAGTATAAAGACGATTAGCTATACGCTTTGCTAGTTCTGGTGTGGCATTACCAGCAAAAAGCTTCATATCAGGCACGAGAAATCCTCAAGCATGTATTTATGATTACTTAATACGTAATCGGTTAAATTGGAATGACAATTATATAATCATTTAATGATTATGCTCAACAACATTATAAAAAATTATTTGATATCTCAATCAAATTGCAAGTTAGTAAATTTGATAAAATATGTTTTTTGACGTCATCTTAAAATAGAGTAAACTAATTAGCCAAAGTTTTCTAACTACATTAGAATTTTCCATTAACTTTAATCAATCTTACAACGATAAGTAGATAACGTAATGAATGAACACTTAAATACAGATATTAAAGATTTAAAATCTAAACGAACTATTCGAAGTTTTGTATTAAGACAAGGACGTTTGACTAAAGGACAAGAACAAGCATTAAAAAATTTATGGCCAACATTTGGCATTGAATATAATCCGAATAGCGTTATATCTTTTGAAACAAACAAAAATGTAGTGTTAGAAATTGGATTTGGCATGGGCGCCTCATTGATTGAAATGGCCAAAAATGCACCCAATACATCATTTTTAGGTATAGAAGTGCATAAGCCTGGTATTGGTTCTTGCTTAATGGCTATCGAGGAAAATCAATTACCCAATTTAAAAGTAATGTGTCATGATGCTGTTGAAGTATTACAGAATATGATTACAAATGATTCACTAAATAAAGTGCAAATCTTTTTCCCAGATCCATGGCATAAAGCAAAACACAACAAACGCCGAATTATTCAACCTAATTTTGTCGAGCTTATTAGGCAAAAATTAAAACCAGGTGGTATTTTACATTTAGCCACAGATTGGCAACATTATGCTGAACATATGCTTGAAGTCTTAACTCAAGCAAAAGGTTTTAAAAATTTATCAATAACGAATGACTACATACCAAGACCAGAAGAAAGACCAATTACCAAATTTGAAAAACGAGGAAAAAATTTAGGTCATGGCGTTTGGGATTTGCAATTTATGAAAAAATAGCAGCATTAAGTAATAATTATACGAAATGAAATACTACATTTACTTCGTCTGCACCGTTTAATCCATGTATCTAAATCAATACAATTTACTCAATAACAGATAAAATTATTTTAAATGTAATAAAATTGCGATTGTATTCTAAATTTATTATTAAATGATTAATGATAGGCCTGAGTCTCATTCGCCAAAAAACTTAGCATTATAATTGCCCATAAGGAGAAATTATTCTATCAGCAATTGCCTTTCTTGAAAAAAGAAAGGCAATTGCTATAGTTAATCTAACAATTCTGTGCAAAATTATGTATGATATAAATCTCGTCGTTAATGGATATAAGATAAATGACTAGCAAAACTTCAACAGCCATCTTTCCTGGCACTTTTGATCCCACAACTAATGGGCATATTGATCTTATTACTCGAGCCTCACTATTATTTCCTAAACTAATTGTTGCTATCGCTGAAAATCCTAGCAAAAGGACTCTCTTTACTTTAGAAGAACGAGTTAACTTAGCTTTAATTGCGGTTGAACATTTACCTAATGTTGAAGTCATTGGTTTTGATAATTTAATGGCGGACTTTGCACAAATTCATAATGCAACAGTCATTGTGCGTGGTGTTCGAACAACACATGATTTTGAATACGAAAGACAACTTGCCGAAATGAATCGAGCATTAAAGCCAGACTTAGACACTATCTTTTTAATGCCTTCAATTGCAATGGGGTTTATTTCTTCAACCATTGTAAAAGATGTTGCTTATCATGGTGGAGATATATCCAACTTAGTCCCACCGCATGTTAAAACAAAATTACTTGAACAGTTAACATAATTCAAATTTATATGGTTAATTTTTACACTCCTGCAAAAAAGAAACTTTCCCCAAAAAAATTGACTGTGACAGTCTCAAGCTTAGATGCCTTTGGGCAAGGAATAGCTAGTCATAAAGGTAAAACAATTTTTATTAAATCAGCACTACCTGATGAAACTGTTGATATTGTTCTAACTGAAGATAAAAAGAATTATGCAAAAGCAAAAGTAATAAAATATCATAACCAAAGTGCCACACGCATAAAACCACAATGTAAATACTATCAAAAATGTGGTGGCTGTGAACTACAACATATTGCACCACATTTGCAACAACAATCAAAATATGAGGCACTAATAAATCTGTTACAAAAAGAAACGGGACAACCTTTAACAGATATTGTTAAAAGCTCACTCCAAATTATTACCGATCAACCTTATCATTATCGTCGACGAGCAAGACTAGCGATTAATATTGTTAAAGGCGAATTATTGATTGGCTTTCGTCAGTTAGAATCAAATCAAATAATCAATATTGAACAATGTCCAGTATTAGTTAATGAATTAAACTCACTACTTTTACCACTACAAAATATATTACGTCAAATAAAACAAAAAAAAGCGCTTGGCCATATTGAATTAATCTCTGTGGATAGCGGTATCATTCTTGTATTAAGACACACTACATCATTATCAGAAGTTGATACCAGATTATTAAAGAAATTCGCCGAAGATAATAGAATTTCACTTTATTTTCATGGCAAAGAATTAATCCATATATATGGTAAATCCGAACACTATTACCTAATTAACAATCTAAAACTTACATTTAGTCCGCTTGACTTTATCCAAGTCAACAGCAAAATTAATCAAAAAATGATAGTTGAAGCACTCAAGTGGCTTGACTTACAATCCACAGATAAAGTTTTAGATCTATTTTGTGGTATGGGTAATTTTTCATTACCTATGGCAACAATATGCCAATCGGTAACAGGTATTGAAGGCATCAACGAACTAGTTGAAAAAGCAAAATTTAACGCTATATTAAATAGCAATGAAATTCGTGCTGAAACCCATTTTTTAACTAGTAACTTAGAGGATAACCAACAATTTTCGACATGGAATCAATTAAAATTTAATAAAATTTTATTGGATCCTGCTAGGGCTGGAGCATTTAATGTAACCACCGAAATTCTGAAAATAGAACCTTCTAAAATTGTTTATATATCCTGTAATCCAGCAACGTTAGCTAGAGATAGTAAGCAATTTCTTGATGCAGGATACCAAATTACTCAAGTTGCTATTTTAGATATGTTTCCGCAAACTAAGCACATTGAATCAATGTTGTTGTTAACGAAATTAGGATCATAATTATGGTATCAATTAGAGGAGCACACCAACATAGCGAAGAGCATTACACGCTTACACAATTTGATGTTGAACAATGGATCAAACAAGAGTTATTGTTGACTAACCCAACAGCCTACCAAAAATTTAAAGATGTTTGGGATTTTTGTTTTGAAAATAGCGCTGGTGCATCTGAACAAATACATTGTTTTCAAAATGCTATAGAAATGGTCGAAATTTTATCAACACTTAATATGGACATCAATAGCCTATGTGCTGCATTATTACTTCCTTTTGTTGATACCAAAATTATTCGTCGGGAGGATATTCCCGATGATTTTGATCGCGAAATTTCTCATATAATTTCAAGCATAGTTAGAATGAAGGAAATTCGCCAACTTCGTGCCATTCGTAATGGCAGCGCGACAACAGAACAAATTGATAGTATCCGTCGCATGTTACTGGCTATGGTTAATGATTTTCGTAGTGTAGTGATTAAATTAGCAGAACGCATTACTTACTTACGTAATCTGATGCACTCGCCTCAAGAAGAACAAGTCCTTGCGGCTAAAGAATGCTTTAATATCTATGCTCCACTTGCAAATCGTCTTGGTATTGGTCAACTAAAATGGGAACTTGAAGATTTTTGTTTCCGTTATTTATACCCAGATCACTATCGCCTTATTGCAAAAAAATTACAAGAAAAGCGGCTAGATCGAGAATCTTATATCAATCAATTTGTAAAACACTTACAAGATTTAATGAATAAAGATCATATTTATGCTGAAGTTTATGGGCGTCCTAAACATATTTATAGTATATGGCGTAAAATGGAGCGTAAGCATCTACAATTTGAAGATCTTTATGATATCCGTGCCGTACGGATTATTTGTGACCGTATTGAAGATTGTTACAATGCATTGGGCATTGTTCACAGCCATTACAAGCATATTGCTAAAGAGTTTGATGACTATGTTGCAAATCCTAAACCGAATGGCTATCAGTCCATTCATACTGTCGTTTATGGTCCTCAAAATAAAACAATTGAAATTCAAATCCGTACTGAACAAATGCATAATGATGCTGAACTAGGAATTGCCGCACATTGGAAATATAAGGAAGGCAGCACTGATAAAATGACTGCTTATGATCAGCGAATTTCTTGGTTACGCAAATTATTAACATGGCAACAAGAAATGTCTGAAAGTGGCGAAATTCAGGAGGCAGTACGCAGTCAAATTTTTGATGATAGAGTATATGTGTTTACCCCTAAAGGTGATGTTGTTGACTTACCTGCTGGCTCAACACCTCTTGATTTTGCTTATCATATACACAGCGATGTGGGGCATCGCTGTATTGGTGCCAAAGTAAGCGGAAGAATTGTACCATTTACTTATCATTTAAAAATGGGAGACCAAGTTGAAGTCATTACCCAAAAACAGCCAAACCCCAGCCGAGATTGGCTAAACCCTAATACTGGATTTGTTAACAGTAATCGTGCTAGAGCTAAAATTCAAGCTTGGTTTAAAAAACAAGATCGCGATAAAAATATCTCCGCAGGAGAACAAATTTTACAAAGTGAACTTGAACCTTTAAACATCAGCTTAAAAAGTGTCGAAAAAATACTTATTAAGAAATATAACGCCCATTCATTTAATGAAGTATTAGCCGGTATTGGTAGTGGTGATGTTAGAATCAACCAATTAGTCAATTTTATTAATGCTCAATTTAATAAACCAACAGCTGAAGAAGAAGACGAAGCGGCATTAAAACAAATTGCCCAAAAATCGAATACTCAATCAAAAAATACCAATAAAAAAGGTAGTGAAATCATCATTGAGGGAGTAGAGAACCTAATGTATACCATTGCTAACTGTTGCCGCCCTATTCCAATCGATCCGATTATAGGGTTTGTTACCCAAGGAAGAGGTATATCAATTCATCGTGCTGATTGTGAACAATTGCAAGAACTTAAAAACCATGCTCCAGAACGCATTACCAACGCCATTTGGAGTGATAACACTCTCTCAAGCTACACAATGGTAGTAAAAATCATTGCAAACGATCGCAGCGGGTTATTACGAGATATCACAACCATTTTAGCTAATGAAAAAGTTAGCGTGCTTGGTTTAATTAGCCGTTCTGACACGAAGCAACAGTTAGCTACCATTGACGTCGATATGGAAGTTTTCGATCAAAATTCACTAAATCGTGTACTTAATAAAATAAAACAACTCCCCGATGTTATTGAAGCAAAACGTTTTCAAGACTAATACATTAAGTTTGCGATAATAATGTCATCATGAAAAAGAACAATTACGCAATACGTTCTAAAATTTCAAATTTGTAGTTGTATGGGTTTTTATTATCTGCTTGATGATAATCCTGAAAAATTGTTTGCCATTGTTTTGATAAGTACTCTGGAAAATAAGTATCGCCTTGTAACTTTGCATCGATATGAGTTAAATAAAGGCGATTGACCAACGGTAATACCTGATCATAAATATTCCCACCACCAATAATAAATGCCTCTTGTGCACATTGAGCTTTAGCTAATAAAATAGCCTCATCAGTAGATCGAACCCAACTAACATTGGAATCAACCTCAACTTTTATATCAGCGCGTCGCGTAACAATTATATTTTTTCGATTAGGTAATGGTTTACCAATAGATTCAAATGTTTTTCGTCCCATTATAACGGGTTTATTGAGTGTATTTTGTTTAAACCAAGCCAAATCGGCTGGTAGATGCCAAGGCATTTGATTATTTAAACCAATAACACGATTATGAGCCATCGCCACAATAATGCTTAAGATCATATTTATACATATCCTAAAGATTTAATTCGTTGTTTCACATTCTCAGGAAAAATAGTTTGGCACCACAATCGTTTACTTAAAGATAGCAAGGGTTCTTTTTTCCCTGCAACAATCCAATTAGCTAACTCTGTAGCAACATCAGGATAAACGACTGGTTTTGGAAAGGGTAAATCCAGCCAGTATTTAAGCTTTATGCTATTTAAATTTTCCATTACTGTTGCCATATCTAAAGTTTGCAAACATTGAGCATTATAGATTTGTTCAAACTGACCAGAAACGGGCTTGGTTAAAATCTTTTTACCAAGCACTAAAGCTTCTGAAATTAGAGCAAAACCTGTATTTGAGATAATACCAGAACAGCTAATTAAAGCTTGCGTAAAGCTATCACGACTCAATGGTTGCAAAATAATATTACCTTCTTGTTCTATTTGCTTAACATATGGATGAAAACAGATAAAATTGTGGCTAGGAAACGATTTTAGTAGCCCTATAATTTCATTTAATTCTTCAAATGGTAAATATACAACAATATTACCATCTTCTGTAGGGGAAATAGGAAACGAATCAATCATGGGAGGAAGTAATTTATGACCAAAATGAAACCAATGCAAACCAATAGGCAAGGTTACAGGTGCATAATACTTCATAATGACATTAGCAATAAGACCGTATTCTTTCGGCTTAAGATACTGACATACAGCTTGATTGCTGATGCCCAAGCATTCCCGATGTTGGTAATGTGCAGCCCATGCGCTTACAGGCTCAAAATCACTAATAATGCAATCATATTTTGATAAGTCAAGTTCACGAACATCTTTGATTAATCGAAAAGCTCTAATACGTTGCACAGTTTTACGGAAATTAATCTTACCATTTAGCGTTGCAAAAGTAACTCCACGGAAAGCCCTATAATTTCCAAAAGAATCCATATCGAAATAATCCTTCGGATCTCTGCCACTCAAAATATAATCAACATCAACCCCTAATTTTTTTAATGCTTTGGCTAACGTTCGACAACGACTAATATGACCATTTCCCGTTCCTTGAATACCAAAAAGAATTTTCATATCGCTATTATTCACCCATTAATATTGGTTAATATGATATCAGAACAAAAAATAATTATCTTTATTATTTTAAGTCAAAGCTAATGTTACACGCTCGTTAAACATATTTTCATGTATGAAAATAACAAAAATAAAACGCTTTAGTTGTTACTTATAATTGCAGCAAAACTTCAATCATTGTTTATTATACAGTGACTGAGTTAATAAATTAGTTAATAGAAACATAATCATATATTACCGTATAACAAACATTTAATCATTAAGTTATAGAATTAATATATTTTTAATATCCAATTACTATAACTTACATAAAAATAATGATTAAAAAACGTGCTATTTAGTTTTATTTCTTGTAAAATAATGGTTATCAACTATCGGTGAGTTAAACGATAAATAATTTTGAATGTTAACAAAAGTGTTATCAATAGATAATTTACCATCAGTAACATATTCATTATAACAATGATTATTAATTTGCTATTTAGCCTAGTTTTATCCTAAAAATTTCTTCTAATTTTGCTGTTTTTATTATGTTAATATCTAAGACTATATCCAGCGAGCAACTGAAAATTGCTCACTAAAGTAATAAAGGCTTTCGTCTTACTTGTGATTTAATCTTTACAAAGCTGTAGGCTACATGGATAACCACAATTATCGAAAACAATATCTACCTACAAAACCTAGTTTAGATAATAGCAATACTTATTCCTAAATTGACCTAAAATAATTACTAAAAAATTTTAACTAAAAAGTAAATTTTGAGAATCATCACCGTAGCACTAGCAAACCACCGTTATGAATTATTGCATTAAAAAATCATTAATTAAATTAAAATAGGAATATTATGAAACGCCGAAATTTTTTGATAAATATTAGCGCAGTTCTAAGCGGATTAGCCGTAACTAAAACTTTTGCGAAAATGGATCATTCAATGATATCGGGTCAAATGTGTGGGCAAAATTCTGCTAATTGTAAAATGGGGGATAACATGCACGAACATATGCATATGACCAATACAAAAACGTCTCAAAAGCTTTTACCAACATCATCATTTCCAAAAGGGCTTAATTTACCGCTTTTAGCCAATTTAAAAAATGAAAGTACAAAACAAGGTATATTTGAGGCAACGTTAAATTTGAAATCTGTTAAAATTTCGCTAATACCTGAGTTAACAACTGAATTTTGGACATATAATGGTATGGTTCCGGGACCTAAAATTGAGGTATTTGAAGGTGATCAAGTCAAAATAACAGTTAAAAATGATTTATCACAACCTACAACCGTACATTGGCATGGTTTATTGATTCCTGCTGATCAAGATGGTAATCCACAAGATGAAATCCCTGCCGGAAGCAGTCGAATTTATGAGTTTACCATTCCTAAAGGTTCTGCTGGAACCTATTGGTATCACCCTCACGGGCATAATACTGTCGCTGAACAAGTTTATCATGGTTTAGCGGGTACCTTTATCGTACGTAGTAAAAATGATCCTTTAAGTGATATACCTGAACAAAACTGGTTTTTTTCTGATTTAAAATTAACTGATAAAGGTCAAATTGCGAATAATTCAATGGCTGATTGGATGAACGGTCGTGAGGGACAATTTGTGCTAATCAACGGTTCGTACCAACCTAAAATAAAAGTTAATGGCACCACACGTATCAGAATATGGAACGCTTGTTCTGGTCGATACCTTAATCTTTCTATCCCTGGATGTGATGTCTATCTAGTGGGCAGTGATGGTGGATTATTAGCTCAACCTTATTTACTCAATAAACCATTATTATTAACACCAGCAGAGCGGGCTGAATTGGTTATTATTCCAAAACACTCTGGACTATTTTACCTTCAATCTATTAGTTATGATCGCGGAAAAATGGGCGATATCCCACCAGAACAAGATTTTATACTTGCTGAATTAGAGCTTAACAAAGCTGATTCTTTTGATTTACCAACTACACTACGCCAGTTACCCATTTTAGGAGAACCTGTAGCTCATAAATCTATTGAATATACAGAAGCTATGGATATGAAAGAACCCAGAGGGAATATGATTTTTTTAATTAATGGAAAACGACACGACATGTCAAGAGTTGATTTAGAAAGTAAAATTCACGATGTAGAAGAGTGGACAATTATTAATAATTCACACATGGATCATAATTTTCATATACATGGCACCCAATTTATCGTGCTATCACATGAGTTAAATGGTGTAAAAACACCACCTGACTATGTAGCGCTAAAAGATACAATTAATCTCCGCCCACATGAAAAGATTACACTTAAAATGCAACAAAACTTTACAGGCCTTCGTATGTACCACTGTCATATTATCGAGCATGAAACACTAGGTATGATGGGACAATTACTTGTCAAATAATACCTCTTCATTGCCCCTCTATTTTTAAACTTCATTGGCTAAAAATAGAGGTTTTTTTATCATAATAAAAAACCTTAATATATAACCTTCTATAACAAATAATATTTGTTTTTCATTTTGGCAAAAAATGCTAACATATCACAATTATGAATGTGATCTATTATTGGCAAAAACTTAGCAAACGTTTAATTTTTAAAACGACTTTTTCGCACTTACTATTAGGTGTAATTGCTGTTGGATTTGGCTCATGGCAACAAAATACCCTATCTGTAGAATCTTCTACGTCAAATATTGGTATTATCGCAATAACGCAAGATTATAAGACAACAGTGAGAACGAAATCACAAAATTTATCTCAATCACAAAAACATCATGATTTAATCGAACTTATCATACAAAATTATCATGATATTTCACCGAGTAAAGCTATTCGTTTATCTTCCCTTTATAATGGTATAAGAGCGGGGCCAAGTGTTACCATTTAACGAGTATGTAACTCGATAAAATTGATATTTTATACTTATTATTAAGCCAAGGTTTTACATCCTATATTAAACACTAGAGAAATATTATGTTATTAAACTTATTAACCAAAGTATTTGGTAGCCGTAATGAGCGCGTATTAAAAACCATGCGTAAACGAGTTGAAAAAATCAATGCACTTGAACCTACAATGGAAGCATTATCTGATGATGAGCTTAAAGCTAAAACAACTGAATTTAAACAAAAATTGGCATCAGGCACACAATTAGATGATATTTTAGAAGAAGCTTTTGCCGTAGTGCGTGAAGCTAGTAAACGTGTATTTGGTATGCGACATTTTGATGTGCAATTAATTGGTGGTATGGTACTAAACGAACGCTGTATTGCTGAAATGCGTACCGGAGAAGGTAAAACATTAACCGCAACACTACCGGCTTATTTAAATGCATTAAGTGGTAAAGGAGTTCATGTTGTAACTGTTAATGACTACTTAGCTCAACGTGATGCCGAAAATAATCGTCCATTATTTGAATTTTTAGGTTTAACTGTAGGCATTAATTTGCCTAACATGCCTCCACAAATGAAACGTGATGCTTACCATGCCGATATCACTTATGGAACAAATAATGAATATGGTTTTGATTATTTACGCGACAATATGGTGTTTAATAAAGAGTCACGCGTACAACGCCCATTGCATTATGCCCTAGTCGATGAAGTTGACTCAATTTTAATTGATGAAGCTAGAACACCGTTAATTATTTCAGGTCAAGCAGAAGATAGTTCCGACAAATATATCAGCGTGGATAGAATTATTCCGCATTTGATCCGCCAAGAAAAAGAAGATTCAGACCAATTTCAGGGTGAAGGAGACTTTTCAATTGATGAAAAATCACGCCAAGTTAATTTAACTGAACGAGGTTTAATCAAAGTTGAAGAATTGCTTATAAAGCAAGGCATAATGAAAAGCGAAGAATCGCTTTATGCACCGGCAAATATTGTATTAATGCATCATGTTAATGCCGCTTTACGTGCTCATCATTTATTCCATCGTGATGTCGATTATATTGTCAAAGATGGTGAAATTATTATTGTTGATGAGCACACAGGTCGAACTATGGAAGGCCGTCGTTGGTCTGACGGCTTACATCAAGCCGTTGAAGCCAAAGAACATGTAAAAATTCAAAATGAAAATCAAACATTAGCGTCAATTACTTTCCAAAACTATTTCCGTTTGTATAAAAAGCTAGCTGGTATGACAGGTACAGCCGATACAGAAGCATTCGAATTTAATCAAATTTATGGATTAGATACTATTGTCATTCCAACTAATCGCCCAATGTTACGTAAAGATCAGTCTGATCTGGTTTACATGACCGAAAAAGAAAAAATCAATGCGATTGTGACTGATGTCCAAGCGTGTATCAAACGAGGGCAACCAGTTCTAGTTGGTACCGCATCAATCGAAAAATCGGAGCTTGTATCAAACGCATTTAAAAAAGTGGGTATTAAACACAATGTATTAAATGCAAAGTTCCATGCTCAAGAAGCTGAAATCATTGCTAATGCAGGTAGCAAAGGTGCAGTTACCATTGCAACAAATATGGCCGGTCGTGGTACCGATATTATGTTAGGCGGAAACTGGCAAAGTGATGTAGCTAAAATTGAAAACCCAACGCCTGAAGATATTGAAAAAGCTAAAAAAGCTTGGCAAATAAGGCATGAAGAAGTTATTGCGCTTGGTGGGCTGTACATTCTAGGAACAGAACGCCATGAATCACGTCGTATTGACAATCAGCTGCGAGGGCGTGCTGGTCGTCAAGGTGATCCTGGTGCATCACGTTTCTATCTTTCTCTTGAAGATCCATTAATGAGAATCTTTGCATCAGAACGTGTCGGTAATATGATGCGTAAACTAGGTATGAAAGAAGGTGAAGCCATTGAACATCCATGGGTTACCAAAGCAATTGCTAATGCACAAAAGAAAGTTGAAAGCCGAAATTTTGATATACGTAAACAGTTACTTGAATACGATGACGTCGCTAACGATCAACGTAAAGCTATCTATCGCCAACGAAATGAATTACTGGATAATTCAGAAATTAAAGAAACAATTGATTCAATTCGAGTAGATGTCTTTAATGCACTGATTAATCGTTATATTCCACCTCAATCAATGGAAGAAATGTGGGATGTTACTGGGCTTGAGACCGCACTTAAAACAGACTTTGATTTAAACTTACCAATTTCTAAATGGCTCGAAGAAGAACCGAATCTTTATGAAGAAACGCTACGCGAACGTATTTTACAGCTCGCTCACCAACATTATCTAGAGAAAGAAAATATTGCTGGCTCAGAAGCTTTTAGACAGTTTGAAAAAACAGTAATGTTACAAACACTGGATAATTTATGGAAAGAACACCTTGCTTCAATGGATTATTTACGTCAAGGTATTCATTTACGGGGTTATGCACAAAAAGATCCTAAACAAGAGTATAAACGTGAATCATTCAATATGTTCGCAGACATGCTAGAAACACTTAAATATGATGTTATTGGCATTCTTAGCCGGGTGGTAATTCGTTCTCAAGAAGAAGTCGAAGAGGCAGAGCGCCAACGGTTAGCAGAAATGGAAAAATTGTCCACTAAACAACAAGCTAGCCATCAATCTACCACTAATATAAACAGTGGAGTCGAAGATGAAGTAAATACCATGCAGCCAATTGCTCGTCATGAAGCAAAAGTTGGGCGTAATGATCTTTGTCCTTGCGGTTCAAGAAAAAAATATAAACATTGTCATGGGGCTGTTCAATAAATAAAAAATTTAGTATCATCAAATTACTTTGAATATTTAATCGCCGATCACTGGCGGCGTTGAAAATTCAGGGAAAATACCTACTTTCCCTGAATTTTACTCATAGACAGACAGAATTATGAAAAAACATACTGAAATTGCTATAGGTATTATTCGTTCACAAGATTGTCAAATCTTCATCACTCAGCGCGGAGAGGATTCACACCTCGCTGGTTTTTGGGAATTCCCTGGTGGAAAAATTGAATTAGATGAGACTCCCTATCAAACCCTACAACGCGAAATTTTAGAAGAAGTCGATATTCATATAAATCAAGCTCAATTTTTAAAAGTGGTCAATCATAGCTATGATGATCGCGATATTACCATCCATGCCTATTTAGTTGAAGAATGGGACGGTGTACCTTTTGCTAAAGAAGGGCAGCCAAGTCGTTGGGTCGCACAAGAAGATTTGAATGCCGATGAATTTCCAGATGCCAATCGACCTATTATTGAAATGTTAAAAAATTTAGATAAACAAATCTAAATTATTATTGTTAGTTTAGTCTTATGATTTATTGTAATTTTAGATTAGCATATTATTTCTCTACTAATTTTTTTAATAGGATAACTTTTTAACATTGTTTTAAAAATTATTTTATCAATCATTTAATAAAAAATATTATGTGTGTATTTTCTCTTAAAAGTGAATATTATAACGACGCCTCCATCACCTTTTCTTAAATAAAACCAAAATTAAATAACTCAAAAATTAAAAATGACCAATTTTAGAACTAGCAATTTTTCACTGAGTAAGAACTGGCAGAAAAATATCATCCATTTGATTTTTAACTAATTTTATTATTAAAAAGCATTTTAGCATTAAAATTAGTAGAATTATTATTAAATAGGTATTAATCAAGGCGAATTGAGTACATTTAGTCTGAAAAAAAGATATACATCACTAGTTATTATCCTAGAAAAAAGCATATTCCCAATTGTTATAAAACGATAACATAGTTAAATAAATAATGGTTATCATGCCTTAACATAAGGTCTTATTAACCTCATGCCTAATAACAATCTCAAAAAAGAATCAAGATTTACGCTGTAACCTTTGTTCGGCTAATGCCAAAAATATAATACCAATAATAATAAACAGTGCGCCAAACAAACGATTTAATGTCATTTGTTCATCAAAAAAGATAACGGATACTATCATTACCGTTACCACTTGTAAATGAGAAGCAGCAAAAGCTGGTCCTACTGGTGCTTTTTTCAATAACACCATCCAAGTGATAAATGCCCCAGTATAACCAATTATTACCAGATAAGCCCAACAATGGCTAAAAATACGCACTAACCAATCAAAACCTATTTCAAAAGGTTCTGCTGCTGATGCTGTAAGTTTAAAATTAGTTTGTCCAAAAGTATCAAAAAATAAAAGTAACACAAAACCAATTAAATAAAATTTTTTCATTCCATGATCCCCACTAAAACCACTCCTGTTGTAATAAAAAATATCCCCAGAAGACGCAGCAATGTTAGATGTTCTTTAAATAAAATCCTACCAGCAAGCATCACCGTAATCATATTAAATGAACCAAGCAAAATGCCTTGAGATAATGGAACTTTACTCAAAAAAGCTAACCAAAAAATAAAGCCAACAAAATATGAGCCAAAACCAATCCAAAGCCAAAAATTTCCAAATAGTTTATGCCAATAATCCACACCTTGTTTATGTTTTGAGGTAATAGCTGCATATTTAAATGCAATTTGTCCTACAGTATCACAACTAATGTTGAGCAGCCAAAGTACAATAATTATAGTTGACACAACTGACATACTCCATGGATTTCAAGCACACTATACTTAATCAAAAACTCGCTTTGTAGCGCCAATTGTTTAAGTTGTTTTTCAATATGCTCAGAATGTTTTTCGATAATCTTTTCACAATTATCACAAATAAACATAATTGAAATATGCTGTGGATCTTGAAAGTGAGGACAAATAATATAACTATTTGCCGACTCAACTTTATGTATAAAACCATGTTCAAGTAGAAACTCAAGTGCACGATAAATTGTTGGCGGCTTAGCTTGTGGTTCACTTATTTTGAGTAGATCTAAAAGATCATATGCACTCATTGCCTTATTTGCTGTTAACATAATATTTAAAACTGTTCGACGTTGCGTTGTCAGTTTAATACCACGTTTTTTGCATAAAGTTTCAATCTTTTCAATCATCAGATTATGCATTTTAATTCCTTTACCTATGATCATTATTTTTCAACGCAGCTTTCCTTCGCCTTATTTCTTTAGGATCATTAATTAACGGACGATAAATCTCAATACGATCGCCATCTTTAACCTGTTCACTTAATTCACAACGTTTGCCAAAAATACCGATTAGATGTTCATCTAATTGGATTTGACATAATGATAAGATATTGGATTTTATAATGGCTTGCAAAACATTAGTTGGCTCGTCGACTTGAAAATCAATTACCGTAGAATTATTAGGTAATGCATAAACAATTTGAATATTCATCATATTAATAAATCTGCCTTGCACGTTTCGAAAAAGCATTAACCATATTAGACATAACTTCTTTAAAAACAGGTTTGAATGTTATATCTAAAAACTTACTTTGGAACTCAAAATCCAAGCTAAAACTGATTTTACACTTGTTTTCAGCAATTTCCACAAATTGCCATTTACCTGAAAAATACTTAAAAGGTCCTTCCAAAAGAGACATATCAATTGAATTAGGTTCATTAATCTGATTTAATGTCGTAAATGATTTTTTAAAACCAAATTTTTCAACTTCAATAAACGCTGCAACGATATTATTTTGTTTTCTAATAATACCAGTTGCGATACAATCAGGAACAAATTCAGGATAGCGAGCAATATCATTAACTAAAGCAAACATTTGCTCAATTGAATAAGGTTCAATAACTTCGTGAAATATATTTGCCATAATAAAAATTAAAAAATAAAATTTGTGGCATATAGTATCACGTAACTCTATAATAACGCACACTATGACTAAGAAAAAATCACATAAACTGGGTTCGTCAACCATCGCATTAAACAAACGCGCACGCCATGAATACTTTATTGAAGAAGAAATTGAGGCGGGATTATCCCTACAAGGGTGGGAAGTTAAATCATTACGTGCGGGAAAAGCCAATATTAGTGACAGTTATGTCTTACTCAAAGAAGGAGAGGCATGGCTTTTTGGTGCTACTATCACTCCACTTAATGTCGCTTCAACACATGTGGTGTGCGAACCAATGCGTACACGTAAATTACTATTAAACGAACGTGAATTAAATTCACTATTTGGTCAAATTAATCGTCAAGGCTATACAGTTGTTGCGCTTTCTCTATATTGGAAAAATGCGTGGGCAAAAGTAAAAATTGGCGTAGCTAAAGGTAAAAAAGAATACGATAAACGAACTGACATTAAAGAACGTCAATGGCAGGTAGATAAAGCTCGTATCATGAAAAATGCTCATCGATAAAATTGGGTTTTATGTTAACAAAATATTGCTAAATAATGCATTTAGCAATATTAAATAGCTTATGTTCTAATAAAAAATGCACTGTATCTTAACTTCTTAAAATTCAGCAAATCATATATAATGACAACGTACATATACGCTATAATTTAAAAAATCTTCAGCACTTGCACTAATTAGATAATAAAAATAACCTATACATATATTTAATTATAACAATATTAACAAACCTATATTGTTTTAGCTTTTTACACCAAGTGAATAACTTCAGTACTTCTTACCATCAAATTCCTGGGCACATAAAACTCGCATCCCCCTATTTTTTCATACACACTTTGAATAACTCATAATTTTTATCTAATTGCCATCACTCAAAGTTTAATCAGAATGTAATATTACCTTGCAGGTTATAAACAGCAAGATGACATTCCCTATGTGGAGTTCAAAAAATAAAAAGAAAATATTGCTGATCAATACTGATACCCCTAAAAATTATACATATAAAACTGTAGCAGAAAACAACCCAATAAATTGACTTGTTATAAAATATCCCTGCCATAATTAGCTCTATAAAAAATAAAACACTGCAGCTCTGAGAATGCGAAACTAAAAGCCATCTTTAACAAATTTGGGGATAAATGCGATCAACATCAAATTAATTTCGCTTGCAAAAGAAAAATGTAATATTTAGCAACTAAATATCATTAATTAAGTGGTATTGACAGGATTAAACACTAAAAAAATGAGATAAAAAAAATTAATAAACGTAAAAAAGAACCTTAAAACAAGGTATCATATAGATTTTTAAATTGGTAATATCAAACTATTTAAGATGTCGATAAAAAAAGTAATAATTCTAATTTAAAGAATATACAAGCATCATATAAATAAATTAAATAATTAAAAATTAAAATAAAATATAATTTTTTTTGATAAAAATCATATTTTTATTCAAATAATGATAAAATATATCTTACAACCATTAGTAAACTAACCTTATTTATATAAGCTTATCCCTCAATAAAAATACATGAAATAACGTAAAACATATATGACAATACAACAAGTTTTCATACATCATGTTTTCAAAATATAACAACAAGGTAAGCTGTTTTTTTACTTGTCGGCTATGTAAAAATTAGTAAAAAATGGGTTAAAAAAATTAGAGTAATATTATTTAACTCTTGCCAATTAGATGCTATTTTAAAATTATGTATAACCAATTTAGACCTCATAAAAATAAATCATGACCCAAGAACGAAATGAATATAACAACAGGCTTTATCAAGTCATCGCTACAGAGCTTAAAAACCGCATCATTAGTGGCATTTGTGCAATTGGGAGTAAATTACCTTCAGAACGTTTAATTTGCGAAGAGTTAAAAGTAAGCCGATCTGTAGTTAGAGAGGCTATTATAATGCTTGAGGTTGAAAGGTTTGTAGAAACTCGTAAAGGATCTGGTATTCATGTTATTGGCAATATTTCACAAAAAAATATTCCGGATATGTCATCAGGGTTGAATTTTGTGAAAAGTGGACCGTTTTAACTACTGCAAGCTCGTCAACTCATCGAAAGTAACATTGCAGAATTTGCCGCAACACAAATCACCAAAAAAGACATTGTTGACTTATTGGAAATTCAACATAATGCTCAAAAAGAAGATTATTATCAAGAATCAAATTGGGATTTAAAATTTCATACTCAAATTGCAATGATAACCCGCAATAATGCTTTAGTCACAATTGTTCAAGAAATGTGGCGGCAACGAACCTTAAATCCTTTATGGAAAAAACTTAATGAGCATATTCCAGAACATGAAATTAATAATTGGTTGGATGAGCACAATAAGATACTTGAAGCACTCATTAATAGGGATCCTAAAGCAGCAAAACTTGCTATGTGGCAACATTTAGAAAATACGAAAAGAACCTTTTTTGAAGCAGCTAACAAGGATTTTGAAATTAAACGCGATCACTACCTATTTTCTGATAATCCTGTTATCTGTATCAATGAAAATGAGTATGACTAATTTTACTAACTCATTAAACTTTTATTCACTTAATGCTATCAAACAATTAAAATTAATTGATGTTATTTTGTATTTAAAGCTCAACATAAAGCAATGCTAATGTATATAAGTCCAAAATCAATACAAACCTTATTATACATTAGCGCTGATCATCTATTTCAATACCAACGGGTGGAATGAATTGGAACTTTTTAAGATCAACTTTACCAAGTTGTTGATGAGAAAGATCATAAAAACTACGCTGCCCGTCTTCTTCAATTATTGTAAAGTTTGAAATCATACCAGTAGGTAATACTGAAATAACAAAATTTTGATTAGTGCCATCATTGGATTTTAGAGTGAACAAATCTTGTTTACGAGTTACTGTATAGGCATTCCAAATAGAATTATGGCTATCAGTAATAAGCAACATCAAACGATTATCCACCACTTTTTTTAAATCCATAACACTGACCTGTTCAACCGCAGGGGTATAAACCCACAAGTTTTTTCCGTCAGAAATTACCGATGTTTCGTCTGGTTCAGTCATAGTCCAATTGAAATAATAAGGTCTTGCAACCCAAAAATCTCCCTTACCTTCTTGGACAAGCTGATTATCTGCTGTTTTAACATTTTGTGAAAAACGAGCATAAAACCCGTTAACTTTATCTAAACGTTGTTGTAAAACTTCTTTATCACCTGCCCATGCCGATATGCTAGCAAAAATTCCGAGCAATAATAAAATTTTCTTCATGGCAAATCCTTACATTCTCTTATTCGATAACCATTTACTAAAACTAATAAAGATATATTAATTTTGGTTTAATAGTTCAATCAGGTCAAAATATTACCGTTTTTTATTTCACCCGAAAAGTTATTTTCTTTTCTTTTTCACTTATTGGTGAACATGTATATAATACAATAATCTTTCTAAACTTGGACACAAAGTAATATGCCTAGTATGTCATTTGATTTTACGACTGATGAATTTAAGCCTTTAGCGGCCAGAATGCGCCCTCGTAATTTATCAGAATACATTGGGCAAACCCACCTGCTAGGAAAAAATAAGCCATTACCCAAAGCTATTGAGGCTGGCAACTTACACTCAATGATTTTATGGGGACCTCCAGGCACAGGCAAAACAACCTTAGCAGAAATTATTGCTCATCATGCTAATGCTAAAGTTGAACGGATATCTGCTGTAACCTCTGGTATAAAAGACATACGGGAAGCGATTGACCAAGCTAAAATTAATCAACAAGCAGGTATTCGCACAATCCTATTTGTTGACGAAGTCCACCGCTTTAATAAAAGCCAACAAGATGCGTTTTTACCTTATGTTGAAGATGGAACTGTAACATTTATTGGAGCAACCACCGAAAACCCTTCATTTGAATTAAATTCAGCTCTTCTATCTCGAGCCAGAGTATATTTACTTAAATCATTAACATCTGAGGATATAGAAAATATTTTGCAACAAGCTATTAATGATCCCATTCGAGGTTATGGCAAAAAAAACATTATTTTACCAGTAGATACAAAAAAACAAATAGCTGAATTTGTCGGAGGCGATGCAAGACGAGCACTCAATACTTTAGAATTATTAGTGGATATGTCAGATGGAAGTGAGCTTACACCAGCTCTACTTAAAGAGGTCATAGGTGAACGAAGTGCTAGGTTTGATAACCAAGGGGATCGCTTTTACGATATAATATCTGCAGTCCACAAATCCATTCGAGGATCAGCACCTGATGCGGCGCTTTATTGGTATGCAAGAATAATATCTGCAGGCGGAGATCCTCTCTACGTTGCACGTCGATTACTGGCTATTGCATCGGAAGATATTGGTAACGCAGATCCAAGAGCAATGCAAGTTGCACTGGCGGCCTGGGATTGTTTTACACGAGTTGGTCCAGCTGAAGGGGAACGAGCAATTGCACAAGCGATTGTTTATCTTGCTTGTGCGCCAAAAAGTAATGCAGTATATCTTGCCTTTAAAAAAGCAATGACCGATGCACAAAAAAAACCAGACTATGATGTCCCAGAACATTTACGTAATGCACCTACAAGTTTAATGAAGAACTTAGGTTATGGTGCAGAATATCGTTACGCTCATAATGAGCCAAATGCTTTCGCTGCCGGTGAAAATTATTTCCCTCCAGAAATGGCCGATAGTAAATATTATTTTCCTACCGACCGTGGAGCTGAAAAAAATTACATTGACAAACTTGCTTGGTTAGAAGCAAAAAATCAATCGAGTTCAATCCAACGTTATAAATCAAAAAAAAATTAATCTAATTTTTATGACTTTTTCTAATGATACAATACTTATTAATAAGATCATCGATAAAATCTAAACATGGATAATTTAAATCTATTTTGTGAAATACTAATAATCCACATTATCTAAAAAAGTGAGGTTTATAATAAACAATTCAATGACTATGGTAATTTACGTATTGACAATGGTAAATACCATTGCATAAAAATATCTAAAAACAAAAATAGTTTATGCGGGAAAATTAAAGTAAACACCTTTTTTATTTTCCGCTAACATTTTAAGCTTACTTACTCATAGGTAAATCTTATCACTACCGTTTTTATTTCTATCATTATCACTCACTTTTGTTATTTTATAAATTAATTGTAATTGAATTTTATTAATATATAACATTCAATTACAATTAATACACTTCTAAACAGAGATTAATAAATATCCCATATCTAGTATTAAAATGATTGATAGGTACTAAATATTGTATATTTTGTAAAGGATCCATTATGATAGAAACACTAAAATAATGTAAAAATGGGTAAGGGAATGAACAAATCAATGCTCGTCACAAAACGAGACGGCAAAACAGAACCAATTAATCTTGACAAAATCCACCGAGTTATCACTTGGGCTGCTGAAGGATTAGAAAACGTTTCCGTGTCTCAAGTTGAGTTAAAATCGCATATCCAATTTTATGATGGCATTCGCACATCAGATATTCACGAAACAATTATCCGCGCAGCAGCTGACCTAATCTCACAAGAAGCGCCAGACTATCAATATTTGGCTGCCCGTTTGGCAATTTTTCATTTACGTAAAAAATCCTATAACCAATTTACGCCACCACCTCTTTACGAACACGTAAAAAAGCTAGTCGATAGTCAACGATATGACAAACACTTACTTGAAGATTATACTCAAGAAGAGTTTGAACAAATGGATAAAATTATTGATCACTGGCGAGATATGACATTTTCTTACGCTGCGGTTAAACAACTTGAAGGGAAATATTTAGTACAAAATCGCGTCACGGGAGAAATTTATGAAAGCGCACAATTTTTGTATATTTTAGTTGCAGCCTGCCTTTTCGCTAACTATCCTAAAGATACACGTCTTAACTATATCAAACGCTTCTATGATGCTGTTTCAACTTTCAAAATTTCGCTACCAACCCCAATTATGGCTGGCGTTCGCACACCTACTCGACAATTTAGTTCGTGTGTATTAATTGAATGTGATGATAGTTTAGATTCCATTAACGCCACAGCAAGCGCTATTGTTAAATATGTATCACAACGAGCAGGAATTGGGGTTAATGCTGGACCAATACGAGCACTTGGCAGTTCAATTCGTGGTGGAGAAGCATTTCATACTGGTTGCATTCCTTTTTATAAATATTTTCAAACTGCGGTAAAATCATGTTCACAAGGTGGAGTACGCGGCGGTGCAGCAACGGTCTTTTATCCGCTTTGGCATTTAGAAGTTGAAAGCTTATTAGTCTTACGTAATAACCGAGGGGTCGAAGAAAACCGTGTTCGTCATTTAGATTACGGTGTACAAATTAACAAATTAATGTATCAACGGTTAATTAAAAACGAAAATATTACCTTATTTAGTCCATCAGATGTACCAGGGCTATACGATGCGTTTTTTGCTGATCAAACCAAATTTGAAGCGCTTTATCATCAATATGAACAAGATGTAAATATTCGCAAACGAGTGGTTAAAGCCATTGAACTATTTGCATTATTAATGCAAGAACGTGCATCAACTGGCCGCATTTATATCCAAAATGTCGATCACTGTAACACACACAGCCCATTTAATGCGCAGCTTGCTCCGGTACACCAATCCAACCTATGTATGGAAATCGCCTTACCTACCAAACCGCTTTATAACATTAATGATGAAAAAGGCGAAATCGCCCTTTGCACTTTATCAGCGTTTAATTTAGGTAAAATTGAATCACTTGATGATTTTGAAGAGTTAGCCGATTTAACAGTACGAGCGCTTGATTCTCTACTAGATTATCAAGATTACCCTGTTCCTGCTGCGAAAAACTCATCATTAAACCGCCGTACATTAGGTATTGGTGTTATTAATTATGCCTATTACTTAGCAAAACATGGTGTTAAATATTCTGACGGTAGTGCAAATAACCTAACTCATCGTACCTTTGAAGCTATGCAATACTATTTGCTTAAAGCATCCAATAATCTTGCTAAGGAAAAAGGAGCATGCCCACTATTTAACGAAACAACTTATGCACAAGGCATTTTGCCAATTGATACTTATAAAAAAGATATCGACAGCATTACAAAAGAACCTTTACATTATGATTGGGAATCGCTTCGAGCATCCATTAAAAACCATGGGCTTCGTAATTCGACATTATCGGCATTAATGCCATCTGAAACATCTTCACAAATTTCTAATGCAACAAATGGTATTGAACCGCCAAGAGGCTTTATTAGTGTAAAAGCCTCGAAAGATGGTATCTTAAAACAAGTAGTTCCAGATTATAACGCTTTGAAAAACTTCTATGAATTACTTTGGCAAATTCCTAATAACACAGGTTATTTACAATTAGTGGGTATCATGCAGAAATTCATCGATCAATCTATTTCAGCAAACACTAATTACGATCCAACAAAATTTGCAAACGACAAAGTACCAATGAAACAACTATTAGCAGATTTATTGACTGCTTATAAATTTGGCGTAAAAACACTTTATTATCACAATACCCGCGACGGTGCAGAAGATATTCAAGGTGATATTGTTGCTACAACAAATAGCGATGATGGTTGTGAAGGCGGGGCTTGTAAGATTTAATTACACATTAGCCTCTTCTTATGAATTCAAATCCACGTTAAATGTAATTTTTTAAGGGGGAGTTTCCCCCAATCATTTCTCTTTTTCCACTGCTGCCAGTTAGCGGAAAAGTAATGATGAATCAGTTAGGAGTTCTTTTATGAGCATGAATTACAGTACCTTTTCGCATGTGCATAACGACCAACTTAAAGAGCCAATGTTTCTTGGTCAATCTGTCAATGTTGCACGTTATGATCAACAAAAATATGAGATGTTTGAAAAATTAATTGAAAAACAACTCTCTTTCTTTTGGCGCCCTGAAGAAGTCGATATTTCTCAAGACCGTATTGATTATGCTGCATTACCAGAACATGAAAAACATATATTTATCAGTAATTTAAAGTATCAAACGTTACTTGACTCAATTCAAGGTCGTAGCCCTAATGTGGCTTTACTGCCACTTATTTCAATACCTGAACTTGAAACATGGGTAGAAACTTGGTCGTTTTCTGAAACCATTCATTCTCGTTCTTATACACATATCATTCGCAATATTGTCAATGATCCCTCTATTGTTTTTGATGATATTGTTACCAATAAAGAAATCCAAAAACGCGCTGGTGATATTGCTGGTTATTATGATGATCTAATTAGCTATGCTAGCTATTACAACTTATTTGGCGAGGGTAAACATACCATTAACAATCATACAGTAACCATTAATATGCGAGAGTTAAAAAAGAAGCTTTATCTTTGCTTAATGAGTGTCAATGCACTTGAAGCTATTCGCTTCTATGTCAGCTTTGCTTGCTCATTTGCCTTTGCTGAACGAGAACTAATGGAAGGAAATGCAAAAATTATTAAACTGATTGCACGTGACGAAGCCCTACATTTAACTGGCACACAGTTTATGATCAACACTCTACGTAGTGGTGAAGATGATCCCGAAATGGCAGAAATTGCTAAAGAATGCGAACAAGATTGTTATGAACTATTTTTACAAGCTGCCAACCAAGAAAAAGAATGGGCTGAATATTTATTCGAAGGCGGCTCAATGATTGGATTAAATAAAGATATTTTATGCCAATATATAGAGTATATTACCAATATTCGTATGCAAGCGGTCGGACTAAAATTACCATTTGAAGCTAAATCAAATCCAATTCCATGGATTAATAACTGGCTAGTATCAGATAATGTACAAGTAGCACCACAAGAAGCGGAAATGAGTTCTTATTTAGTTGGTCAAATTGATTCTGAAATTAGTGAAGATGATTTAAGCGATTTTACATTATAAATTTTATACAAACAAACCCTACCTAAGAATGATAACCTAAAAGGAACAAATTACTGTTCCTTTTTTATTCGTCATTATGAACATTTATTAAACTTAAATAGATTGATTTATCATTATATTAATTATATTATTCAGTTAATCACAATTAAAAAAAACGGTTAAAAATTGAATAAAGTATTGATTAGCTTAATAACGATAACATTATTATCTGGATGTAAAGTCGAGTTAGCACCAACTGTAAATTTAAGTGATTTAAACAGTGAAACAGCCCAAAAAGCTCGTTCAAAATTAATTGTGTCAGTGACAAACTGTAATGATTATCGAAATCCCCAAAATGAATCAGCCGATATAACAAATGCGAAAAAAACGGTATCAAAAGTATTTTCTCAAGCCATATATCTTAAATGCTACAAAGACAATATTATATCAAAAGCAGTTTTTGAAGTACCCATTATTGTTGGCGGCAAATCAAGAAATGAAGGAATTCAAATTAGAAATACCGATACAGGTGGTGGAATGATTGTTGAAATGTCGGATAATTTCAAACAAAAGATCAACAAAGCAAGCAAATCAGCATTTAGTAAATTATCAAGCGACATCTACATTACTGTCAATAACGACTTAAATAAAGACCAAGACATAATAGCACATGCCGTTTATTTGGATGGAAAACCAACTCTTGTAGCTCGATATACATTAAAACCAGGTAATCATACATTTAAATTATCTGACGTTTCAATTTCCTCTATTTTTTCTAACGGCTCAGCCCTAGTTTATGAGGATGCAAATAAGCAATATCAGTAAAAAAATAAAAAATCATAAAAATAAACCATCATGGATTTATTTTACATATTCTAGATATTAACATTATTGCTTATCGTATTGGTTATTAGAGATAGACAAAACTCATTCAAATTGAAGCCATATTTTGCCAATACAGACAAGATCATTGTTAATTAAACAGAATAAAGTTGATTTGGCTTGGTTAAGTATAAAGATACTATATTCATATAATCAAAATATTTTGCCTACTAGCCAAAAATTTATTATAAAAGGAATATAATGAAAAAATTATTATTAATCAGTTTAGTTGGAATTGTGTTAGTTGGCTGTGGTGAAAATAAAGTCACTAAAGAAATGCTAATTGGTCAGTGGGAATGCTCTCTTATAGGACGAGTAGCAAAATGGAAAGACGGTAATTATCAAGAATATGTACCTATAAAAAATGATAGCGGTACAATTAAATATTTCATGAAAGATGATACCCTCTATTTTAATTTTGGTACAAAAAACTCATATCCATATGACCTATCATCTTACTACAATAAATCAGAGTTATTAAAATCACAAAATGGTGCGTATTTAGCTACAAAAAAAAGTATTCAATATATTTCACATGATCAATTCAAAACAATTGAAGAAACAGAAATCATATTTGAGGATGACGAAAATAAAAATAAAAAAGTAAATATAGAAATCACTTGTAATCGCACTCCAAAATAAGCGCTAAGTTTCTTTAGATTGTTATGATTGATCGACAAATCCACTTAATGGGTAAATTATTTATACTATAAATACAGATAAATGTATTTTTAAATATAACACCATCGTAATAACATATCGCCAAACTGTTGCTTGACAGTCATTAAAAATCGCGTAACGATATGACAATAAAATTATTTTTATTTAATAATATCGCTATGACTGAAACGCATTTATGTTACCCTATATCTCCTCATGATTTTAGTGATGAACAAATTAACGTCACTTATCTAAAACAACAACTTGATGCCTTTCAACAATGGTCTGTAACACAATTTAAGCAACAAGCTAACATCGAATCTTTAGTACACTTACGAAGCCAATTCATTGACCATTTACTTCAACGCTTATGGAATTATTACCAAATTCCTAAGCAAATAACTTCACTTTTCAAAAAAAACCGAATTGCCTTAATTGCCGTCGGAGGTTATGGTCGAGCAGAACTTCACCCGCTCTCTGATATTGATATATTAATATTAAGCGATCATCCTCTCACTAAAGACCTTGAAAAACAAATAGGTGATTTTGTACGTTTACTTTGGGATCTCCATTTAGATATTGGTCATAGTGTAAGAACATTAAAAACCTGTCTTGAGGAAGCTAAAAATGACATCACGATTATGACCAACTTAATAGAATCCAGAATGATTTCAGGTTGTAATCTATTATTAAAAAAGCTTCAAAAAAAAATATTTAATAAGGAACTCTGGCCTTCTCCAGCTTTTTTCAAAGCGAAAATTCAGGAACAACAAGTACGCCACCAACAGTATCACAGTACTACTTATAATCTTGAACCCGACTTAAAAAATAGCCCAGGTGGTTTGCGGGATATGCAAATTATTCAGTGGATTGCGATTCGCCATTTTGGTGGTGAATTTTTACAGAAAATAGCTAACTTTAACTATTTAACCCCAGAAGATATTGAAGAATTTAAAACATGTCGAAGATTTTTATGGAAATTACGTTTTGCTCTCCATTGTGTAATTACGCGTTATGACAATCGATTACTCTTTGATCGTCAATTAAGCATTGCCAAAATGTTAGGTTATGAAGGTAAAGGTAATGTACCGGTTGAAAAAATGATGCATGATTATTATCGAGTAGCTCATAATATAACCGAACTCAATCAAATGTTATTACAACTATTTGATGAAACCATTCTTGAACTTCATCCACAAAATACCCCCTATGATATTGATGAACATTTCCAAGTTCGAGAAAAATTAATCGATGTAAAAGATAATAATATCTTCAAAAAAGATCCTGTAATGATTATGCAGCTTTTCTACACTATTTTGCTTAACCCTCAAATTACAGGGCTTTATTCTAATACAATTAGGCAATTGCGCTCAGCCAGACGAACGCTACCTACCCTACTTTGTGAAAATGCAAGAGCCAGAGCACTTTTTATATCGATCATCAAACACCCAAACGCCATTAAAAAAGCCATTTTACCAATGCATCAATATGGCATACTTGCTACTTACATACCTGGCTGGAAACACATTTCCGGTATGATGCAGTTTGACCTATTTCATGCTTATACTGTGGATGAACATACCATTCGTTTACTTCTTGAACTTGACAACCTCAAAACAGAAAGTGGCAAACAAAAACACCCTAATAGCTCTAAAGTTTTTGCTAAATTACCTAAACAAGAATTATTAATTATCGCTGGATTATTCCACGATATTGGAAAAGGGCGACACGGCGATCACTCTGATATAGGTTCACATCTAGTTCAAGAATTTTGTCAATTACATCAATTAGAAAGTAAAGATATCGATTTAATTGTCTGGCTAGTTCGCTACCACTTATTAATGTCAGTTACCGCACAAAGCCGTGATTTACAAGATCCTAAGGTAATTAGCGAATTTATCCAACTAGTTAAAAGTAAACGTCGATTACAATATTTATTGTGCCTAACGGTAGCTGATGTCTGTGCCACTAACGAAACCCTTTGGAATAATTGGAAACAAAGTCTAATGCGTGAGCTTTATTTTAGTGCAGAACATTTATTTGATTCAGGTATTCATCAAATTCCAGAACAACGCAGTATTGCGCGAAAGCATAAGCAAGAAGCATTAGCCACATTAATTAAGCAAAATTATAATGAACAAAGCATCAAAAATATTTGGCAATATTATCGTGTTGACTATTTTCTTCGTTACACTACAGAACAAATTATCTGGCATGCACAAATTCTATTACAACATGACTTAAATAAAACATTAGTATCAATTAATCCAAATCCTTATTATGGTGGTACTGAAGTGCTTATTTATGCACCTGATAGACCTTATCTCTTTGCCACAGTTTGTAACACACTGAGCATGCACAATTTAAATATACACGATGCGCTTATCATTACCAACAAAAAAGGATTTGCACTAGATACATTCATTGTATTAGATCCCAATGGACAAACCGTACAAAAAGATCGACATCAAGGATTGATAAAATCGCTTGAAAAAGCATTAAAACAGCCTACTTACAAAGGTGTTACCATTAAAGCACCTAAACAACGTTTACGATCATTTTTAGTACCTACTCAAGTTAACTTTCTATCTGCTTTTAATGATAGACAAACTTACATGGAACTGATTGCACTAGATAGACCAGCGCTGCTTGCTTGTGTGGGGGAAGTGTTTGCTAATTTAGATTTATCACTAAGCAGTGCCAAAATTGCCACCATTGGTGAACACATAGAAGATCTGTTTATTTTAACCGATAAAAACAAACAGGCACTTAGTGATGATACTTGCCAAAAACTAAGAGAATCAATTACTAACGCCATTGATTCAATGAATTAACATCATTAACTAAAAGATATAGCCTATGAATTTTTTTATTATTTTATTCCCCATTTTTTGTATTTTTATTGTGGGATTCATTGCGCAAAAAACCTTAAAATTTGATGTAGCTAACCTTTCTAAAATGTCGCTTTACGTACTTTCGCCTTTCTTATCGTTTAAAACATTTTATACGCATACCTTAACAACAGACTATTTATTCTACATTTGTTATATATTTGGGCTCTGTTTTTCTTTGGTGATTATCGCCTCAATTTGGTCAGTACTAATGAAATATTCAGATAAAGAGCGCTGCGCAATGATTTTAAGTTCATGTTTTATGAATAATGGAAATTATGGCACACCAGTTCTGTTAGTCTTTTTTGGTACGGTTGGGTTTGATTTAGGAGTAATTATGATGGTATTACAACAGTTTGTGATGAGTACTGTTGGAATCTACTATGCAGCCAAAGGCAGCTCACATAGTGATATAGTTACTCAAAAAGATGTAATAAATAAAGTAATACGCATGCCTATTGCTTATGGCGCAGTTCTAGGTATTATTTTTCAACTATGCCAAATTCCCTTGTCTAAATCGATTATGACCTCCATCAGCATGATTGGCGATGCCTCTATCGTAGTGATCATGATCATCTTAGGAATGCAGCTTGCCAAAATAAACATTACTCAGCTTGATTACCCTAAAATCTCATTTGCCTTATTAGCCCGTATGGTCATTTCGCCAATTGTTGCACTGTGTATGGTCTCATTTATGCCAATTGAACCTATTTATAAACAAGTATTAATTGTACTTGCAGCGATGCCAAGCGCAGCTAACACCACACTAATGTCGGTCCAATTTGATACACACCCAGAGCTAGTATCAAGTGCAACATTACTTAGCACACTACTAAGCTTAATCACATTACCAATTGTACTTGAATTAGTCGAAGCGCCAATTCCATATTAATACCGTATAACCCTACTCTTTACTCAACTATAGAAAAATCAACACTCACCCCGCCATTCTTCTTCAAATTGCTTAACAAATTCAACCAAAAATTGATGCCTTGGCACAGCAAGTTTTTTGGCTATTTGGGTATTCATCATATCTTTAAGCAAAAAAAGTTTTTCATAAAAATGATTAATCACCGTAGAAGATTGTTTATAATTGACCTCATTTATTACAGTTCGAGGTGAAATTGCCAGATCACACATAACATGGTGTTTATTGCCACCATAATAAAAAGTACGCGCTACACCAATTGCGCCTATTGCATCTAAGCGATCAGCATCTTGCACAATTTTCCCCTCAAGCGATAGTGTTTTTTTACTAGCAAGATTTTTTCGATAAGACATATTATCAATAATATCAAAAATCATACTAATATCATCACTTGAAACGTTAAGTGAATTTAAATAACCACGTAACTCAGCAGAAGCTTGATTCACATCAGCCACCACTTTTTCATCTATAACATCATGCAAATAAGCACTTAATATCACAATAAAACAATTTGCTTTGGGTTCATAAGGCAATATCTGTTGCGTTAATCCAACCACACGCTCAATATGCGCCATATCATGCCCCGAAAAATCATGAGCAAGCTTTTGCTTAACATAACATTTTATTTCTTCAACAATTTTAATTTGTTGTTGCGTTAATTCGATAGCTAATTTTGTGTTCATTTACTTTACAAACATCCATAAAATTGAAGTGAAAGGAGTAAATACATTTTGTTAAAGATTATACTGTTAGATAATCTATTAGTTAACATTCACCCTATTATCAAGTTAAAAAAATTCAACTCATTTTAAATGATAAAATATCACTATTGTTCAACTATAAAATACATAATCAATAGGCAATTGCCATAAAAAAGTACTAATAATTAATAATTTTTTTAAATTTCCTTTATTTTATTTCAGTTGTTTTCATTAAAGTGCAAAGGTAGAATGCATCAATCACAAAACATTATCAAAGCAAATATTGGAGTTGAATAAGTGAAAATATCTGCGCGTAAAGTTTTGCCTTGGTCGTTCATAGAATATTTCACACGCTACCGCCAATTCTTAGCTCTACTATTTGGTCTATCTATCTTTTTTATTGCACTTATAGTGTGTTGGCATTTACTAAAAGAAATTAATCTAAATGATTTAAACCAAGCTGCACATAAATTATCAGCAAATACCATTATATTTTCATGCTTATCAGCTATAGGTAGTTACTTAATGTTAATCGGCTATGAATGGTCTGCTGCCTATTATGCGGGTGTAAAATTAAAGCCGTCAGTTATCGCTCTTGGCGGGATTTGTGCCTCAGCTATTGGAAATGCGGTAGGGCTATCTGCACTTTCAGGTGGCGCCGTGCGTTGTCGCCTCTACTTTAAACATGGCTTAACCACCATTGATGTAGCAAGAATATCTATATTCGTTACTCTTTCTTTAGGATTAACTTTCCCTTTACTAGCAGCTATTGCCGCATTAATTGAAACTAAAAATATTGCCATTGCACTGCATTTATCAACAAAAAGTATAAGTTTAATCGCCAGTAGCATACTTTGTCTTTATTTAGCATTATCAATTTATTTATATTGTAATCGACTACCTCAAAGACCTAATAACTATACTAGATTATTCCAACTATTTCATTGGAGTATTCGTTTACCTAACTTACGTTTAGCGTCATACCAATATTTAATAACCTTATTTGATGCTATTTTTGCAGGAGCAATTCTCTATTTTCTATTGCCAACCCACCCGACTTTTATCACTTTTATCATGATCTATATTTTGGCATTAGTCGCAGGTACATTAAGTCATATACCGGGTGGTGTAGGTGTTTTTGAAGCAATTATGCTTGGTGCTTTTTCATCCGAAATCGGCACTGCATCTTTAACCGTTGCATTAGTGATCTACCGAATTATTTATATTCTAATTCCCCTTATTATTGCTGGTATCTTATTACTAATAAATGAAAGCAAACATCATTTAACTACGCATCAAGTAAAAGAAAGGGAAACCGGTTTTGCCGCGCCTGTTATGTCAGCCTCGTTATTTTTTGCAGGTATCATCATGATGTTTTCAAGCCTCACACCTGGCTTCAATCACCCATTTATTAATAACTTCATTCCTAGTAAAGTGGTCAATTTTGCCCATTTATTTGCTAGCTTAATTGGCGTTTTATGCCTATTACTTGCGATGGGATTGCGTCGTCGCCTAAGTTCTGCATGGAGTTTGTCAGTCATTTTATTATTTATCGGCAGTCTACTTTCAATATTACGAGGACTGCACTGGATCGAAGCATTAGTATTATGCACAATTGCACTATCACTCATTAAATTCAGACATGCTTTTTATCGCAAAAGCCGCTTAAGCATTTTGCCATTCTCTTTTAAATCTTTTACGATTTGTTTTTGCTTAATTGCCCTATTTATTTGGCTAATTTTATTTATTTATCAAGATGTACCATACAGCCATTCATTATGGTGGCAATTAGAATTAGATAGCCGAGTACCTCGTGCACTGCGCGCAGCATTAGGAAGTTTTATTTTATTAACTTGCATCATGTTATTTTGGCTATTTCGACCAGCATTACCTATCTTAACTAGTCCTAAAAAAAATGAACTTGATAAAGCCTATCAAATCATTTTAGATTCAAAGCAGCCAGAAGGAGGGCTTGCGATGAGCGGTGATAAATCACTACTCTTCAATGAATCTAAAACCGCCTTTATTATGTATGCAAGGCGAGGAAGAAGCATGATTGCCCTTTATGATCCAATTGGTAATAATACAGATCGTGCTGATTTAATATGGGCTTACCGCGATTTATGCGATCAACATCACTTACGTCCTGTTTTTTACCAAGTTAAAGCCTGTAATTTACCCTTTTATATGGACATTGGTCTACGAACAATAAAACTAGGTGAAGAAGCTTTAGTGGATTTAGAAAGATTCGACCTTTCATCTAAAGGTTATAAAGATCTCCGTTACACATGGAATCGAGGTCAACGTGATGGTCTATCACTAATATTTTATCCTCCAGGTACCGCACCGCTTGATGAATTAAAAATTGTATCTGATGAATGGTTAAAAAGTAAAAATGGGAAAGAAAAACAATTTTCTTTAGGTGCCTTCTCAAAAGAATATCTAGATAACTTCACCATTGCGGTTATCAAACATGAAGGACGTATTATTGCTTTTGTTAATTTGTTAGAAACCAACCAACATGAAAAATCAAGTATCGATATAATGCGTGTTGTTCAACAAATCCCTAAATTAACAATGGAGTTCCTAATGGTTGGATTAATTCTCCATTATCAAGAAAAAGGGTACAAATATTTCAGTTTGGGAATGGTTCCCCTTTCGGGCATGCATCGACGGCGAGGAGCGCCATTAATTCAAAGACTCGGGGCATTAGTTTTTAGACGTGGAGGACGATTCTATAATTTTCAAGGATTACGGCGCTTTAAAGACAAATTTGCCACCCATTGGGAGCCACGCTACATGGCTGTGCCAGCTGGATTAGATCCATTCGTTGCATTAATTGATACAACCATGCTCATTTCTGGTGGAATAACGGGTTTAAAAAAAAACAAGAGCCAATAAAATGAAAAAAATTATCCGCTACATTTTATTAGTTATTATCTTACTATTCATTGTACTACTTACGACTATTGGATGGTACTTTATTAAAAACCACACAAATGCATCAGTAAAAACAATCACAATTAACAAAGATTTTGAGCTAATCTCGGCTAGCCCTAAACGGTCAGCCGAAGCAGCAGCAATTATTGTGGCAACAAAAGAAAACCATTTCACGGCAGAACAATTATTTGACTTATCTGAAAAAATGGGTGCCAAACTGGTACAATTTGAACTACAACCCCAAGCAAGTTGTAGCGAACAACAAAACCGATTTAATCAAGCAGCAAAGATTTTAAATGAATCCAATTTTGCTGTTGCAGGTATGCAAGAAGGTGCTGCCTTTGCTTATCGTTGGTTAGCTCAGCAACAACGTGATGATGCAAAAGCGCTATCTATTGAATTTACATTAGAACATAAAGATTGTGATACCCCACTGCCTACTCAAGCAAACCATGGCAGTTGGCAAGTCATTTGGAATAATCCACCAGAAGAAAAAACCGCTGTATTTCCTCGAGAACAAAAAAAGATTAATGTCACCACATTAATAGGAGAATACCAAGCTTCACCCGTAGAATTATTAACTTTGCATTTATCATCAATATTATTTGGTAAACATGAACAATTACCAATAATTGAATTGCCAGCAAAAAAGAATGAAGTTCATCCTAAAACAGTTACATTTTACTACTCAGGTGATGGTGGATGGCGTGATTTAGATAAAGTATCTGCCGAATACATAGCAACACATGGTTATAATGTTGTGGGTATTGATGCATTAAAACTATTTTGGCAACACCGCTCTGTTGCACGTAGTGCTCAAGATTTAAGTTATTTAATGCAACAATATCGTGAAAAATGGGGCATAACTAAGTTTATCCTTGCTGGCTACTCTTTCGGAGGTGATATTTTACCCGCTTTATATAATCGCCTATCACCCGATGAACAAAAAAGCATCCAAGCTTTGGTAATGATTGCCTTTTCAAAAAATGCCAACTTTGAAATTGAAATCAGTGGTTGGCTTGGTCAATCAGGTGATGAAATGAAGACCGCTCCAGAAGTAGATAAAATCCCAGCTACAAAATTATTTTGTATCTATGGTGAAGAAGAAAAAGAAGATACAGGCTGCTTACAACCTGAAATGAAAGGGGAAGCATTTCAATTACCGGGTGGACACCATTTTGACGAAAATTATGAACATCTTGGACAAATTATTATGGATGCAATCGACAACCGAATAAAATAACGAAGACGCCTAATAATAAAAAGGAGCCGTTCAAAATGGCGCCTTCTTAAATAATTAAATCATTTTTAACATCATACAATCTAACTTTTCTTAACACGAACCTTCGCTCCAGATAATAGCACACCACAAAGTGTAAACAATGTACCTATCGCAGTAATCCAAGTAAAAGGCTCACCCAAAACAATAATGGCGCCAATAATAGTAAGAACAGGCACTAAATAAAGATAAACACTTATTTTAACCGCCCCAACTAATTTAACGGCATAATTCCAAGACGCAAAACAGATAGCCGAAGCGCCTACACCTAAAAACAAAATATTCAACAAATTAACTGGATCGACAAAACGAAATAAATTCCATTCAAAATCAAAAAATGATAGTGCTGGTAACATCAACAATAATCCATAAAAAAAGAAGCGACGTGTCAGCAAAATAGTATTATAACCATAATTACTACTCAACTTAGTTAAAATCGAATAACAAGCCCAAAACACACAAGCCAACATAGCAAGCAAATCACCGAGTAGGTTAAGCGAAAGCACAAATTTACCATTAAAACTAATTAACCCCACACCAATAATCGCAAATAAACAGCCAATATAAAACCGCTTAGGTGGTGCTTCAGTTTTTAAAAAGAATAGCGAAAAGATTGCAGTAAATATTGGTGCCAAAGTGGTAATCACCCCAACATTCGAAGCTGTTGTATAAGTAAGAGCGATATTTTCACATAAAAAATAACAAGTAACACCACATAACCCGGCACATAAAAACATCAATTCTTGTTTTACCCCTTGCCAAGCAAAAAAACGAGGCGCTAAAATCCATAACGTGGCATAACCAAGTCCAAAGCGAAAAAACAAAATTTCAACTGGCTTAAAATTAATTAACAACACTTTGGTTGCAATAAATGTTGTTCCCCAAAGGAACACAGTTATTAACGCAATTAAATGCCCTTGTACTCTTCTTGAAAATAACATGATCATTCTCTCTGCTTACATAAAAACCTTATGCGATAAAATAGTAAATGATAGTACACAAAATAAATTCCAAATAAAATTACTTTACAAACTTAATAACAACAAATAGTACTATTTTAATAATTAGCGCAGTGAATAATACCCATTTTCTTTTATAAAAATGCATTTTACAAAAAACAATAAAATTAGAGGAAGTGAATAAATGACCTATTGGTAAACGCAGGATAAAAAAAATCCACTCGAAAACTCAAGTGGAGGGCAAAAAATGAAAAAACGTAATCCATTAATATAGACAAGTGAAAACGCAAAAAGTTCAAAAAAATTTCATTTATTTTTTTATTTCACCAAAATATTTAATAACCGAATGATTTTTAACTATTAAAAAAATAAAAAATAAAATAATTTTTATCAAATAGTATTTAATTACTTTCAAAAAGTCACTTTTTAACAAAAATCGCCTTACCATTACCTTAATCACACTTAACTATTGAATTTTTAAGACTCATTTATTAATTCCCCGCTCTTTCTGTTGCATAAACTCAGTTCAGGTTGTATTCGCACTTGATTTCACCTATAATGCCACGATATTACCCATAGGTAATAACCACATTTGGGGCTGATTCTGGATTCGACGGGATTTGCGAAACCCAAGGTGCATGCCGAGGTGCGGTAGGCCTCGTAAATAAACCGCAAAAAAATAGTCGCAAACGACGAAAACTACGCACTAGCAGCTTAATAACCTGTATAGAGCCTTCTCTCCCTAGCCTCCGCTCGTAGGACGGGGATCAAGAGGAGTCAAACCCAAACGAGATCGTGTGGAAGCCTTGCTTGGGGCGGAAGCATTAAATTTAATCAAGCTAGTCTACCAGTAGCGTGTTTGTTCGCAGCGGGTAGATGAAATTCAAAAACAAACTACGCATGTAGTACCGAGGATGTAGAGATTTCGGACGCGGGTTCAACTCCCGCCAGCTCCACCAACCAATCTTACCCTATCCACATTAAGTTAAATTTATAAATAAATTTGTATTTAACATACCATTGAGATGTATCTAATTTAATTTCATCATAAACATCAAACTTTTTCATAATATGCACTAAAAATAGCATAATTGCCTACCAACGTTATTCAATAACTTTAGAGCCTTTACAAAAAATTAAGCCAATAATAATGATATTTACAAAAACAAAATTAACACACTCAAAGCACAGAAAACCAAGTAAAAACCGCATTTCCAAAGGCTAAAAAAAATGTTCTACATTAAGTTATCCTACTAGTTTAATTCATAATTTTTGTAAAAAAAACTTGAAAAATTTAACAAAACAACGTAATTTGCTGCTTCTAATAAAGTTACCATTATCGGTTATTAAAATAAGTCTTAACCAATGTTAAGTGAATTAAATGTTGTAAATTTGGTATGGATTTAACAAAGCAATTAGCGGCAATGCCAACAAAATGAGCAAATCATTTTTTAAATCTAATGATCTTTGATCACATTAGAAAACAGAATAATAAATTAAGTATTAAATTTGAATGAAACGAGGATAATAAGAGGAATATACGGTGAGAGGATTAGACAAAATCATCGAACAAGCAGGACAAGCAGGGAAAGACTTGCTTAGCCAATTAACAAATAAAGTTAGCCATAACCGTTACACACTAACCATTGATGAACTCAGCACTCCTATATCGGTGTTAAACGTCAAAGGCGAAGAGGCCTTAAACCAGCTGTGGCATTACACCATTACTTTTACCAGCGCCAATAAAACCCTATCTACCGATGCTTTTTTAAACCAACCGGCTACTTTCTCATTTAATTCTGTTGTAAGCGATGCGCTCAGTTCTGCAATCCGTGCCTTGGGTGATTTTACCAATGATAAAAGC
>NZ_LZHG01000061.1 GCF_001690355.1 Gilliamella sp. Choc4-2
ACAACAAAATCATTCAGTTACTATTACTATGAGTTGTGCCATTGTTGGCTTAAGCCGTTGTGCTTACTATTATAAACCTAAGTTACCGGATGATTCAGTGATTATTTCGGTGTTGAATGCTATCACGGAAAGGCATTTACGCTGGGGTTTTCCTAAATGTTTTAATCGTATCAGAAAGCTCGGCTATAAATGGAATCATAAACGGGTATATCGGGTGTATTGTGAATTAAAGCTTAACCTCAGGGTAAAGCGTAAAAAACGTATTCCTCTACTGTAACTATCCCCTAAAATAGTACAGCAAAAAAGTAGAAAATTCTCTATGATAAAAGAAAAGGGGATTTAATTATAAAAAAAATGACTGAACATCAAATCGTCGCTATTTTAAAAGAAGCTGAAGCGGGTATTCCGGTTAAAGAACTGTGCCGTAAATATGGCATGGGTAATTCAACTTTCTATAAATGGCGAGAAAAATACGGCGGAATGGAAACTTCGGATATCAAACGCTTAAAGGAGCTGGAGGCTGAAAATCTCAAGCTTAAGCAGATGTTTGCCGAACTGAGCTTAAAATCCCAGCTTCAGGAAGAAATCATAAAAAAGCTTTAGTGCCCACAAAGGCACGTAAAACGTGGGCACAGCAACTACAACAAAATCATTCA
>NZ_LZHG01000062.1 GCF_001690355.1 Gilliamella sp. Choc4-2
AAAGCGCAAGGCAAACAGCTCGACATGCAAGCCGCCATTACCCAGCTTGAAAATGCGCTATCCATTGCCAAAGCCCTACAAAATGCCGCTACTCAGTCTGAAGCCCACGGTGCAGACACTGACAGCCAAGAACAACTTAACAAAACATTAAGCCAACTGACCCAAAGCGGCATACTTGCCTATGCCCAAGAAGGCATTGCCTTAACCAGTCCACAAAACATTCAACTCTCCACCGGCAACAGCGTTACTTTAACCAGTGAAAACCAAACTGACATTGCCGCCTTAAAAAATCTTACCCTCTCATCGGGCGAAGCGATGGGCTTATTTGCCCACAAATCAGGCATGAAACTGTTTGCCAACCAAGGCGATATTGTGGTGCAAGCCCAAAACGCCAACCTCAACATGGCCGCCAAGCAAGATATAAAAATTGACAGTGTCGATGGTGAGCTAATCATAACCGCCAGTGAAAAAATCACCTTAATGTGTGGCGGTTCATATATAAAAATCAGCAGTGAAGGCATTGAACTGGGCACACAGGATAATGTTTATCTGAAGTGTAATGTCATGCAAAAGATGGGCGCGGCGAGTAATGATTTATCCGCAAAGCTAAATAACAATGATTCGGAACTCGAAATGTTATTAAGAAAACATGTATCGTTCAATTCAAAAAGCTTTTCGGAATAATTTGTAAGGAAGTAACACAATGACTATAAAAAAAATAACCGACTTTAACTTTCCTGTTGGCGAAAAACAATTAAGTCAAGACGCCTATTATAAAGCCTTATCAGAAGCAA
>NZ_LZHG01000063.1 GCF_001690355.1 Gilliamella sp. Choc4-2
TTTAGCCAATTATCGGTGAATAAAGAGGAAGCGCATTATCAAGTGGTCTTATCGCCACGACTGGCTAGACTAACGTTAAACCGCAACTGTGCCATATTCCAGAACCAAAGCGTAGTAAGCGTGGTTGAACAAATACTTAGAAGCCACGGACTTAATGGCATAGACTACCGCCTTGAACTTAAAGAGCACTACCCAGCCAGGGAATTTATTACCCAATGGCAAGAAAGCGATTTTGAATTTATCCAACGCTTAATGGCGGATGTGGGTATCTGGTTTCGCTTTGAAAGCCATGCCGAGCACGACTGCGACGTAATGGTGATAAGCGATTATGAACAAGGTTATGACCAAGTTGCTCATATTGATTACAAATTACCCAGTGGCACCTTGGACGGTGGCACTGAAAGCGTTTGGGATATTAGCATGCACAGCCAAACGGTGGCATCATCGGTTAAAGTGAAAGATTACAACTACCGTGATGCCAAAGCCAACTTACTTGGCGAGGTCAATAGCCAACCCGATGACCGCACCACTAACGGCACCGACTACCGTTATGGCGAGCACTATCAATATGCAGGTAGTGCCAGTGTCAGTTCAGGTAGTCAAAAAAATAGCCCCAACAAAATTTATAAAAATATTCAAAG
>NZ_LZHG01000064.1 GCF_001690355.1 Gilliamella sp. Choc4-2
ATTCCTCCACGAAGCCCAGAAAGGCTATCAGCACCCAATAAACAAGGTGAATGTTGGTCAATGGATTTTATGAGTGACAGTAGTCGTAATCAGCGTCGCTTTAGAACATTCAATGTCATCGATGACTTTAATCGTGAGGCGTTAGGGATTGATATTGCAGTAAGCTTACCAGCAGGAAGGATCACCCGTTACTTAGATAAACTGGCTGAATATCATGGGTATCCATTAAAAATACGAGTAGATAATGGACCAGAATTTACAGGAAAAACCTTTATAAACTGGGCTAAATCAAATGATATAGCCATTGATTATATAAAGCCCGGTAGCCCTTATCAAAATGGTTACATTGAACGATTTAACCGGACTTATCGAACTGAAGTGTTAGATTTATATCTTTTTAACAACCTAGCGCAAGCAAGGAGAATAACCGAAGAATGGCTCACCATTTATAATACCGAAAGACCGCATGAGGCATTAAATAACATGACACCGATTGAGTATAAAACACTAAAACAAGCAGCTTAATTTTCTACGTGAGTTGTGTACTAAGTTTGGGGCATTTACAACACCTAGTTCTATATGGTAACTAAATTTTAAAGATGTTTTTTTATCTGCTCAAACCATCCATTTACTTCATCATAAACATTCAACTCTTCGAATAATTCCTTTTTCATCTTTTTAGATAATTGAGTTGCAAATACTTCTTTAATTTTACTAGCACTCTCATTTTTAATTTCCTGATTTCCTGCTTCTTTTTCAGATTTTAAAAATGCAGAAAGCTCCTCAGGAATATTTTTATTTGACCATGAGTTTTTCCAATCGGGAGTTGAATTAACAAACCGATCTTCTATCGGATAAAGTTCTTTATATAAAGATGGATGTATATAGTTTTCAATTTCCAACATTTGTGTTTGTACAGCCCAACAATTTGGCTTAGAATTGACTTGTTCAACTGCTTGAGCATATTTGGCTACATCCCTATCATAGATATGAACTTCAGGGAGATTTAACTTTCTAAGATAATTTTTATTAACCCAATAGATCAATGTCCCACCCCCTAGAGACAAAGACATTATCTTCGGATCAGAGTTAATATCTATACCAAAGTTGTTACAAATATTATCAAAAAATTCTACGTCTGTTGGTCCTTCAAGACATAAGATAACTTTAAGGTTTGTGCTAGTTTCAACAGGTATATTGGGAAGAATACCTAACGTTGTAGCAACTTCAGTCAAATCAACATTATCTTCTATTTGAATGTTAATTTTTCCATTCTTCTTAAATAGAAAAATAATGTTATTTATTGGGCACAGGCTTGCTAATGATGGACTATGAGTCGTTACTATAACTTGAGTTCTTTCATTTTTGGGTAAATCCATTAATGCATGAAAAAGTTTTACTTGCCATTCAGGATGCTGAGAAGTTTCAGGTTCTTCAATAGCATAAATAGTATTGCGGTTCCCTGATGTTTTTCTCTCTGCTTCAGCTCTAAAATAATTCAACAGGATAAGCCTTCTTACACCACTTCCCCTTTTATTGACTGGAATCCCATCATCACAGCTAAATGAGAATGAAAAAAGAGTATCCCATGCTTTATTTGTCATTTCTGGTTTCAATACATTAGCAATTTCAGGGCTCATTTCTTTTAACTTATCTAGGGTTTCATTACCTATCTGAATTGCTTTATTAATGATTTTCTCTTTAACTTGATTCAATTCACTTTCAAGCTCAGCAATAGCTGTTTTAGTAATAGTTTTTAATGGGGTCTGTACTTCTTTATCAGAATCTCTATTTTCTCGATCTGATTGAAATAAGAAAAATAAAGGCAGATCATTTTGTAATGCTGTCCAAATTTTCTTTCCATCTTCTTTATTTATGTCAATTTCCGTTTCTTCTAGAGTTAAATGAGGAGTTGCACAATATATTGCTTGTCTTATTTCTGAACTTTTATTCTTATTTATAGAGTCAAGATCAATTACATCAGCATATTTCTCAGATAATAATTTTCTTAAATCTGTTATTTTTAAGTTCACTAAAGGTGTAGTAAAATTATTTGGATAGTTTGATATAATTGTCGTTTTTAAGCTAGATAATTTTTCATTATTACAATCCCAAGTTTTTTTTATGGTTAAATAGCCATTTTGATCCAAAAGGTATTCATTTTTAATATTTGTTGGTATTGTATCAATAGTATAAGTCGTATTACTTGGTATAAATGAAATTTGAATAGACATTGTCTTGTTTTCACTAAAAACATTAAGATCATTTATATCAACCTTTACTACATCATTGTTAAAAAATATTTCCATTGCCTCAAGAATAGTTGATTTTCCAATATCGTTTTTTCCAATAATTAGATTAAAATCGTTAGCAAATTTTATGGTAACATCTTCATATCCACGGAAATTTAATAATTTTAATTGCGCTATTTTCATAATATATTATATCCCTTATTTATAAATTTTCATGTAGTAAAGCCTAAAACTTATTATGTAATGAAATGAAAAATTGGAATGACAACATGTTTTCAAACAATAAACTAACGTCAGTATATAATATATTAATTTGGGAAAATAGGTCATAATCAAGGAATTTTTTTTGATAAATCAAACTGATCAATTGATTTAAAAATTAAAAATAAAAAAATATAGTTTTAACTAATCAATATTCACAAGGAATAACCAATGAAAAAATATTATTTTTAGTCCCATTAGCTGCTTTTTTATTTGCCTGTAGTGAGGATTTTAAAACGGTGAAATACTGAAAACAGCATCAAGATGAACTTAAAGTATTTTTGAAAAAATGCCGTAATGGTGAAATAGATAAAAATTCACAAGCATGTGAAAATGCAAGATCTGTGGCAAAGACCCCATCCCAAATTTTGTGTATTTACCAGTTAAAGGTGACGGTGAGATCGGTCACCAAATTCTATCTAAATCGACTCATCGCACTTTTCCAATTTTTAATCGGCATTGTCCATTTTTTAGATGCTTGTTGTATCGCTATGTCCAAGATGTTCGATCATTTCAGCATTTAAGGCCGTTTCGATCACCAGTTTATTCATAATAACCGGTTAATTTACCTAAATCTTCTTGGGTTTTTATTCCTTTGGCAAGCTCGGCTGCCATTTCTCTTAGTCTTTTTTCGTCCATTTGTATTTACCTCTTTTTTACTCAATAGAGTAGTTTAAAAATGAGCAAATACACAAATTTATTTATAGGATCAATCAAAATATTAATATAAAATTTTAGCACAAAATACTTATTGTTTAGAAGAATAACATAGAAATGATATTCTTTTATAACATCAACTCCATCCCCCGATACCGTAAATCTGGTTTTTTAATCCACGCTTGAGCATCAATAATTGCCAATTCTCGAGCCTCTTTTTGTTTGGTGATTTCCAGTACGTGATTAGCGGCATTGGCGGCTAATTCAAACGCCATTAATTGGGATTGCCCATTAATTAGATGAGCTGTAAACAAGCTACAAATTAAATCACCCACACCTAATGGACGATGTGGAAAGTCATATAGTGGACGGGCAAGATGATAGTTTTGGGTTGGCGTTGCTAACACCATTTCAAATAGGTCGGTTGTTTTGCCAGCGTGCACCAAATTTTTTACTAATATAGCCTTAATATACTGTTTTTGTAGTTTTTTTATTGCATTTAGTACATCGTTAAATGTTTTAATTTCGATATCAGAAAGTATTTGTAATTCTAATAAATTTGGTGTGATATAGTCGGCTTGTTTAACCGCTTGCTTAGTGAAGAAATCAATAATACCTTGTGGCAGTGAACTACCTTTATTGATATCGCCACCCATAACAGGATCACAAACATAGATAGCATTAGGGTTATAGTATTTAATTTTGTTGACTGCTTCTAAGATTTCTTCGCCTTGTTCAGCAAGACCAATATAGCCCGAAATAATGGCGTCAATAGACTTTAAAACCCCAATTTTTTCTAGACTATTAACTATTCGTGTAATTTGTTTAGCACCAAGCACTATGCCATCATAATGAGGATAAACCGTATTACTGGATAATTGCACGGTATGGATCGGCATAACTTCAACGCCTTGTAGCTGCATGGCTAATGTCGATACCTTGTTACCGGCATAACCATAAACAACATTTGATTGAATTGATAATACTGTTTTCATATGTTTGCCTTATTATTCGTCATAGTAATGATAGCGGTTTAGGAGATAGATACAGATGATAGATATCAATGCTAAACAACAATAAAACAAGGCTAATGGTATCCAAAAAGTTTTGTAAGTATAAATAATATATGCCCCTATCATCGGAATTAGGCTACCAAAAATGGCAGCGCAACCTTGATAGCTGATAGATAACCCTGTGTAACGTATTCTGGTAGGAAAAACTCGACTTAAATAGCCCGCTATTACGCCATAAAAGCCACTGTAGCAAATTACGTTGAGCGAAATACCAATAATAAAGCTATTTTTTGTGCCTATCTGAATGATTGGGAATAATAAAAATACCGATCCCATTGCTAAGATTGCCGAACAAATTAAAAATCGTGTTGCCGAGTATTTTTCTGAAAAATAGGCAATAAAAGGTTGCACAACAAAATGCACAATCGCAATCCAAAACAGGGCATCAACAATTATCTTGTTTTCAATACCTAGTGCAATAGTGGTATAGCCAATCATTAATGTATTAGAAAATATTCCACTAAATGACAATACATTAGCGCCAATGCCTAAAATTAATAGCGGTGTTGATTTTTTAAAAACTTCAATAACTGGCGTTGATTCTTGCTTTAAGTTTGCTTGCTTTTTGCATGATTTGATAAAAACAGGTGACTCGGTTAAGGTGATTCTAGCAATAATGCCAATAATTAATAAAATAGAACTGGCTAAAAATGGAATACGCCAATAGCCACTATTAATAAGCTCAACTATAGGTGAACGGATAATATAAGAAAAGACCAATAACGCTAAAATATTTCCTGCTGGGCTTCCCCACTGTGCAAACGAGGAAAAGAAGTTTTTCAACCCTTTTGGGGCATGTTCATTGGTCATAAGCACGGCACCACCCCATTCACCACCAACCGCAATCCCTTGTAAGATGCGTAATGTAACCAATAAAATTGGTGATAAAATACCTGCTTGTTGATAAGAGGGTAATAAACCAACACAGGTGGTGGCACACCCCATTAAAACCAACGTAGTAATTAACGATTTTTTACGCCCCAAACGATCACCAATATGACCAAATAGTAACGCTCCTAAAGGACGTGATAAAAATCCCACGGCAAAGGTGGCAAAAGCTCCTAAGATTTGCACAAATTGATTATCATCAGGAAAAAAAAGCTGACCAAATATTAATACTGATGCCAAGGCATAAATATAAAAATCATACCATTCAATGGTCGTACCAATAAAAGCGGCAAAAGCAACTTTTTTAGCTGATGAATTGGACATAAGTAATCTTAGGTCTATCGCAGTTGTAAGTTAATAATGAGTACGAAACTAGCATAAAACTATTAATATGACAATTTGTTATCTTCTAAGAAAAGAAAAATGCAATGGATAGATTTAGTATCTAATTTAGTGACAGAATTAACTGTCACTTTTATTATTGTCCTCTATATAGAAACACGCAATTTTATGTTCATTATAATTAATAAGCTGTGGTTGTTCTGTTGTACAACGTGAAAATGCTAAACGACATCGAGCATTAAAAGCACAACCCATAGGTGGATTTAGCGGACTTGGTAATTCACCTTCTAATTTAATTCTATCTCGCCTAAGATCAGGATTTAATCTTGGGGTTGCTGATAATAGTGCCTGAGTATATGGATGTCTAGGGTTACGATAGATTTCATCTTTTCGTCCTTGTTCAACACAACGACCCAAATACATTACCATTACATCATCAGCAATGTGTTCAACAACGGAAAGGTCATGAGAAATAAAAATATAAGATAAACCTAGGTCTTGCTGTAGATCCATCATCAAATTTAGCACTTGTGCTCGTACAGAAACGTCTAATGCTGAAACAGGTTCATCAGCAACTACTATTTCGGGATCAAGCATTAAACCTCTTGCGATAGCAATGCGTTGACGTTGTCCTCCTGAAAACATATGGGGATAACGGTTATAAAACTCTTCTTTTAATCCAACTTTTTGCATCATTGATAGCACTTTTGCTTTACGATCATTTGCTGTTAGATCAGTATTAATAATTAGTGGTTCTTCTAATATGGAACCGATTTTTTTGCGTGGATTCAATGATGAATATGGGTTTTGGAAAACAATTTGGATTTTTTGGCGACGCAATTTTTGAGCTTGTTGATCATCATCCAATAGGTTCTGGTTTTTAAAATAGAGTTCTCCCGATGTGGGTTTTTCAATCATCGTTAATAATCTTGCTAATGAGGATTTACCACAACCTGATTCACCAACAATCGAAAGAGTTTTGGCTTTACCTAATGTAAAAGATACACCGTCAACGGCTTTAACTTGCTTGGTTTCAGAAAAAAGTCCCGTTTTAACATGATAATATTTTGTCAAGTTTCGAGCATCAAGCAGTAATTCGTTATTTTCCATGTTATTGTTCATATTGTGGTATCCCTTCGCTTGATAGTGGATAATGACATTTTACTTTTCTAGTTTCACCATAGCTAACTAGTGCTGGTTCTTGGGTATAACAACGTTCAGTAGCATAAGGACAACGAGGGTTGAGTAAACAGCCTGTTGGTCGATCATATTTTCCTGGTACAACGCCTGATAATGATGCTAATCGTTCTTTATCTTGAGTAAACTCAGGGAGGGAGCGTAATAATGCCAGTGTGTAAGGGTGTAATGGTTTTTTAAAGATAATTTCAGCATCACCTATTTCAACGACTTGTCCAGCATACATCACAATAATTTTTTGTGCCGCCTCAGAAACTAACGCTAAGTCATGCGTAATAAGAACTAATGCCATGTTATTTTTACGTTGTAATTCAAGCAGTAATTCGATAATTTGCCCTTGAATTGTGACATCTAGTGCTGTTGTTGGTTCATCAGCAATTAAGAGTTTTGGATTGCATGCTATTGCTATTGCAATCATTACTCTTTGGCTCATTCCGCCAGATAATTGGTGCGGATAAACCTTTAATCGATTTTCTGCATCAGCAATACCCACTAATTTAAGCAATTCAATCGCTCTTGCTTTGAGTGCTTTTTTACTGCCACCTTGGTGAATTTTCAAGGTTTCAATGATTTGGTAACCTATGGTAAAACATGGGTTTAAGCTCGTCATCGGATCTTGAAAGATCATTGCCACATCTGCACCCACAATTTTACGGCGCATTTTGGTTGAGATCTGTTGCAGGTCTTTGCCATCAAAATGTAATGCATTGGCATTGACTTTACCTGGAAAATCAATTAACCCCATTATGGCGAGTGAACTCACTGACTTTCCTGAGCCTGATTCACCCACAATGCCAACAACTTGCCCTTGTTCAACGTCATAACTAATGTGGTCTACCGCTTTAAATCCACCAAATTGAACAGATAATTCTTTTACTTCTAATAGTGCCATGACTGTATCTCCATTACTGCTTCAATTTAGGATCAAGTGCGTCTCGCAAACCATCTCCCATTAAGTTGAAAGCTAACACTGTCATTAAAATTACTAAGCCCGGAAAGGTGACTACCCACCATGCAGATTGTGCAAATTGCAATACGTCAGCAAGCATTGTTCCCCATTCAGGGGTTGGTGGCTGTGCGCCCATACCTAAAAAACCTAATGCGGCCATGTCTAAAATCGCATTTGAAAATCCTAATGAAGCTTGCACAATTAATGGTGCTAAACAGTTTGGCAGAATATTTATGAACATCTGCCGTAAAGCACCTGCCCCAGCAACTCGTGAGGCGATCACATAATCTTTATTAATTTCAGCAATCGTTGCTCCGCGTGTTAAGCGAACATAATGTGGTAATGCAACAAAAGCTAATGCTATTGAAGCGTTAATAATTGATGGACCAAATATTGCAACTAATACAAGTGCAAGTAGTAAACTCGGTAATGCAAGCATGATATCCACTGCACGCATAATTACATTGTCTAAAAAACCACCTACATAACCAGCAATTAATCCTAATGTAATCCCTAAAATCAATGAGATAATGACTACTAAGCAACCGACTAATAAGGATAAACGGGCACCATAAATGAGTCTGGATAGGATATCTCGTCCCACATCATCAGTTCCTAAAATAAATTGCCAACTGCCATCTTTCATCCAAACGGGTGGTGTTAGTAATGCATCTCTAAATTGTTCAGAAGGGGAATGTGGTGCAACAAAATTGGCAAAGATAGCTAGTAATACAACAATAATAATAAAGACTAGTCCAACGACTGCACCTTTATTTTTTGAAAAATAGAACCAGAACTCACGCATAGGCGTTAATGGTTTAGGTACGGCTAAACTGGTGTCTTGCGTATTGGTTGGTTCAGTAATAACCTGTTTATTCATCTGTAAAAACACTCTTATTTATGTCTAATACGCGGGTTAATAACCCCGTACAACATATCAACTAATAAATTCACTAAAATAATTATGACCGCAACAATTAAAACGCCACTTTGTACAACGGGGTAATCTCGACGCTGTAGCGCTTCAATTAACCAACGACCAATTCCTGGCCATGAAAAGATAGTTTCGGTCAATATGGCGCCGGCAAGCATTGTACCAACTTGTAAGCCGATAACGGTTACAACAGGGATCATTGCATTACGCAATGCATGAACAAGGACGATTCGCATTCTACTAACGCCTTTAGCTCGTGCTGTTCGAATATAATCTTCACTCAATACTTCTAACATAGAAGAACGAGTCATGCGGACAATTACTGCTAATGGAATGGTTCCTAATACAATGGCAGGTAAAATTAAGTGAGTAACTGCATCTATAAAATCTTCTGTTTCACCCCATAATAAAGTATCTATTAACATAAATCCGGTTAAAGGATTACTTTCATCTAAGAAAAGCATATCACTAACACGACCAGATACTGGGGTTAAATTTAAGTGTACTGAGACTAACATGATCAGCATCATCCCCCACCAAAAAATTGGCATGGAGTAACCTGTTAAAGATAGTCCTATTGCTGTGTGATCAAATATTGAACCACGTTTCACTGCGGCAAGAACACCGATTGGGATCCCAAAACTAACTGCAAACAGCATTGCGCAAAATCCAAGTTCAAACGTTGCTTTAAATCGGGGTACAAATTCATCCCATACTGGAATTTGGCTTTTAAAGGAGATTCCTAAATCGCCATGAAGCATGTTTATAATATATTGAAAATATTGATGATAAAGTGGTTTATCCAAACCCAGTTGAGTCATTAATTCTGCATGGCGTTCTGGAGTTAAACCTCGTTCTCCTGCAAGCACCATAACGGGATCACCCGGAATAAGGTGAACAAAAATAAAAGTAAGCAGTGTGATACAAATAAACGTTGGAATAAGTACACCTAACCGCTTTAGAATAAATTGAAACATGTAGTAGCTCTTACGTATTGCTTTTAAATTACTGTTTGTAAAATAAATAAAATTTATTTAGTTATTAAAAAATATGTTTATAGTACTAGATTTAGCAAAACCCAACGTAGTGATTAACCACACATTGGTGGTTAATCGTTAGGAATACTATTTTTCAAGCGTAACTTGGTTAAAGTCATGTAATGACAGAGGCGCCATAATATAGCCTTTAACTTCTTTGCGTAATGGCATATAAACCATTGAATGCGCAATCATCAATGCAGGTGCTTGATTATGCATTTCAACTTGTGCTTGTTTATATAGCTCAACTCTTTTTTCGTGATTTGACTCAATACGCGCTTGTTGCAATAAATCATCAAATGGTTTGTAACACCAGCGTGAATAGTTTGAACCCGCTTTAACCGCATCACAGCTCATCAAGACAGAATAAAAGTTATCAGGGTCGCCATTATCTCCAGTCCAGCCCATTAATACAGCATCATGTTCACCATCACGAATACGAGATAGATATTCTCCCCATTCATAACTAACAATTTTAGCTGTTACGCCAATTTTAGCCCAATCTGCTTGAATCATTTCGGCCATACGGCGTGCATTTGGGTTATATGGACGTTGTACTGGCATTGCCCATAAATTGATAGTAAAGCCTTTTTCTAATCCCGCTGATTTTAATAATTCTTTTGCTTGCGCTGGATCATAAGGATAATCTTTCACTTCATCGTTATAACTCCACATTGATGGAGGAATAAAGTTTTTAGCTGGTTCAGCTGCACCTTGAAAAACAGCTTTTATAATCGCATCTTTGTTCACGGCCATATTTAATGCTTGGCGGACTTTTAAATTATTAAGTGGCGGCTTATCCATATTGTAGGCTAAATAGCCAATGTTAACGCCAGCCATTTCTTTAACAACAATATTTTTGTCTGATTTCATTCGTTCAACATCGGCTACATTTGGGTATGGCATAGCATGACACTCGCCTTTTTGTAACTTAGCATAACGAATTGCGGCATCTGGTGTAATAGAAAACACTAAGCGATCAAGTTTGGCTTTTGGACCAAAATAATCGGGATTTGCTTTATAAAGAATTCTGGAGTCTTTTTGGTATTGTACAAAAGTAAATGGGCCTGTACCAACAGGAACTAAGTCTAATTTTTCTGGTGTGTTTTTCTTAAGCATAGCATCAGCATATTCAGCTGATAAAATTGATGCAAATGACATTGCTAAATCTGCTAAAAAAGGGGCTTCTGGATGGTTTAATTCAAATACAACAGTATGGTCATCAATCTTTTTAATTTCTTTGATTAAATCTGGGAATCCCATACTTTCAAAGTATTCATATTGTCCACCAGAAACTTTGTTATAAGGATGATTTTTATCTTTTTGTCGCATAAATGTAAAAATAACATCATCAGCATTTAGGTTTCGTGTTGGTTTGAATTCTTTATTGCTATGCCACTTAACATCATTGCGTAAATGAAAAGTATAGGTTAAACCATCTTGGCTGATATCCCAAGATTTGGCTAAAGAAGGTTCAATTTCGGTAGTACCTAATTTAAATTCTACCAAACGATTATAAACAGGAACTGCACTTGCATCCATTGATACACCACTTGTTGCTAATTGTGGATTAAATGTTTCAGGCGAAGCCTCTGAACAATAAACCAATGTTTCAGCAGCATGAAGTTGTGCACTCGCAAGCATTGTTATTAGTCCTGCACTCAATAAGAATTTATGTTTATATTTCCTTAGATTACTCATAAAATCACTCCAATTATTTAACTGTAAACCGATTTTGTAACATTTAAACACAGGTAAGAATGTCGTATTTTTTAATATATAGATTTAGTAAAACGTTATAATTTTTATATTAATTAACTTTCGCTTTGTTTAAATTCGTACCCTCCATCACTAGCACAAATATGGTGCAATTATGCACCACAATTAAGATTACGACTTTTTATTAAAAATAACTTTTAACACGGATATAACGATAGTTAAGATTAAGTATTGTGTAACAAATAAAATATGCAAAAATAATGCCATTTTTTATTCAAAAAATCTATATTAAAGAAAATGGTGAAAAAGAATACATGAATATGTTTTTAATTATTCTTAATTTATGTATCTTTCTGAATTTATTATATGGTTTTTTTATTTGAAAACTGATTAAAATTTATATTCAATTTTATTTTACAGAAGTGGTTATAGGATATTCCACACCGTTATAGTGCAAAAAAGTTCTTTTATTTGGTAAATTGATAATTTGTTCAGAGCATTCACCTTTATCATTTTCCTGTCATGGGTTTCAAATTCTCCGTCACAATTTGTATCCCATTCGCCGGATGAGTGATTCATTGGGAGCTGAGTAATAATTTGTAGAAATTCCTCGCGTTGTTTACAGTAATTTGAGAAACTACTGTAATGAATATACATAGAAAAACAAAACTAACGCCTTATCACAGACAAGAGATATGGCGCTTATATCATAAAGAAAAAATAACGGTCACTGATTTGGCAAAACGCTTTATGGCCAGTCGTCCTACCATTTATAATGTACTGAAGAAAGCCCGATTGAAGCTTTTTGTGCTTTTAACCAGTAAAAATGAACGTTATAAAACCATTAGTTATGGTATTAAACGCCTGGTTAAAGTCGAAAAATATATTGTCAGATTAAGTAAGGACTATTGTAAATTAAATTCAAAATCAATTACTTTAGCTATTTTATGAACAAGGTGATTTTGAGGGACAAGCGCATCTAACGAGATTTTCTCTATTTTTTCTGGTGTCGCTGGAGTTGTTTTTTTAGCACAGAAGAATTTCTTTTAATAGTGGACTCTTCTCTATTAGATCAAAGAACTCGCCAAAAAGCGAGCTCTTTGTCATCAATCTGAGACGAGCATCGCTCGTCTTTACCTTTTTGATTAGCAATAAAGTTGCTGTAATGGCGTTACAGTTTTTGCCGGATCGTAATCTAGCGCTGCAGTTGTAGCATAAGCAGCATTCATCGTGGTATCGTAATGTACCTTATATTGAATGGCACTTCGACGTAATACTTTTGAGGCTTCAATAGCTGCTCGTCCAGAAGTGGTATTAAGAATATAGCTATATTCGCCATTTTTTATATGGTCATGGATATTTGGTCGCCCTTCGTTTTCTTTTTTTACGACTTGGCATGGTATATTTGCTTGTTGTAATACCTTTGCCGTGCCAATAGTTGCATCAATACTAAACCCATGAGTAATTAACCGTTTAGCTACCTCTAACAGCCTTGTTTTATCCTGATCGCGAACCGATAATAATGCTTTCCCTGATTTTTTCATATTAGATAAACTACCTAGCTGGGCTTTAGCAAAGGCTTCAGCAAAGGTTTTACCAATTCCCATTACTTCACCAGTTGAGCGCATTTCAGGACCTAATATTGGGTCGACACCACTGAATTTATTAAACGGTAATACCACTTCTTTTACCGAATAATAAGGAGGAATCACCTCTTTAGTCACATTTTGCTTGGCAAGTGATTGCCCCGTCATCACGCGAGCCGCTATTTTCGCCAAAGGTAACCCCGTTGCTTTTGAGACAAAAGGTACAGTGCGAGCTGCACGAGGATTGATTTCGATCAAATAAATTTGATTATCTTTCACCGCAAATTGCCCATTCATTAAACCTTTTACATTGAGTTCAAGTGCTAATTGTTTGGCTTGTTGTCGTAGTTTGTCTAAAATATCTGCAGTTAATGTGTGTGTTGGTAGTGAGCAAGCGGAATCACCAGAGTGAATGCCTGCTTGTTCAATATGTTCCATAATGCCACCAATCAGGATTTGCTCACCATCAGCAATTACATCAATATCAACTTCAATTGCATCATCTAAAAAGTGATCGAGTAAAACAGGCGCATTATTCGATTCGCTTACCGCTGTTTTAAAATAATGGCGTAAATCTTGTTCATTATAAACAATTTCCATTGCTCGACCACCTAATACATAAGAAGGTCTAACCACTAATGGATAACCTATTTTTTCTGCTTCAATGACAGCCTCGTTAATATCGGTCACTGTGGCGTTGACAGGTTGTTTTAATTTCAGTTTATTGACGACTTCTTGAAAGCGTTTACGATCTTCGGCTTTATCTATAGCATCAGGTGAGGTACCAATAATTGGTAGCCCTGCTGCTTCAAGCGCACGAGCAAGTTTTAGCGGTGTTTGCCCACCGTATTGCACAATAACACCATCTGGTTTTTCAACATGTGCAATTTCAAGCACATCTTCAAGCGTGACAGATTCAAAATAGAGGCGGTCAGAAGTATCGTAATCGGTTGAAACCGTTTCGGGATTACAGTTAACCATAATGGTCTCATAACCATCCTCACGCAGTGCCAATGCCGCATGTACACAGCAATAATCAAACTCAATACCTTGTCCGATCCGATTAGGACCACCACCAAGGATCATAATTTTTTTACGGCTAAATTGAGGATTAGCTTCACACTCTTGCTCATAGGTTGAATAAAGATAAGCGGTATCTGTTGCAAATTCAGCCGCACAGGTATCAACACGTTTATAAACAGGGTGAATTTGATATTGATGACGTAAATCGCGAACAGCTTGTTCTGTGGTATTAAGTAGTTTGGCAATGCGTAAATCTGAAAAACCTTTACGTTTTAATTGCCATAATGTTTCTTGATCAAGTTGCGCAAGTGATTGTTCCTTTAGCTTGTTTTCAAGGTTAACCAACTCTTCAATTTGTACTAAAAACCAACGATCAATATTGGTAAGTAAAAAGATATCTTCTAAGCTGAATTCTGCCCTAAAAGCATCAGCAATATACCAAATCCGATCTGCGCCCGCTTCTTGGAGCTCATAACGAATTTTGGTGATATTTTTTTCATCAGTATAATTATCAATTTTAGGATCAAATCCTGAAGCGCCAACTTCAAGCCCTCGCAACGCTTTTTGTATTGATTCTTGAAAAGTGCGACCAATGGCCATCACTTCACCAACTGATTTCATTTGTGTGGTTAAACGATCGTTACAACCAGCAAATTTTTCAAAATTAAAGCGTGGAATTTTGGTAACAACATAATCAATTGACGGTTCAAATGAGGCGGGAGTTTTTCCACCTGTTATATCATTAGATAATTCATCAAGCGTATAACCGACAGCCAGTTTGGCGGCGATTTTCGCGATAGGAAAGCCCGTTGCTTTCGAAGCTAAGGAAGATGATCGTGACACCCGTGGATTCATCTCAATAACAATTAATCGCCCAGTCTTTGGATCAACCGAAAATTGTACATTGGAGCCACCAGTTTCAACACCAATTTCACGCAGTACCGCGATCGAAGCGTTACGCATGATTTGGTATTCTTTATCCGTCAAAGTTTGTGCCGGAGCCACCGTAATTGAATCACCAGTATGAATACCCATTGGATCGAAGTTTTCAATTGAACAAACAATAATGCAGTTATTATTTTTGTCTCGAACTACTTCCATTTCATATTCTTTCCAACCAATTAATGATTCATCAATAAGTAGTTCATTGGTTGGCGAAAGATCAAGTCCTCGCGTACAAATTTCGTCAAACTCTTCGGTATTATAAGCAATGCCGCCACCGGTGCCCCCCATGGTAAATGATGGACGAATAATGCAAGGAAAACCAACTTGATCAAGAACGGCGTAAGCTTCTTTAAGTGAATGAGCAATCCCTGAGCGAGCGGTATCAAGACCAATTTTTTTCATCGCCTCATCAAAGCGTTTCCGATCTTCGGCTTTATCGATAGCATCTGCTGTTGCACCTATCATTTCAACATTAAATTCTTTCAATACACCTTGTTTTTCAAGCTCTAATGCACAGTTTAACGCTGTTTGACCGCCCATGGTTGGTAAAATGGCGTCTGGCCTTTCTTGTTCAATAATCTTACGAACGCTTGTCCAATGAATGGGTTCAATATAAGTGGCATCAGCCATTTCAGGATCTGTCATGATAGTGGCAGGATTAGAGTTAACTAAAATAACACGATAACCTTCTTCACGCAGTGCTTTACAGGCTTGAGCACCAGAATAATCAAATTCACATGCTTGACCAATAACAATTGGGCCAGCACCAATAATTAGTATACTTTTTATATCTGTTCGCTTAGCCATGATTATTGCTCCTGCTTATAAATTTTAATTAACTCAATAAAGTGGTCAAAAAGCGATGCTGCATCATGAGGCCCAGGACTGGCTTCGGGATGACCTTGAAAACTAAAAGCCGGTTTTTGATTGTGATGAATGCCTTGTAATGAACCATCGAACAGTGATTTATGCGTCGCTCGTAAATGAGCTGGTAAGCTTGCTTCATCTACAGCGAAGCCGTGATTTTGTGCAGTGATCATTACCTTATTATTTTCTAGATCTTTAACAGGATGATTACCACCATGATGACCAAACTTCATTTTGATAGTTCTAGCACCACAAGCAAGCGCAAGAAGTTGATGACCTAAACAAATGCCAAAAATAGGAATATCTGTGTTTAAAAACTGCTTAATGGCATTAATCGCATAACTGCAAGGTGCAGGATCTCCAGGGCCATTAGATAAAAAGATCCCATCGGGCTTTAAAGCAAGGACTTGTTTTGCTGTCGTTTTGGCTGGTACAACAGTTAATTTACAACCACGCTCAACTAACATTCGCAAAATATTATGTTTTACACCAAAGTCGTAAGCAACAACATGATATGGTAATTGGCTTTCTGGTTTTGGAGCAGGCTGTTGCTGTTGCCTTGTCCACATGCCTTGTGACCAAATATAACTTGTCAAACAAGTCACTTCTTTGGCTAAATCAAGCCCACTTAATCCTTTAAAATCGATTGCCTGCTGTTTAGCTATTTCGGCTTTTTCAAGTAAGGTCGTTTTGTCCGTTGCTGTTATGATGACGCCATGCTGTGCACCTTTTTCACGCAAAATACGGGTTAAGCGCCGCGTATCAATATCCGCAATGGCAATAACATTATGTTTTTTTAAATAGCTAGAAAGGCTGAGTTCGCTTCGATAGTTGCTAGCTAATAATGGCAAATCACGAATAATCAAACCTTTTGCATAAACTTGGTTCGATTCGGCATCGGTATCATTCGTTCCTACATTACCAATGTGCGGGTAGGTTAATGTAACCAATTGCTCACAGTAAGACGGATCGGTAAGAATTTCTTGGTAACCTGTCATTGAGGTGTTAAATACCACTTCCCCAACTGTTTGACCATCAGCACCAATTGATTTCCCGATAAATTGCGAACCATCTTGTAACATAAGGAGGGCATAAGTTTGCATGACTAAAAGATCCTTTGAATGAATTATCATGAATTTTGAATAAAAATTCAATTTCACCTGGCTACAAAGATACAATTTTTGGTCATTTTATTACACTTTTTTGTACAAAAAAAGCAATATTATAAAAATTATTTTAATAATAAGTCTAATTTTTGAGACTTACTTCAGCATAAAGGTAAAATGTTAAACTTATTATGATGTTTAACTTGAATTTGCATAATTATTCAAATAGAATCATTTAAATCATTACGGTTATTAGGAGCTATATCATGCACGGTTTTTATCAGCGTCATTTTTTACGATTACTTGATTTTACCTCTACCGAAATCAATCAATTAATTAATCTTGCTATCGAATTAAAACAAGCCAAACAACAAGGGCAAGAACAACAACATTTGATTGGTAAAAATATTGCATTAATTTTTGAGAAAGACTCCACCCGTACGCGTTGTGCTTTTGAGGTTGGTGCATTTGATCAAGGTGCAAATGTCACTTATTTAGGACCAAGTGGTAGTCAAATCGGTCATAAAGAATCAATTGCGGATACCGCACGCGTGCTGGGTCGAATGTATGACGGTATTGAGTATCGTGGTTATGGCCAAGAGATCGTTGAAACATTAGCCCAATATGCTGGTGTACCAGTATGGAATGGCCTAACGACCGAAGCACATCCAACCCAAATTTTAGCCGATTTTATGACAATGAAAGAGCATATAAGCAATCGCCCATTAAGTAGCATTAAATTTGCCTATTTAGGCGATGCCCATAATAACATGGGAAATTCGTTAATGGAAGGTGCGGCTTTAATGGGAATGGAAATTCGTTTAGTTGCACCAAAGGCCTGTCATCCCGAAGCCGAACTTGTACAAAAATGCCAAGATATAGCAAAAAATACGGGTGCAAAAATTATTTTAACCGAAGATGTTGCCAAAGGAGTTAAAGACGTCGACTTTTTATATACTGATGTATGGGTATCAATGGGCGAGCCTAAGGAAGTTTGGGATGAGCGTGTTAAATTATTAACACCTTATCAAGTGAATGAAAATGTTATTAAACTTACCAATAATCCAAATGTCAAATTCATGCACTGTTTACCCGCTTTTCATGATATGAACACTACCGTCGGTAAACAGATGGCAGCTCAATATGGTTTAACCAATGGACTTGAAGTGACTAATGATGTGTTTGAATCTGAACATAGTATTGTTTTTGATGAAGCCGAAAATAGGCTACATACCATTAAAGCGGTAATGGTTGCAACATTAGCCAAAGATGAATAATATTGCCATAATCAATACTTAAATGTTTAGCTAAAAAATTAGGCACTTTCTTTTTGCCGGCTTAATGTCGGCAAATTTTATTTAAAAGAATATTAGATTATGACAAAACAAGAACGAAATAAAGATTTTAAAAAATTCCTAAAGTTAACCAATCCCATTCATTTTTTAGCTGTAGGACTAGGTAGTGGTTTATCTCCAATTATGCCGGGAACAATGGGATCGTTAATGGCGATTCCACTTTGGCTATTATTTTATGGTTTACAACCAAATTTATACTGGGTCTTTATTTTAGTGACTTTTATTTTTGGTTGTTTTATTTGTCAAAAAACATCGGATGATATCCATACGCACGATTCAGGGCATATAGTATGGGATGAATTTGTTGGCATGTGGATCACCCTATTTTTTATTCCACAACTTTCTGTTATGTGGATTGCGATAGCCTTTGTAGCATTTAGGATTTTTGACATGGCAAAACCGTGGCCAATTCGTTGGTTTGATAAACGTATACCTGGCGGTTTTGGTATTATGGTGGATGATGTGATTGCAGCTATCTTTTCATCATTCACCGTTTATATCATGACATTGGTTATTTAAGATGTAATCTTATACTAAAACGCATACTTTCCTGAAAGTTTTTTACAAAAATAGATTAAAACATCTTTTGCGACCATCCTAACTTAGTCGAAAGATTATTAAAATAATCATAATCTTTGGTATGAATTAAATTAAATTCATATAAAGATCGGCGAATAATCACATCTTGCGTTGGTTTGACCGGTAAAATAATTTGGCTATCACAGGCAATATTTAAATCAAGCGCAGTAGTTGGAAATTTAAGATGAATTGGGTCATTGCCTTTGATAACCAAAGGTCTAACTGCTAACGAATGCGGAAACATTGGCGTAATAATTAATGCATCTAAATGAGGCGCTAAAATAGGACCTCCAGCCGATAACGAGTAAGCGGTAGAGCCTGTTGGCGTTGCAATAATTAACCCATCAGCTCGCTGTGAAAACGCATTACGTTCATTAATGTAAACATCATAGTCAATCATATGCGCTACAGTGTTAGGAGTGACGACAATTTCGTTTACGGCGAAACTCGAATTAATCAAATTACCATTATCATAAATGGAAACTTCTAATAAGAAACGAGGATCCTCCTTATATTCACCGGCAATAACAGGACTTAATTGTTCAATTACTTGTTCATGCGAGATATCCGTTAAGAAACCGAGATTACCTCGATTAACACCAATCACTTTGATTTTATAGTGTGACAAGTACCTAGCTGAACGTAGCATATTTCCATCACCACCCACAACAATGGCTAGGTCAGCTTGTTCACCAATTGCTTCTAACGAAGCGTAATGGCTAACTGGAAATTGAATATGATCCGCTAAGCGATCTTCAACTAGCACATGAATACCAAGATTAACAAGCCAATCATAAAGCACTTGATGAGTTTCGATTGCCTCTAATTTACGAGGAAGTCCAATCAGACCAATGCATTTAAAAGGTGTATTCATAAAATATCCTTGTTATTGTTTTATATAAACGATATGTATTTTTTCGTCACAGGTCAAAAAATTACATATCAATTTACTGATAAGCTTGTAATCATAAAAATTGTCCCCATAATAACCGTAATTCACTAAGTTTTCGACTACATTATTTGGAGTACCTTATGACAGAGCAAGATAAAAATATGTCAGAAAATGAAACTAACATTGACACACTAGCTGAAGAAACAACAGAGCAAGAAGCTCCAGTGCAACCAAGTCTAGAAGAGCAATTAAACGTAAAAGATGCACGTATTGCAGAGTTAGAACAAGCATTACAGTTGGCTAAAAAAAATGAAAGCGAAGCCATGATTCGTGCGCGAGCTGAAATTGATAATGTTCGTAAACGTGTTGAACAAGATGTTGATAAAGCGCGTAAATTTGCACTAGAAAAATTCTCTAATGAATTATTACCCGTTATTGATAATTTAGAACGAGCTTTAGAATCTACAGATAAAACCAATCCTGAGCATAAAGCAACTGTTGAAGGGTTAGAACTGACATTAAAATCATTCCTAGATACTGTCAAAAAATTTGGTATTGAAGTGATTAATACTGAAGATTCACAACTAAATCCTGATGTGCACCAAGCAATTAGCATGGTTGAATCACCAGAACATCAATCAGGTCAAATAGTAAATACCATCCAAAAAGGCTATACCTTAAATGGTCGATTAATTCGCCCAGCAATGGTAATTGTTGCGAAGTAGGGACTATTCTTTGCTATAAAAAATTTGAGTATAATTAATAAAAAAGAGCAATATGATTATTGTTCTTTTATTAATTAGAATTATATGTTTTTGGCATAGTATCCTTTTTACTTTACCGTTTTTATTCTGAAATACTTTCTATCTTAATACTGAGTATAATCATCTAGTGCAGTGTAGGGCATTCCAACTAAGGTTTTTTCGCTGTTCTTTTTAAATTATTATAAAAGATATTACCTAATTCTCCGCAAAATATTAGGTATATGCTCACTACTATGATTTGCTTTATGCAAACTTGAAGTGTTAAGAAAAAATAATCTGGATGAGAAAAATGCTATATGTAAATAAATATAATGCTTATTAACAAAATTCTTCGGACAATTTTAGAAATACATGCGCCATTACACTCAATATACTTATATTTTTCCAGAAGTAGATTTAAATTGTTATAGCTGATTACTAAAAAAGACGAAAAACTATTTGATAGAGGTTCTTGATATCAAAACAATTTATGCTGGTTTTTTCTTTTGAAAATTGGTGCCCGGACGCGGAATCGAACCACGGACACGGGGATTTTCAATCCCCTGCTCTACCGACTGAGCTATCCGGGCAACAATGGATGCACATTAAACACTATCTTAGGTTATTCGTCAATTCTTTTTGTGAGATTTTTTTAAAAAATAGGTTGTTTGGTTGAAAAATAACTTATAGCCTTTATATTGTTAGCTATAATCTAACAATATCACAATATATTATGGGAATTGTTATATGCGATTTATTGGTTTTACTGTTTTTTTTATTTATGTTTATTGTGAAATTAAGTTTTTTGTAATCATTGCTAATTCAATTGGTGTTTTTCTTGCATTGATCTGCATTCTTGCCACTTCGATTATTGGTTTTTCATTAGTTAAAACACAAGGTTTAAAAAATTTTAGTATTATGCAGCAAAAAATTGTTAGCCAACAAAGTTTAAAAAATGAAGTGATTAAAAGCATTGCTTTATTTTTTGCTGGTTTCTTTTTGCTGATTCCTGGTTTTTTGACTGATATTTTAGGAGCGATTTTGTTAATCCCCCATGTTCAAGAATATTTAGTGAAATTTATTGTTAGAAAAATGCCTATGAAGTCAAAAGTTACCTCTTCAACAACGATAAACCGACCTGATGATATTATCGAGGGCAATTTTGTTCGAAAGGATGATGAATAAATAATCGATTGGCAAATTTTTTATAATTCCTCTCTTGAAGAATATAAAATGATCCCCATTTACAATTCACTATATCATAAAACTATAATTTTATGATTTTTGTTAAAAATTATCTTAATTAAAAATTAGTGCTAGGAGATAACTAATGAAAATTCGTCCATTGCATGATCGTGTGATCATTAAACGCAAAGAAGTAGAATCAAAATCAGCTGGCGGTATTGTTTTAACTGGTTCAGCAGCAGGTAAATCAACTCGTGGTGAAGTTTTAGCTGTTGGTAATGGTCGCATTTTAGAAAATGGTCAAGTACAGCCGTTAGATGTAAAAGTGGGGGATATCGTAATTTTCAATGAAGGGTACGGCGTTAAAACAGAAAAAATCGATAACGAAGAAGTACTTATTTTGTCTGAAAGCGATATTTTAGCTATTGTACAGGCATAACTGACAACTAATTTAATTTATATACAGAATTTAGGAGAAATACGAAAATGGCAGCTAAAGATGTAAAATTTGGTAATGACGCTCGCATTAAAATGCTTAAAGGCGTTAATGTATTAGCTGATGCAGTTAAAGTGACTTTAGGTCCAAAAGGACGTAATGTTGTATTAGATAAATCATTTGGTGCACCAACAATTACTAAAGACGGTGTTTCTGTTGCTCGTGAAATCGAATTAGAAGATAAATTCGAAAATATGGGCGCACAAATGGTTAAAGAAGTGGCTTCTAAAGCGAATGATGCAGCAGGTGATGGTACAACTACTGCAACCGTGCTTGCTCAAGCAATTGTTAATGAAGGTTTAAAAGCTGTCGCCGCTGGCATGAATCCAATGGATTTAAAACGTGGTATTGATAAAGCTGTTGTTGCAGCTGTTGAAGAGCTTAAAAAATTATCTGCGCCATGTGCGGATTCTAAAGCCATTGCTCAAGTAGGTACAATTTCAGCTAACTCTGATGAAACTGTTGGTACTTTAATTGCTCAGGCAATGGAAAAAGTAGGTAAAGAAGGTGTTATTACCGTTGAAGATGGTACTGGTTTACAAGATGAGCTTGATGTTGTTGAAGGTATGCAGTTTGATCGCGGTTACTTATCGCCATACTTTATTAATAAACCTGAAACTGCAACTGTTGAATTAGATAGCCCATATATTTTATTAGCTGATAAAAAAGTTTCTAACATTCGCGAATTATTACCAGTGCTTGAGGCTGTAGCTAAAGCAGGTAAGTCTTTATTGATTATCGCAGAAGACGTTGAAGGCGAAGCACTTGCAACATTAGTCGTAAATACTATGCGCGGTATTGTTAAAGTTGCAGCTGTTAAAGCTCCTGGTTTTGGTGATCGTCGTAAAGCAATGTTACAAGATATTGCAATCTTAACTGCAGGTACTGTCATTTCTGAAGAAATCGGTTTAGAACTCGAAAAAACTACTCTTGAAGATTTAGGTCAAGCAAAACGTGTTGTAATCAACAAAGACAATACAACTATTATTGATGGTGTTGGTGAAGAATCTTTAATTTCTGCGCGTGTTGAACAAATTCGTAAACAAATTGAAGAATCAACTTCAGACTACGATAAAGAAAAACTTCAAGAACGCGTTGCAAAACTTGCTGGTGGTGTTGCAGTAATTAAAGTTGGTGCCGCTACCGAAGTTGAAATGAAAGAGAAGAAAGCTCGTGTTGAAGATGCATTACATGCAACTCGTGCGGCAGTTGAAGAAGGCGTTGTAGCTGGTGGCGGTGTTGCTCTTGTTCGTGCAGCAACTACTATTTCAGAACTTAAGGGTGCAAACGAAGATCAAAATGTTGGTATCAAAGTTGCACTTCGTGCGATGGAAGCTCCATTACGTCAAATCGTTACTAACTGTGGTGAAGAAGCATCTGTTGTTGTTAATGCCGTTAAAGGTGGTAAAGGTAACTATGGTTACAATGCCGCAACTGAAGAATATGGCGATATGATTGCTATGGGTATTTTAGATCCAACTAAAGTAACACGTAGTGCATTACAATATGCTGCATCTGTTGCTGGTCTTATGATTACAACTGAATGTATGGTAACTGATTTACCTAAAGATGATAAGGCTGACTTAGGTGCTGTTGGTGGTATGGGTGGCATGGGTGGTATGGGCGGAATGATGTAATTTTTCGCAAAAAACCACTCTACTTTATATACATACCAAATATACCATCCACGCATAGCGTGGATGTTTTTTATGATCTAAATATTATCTTATATACTGATATTTTCTTATATTAAAAATGATTTTTATTGTAAAAATTAAGCCCTAAGTAAAAAATTACGGAATTAAATTTAGTCAGTTAATCATTTCAAAGAATTGCTATAGTTTATTTTGGAAAAGATGCAAAATCACGTGTTTAAATGATTGATACTGGTGTTTACTGTCTACAAAAAGCTTATAGAGACTTTGGTAATGACTTTAACAGGTTTGAAAAAATTAAATCGCTTATTGAAATTACCGATACTTTTTATGTAAATGCCCCAAACTTAGTACACAACTCACGTATAAAATTAAGCTGCTTGTTTTAGTGTTTTATACTCAATCGGTGTCATGTTATTTAATGCCTCATGCGGTCTTTCGGTATTATAAATGGTTAGCCATTCTTCGGTTATTCTCCTTGCTTGCGCTAGGTTGTTAAAAAGATATAAATCTAACACTTCAGTTCGATAAGTCCGGTTAAATCGTTCAATGTAACCATTTTGATAAGGGCTACCGGGCTTTATATAATCAATGGCTATATCATGTGATTTAGCCCAGTTTATAAAGGTTTTTCCGGTGAATTCTGGTCCATTATCTACTCGTATTTTTAATGGATACCCATGATATTCAGCCAGTTTATCTAAGTAACGGGTAATCCTTCCTGCTGGTAAGCTTACTGCAATATCAATCCCTAACGCCTCACGATTAAAGTCATCGATGACATTGAATGTTCTAAAGCGACGTTGATTACGACTACTGTCACTCATAAAATCCATTGACCAACATTCACCTTGTTTATTGGGGACTAATAACCTTTCCGAGCATCGTGGAGGAATGCGTTTTTTTCGTTTTACTCTGAGATTAAGCTTTAATTCACAATACACCCGATATACCCGTTTATTGTAACTATCCCCTAAAATAGTACAGCAAAAAAGTAGAAAATTCTCTATGATAAAAGAAAAGGGGATTTAATTATGAAAAAAATGACTGAACATCAAATTGTCGCTATTTTAAAAGAAGCTGAAGCGGGTATTCCGGTTAAAGAACTGTGCCGTAAATATGGCATGGGTAATTCAACTTTCTATAAATGGCGAGAAAAATACGGCGGAATGGAAACTTCGGATATCAAACGCTTAAAGGAGCTGGAGGCTGAAAATCGCAAGCTTAAGCAGATGTTTGCCGAACTGAGCTTAAAATCCCAGCTTCAGGAAGAAATCATAAAAAAGCTTTAGTGCCCACAAAGGCACGTAAAACGTGGGCACAGCAACGACAACAAAATCATTCAGTTACTATTACTATGAGTTGTGCCATTGTTGGCTTAAGCCGTTGTGCTTACTATTATAAACCTAAGTTACCGGATGATTCAG
>NZ_LZHG01000065.1 GCF_001690355.1 Gilliamella sp. Choc4-2
TCAATCTGAGCCATGATCAAACTCTTCAATTTAAAGTTTGATGCTCAATAACTGTCTCTGACATATTCAAATGAATCTTCAGTGTCACTTATCAAGACTTCTTAATCTTTTTAGTCCGTAGACTTTAATTCTTTCGTCTCGCAAGTGCCCACACAGATTGTCTGTTTCTTCTTTTTAAAGAGCTAACAGCTTCCAATTCTCAATCAACTTTTTGTTAATCATCTTTGCTGTCTCAAGGGCTGCGTATGTTACGCTACACCTTTTTATTCGTCAAGATCTTTTTTTAAAATTTTTGACCTTGTTCACCAACTCTATTCCCGTCCAATTTCGATGACGTCGTGTCAGTGGGTGCGCATTATAGGGACTTTAAAAAATCATGCAAGTGTTAATTATATTTTTTTTATCGTTTGTTTTTTATTTACTCAATCTATTTCATTAAAATTGTTGATATAAAACAAAATGGTATAAATATGTTTTTAAAAAACAAAACATTAATTAAAATTTACTTGTAAATTGCGTAATGCTAATATTGAGGCGGTATTTAGTAAATACCAAACTTAATTACGACAACATTACAACTTTATTTTAGTGAATACTACCAATAAGATATTTTGCTTTATCTTTGAAGATTGATTTTATTATATTAGCTATAATTACACTTATTATTAGAGTTAATATTAATAAAATAATTGCGCCTAATGATGCTAATAAACCATTTGTTGTTAAAGTTATATTTCCCATTGGGGTATCAAATAATAATTTTTCCAACTGAAAAACAATAATTTCATGAATAAAATAAATTGGGAAACTAATATTTGCCATATAAGATAAAAATTTATAAGCCTTCCCATCATTAGTTTTACCATTAAGTCCATCTAAAAAGTAAAGAGCTAATATAAATAGAATAATTTTTTGTAAAGTATCAAGATAAAGTTTTTCAACGCCAAGATTATCAACATAACGACCAATAAATGGTACGAAAAAACATAAGTTAAAAAATAAGATAATTAAAAACAAATTATTTTTTACTGCCCTTATAATTGTTTCATAATTTTGCCTTATCATCATTCCTGTTAAATAAACAGGTCCATAATGCAATAAATTCAGAAGAGGCTTAGTAAAATCAGGTTTAGTAAATATCACCACCCAAAACATAGAAATCATGCCAGCAATAATTAAACTTTTTTTTGACCAATATAAAAAAATAGGACCCATTGCATAAACAATAATAATCATTGGGATAAACCATAAAGGCAAAAGCTGCGTTCCAGTTAGCATCATTATAACAACTTTGCTTATTATGCTGGGTTCAGTGAATGATAGCGAAGGTAAATTAGATAAATTTTGATAATGAAAAAAAATAAAACAAAAAATAGATACCGAAATATAAGGACACACAACAGTCTTAAACTTTGATAAATAATATGTTTTAGTATCAAATTTATATGTTAGATGTTGAAATAAAAAACCAGCAATTAATACAAAAAATGTCGTGAAGTTAAATGCAAATAAATTTAAAAAAGAAAATAAATAACTATTAGCAATTAAATGAGTATTTTTAAACACACCCAAGCAGTGACTAAAAACAATCATAATAATTGCAACACCACGTAATACATGTATAGAATGAATTTTCTGAGCTTGTAATGATGCCATTTTGAATATTAGAAATTAAAATATAATTATTAATGATAATGTATCATATATTTAGATGTCACTAGTAAGTTATTTATAGATAAATACAGAAAATTATTAAAATATGATATTACTTCGCTGAAGCAGTTTAAAAAATATTTGAAACTTATTATTAAATTAATTTTTTATCTACAAATGAACATAAAGATATGATTTCTCTTTGCTCTTGTTTTAACTTTTTCAAAACAAGACTTAATAATTTATTAGCTATGCCTTGCCCTCGATATCGAGGATCAACATAGGTATGATTAATGGCTGCCTTATCTTGGCCTATTCTAGAAAATGTCATTTCTGCTATTTCTTGGTTATTATCTACCACATAAATACGCTCTAGGTCTTCTCGATATATTAGCGACATAATCCCCCTTCATTTTTTAAATTTTACCCAAGTTTAATTATAAATATAATATTCATCATATTATATTTATAATTAATCTATGACAATTAGAGTAACTTTTATTTAATTGTCAAAATTTTTTTAATGGGTTTTTATAGAGAAAAATTTAAAGAAATTTATATTTGCTTGAAATCCATATTAATAATGAATTGTTAAAGCTTATAAGGTGAACGTTAGGTCAACAAATGAGATATAATCTTTGCAATCAATAGCTCACCTTTAATAGGCCTATATTTTTAAATTAAGCTGATTTTATCGACAATACCCTACTTAGAATAAGCGTTTAGCTGTATTATATAGTTCCATATCAAATGGACGCTTCATATTATTGATAGCATCTATAATATCGTGATGTACTAATTTACCATTTTGTACGCCAACGCTTCTACCTGCATAGCCTTGTAGCAGTAATTCAACAGCATAAGCCCCCATACGAGACCCCAAAATACGATCATAAGGGACAGGAGAACCACCACGTTGAACGTGCCCTAATACTGTGGCACGAGTTTCGTGATGAACAGCAGCTTCAATGTCTACTGCAAGTTGATTTACATCACACATATGTTCTGTAACAGTCACAATTGCATGTTTTTTACCTTTTGCAAAGCCTAGTTTAATTTCTTCGATTAGATCTTCCTTCGTATAAGAAACCTCTGGAATAATCATAAATTCGCAACCACCAGCAACTGCTGCATTTAAGGTTAAATCACCACAATCTCGCCCCATTATTTCAATAACTGAAATTCGGTTATGTGAAGAACAAGTATCACGTAATCTATCGATTGCTTCAACAGCAGTACTAAGCGCAGTAAAATAACCTATAGTATAATCAGTACCACGAATATCATTATCAATAGTTCCTGGTAAACCAATACATGGAAAACCTTCTTCAGTTAATCGCATTGCGCCCATATATGAACCATCACCACCAATAACAACTAAAGCATCAATTTGATGTTTTTTTAGATTAGCAATGGCTTTTTGTCTTACAGCTTTATCTTTAAACTCTGGAAATCTAGCCGAACCAAGAAATGTACCACCACGAGTAATAATATCAGATACACTTGAACGCTTTAGTTGAACAATGCGATCTTCGCAAAGTCCCATATAACCATCATAAACACCAAAAACATCCAACCCTTCTGATAATGCTGTTCTCACTACACCTCGAATAGCTGCATTCATTCCTGGAGCGTCGCCACCACTGGTTAAAATACCTATTTTTTTTATCATATAAATAACTCCAAATTATTAACTTTTAGTTATTATAGAGTCTTAACAGATATCTAACAATAGAAGATAAAGGCTATTTTTGATTAATTTTTCTACTTCATCATTTCGATGGGTACAACAGAAATTGGATCTTGATGAATAATCACTGTTGCAGGAGAAAATTCTTTAGAAATATGTTTTTCAATAGCATCAGCAATGGCATGAGCAGTGATTAAAGGCATATCATCGTCTAATTCAAGATGCAATTGAATAAATTTAAGAGGCCCTGCTTGGCGGGTCTTTAGATCATGAAAACCTCTTACATCTGGATATGAAGCCACAATTTCAGCTATTCGCAAATTATCACTATCTGGTAAGGCGTGATCTAATAGGTCTTTAATTGCATTATGTGCAATATGATAAGCATTATAACAAATATACAAAGCAATAAAAAATGCAAAGGCCGCATCAGCATAAGTAATGCCATACCAACTTAAACAAAGTGCAATTATAACAGCAATATTCAACAACATGTCGGAAGAATAATGCAACATATCAGCTTGAATAGCATTACTTTTGGTGATTTTTACAACATATATTTGATATAAAACAAGAATACATGTAACTACAGCAGAAACAGTTGATACAATAATCCCTAATAAAGGTTCTTGCAGTTCACTCGGATGAATAAAAGAGCGAATACTAGAAAGTAATAAAATTATTGCAGAACCAATAATAAACGCACTTTGTAATAATGCGGCCAAAGATTCTGCCTTGCCATGACCAAAAGTATGATCAGCATCTGCGGGCTTAAGTGCATAACGAACTAAAAAAAAGTTAACACCTGAAGCAATTAAATCGATACTTGAATCTAATAATGAAGCAAATAAACTTATTGAACCGGTAAACCAACAAGTAATAAATTTAATTAAAATTAAGGAAATAGAAATTGAAACAGCACCTAGCGTCGCTCTTTTAACTAATTTTTCATACAAATGTGAATTTGACATTTAGTACCTATTTATTGATAGGATTCAATCCCCAAAGGAAGAACTAATTGCCGAGCAATCTCAGCTGCTTTTATTCGGCCTAACAACGCATCTATAATTTTCAAAGCAAAATCAATAGACGTTGCGGGACCTTGGCTAGTAATAACTTTATACAACTCATCAAAATAAACTCTATCGGACTTCCAATTTTTAAACGCCTCTTTAGTAGTTGGATAACCAGTCATATATGCGTGTGAAAATAAGTTATGATGTTGTAAAACCATAGCTGGAGAGGCGCAGATTGCTGCAACAATGCCGCCACTTTGGTGCGTTTGTTTCAATTTTTCGATTAACAGTGGACAATCTCGAAAATTTTCAGCACCTTTAACACCTCCAGGTAAAACAACAACATCAAAATCAATGTATTGAACATCCGAAAGGATTTTTTTTGCCAAAATGGTTACTCCTCGAGAACATTCAACCTCACGAGAACTTGAAATACTTGCAGTAGTAACTTTAATATCAGCTCGGGTTAATAAATCAATAGTGGTTACCGCCTCTGTTTCTTCACAACCATTCGATAAAAACACCAATGCTTGCTTTGTCATCATTACGCTCCTTTTGAATAAACAACTTATTAAGTTCTTTAGCGAAAATGAATTATTTCACTCTTTCAATATTGGCGCCTAATTTTCTTAATTTTGCTTCAATATTGTCATAGCCTCGATCAATATGGTAAATACGATCAACAGTAGTTAAACCTTCAGCAATACAACCAGCTAAAACTAAACTCGCTGACGCCCGTAAATCTGTCGCCATTACTTGAGCACCGCTCAATGTTTCAACACCATGGGTAATTAAGGTATTACCTTCAATTTCTGCCTTTGCACCCATGCGAATTAGCTCAGGAACATGCATAAATCGATTTTCAAAAATGGTTTCTTTAATGATTCCTGTACCTTCAGCAACCATATTTAGCAATGAGAATTGTGCTTGCATATCAGTAGGAAAACCTGGATGCGGAGCAGTATGAATGTTAACCGCCTTCGCCCTTTTTCCTTGCATATCTAAACAAATCCAATTATCACCAATTTCAATTTTAGCACCAGCCTCTTTTAATTTAGAAAGTACCGCATCAAGTAGGGTTGGATCGGTTTTACGACAAGTAATTTTACTTCTAGATATAGCTGCCGCAACTAAAAAAGTCCCTGTTTCAATACGATCAGGAACTATTTCATGTATACCACCACCTAAACGTTCAACCCCTTCTATCTCAATACGCATTGTACCAGCACCAATAATTTTAGCGCCTAACATATTTAGGAACTTAGCGGTATCAACAATTTCAGGTTCACATGCTGCATTTTCGATGATAGTTTTGCCTTCAGCTAAAGTTGCGGCTGACATAATCGTAACAGTAGCGCCAACACTCACTTTATCCATGACAATATGAGTACCTTTTAGTTTTCCATTGACCGACGCTTTAACATAGCCTTCATCAAGTGTGATTATCGCACCAAGTTGTTCAAGACCACTAATATGAAGATCAACAGGCCTTGCCCCAATAGCACAACCACCCGGTAATGAAACTTGTCCTTGTCCAAAGCGAGCGACAAGAGGACCTAAAGCCCAAATTGAAGCACGCATAGTTTTTACTAGCTCATAAGGTGCACAGTAGTTATTCAGATGACCTGCATCAAGGTGAATGGAATCATTTCGTTCATATTTTACACCTAGCTGGCCTAGCAATTCCAAAGTTGTATCGATATCTTTTAACTTAGGAACATTTCGAAGTTCTACTGGTTTTTCTGCCAAAATTGCAGAAAATAAAATGGGTAGCGCAGCATTTTTTGCGCCAGAAATAACCACTTCGCCATTTAGCGATGTTGGTCCTGTTACGTGAAACTTTTCCATTATTAACTCTTATACATTATAAATTGGCGAACATTATAGAAGTTATTTACTAATAGATAAATGAATTTTATGAAAATATTAGAATATATCCTATTGTTTAATGGCTAATTAGGTAAATAAAATCAGCGACTATATAAACTTTTATTTTATAATGTGATAATTATACTCAATCAATGATTGACTATTAAAGATTAGCATCTTATAGTGGAACAGAAATAATTTTAATAATTAATTGAGTTATATAATGTAAAAACAATCATTTATATAGCTAAAATTAATATTACTTAATTAAGAGAAATATATGTTTGATTCACTCACAAAAGCAAGAAAATACTTTGGTCAAGCAACTAAATTAATGATCGGTATTCCTGATTATGACAATTATGTCCAACATATGAAGCTAACGCATCCTGATCAAATCCCTATGACTTATGAAGAGTTTTTTAAAGAACGCCAAGATGCTCGTTATTCAGGTAAGAGTGGTTTTAAATGTTGCTAAAATTAAGATTATTAGATAACAGAAAAAATTAATATACTATTAATTCTTATTACAATATTAACAGGTTTTCTTGGTCCGAGAAAAACCGCCATGATTAATTATTTGTTGAAAAATGACCATAATGAAAAAATAATCATTATTGAAAATGAATATGAACAAATAAATATTGATAATAATTTATTAAACATCAGTAATGAAATCCAAATAGTTGAGATAACTAATGACTGCATTTGCTACAATATTCGAAACCAAACTGACAAATGTGTTACATAAGTTACATGCAAAACGAATAGCGGGTGAATGCAAATTGATCACCTTATTATAGGAACATCTAACTTAATAATCCTATCTCTATTATACAATAATATATTTTATTGATGATTTAATTAGTCAAACTATTCAGATTGATGCAATTGTTACCATTGCTGATACAATGTATATATTGAAACATCTTGACAAGCATTATGTAAACCTTTCAAAAATTGGATTTGCTGGTTGTATTATTTTGGCGAGAAAATGATTGTATTGGCCATAAACAAAAAAATAATGTACTCAATCTAATTCATAAAATTAATCAAAGGTAATGATTATTGACGCAATTAATGAGCTGTTCTTCAAATCAGCATGGCTTGATATACATGATCATTAATAATGAACTAATAATAAATAAAGGTTTTTTATTATCAATCCTACTAAAAAGCTTCAAGCAAGTTTTAAACTACTACCACTATAGAGTAACATGTTAAATCATAAAATAATATCCGTCTTTATCTTTTTGAATCTGGTGAACTCAACCTAAAAAGATTGGCTATTTTATAGAAAGTTTAGTCAAACAATATGGCAACGATAGCTACGCTACAAAAGTATTTTGGCTATTAAGGATAACAACCAAGGCTTGATTGTTCAAGATACACATAAAGTATGTAGAATTTGACTATGGTTCCACTTGGGAAAATGCACCGTGAAGAATATCTCGATTGGTGTTAATTAGTCGCACATTACCATTTGATAAATTAAATCAAAAATTTTTAAAACCAATATTGAGCCATAACAAAAATTAACTAATAAAAGGCTTAAGTTAAATTCTGTTTTAATATTAAAACACATAATTCACAGAAAATTTTTGATAAATAGCATAATAAGATAAGCTCACATATCTAATAGCCACACTTAATATAATTTGATAACATAGCTCATTTTTAAAAGCGATCAAATAAGCAATATAATAACATGGATTACGATATCGCAATCATTGGTCTTGGACCTGCTGGTAGTACTCTAGCCCGTTTACTTAGCTCTTCATTCAAAGTTATTGCATTAGATACAAAACATAAAATGGGAAATGGCGGATTCCATAAACCTTGTGGGGGCCTATTAGCAGATGATGCACAAAAAGCCTTTGCTAGGCAAAATATAAATTTACCAGCTGATATTTTAACTGATCCTCAAATTTTTAGTGTCAAAACTTATGACTTACAAACCAAACTTGTTCGCAATTATCAGCGAAGTTATGTTAGTTTTGATCGACACAAGTTTGACCTGTGGCTAAAATCACTGATACCATCAAATGTAACCGTTCTTCATAATACACTCTGTAAAGAAGTAAGGCGTATTATTGATGGTTATCAGATCACTTATCTTGATGAAAATAAAAATGAACAAAACACCACAGCCCAATATGTAGTCGGTGCTGACGGTGCCAATTCTCTTGTTAGAAGAATGCGCTATCCCCATCATACCATTAGACAGTATGTCGCAATCCAACAATGGTTCACTGATCAGCATAAAAAACCATTTTATTCGTGTATTTTCGATAATGAATCAACAAATTGCTATGCTTGGAGCATCTCTAAAGATGGTTATTTTATTTTAGGAGGTGCATTCCCTAAAAAAGAAGCAGCCCAAAATTTTGAGCATCTTAAACAAAAATTAATAAAACAAGGGTTTATTTTTGGAGAGCCATTTAAAACGGAAAAATGTTTAGTGATTTATCCAAATCGATTCCGTGATTTCTATACTGGCAGCGAAAATATTTTTTTGATTGGAGAAGCAGCTGGCTTTATTAGTGCAAGTTCCTTAGAAGGGATAAGCTACGCTCTAGATAGTGCTGAGATTTTAAGTAAAATCTTAAATAATGGTGCTCCAAATCCTAATAAACGTTACTATCAAAAAACCATTCAGCTACGTTTAAAACTTTATAGTAAAATTATTAAAGCAAAAATATTGACTACACCATTATGTCGAAAATTACTTATGAAAAGTAAAGTGCAACATATTAAAAGAATTGAGTGAAATTATAATGATTTTCAAAATGGCAAACTCACTTCAATAAGAATAATGAAATATAAAAGGAAATATAAATTATGTTTGATGTAAACGATTTAATTCGTTTTAACCACGAGTGGTCAGAAAAAATAGCACAAGAAGATCCCGAATTTTTCAAACAACTTGCCGTTGAACAAAATCCGAAATTTTTGTGGATAGGTTGTTCAGATAGCCGTGTTTCAGCAGAAAAGCTCATTAAGCTAAAACCTGGCGAATTATTTGTACATCGTAATGTTGGTAATCTTGTAATACATACTGATTTAAACTGCCTATCTGTTGTTCAATATGCTGTAGATGTACTTAAAATTGAAGATATCATTGTTTGTGGTCATTTAGGTTGTGGGGGAATTCGTGATGCGGTTGAAAATCCTGATTTAGGGCTAATTAATAACTGGTTACTGCATATTCGTGATCTTTGGTTTCGAAATAGCTCACTTCTAGGAGAATTTCCTCCCGATATCCGTTTGGATGTTTTATGTGAACTTAATGTAATTGAACAAGTATACAATCTTGGACATTCTACAATTATTCAATCTGCATGGCAACGAGGTCAAAAAGTTAATTTACATGGTTGGGTGTATGGGATTCATAATGGCAAAATTACTGATTTACATATCACTTCATCAAGTAGCGAAAACCTTGAAATTAACTACCGAGAAGCTATTTCTTATCTTCTAAATTTACATAAATCCCAGTAATTAGTTCATAATTTTTACTTAAAACGATGGATAATTTGATTGCTGCTTCCCCGCCATAATAGACGAGGATCAGCAAGTTCTTGTACAAATTTTCCATCAATTAACACATCAATATAAGGAATAACCGCTTGTTGTTCAGATGTTAACTCATCGAGCTTATACCCAGTCCAAAGCCAGATATCTTTATTATCGCACTCAGATTTAACACGTTGAACCAGTTTTAATATAGTTGCAACGTTTTGAGGATGTAAAGGATCACCACCAGAAAGCGATAATCCTTGACGTTTTATTTCGGTATCTTGTAGATCTTTAATGATTTGATTTTCAAGTGCTTGTGTAAAAACCAAACCAGAATCTAAAGCCCAAGTACTTTTATTATAGCAACCGCGACATTGATGAACGCAGCCAGCAACAAAGAGTGTACATCGAGTTCCTTCCCCATTTACAACATCAACTGAATAATAACGATGATAATTCATAACTAATTAATTATTAGCCAATTTGACCGTTATCTAAATGTTTAACCCGACGTTTAACTTCTTCTTGTTTGCCTGCATTGAATGGGCGAGCATCAGGGCTACCTAAATATCCGCAAACACGACGGGTAACTGAGACTTTTGATGAATCATGATTACCGCAACTTGGACAAACAAAGCCTTTACTGGTACAAGAAAATTCACCGGTATAGCCACATTCATAGCATTCATCAATTGGTGTGTTAGTACCATAATAAGGCACGCGACTATAACTATAATCCCAAACATCCTCTAATGCTTTAATATTATTAATCATATTTGGATATTCCCCATAACAAATGAAACCACCATTGGCAACTTGAGGATAAGGTTTTTCAAATTCGATTTTTTCGTACGGATTAACCTTTTTCTCAACATCAAGATGGAAACTGTTTGTATAATATCCTTTGTCTGTAACACCAGAAATCACGCCAAACTCTGCCGTATCAAGTCGACAGAAACGATCACATAAGTTTTCACTTGGTGTACTATATAGGCTAAAACCGTAACCTGTCTCTTCTTTCCATTGATCTACCGCTTTACGTAAACGATTAACAATAGCTAGCCCTTTTTCACGTAATTCATTACTATCAAATGGGTGTATTTGATTTCCGTAAAGTGCATTTAATGTTTCATGAAGACCAATATAACCTAAAGAAATTGAAGCTCGACCATTTTTGAAAATTTCAGAAACACTATCATCTTCGTTAAGTCTAACTCCACAAGCACCCTCCATATATAAAATAGGTGCCACTCGTGCTTTTACGCCATCAAGTCTAGCAATACGCGTCATTAATGCTTTTTTACAGAGTTCTAGACGTTTATCTAAAATTTCCCAAAACCGTACTTCATCACCTTTAGCTTCAATAGCTATACGAGGCAGGTTTAGACTAATGACACCTAAATTATTACGACCATCATGAAGTAATTGACCATCTTCTTCATACACTCCTAAAAAACTCCGGCAACCCATTGGCGTTTTAAATGAACCTGTCACCTCAACAACTTTATCGTAATTTAAAATATCTGGGTACATACGTTTACTTGCACACTCAAGTGCAAGTTCCTTAATATCATAATTATCATCACCCTGTTTATGGTTAATACCATCTTTAATAGCAAAAACCAGTTTTGGGAAAACTGCTGTTTTATGATTTTTACCTAATCCTTTGATACGAACTTTTAAAATAGACTCTTGAATTAAGCGTGATTCCCAACTAGTCCCTAAACCAAAACCAAATGTAACGAACGGGGTTTGTCCATTAGCTGTGTGCAAAGTGTTTACTTCATATTCAAGAGATTGAAATGCATCATAACACTCTTTTTGAGTACGACTTTTCGCATAAGCTTCTGGATTCGGAATATTCCACTCTTCAGCCACTTGTTTGTGTTTGTTATAACTAATGGTAACAAACTTTGCTAAAACCTCATCGATACGATTAATGGTCGAGCCACCATAAATATGACTAGCCACTTGTGCAATAATTTGTGCAGTTACCGCAGTTGCTGTTGCAATTGATTTTGGAGGCTCAATTTCAGCATTACCCATTTTAAAACCATTAGTTAGCATTCCGTCTAAATCAATCAACATACAGTTAAACATTGGAAAAAACGGTGCATAATCTAAGTCATGATAATGGATCTCACCGCAATCGTGAGCGCGTGAAATATCTTTAGGCAATAAATATTGTTTAGCATAATGCCTTGCTACAATACCCGCTAGTAAATCACGCTGAGTTGGGATCACCTTACTATCTTTATTAGCATTTTCATTTAAAATAGCAACATTGCTTTGCTCAATTAGTCCGCGAATATCTTGATTTAGTCGGCTACGTTCTTCACGAGCACGATCACGATCATGACGATACTCAATATAAATTCTTGCTAATTTTTTATAAGGACCTGACATTAACTGATTTTCAACTGCATTTTGAATTTCGTTGATATCAACACTTTCACGATCACTCATTTGATTAGTAATAACACGAGCAACCGCTGCACAATAATCTGGTTCATGAACATTCGCCGCCACAGCTGCTTTGACAATTGCATCTTTTATTCGAGCCTCATTAAATGCAGTTTGACAACCATCTCGTTTTATTACTACAGGCATACATTTCCTCAATATTCATTAATAATTAGCAATTGGCATAGGCTTTATATCAATAAAAATATACATGTGCTTATTACTCTTTTATGATATAAAACCGAGTTTTCACACCGCCCAGATAGCACTATATATAGTATCTATTTTTAGATTATACACCATATATAGTGTTTTTCTAGATTTTTTAATAAATAAAATGGCTTGACAAATTCAAAGTCAATAATGACAAGCATTTATGAAATAATGATGTATAAGACAGGAAAAGAAGAAATAAATTCACTAAATAAACAAATAAACAAATAAACAAAAGCACAAAGCTTACTTGCGCTTTTGTATATCTAAATAAGATTATTAATCAACTAAATTATGATTCAATATTTAGCCAATCCGTATGGAACACACCTTCTTTATCAATACGCTCATAGGTATGAGCACCAAAATAATCTCGTTGTGCTTGAATCAAATTAGCTGGTAATACCGCTGATCGATAACTATCATAATAAGCAATCGCTGCTGAAAGTGTTGGAACAGCAATACCTTGTTGTACCGCTAAAGATACCACATCACGCAATGATTGTTGGTAGGCTTCGACCGTTTGATTAAAATATGGTGCTAATAGCAGATTATCAATCTCATTATTATCAGCATAAGCGTCGGTAATTTTTTGAAGAAACTGTGCACGGATTATACACCCTGCTCTAAAAATCTTAGCTATTTCACCATAATTTAAATTCCATTGATATTTATGTGAAGCGGCTTTTAGCTGTGAAAAACCTTGTGCATAAGAGATAATTTTACCCATATAAAGTGCTTTACGGACTTTTTCTATAAGCTCCTGCTTATCACCACTATAAGGCGCTTTTTGAGGACCTTTTAACACTTTTGCCGCCGCAACTCGCTGATCTTTAATTGCTGATAGATAACGAGCAAATACAGACTCAGTGATTAAAGATAAAGGCTCACCCAAATCTAAAGCACTTTGGCTGGTCCATTTACCTGTACCTTTATTGCCTGCCGCATCTAAAATCACATCAATTAAATAATTACCGTTTTCGTCTTTATGCTTAAAGATATCAGCGGTAATTTCGATTAAATAACTATCTAACTCGCCTTTATTCCAATCTGTAAACACCTCAGCAAGTTCATCATTAGTTAAACCAACAGCATGTTTTAATACCGAATAGCTTTCAGCTATCAGTTGCATATCGCCATACTCAATGCCGTTATGAGCCATTTTTACATAATGACCAGCGCCATTTGGACCTATATAAGCAACACAAGGCTCGCCATTAGCCTTAGCTGCAATCTTCTCTAATATTGGGGCAACTAATTCATAAGCCTCTTTTTGCCCACCAGGCATAATTGATGGACCTTTTAGCGCTCCCTCTTCGCCACCTGAAACACCAGTACCAATAAAGTTAAATCCTTCTGCTAACAATGTTTTGTTACGACGAATTGTATCTTCAAAATAGGCATTCCCACCATCGATAATAATATCACCTTTATCTAAAAGTGGACGCAACTCATCAATTACTGCATCAGTACCTTTACCTGCTTGCACCATAATCAGGATACGGCGTGGTTTTTCTAAAGAATTGACAAAATCTTCAATTGTATAATAAGGAACCAATTTCTTATCAGAATGTTCAGTCATGACTTGTTCTGTTTTATCTTTAGAGCGATTATAAATAGCAACAGAAAATCCACGACTTTCAATATTGAGCGCGAGATTTCGCCCCATAACTGCCATTCCAATAACACCGATTTGTTGTTTTGACATGATTTGGCTCCTTTATTAAACCTCTATAACCTTAACCATAAGGTTTTAACAACACCTAAAACTTAATTAAGTTTTATAAATTACGCTATATTTTGCCATAAAAAAAGCCGTATCAGAATACAATACGGCTCTTTTTCATGACTTTAATGATATTTACCATCAACTGAATAAATCATGAACGTTTCATCATTTCAAAAAAATCATCATTAGTTTTAGTCATGGCAAGTTTATCGATCAAAAATTCCATCGCATCAATCTCACCCATTGGATTAAGAATCTTACGTAAAATCCACATTTTTTGGAGTTCATCAGGTGAAGTCATTAGATCTTCTTTTCGCGTACCTGAGCGGTTAAAGTCAATGGCAGGGAACACACGACGTTCAGCAATTTTACGAGATAAATGAACTTCCATATTTCCAGTACCTTTAAACTCTTCATAAATAACTTCATCCATTTTAGAACCAGTATCAATCAACGCAGTTGCTATAATAGTTAAACTCCCGCCTTCTTCTACATTACGCGCCGCACCAAAAAAACGTTTCGGACGATGCAATGCATTCGCATCTACACCACCAGTCAACACTTTACCAGATGAAGGAACAACCGTATTGTATGCACGCGCCAAACGTGTAATCGAATCCAATAAAATAATCACATCTTTTTTATGTTCAACCAAACGTTTTGCCCGTTCAATGACCATTTCAGCAACTTGAACGTGTCTTGCTGCTGGCTCATCGAATGTCGAAGCGACAACTTCACCTTTAACTAAACGCTGCATTTCAGTCACTTCTTCTGGGCGCTCATCAATCATTAATACAACCAATTCACATTCCGGATGATTGACCGCTAAACTTTGTGCAATATTTTGCAAAAGCATCGTTTTACCCGCTTTAGGTGGAGCAACTATTAAACCACGTTGACCTTTACCAATTGGTGATGCTAAATCAAGAACTCTTGCGGTGATATCTTCGGTAGAACCGTTACCTCGTTCCATTCGTAAACGAGAATTTGGATGAAGTGGAGTTAAGTTTTCGAAAAGAATTTTATTACGGGCGTCTTCTGGTTTATCGTGATTAACTTCATTCACTTTTAACAAAGCAAAATAACGTTCCCCTTCTTTCGGAGGGCGAATTTTACCTGCTATAGTATCTCCAGTCCTTAAATTAAACCGGCGAATTTGGCTAGGTGAGACATAAATATCATCTGGGCCAGCTAAATACGAGCTATCAGCTGAACGCAAAAAACCAAATCCATCTTGCAAAATTTCAAGAACACCATCACCGAAAATATCTTCACCACTTTTGGCATGTTGCTTCAAGATTGCAAAAATAATGTCTTGTTTTCTAAGGCGTGCTAGATTTTCTAGTCCCATTGTTTTTTCACCAAGCATTACAAGCTCGGAAACAGATGTGTTTTTTAATTCAGTTAAATTCATAATTTTAAAAATTCTTGAGGATAAATTAGATATGTTTGCAATTAATATTATTTTCGTCTATTTGTTTCATTTACTCATTGAAAATTCTCTTTCTTACAACACACGAATTCACTTAATTATGAAGCTTTTAATGATAACTAAATATCTGAGTATAGAATTTTCACCACTTTATCAAGAAAAACAATGAATTGTTGAAAGGGGTCTTCGTAAGAGGTTAGCAATTTACACTAAAAACAATAATATGTCTATAATAAATTAAGTTTGTTTTTTTAAAATTTGTAAATATTAAGCTAAATATAAAGGACAAATCACATAAAATGGGGAAAGAGTAATTTCTTTCAATTACTCTTTTTCTTAATAACAATGATTAAATAAAATAACCTATTATAATTGTGCGTCAATAAAACTTATAAGTTGAGTTTTAGAAAGTGCACCAACTTGAGTTGCAACAACCTTACCATTTTTAAAAATTAATAAAGTAGGAATTCCCCTTATACCAAATTTGGGGGCTATATTTGGATTCTCTTGAACATTTAATTTAGCGATGACAATTTTATCGCAATATTCCTGCGCTACTTCTTCTAAAATAGGCGCAACCATTTTACAAGGACCACACCATTCAGCCCAAAAATCAACTAGTACAGGTCTTGTTGTATCATTGATAACACTATCAAAATTAGTTTCAGAAATTGAAACAATATTATTACACATGCTTATTATCTCCAAATATATTTTATTGGCTAATGTTAGGTTATTTTAGGGTACTCTGCTAGTAATTATTATAATAGGGCATAATTATTGGTGATATGACTCCATTTAATATGTTATAATTTGACAATTCTGTTAATTATTTTTGATAACAATGATCCAATCATACCTTACCAAAACAACTTTTAATCAATTTTCTCTTGATCCTTTGGTGATAAAAGCACTTGAAAAAAAGGGTTTTGTATATTGTACGCCAATTCAAGAAAAAACTTTGCCCTTAACCTCAAAGGGCATTGATATTGCGGGGCAAGGACAAACAGGAACAGGCAAAACTCTAGCTTTTTTAGCATCAACATTTAATTACTTATTGAATCATGAACCTTTACCGGATCATAAAACCAATCAACCAAGAGCAATAATTATTGCCCCAACACGTGAACTCGTTGTACAGATCTACAATGACGCAGAGCTATTATCTGAAGAAACTGGGCTAAAATTAGGATTAGCTTTCGGTGGTGATGGTTATGACAAACAATTAAAAATGTTATCAGCAGGTGTGGATATTTTGATTGCAACGACAGGGCGGTTAATTGACTATACGAAACAAAATTACATTAACTTAAAAGCAATTCAAGTTGTAGTATTAGACGAAGCAGACCGTATGTTTGATTTAGGATTTATTCGTGATGTTCGCTGGATTTTCAAACATATGACTACACCACAAAAACGGTTAACCATGCTATTTTCTGCAACGCTGACACATAATGTGCGTGAACTTGCATTTGAACATATGAATAATCCACAGTATGTAGAGGTTGAACCTGAGCAAAAAATCGGCCACCGTATTAAAGAAGAATTATTCTTCCCATCCAATGAAGATAAATTAGCTTTATTACAAACACTTATAGAAGAAGAATGGCCTGATCGCTGCATCGTTTTTGCTAACACAAAAATAGCTTGTGAAAAAATTTGGCGACACCTTGTCGCTGATGGGCATCGAGTTGGGTTATTAACCGGTGATATCGCTCAGAAAAAACGTTTATTCATTTTAGAACAATTTACTCAAGGTGATCTTGATATTTTAGTTGCCACCGATGTTGCAGCTCGAGGGTTACATATACCTAATGTTACTCATGTTTTTAATTACGATCTTCCTGATGATTGCGATGACTATCGGCATCGAATCGGACGAACTGGGCGAGCTGGTGCAGAAGGTTATTCTATTTCACTAGCTTGCGAACGTTACTCACAAAATTTGCCTGCTATTGAAAAAGCAATTGATCATGCAATACCAGTTAGCCAATATGATCCGTCGGCATTATTAGTTGATTTACCTGCACCGAAAGCTTTTAGACGCACTCCTCGTAGGCGATCTTCTAATTAAAAAATAGCTCAATAGTGCACTTAACCAGAAGATAGTTATCTAAAAATAGATCATTTCGAAATGACTATTACGATATAATTGTTAATGGAACCATTATTTAACATAATGACTCCATCTAATCTTAATAGCTCCTCTTAGGAGCTATTAGCGATCTGCTCTAAAAAATGTTGATATTCAAACTTAATTTCATTTTTAATTGTTTTTGATAAAGAAGCAACATGACGTCTATGTAATGAACCATATAAGCTAAATAATACATTAATTGAAATTTCCTCTTTTTTACTTTTAATCATATAATAAGATTCCAAATATCCTTTTTTCTCCAACGTTTCAACATCTTTAATTCCAACACTACATAATAATCGCTCTAATGATAATGTCATGTTTGGCAATTCTTTTATTCGCTTTTTTTTAATTTCATTTTTTTCGTATAGTTCTTGTTTAGTATGCTCAATTACCATTTTGGCTATGGAATGCAATTTTTCCTCATCATTCAACCAATCATCATTAACTTTATAATAATCAAGTAGTTTAGTTGAAACACCTGATGATACACTTAATGGTTGCATTCCTGCTTCAATAAAAAGAGAACGATAAGATGAATGGCCTCTTAAATAAAAACCGTTTTTACCAATCCAGCCGAACATTATTGTACCACTACTTATACTGAAGCCACCAAAAAAAGTTTTAGTAGAAATATCATTAAAAGTAGTAAATTTTGTTAATATTTGATGTGCAAATGACTCTTGCATATTTTATTTCCATTGATATTAAATTATTAATTAACTTACTGTTAAATTTAAACTATATTATTTTTTTCAATACTCCAACTATTTTTACAATCAATTAATGATTATGGGATCTATATTCCATAATAAATAAACAAACCAACATCATTAATAGTTGAAAAATATATTTTTTATTATTAATACAGATTAATGTAAAAACATAGCTTAAATTTATGTTTTATCAGTAAACAAAAAAAGAAAAACAGCTTAATTATTGTTATTCTGACTTAATAATTATACAATCTGTATTAGTTAATTAAATAATATTCATTGCGTTTTATACCATTATTATGATAAAGAATTTTATGAGCGTATTTTTCCTATTTTTCCCGTTTACGGCATTAGCCGATAAACAACCATTAATAGAAACGTTTGTTCTTTGTAATCCTAATTTTTTTAGTACTATTTATAATAATAAAGATGAACTACAACAATTTACCAATATCCAAACTGTCGATGAGAATTTGGCTTATATACAAGTAACAAACCGTGTTGATGCCTCTAAAAATTTCTTATACTTTTCTACCCCTTTTAAATATAAAGATTTAACAATAAAAGGGTACTATGATAGTGCTATGGATTTAGGTAGGATAGGAAAGTATTATTTTTGGGGATTTATTATTGATAACGATATAAAACAAATTAAAAATACATTAAATTTCTTAAAATGGAAAAATATGGAAGATAACCAACTTTATATTGCGAATCCCAAAATTCGCAATATCAATGAGGATGTTCAAGTTTGGCATGATAACAATGGGACTGTTATTGGTGTAAAAACAGTCCCAGCACCAAATACAACTGAAAAATTATTACTACTTGAAAAGGGGGCAAATATGACCCTTCTCATATGTTCAATTCAAGGTGTTGTAAGTTCCGAATTATTAAAAAGAGAAAGACCAGATATTCAATAACAAATTGAATTAAATCGCCGATTCATCCATTTCGCCAGTACGAATACGGATCACTTGCTCAACATTATAAACAAAAATCTTACCATCACCGATTTTACCTGTTTGTGCCGTTTTCATAATGGCCTCAATACACGTTTCTAAAATATCATCCGAGACAATAAGCTCAATTTTGACCTTCGGCAAAAAATCAACCATATATTCCGCACCACGATAAAGTTCAGTATGCCCTTTTTGACGACCAAATCCTTTAACCTCAGTAACTGTCATTCCGCTAATACCTTGCTCGGCAAGTGCCTCTCGAATATCATCAAGTTTAAATGGTTTAATAATTGCTTCAATTTTTTTCATATCAATTCACCTTAATTAATTCGAGATCACCAATTTTTAAATCCAAAAGCAGAAGTAATAGGATAACGCCTACCTTTGCCAAAATTACGAGTTGTTATTTTCGGACCGACAGCAGATTGACGACGTTTATACTCATTGATATCAACCAATTTAATAACCCGCCTTATTGTCACTTCATCATAACCTTGAGCAACAAGTTGTTCAATGGAGAGATCTAGTTCGACATAACCTTTCAAAATTCCATCTAAAATATCATAAGGTGGTAAGCTGTCTTCATCTTTCTGATCCGGCGCTAGCTCTGCTGAAGGAGGGCGAGCTATTACTCGTTCAGGAATCACATAAGAACGCATATTTCGATATTTTGATAATGCAAATACCATAGTTTTAGGAACATCTTTAAGCACATCAAAACCACCTGCCATATCGCCATAAAGTGTTGCATAACCGACCGACATCTCACTCTTATTACCGGTTGTAAGAACCAACCTTCGGCGCTTATTTGATATGGCCATTAAAATAACACCACGACAACGTGCTTGCAGATTTTCTTCGGTAGTATCTTTGAGCAAGCCAATAAACATTGAACTTAACGATGACATAAACGCATCAAACATCGGTTCAATAGAAACAATATCAAATTCAATCCCTAGTATTTCTGCTTCTTCTTTAGCATCAGCAATACTAATATCAGCTGTATAACGAAATGGCATCATCACAGCTTGCACTTTATCTTTACCTAAAGCATCTACAGCAATTGCCAGTGTTAGTGCAGAATCAATCCCGCCAGAAAGACCTAAAACCGCACCTTGAAAGCCATTTTTAGTCACATAATCGCGAGTTGCAAGCACCAATGCATCATAAACTGAAGCTAATTGATCATTTTCATTATTATCAATTATCGCCTGATGATTAACACCATATTCAAAAGAAGAAACTTGTTCTTCAAATGATTTTAGCTGACAAATAATTTCACCGTGTTCATTACAAATGAAAGAACCACCATCAAATACCAGCTCATCTTGTCCCCCAATTTGGTTGACATAAACAATTGGTAAACTTGTGCGTTTAGCATGATGTTTAACCAAATCATATCGCTGTTGCTGTTTTTCATAATCATAAGGTGAAGCATTAATTGCAACTACAAAATCAACTTGAGCATGTTTAATATCATCAATTGGCTGATTTTGCCAAAGGTCTTCACAAATTAACAAGCCAATCTTTTGACCTTTAAAGTTGACAACACACGTTTGACTACCTGCAGTAAAATAACGCTTCTCATCAAATACATTATAATTAGGTAGTAACTGTTTATGATAGCAAGCTAGTAATTTTCCATCACAAAAAAATGACAATGCATTATAAAGTTGCGTATCTTGCCAATGTGGATGCCCAACAATAACCGCACAATGTTTGCTGGCTTGCTCAATTAAAGCAAGTGCCTTTTGACAACGATCTTTAAAATCAGATCGAAATACTAAATCCTCAGGGGGATAACCGCACAAAGCAAGTTCAGAAAAAATAATAAGATCATCGGATGAGTGGCTATTTATCAATTCAATAATCTGTTGAACATTCCCTTCAATATCGCCCACACGCCAATTTTTTTGTGCTAAAACAATAGATAAAGACATATAAAATTTAATATCATAAATCAAAATTGTTGATAAGTTTAAATGATTCTAAGTTGCACTGCTACTCTTTTATCGCTAACATGCAACAATAAATCAGCTTGGACCTGTCTGGAAATTAATATGCAAAAAATATTAAACGTGGCGTTAGCAAAACGCAGTTATCCAATCGCAATTGGTGAAAATATCCTTACCGAATTCGAACACTTTAAACTTCAAGCAGGTCAACGTGTACTCGTTGCAACAAATGAAACAATCGCCCCACTTTATTTGCAGACAGTGATTAATATGCTTGAAAAGCACGGTGTAAAGACTGATTCTGTCGTTGTCCCAGATGGTGAACAGTATAAAACCATGGAAACATGGAACACAATTCTTACGGCTCTACTTGCTAATAACCATACTCGTAGCTCAACCCTTATTGCTCTTGGCGGGGGTGTCATTGGGGATGTTGTTGGGTTTGCAGCATCGGCTTATCAACGTGGAATTAAATTTATTCAAGTACCAACCACGCTACTTTCCCAAGTTGATTCATCCGTTGGTGGTAAAACAGCCATTAACCATCTGCTCGGTAAAAATATGATTGGTGCCTTTTACCAACCACAAGCGGTGGTTATTGACCTCAACTGCTTAAAAACCTTACCGCAAAGAGAGCTATCAGCAGGGCTTGCCGAAGTTATAAAATATGGCATTATTTTAGATGCTGAATTTTTTAATTGGTTAGAACAGCATATTGAAGATTTACTCAACCTAGACAGTAATGCCCTTAGTTACTGTATTTATCGCTGTTGCGAACTGAAAGTAAAAGTGGTTGCAGCCGACGAAACAGAACAAGACATGCGTGCAATTTTAAACCTTGGCCACACGTATGGCCATGCTATAGAAGCAGAGCTAGGTTATGGAAGCTGGCTACATGGTGAAGCTGTCAGCGTGGGAATGTTAATGGCTGCTCAAACTGCCAAATCACTTGGTAAATTAACACAATCAGATCTTGATCGAATTAAAAACTTGCTAATACGCGCTAAACTACCTGTTAGCAGACCAACACAAATGCCGGTTGAATCTTACCTTCCACACATGTTACGAGACAAAAAAGTACTATCTGGACAATTACGACTGGTTGTACCAACGAAAATTGGGCATGTTGATGTGATAGATGGTATTGATAAAAGTATCGTATTAAATTCAATAGTGAACACTTAATATTGGTTTTAAAATTGTTATTTTTATACTTAAACGCATAAATACCTAAAATTTTTTGACAAACGTTGCTGTTAATCATTACTTTAGTGTAAAAAATTATTTACATACAATTTTACAGATATTGATAAAATAAAACAGCTTTATTTGTATAATATTGAATTATATTTCATAAATATTTTAAGATATCATAACGATATCGTATAAATTTTATTTACTATTATGTAATTTTGTGTTTACATAATAAAGAACTACGTAATTCATAATTTACATATAAAATAATTAAATGATTTTAACAAGGACAGCAGAAATGTTAAAAGATACACTAAATAATATTCGAATTAGAGATGAACACATGCTAATTACCCCTGAAGAGATAAAAAAGCTTTATCCGCTATCCCATGATCTTGAAAAACAAATTGCCTCATCAAGACAAGCCATTGTAGATATTTTAGAACGCCAAGATCACCGTTTACTAATTGTTTGTGGTCCTTGCTCTATTCATGATCCTGTTGCGGCAATAGAGTATGCGCATAAATTAAAAAAACTATCAGACGAAGTTAAGGATCACTTATTTATCGTCATGCGTGTTTATTTTGAAAAACCAAGAACCACAGTTGGTTGGAAAGGTATGATAAACGACCCCCATATGGATAGTTCATTTGATATTGAGCATGGCCTAAAAAAAGCACGTAAATTACTGCTTGATATTGCTAAAATTGGTTTACCTATTGCAACCGAAGCGCTAGATCCCAACACACCACAATACATTGGCGATTTAATTAGTTGGTCTGCAATTGGGGCAAGAACTACTGAATCACAAACGCATCGAGAAATGGCCTCGGGACTTTCAATGCCTGTTGGTTTTAAAAATGGAACTGATGGCAGTTTAGATGTTGCAATTAATGCCATGAAATCAGCCTCTATGCCTCATCGTTTTGTAGGAATTAACCAACAAGGACAAGTAACGGTTTTACAAACAACAGGCAATCCTCACGGCCATGTTATTTTGCGTGGCGGTAAAACACCAAATTATGATGCTGAAGATGTCGCATTGTGCGAAACACAAATGAAAAAGGCAGGATTGTTACCTAACTTAATGGTTGACTGTAGCCATGCGAATTCAAATAAAGATTATCGAAATCAACCTATTGTTGCTAATTCCATTATCGAGCAAATAGAAAAAGGCAATAATTCGATTATTGGTGTAATGATTGAAAGTAACTTATTTGAAGGAAATCAGCCTTCCGAGCAACCACCAGAAAACTTTAAATATGGCGTATCTGTGACTGACGCATGTATTAACTGGGAAGAAACAGACGAGCTATTACGAAAAATGGAGCACGTTTTAGCGCAGCCACTTATCGAAAGACAAAAGCACTCAGTTACTGCTTAAACTACTCAACAAATAAACATATTCGCCGACACCATTGTCGGCGAGCTTTGTTTTATTTAACCTAATTGCTTACGAGCATTACGAAATATTCTCATCCAAGGGCTATCTTCACCCCAGTTATCAGGATGCCATGAATTAGTTACTGTTCTAAATACCCGTTCTGGATGTGGCATCATAATAGTTGCCCGCCCATCTTGAGATGTCACTGCAGTAATACCGTTTGGCGAACCATTTGGATTAGCAGGGTATTGCTGTGTTACTTTGCCAAAATGGTCAATATAACGTACGGCAATTAATCCTGATGCTTCTAAACGGCTTAGATGAACATCATCACCCACTTCAACACGTCCTTCCCCGTGTGAAACAGCAATTGGCATATGCGAACCAGCCATATCAGTAAATAGCAACGAAGGACTTGATTGAATTTGCACTAAACTAAAGCGAGCTTCAAAACGTTCTGACAAATTGCGAACAAAACGAGGCCATAAATCCGCTCCCGGAATTAAATCTTTAAGATTCGACATCATCTGACAACCGTTACAAACCCCTAACGATAAAGTATCTTTGCGATGGAAGAATTGTTCAAATTCATCACGCACTTTTTTATTAAATAAAATAGATTTGGCCCAACCTTCACCTGCTCCTAAAACATCGCCATAAGAGAAGCCACCACAAGCAACCAGTGTACTAAATTGACTAAGCGTAATTCGACCAGAAAGTAAATCAGTTATATGTACATCGATTGCTTCAAAGCCAGCTCTATCAAATGCTGCCGCCATTTCAACGTGTGAATTAACGCCTTGCTCACGTAAAACCGCGACTTTTGGTCTTATTCCTTTAGCAATATAAGGTGCTGCAATATCGGCTTGCAGATCAAAAGTTAAGTGCACATTTAATCCTGGATCATCTTCATTTTGTTTAGCTTGATGTTCTTGATCTGCACATTCAGGATTATCACGTAAGCGTTGCATTTGCCATGTCGTTTGCGCCCACCATGTTCTCAAGGTTAAGCGTGATTCACGGTATACCGTAGCTGAGTTATCACGCACAATAATTTGTTGACCAGTTTTAGCATTACCAAGCACATGAACCGTATGGGATAAGCCAAACTGCTTAAAGCAAGCCATCACATCATCTAAACGGTTACTAGCTACTTGAATAACCGCGCCTAATTCTTCATTAAATAACGAAGCAATCACATCATGACCTAACGAGGTAATGTCTACATCAACACCACAATGTCCAGCAAAAGCCATTTCGGCCAATGTCACAAACAGCCCACCATCAGAACGATCATGATAAGCAAGCAAAGCATTTTGGTTTACTAAAGCCTGAATCGCATTATAAAAAGCAAGTAGTTCTTTAGGATCATGAACATCCGCTGTTTTTTGGCCTAAATGACGATACACTTGGGCAAGTGCGGTGGCTCCTAGTGCTTGATGACCTTTCGATAAATCAACCAACAATAATGTATTATCCTGATCAGTACGCAATTGTGGTGTCACTGTTTTACGCACATCTTCAACACGCGCAAATGCCGAAATTACCAATGATAATGGTGAAGTCATGGTTTTTTGCTCACCATCTTGTTGCCATGTCGTTTTCATGGACATCGAATCTTTACCAACAGGAATAGCAAGCCCTAAAGTTGGGCATAACTCTTCACCAATAGCTTTAACGGCCTCATAAAGCCCAGCATCTTCGCCCGGATGCCCTGCCGCTGCCATCCAGTTAGCTGAAAGCTTAATGCGTTTGATATCACCAATATTGGTTGCGGCAATATTAGTAATTGCCTCACCAACTGCAAGCCTTGCTGATGCGGCAAAATTAAGTAACGCAACTGGCGCACGTTCACCGATTGACATAGCTTCACCATAATAACTATCCAAACTTGCAGTAGTCAAAGCACAATCAGCAACAGGTACTTGCCAAGGCCCAACCATTTGATCACGAGCAACCATACCCGTCACTGAACGATCGCCAATAGTAATTAAAAAGGTCTTTTCGGCAACGGTTGGCAAATGTAGAATACGTTTGACCGCATCATATAAATTAATTTCAGAAGTTGAAAAATTATCACCATGTGCTTGGTGAGTTTTAACATCGCGTTGCATTTTAGGCGTTTTACCAAGTAGCACATCTAATGGCAAATCGATGGGATGATTATTAAAATGCTCATCATGCAAGGTAACCGCCTTATTGGCGGTTGCCTGACCAATCACCGCATAAGGTGCACGCTCACGCTGACAAAGTTCAGCAAATAATGCCAATTTATCGGGATGAATCGCAAGCACATAACGTTCTTGTGATTCATTACACCAAACTTCTAGTGGTGACATCCCTGGTTCATCGCTAAGTATTTTACGAAGCTCAAACTTACCGCCACACCCACCATCGCTAACAAGTTCAGGCATCGCATTAGACAAACCACCCGCACCAACATCATGAATAAATAAGATAGGATTATCTTCACCAAGTTGCCAACAGCGATCGATAACTTCCTGACAACGGCGCTCCATTTCAGGATTATCACGCTGAACAGAAGCAAAATCCAAATCAGCATCAGACTGACCCGACGCCATAGACGAAGCCGCTCCACCGCCTAAACCAATATTCATCGCTGGGCCACCTAAAACAATCAGTTTAGAGCCAGCTGGAAACTCACCTTTTTGGATATGTTCACGGCGAATATTACCCATACCACCAGCTAACATAATCGGTTTATGATAACCTCGAAGCTCCTCGCCATTATGGCTATTAACCTTTTCTTCATAAGTACGGAAATACCCTAACAAAGCCGGACGACCAAATTCATTATTAAACGCCGCACCACCTAAAGGACCATCCATCATAATATCAAAAGCGCTCACAATGCGATCTGGCTTACCAAAATTTTGCTCCCAAGGTTGTTCAAAATTAGGAATACGCAAATTAGAAACTGAAAACCCAACTAAGCCCGCTTTAGGTTTAGCACCGCGTCCAGTTGCCCCTTCATCACGAATTTCACCACCACTCCCCGTTGCCGCACCCGGCCAAGGTGATATAGCTGTTGGATGATTATGTGTTTCAACTTTCATTAAAATATCTGCATATTCTTGATGATAGCAATATGTTTTATTCTCATTATCCGCAAAAAAGCGCCCAACGATTGAACCGTCCATCACTGCGGCATTATCTTTATAAGCGGACGAAACATAATCAGGAGTGTGTTCAAAAGTATTTTTGATCATCTTAAACAGTGATTTAGGCTGCTTTACCCCATCAATAACCCAATCGGCATTAAAAATCTTGTGACGACAATGCTCAGAATTGGCTTGTGCAAACATATAAAGTTCAATATCAGTAGGATTACGATTTAGTTTTTTAAAGTTCTCAACTAAATAATCAATCTCATCAGATGCTAACGCCAAACCTAATTTAAGGTTAGCCTCGTCTAATGCCTTACGACCTTGATCTAATAAATCAATGATTGTCACTGGCGCAGGTGATTCAACATGAAATAACTGCTCGGCTTGCTCAACATGGCTAAAGACCGCTTCCATCATGCGATCATGAATTAATGCTATAAAATCGTTTTTTTGCCAATCGGTTAATTCTGAACTTACTTGCACATAATAAGCAACCCCCCTCTCAATACGGCGAATCTGTAATAAACCGCAGTTATGCACAATATCAGTTGCTTTTGATGACCAAGGCGAAATCGTTCCCGCTCTTGGCGTCACTAAAAAGAGTTGCTTGCTAGCTATTTGGTTAACATTGATTTGTGCAGTTTTTGGACCGTATTGTAATAATTTATCTAACGTTAACTGTTGTTCAGCCGTCAATTCGCCTGCCAAATCAACAAAATGCAGGTATTGGGCTTCAATATTGATAACAGGGATAGATTTTTTACAACAAGCAGATAAGATTTTACTAATACGAAATGGAGATAATGCAGAACAGCCAGCTAAAATTTTCATGAAAATTACTCTTTTTAAGCTAAAAATAGAGAAGAAATAAGACAATATTATAAAAGAAAGTAAACCATGTGCCTACATAAAAACAGTTATTGAATATATTAAAAAGCTTTACTAACTTTACATTTAAGCATCAAACTATAAATAAAAGCTTTTATATGAAATTATATAATATGACAAATAAAAAAATTGCAGATAAAAACACATAATGTATTTTGACACAATGTGTGTGGATTTCTGCTTAATTTGATTGTAATTGCATAAGAATAATTTTTAATAGTGCGAAATAAATCCTTTATTATTTTATTTTTGGGTTCAGCTAAAACAGCTACCAACCGCATTATGTGAAAATAAGTTTTAAAATAATTCGCCGACTGTTATTCGGCGAATTATTTTAATTAAGTTTTAGATTCACTCCAACTATCCCTTAAACCAACAGTTCGGTTAAACACTAACCTACCTTCAGTTGCAAACTTGCTATCTAAACAAAAATAACCTTCTCGTTCAAATTGGTAGGTTTGCCCCGCTTGAGCTTTTTGTAAACTTGGCTCAACAACACCTTGTTTAATAATTAATGAATTAGGATTAATTGTTGATAAAAAGTCCTCAGCAGCACCTGGATTTGGCGTATTAAATAAACGATCATAAAGGCGAATTTCAGCTGATTTTGCAAACTTAGCCGAAACCCAATGAATCACACCTTTGACTTTACGACCATCTTCAGGATTTTTATTTAAAGTAGTAGGATCATAGTTACAATAAATTGTTTTGATATTGCCTTCTGTATCTTTTTCAACGCGATCAGCACGAATTACATAGGCATTACGCAACCGCACTTCTTTACCAAGCACTAGGCGCTTGTAGTTTTTGTTGGCTTCTTCTCTAAAATCGGCTCGATCGATATAAATTTCACGAGTGAGGGTCGCTTCACGCGTGCCTAATTCAGGACGATTTGGATGGTTTGGCATACTAATTATTTCGTCAATATTATCTGAAAAGTTTTCAATCACGATCTTAACAGGATCAAGCACCGCCATTGCACGAGGTGCATTTTCGTTCAAGTCTTCACGAATGCAAAACTCAAGCGTGCTCATTTCAACGGTGTTTTCTTGCTTGGTGACACCAATTCGGCGACAAAATTCTCGAATCGAAGCTGGAGTGTAGCCACGGCGACGCAGTCCCGATATTGTTGGCATGCGTGGATCGTCCCAACCATCGACAATTTTTTCTGATACTAATAGGTTTAACTTACGTTTAGAGGTAATGGCATACTCTAAATTTAATCTTGAAAATTCATACTGATGTGGGCGAGCATCGATTGTGATATTATCTAATACCCAGTCGTATAAACGACGATTGTCTTGGAATTCAAGCGTACAGAGTGAATGTGTGATGTTTTCTATCGCATCAGAAATACAATGCGTAAAGTCATACATTGGGTAAATGCACCATTTATTACCTGTTTGGTGATGCTCGGCAAACTTAATACGGTATATCACAGGATCACGCATAACAATAAATGGTGATGCCATGTCAATTTTAGCTCTTAGGCAGGCTTTTCCTTCAGCAAATTTACCTGCTTTCATTTGCTCAAACATGGCTAAGTTCTCGTCAATAGGACGATCACGATAAGGACTGTTTTTACCAGGTTGAGTTAATGAGCCCCGATATTCGCGAATTTCATCAGCAGATAGCTCGTCAACATAAGCAAGTCCTTTTTTGATAAGCTCAATGGCATATTCATATAATCGGTCAAAATAATTAGACGAATAGCAAATGTCACCATCCCATTCAAATCCTAACCAACGAACATCTTGTTTGATCGATTCAACATATTCAACTTCTTCTTTAGCTGGGTTGGTATCATCAAAACGTAGATTACATTTACCCTGATAGTCTTGTGCAATGCCAAAGTTTAAACAAATTGATTTAGCATGACCAATATGTAAATAGCCGTTTGGTTCAGGTGGAAAACGGGTATGCGTTGTTTTATATTTGCCAGCTGCAAGATCCGCATCAATAATTTGACGGATAAAGTTAGTTGGACGAGTTTCAGTCTCTGTCGGTAGTGAACCGCTCATAAAAAACCTCTGATGATATGTTTATTAATAACAAATTATGAATATTTGCTTGCCATTACTTTTTGTGTTGGTTGATGAATATAACAAATTTTTGTTATTTCTGAAATGGGAAGCAGGCTATTTGTATCAACAAAATTGGCGTTTGGTTAAACGATATTATTTTTTCACAATATAACTAGGATGTTAATAAAAAAATATCAATAAAAACATCAATAAAATAAATTTGTTACCAATAATTCTTTGACCGTATTTACCAATCAATACTGTCGTTATTCATCTCCCGATTTTAATGAAACCACAAATCTTGCTCCACCTAATGGACTTGTAACCACAAAAGCTTTACCATCATGAAATTCTGCCATAAGTTTTACATATGCTAGACCTAAACCATAACCTCCGGTTGACCGAGTTCGGCTTGTATCAAGTCTTGCAAATGGCATAAATATTTTTTCTCGCGCATTAAAAGGAATGCCAGCTCCATCATCATCAATCTCTAAAATAACACGATTATCTTGTTTAGTAATGTTTAAGATTGCTTTATGCGTCGCATATTTAAATGCATTAAGTAATAAATTTTTAATAATCGTTTCAACCAAATTGGTATCAATAAAAGCCTGTGCATCTTGACTATTACAAACAAGCTCAAATCCTTTAGGTTTAAATAATGTTATGGATTGGCAAACTTTTTCACTCCAATCTTTTAGTGAGACATGAGTAAAGTTTAGTTCAACATTGCTTTGCTGCATTTTAAAGTAATTTAAACTAGCATTGATTAATGTCTCAAGTTCATTAATATCATCACTCATGCCTTTTTGTAGCACAAATCTCTCTTTTTCATCGGTTGACTCTTCAAGCATACTAAGTTCAAATCGCATACGGGCAAGAGGAGTACGTAATTCATGAGCCATCGCATGAGAGATTGTTTGATTGGTACCAACTAGATGTTCAATATGCGTTCCCATATTATTTAAAACATTTGCTAGCGGTTTAAATAACCAACCTTTAACATTTTCGGTTCGGGCTTTTAAATTACCTTGTCCTAACTGCTCGGCAGTTTGTCTAATATTAACAAGATCCTTCCATACTGCACTAAAAGCCATATAAATTAAAATAAAAAAAACAATAGCGCTAAACAAAGCCCAAATAACAAGAAAGATGGTCAACGACATGGTATTGGATGCTAAAATATCCCGCATTACAATCGGGCCTAATTGAAGCAAATTGCCATCTTTTAAATCTATATAAACAATCTCATTATCGCCATCATAAGAAAAACCAAGTTTTTTTAACTCGTTAAGTACAGTATCAGGTAACGGTGTGTTAATTGGTAACACTTCGATAGGGTAGCCAAAATAAGGTTGCAATTCATTAACCACTTCTTGAAGGGGTCGATCTTTATGTTCTTTAATTTGCATACGAATAAGGTTTACCGTACCCCGTTGAGATTCACGAAACACAACATGATCATCAGGTATATCTGTTAATGATGAAGGTAATGAATCAAAAACCAATAAAGCGCCATAAGCAATAATACTTTGCAATAAAAGTAAAATAACTAGATAAAATACAATACGGCGATTAAAAAATAGCGGTTTGGCTAATAATTGACTCAATGATTTTCTCCTTCTCGCATAAATAGATAGCCCTTTCCTCGCACTGTTTTGATGCGAGATGGATTATCTGGGTCATCAAGTAATTTACGACGAAGTCTTGAAACACGAGCATCAATAGATCGATCACTACCATCAAAATCAATACCACGAACTTGTGAAAAAATATCATCTCGAGACAAAATGCTTCCTGCATTAATGGCTAGTATCCAAAGCAGATCAAATTCGGCAGTGGTTAAATCAATCTCGTGTTCTTGCAATAGTACTTTGCGATTTTCGCCATCTATGGCTAATTGACCAAATATTAGTGTTTTATTATTTTGAGGTATGACAAGTTCTTTTATGTTGTCTTTATCGCTTTCTATCTGCTTTCGCCGTAATAAAGCTCGTATTCGCGCAAGTAATAATCTGGGTTCAACAGGTTTTGCCAAATAATCATCCGCTCCCAATTCGAGCCCAACAATTTCATCAATATTATCTTCGCTTGCTGTCATAATCAGTATAAAATTACTAAACCATGTACGAATATCTCGACAAATATCAAAACCTGTTTTTTCAGGTAACATGACATCTAATATCACCAAATCAGGATTAAGTTGTTGAATCTTTTCTTCAGCACCAGCACCACTATTATGCCATTCAACAAGGTATCCTTGTCGAATAAGATAGACTTGAATTAAATTGGCTAACCGCTGATCATCTTCGATGATTAATATACGTTCACTCATTATCTGTTCTTAATTACCACGGCTTGTACTTAGAGTGTCTCATTATACAGACAATTTATTCCCCGTTACAAAATATATACAAAGAGCCAACAAAGTTTATTGGCACTGTATGAGAAAATTTGCACCAATATCTTTATATAGACTATTTTTATATCCAACATGAATACTTTTTCATCAATAACAGGTTCGCTTTTTAATCCGTCTTATACACAGTACCACACGCCAATTGTCTTATGTGATTTTGATGGCACAATTAGTATAAAAGATGTTACTGATACGTTACTCGACCATTTCGGCCAAGATGGTTGTGATGAGCTTGAAGAATTATGGATTAATGGCAAAATTGGCTCTCAAGAATGTATGAGCAAGCAAATTTCCCTAATGGACGCAAGTTTAGAAGAGCTTAACCAAGTTTTATCAAAGATTGAAATTGACCCAACATTTAAGTCATTTATCAATTATACTGAACAAAATAATATTCCTGTTCATGTGGTAAGTGACGGATTAGATTATGCGATTCAGTTCATTTTAAAACGTCACGGCATTGAACATTTGCCTATTTTTGCTAATAAATTACTCCATGACAATGAACGTAGTTGGCGACTTGAATTTCCTTATTCTAATAAAAATTGTATAAAACAGAGTGGTAACTGCAAATGTAACCATGTTAAAAAACAGCAATATTTTCCACAAATACTTTATGTGGGTGATGGCACGTCAGATTATTGTGTTTCACATAATGTTGATTTTGTTTTTGCTAAAGATAAACTTGTTAACTATTGTGAAAAAAATAGAATTGAACATTGTAAGATTACTAATTTTGCAGATGTAACTACGGCATTAAAACAGGATCAACAAGCGGTTATTCCTGTCATGATGGTAAAAGAATAAGGAATTTTAATGAGTAAAATTGAAGATTTATCTTACTTTCTTCCAGGTAATAAAAACGGCGTGCTATTGATTCATGGTTTAACTGGTACACCTAATGAAATGCGGATTTTAGCTAATGGTTTAAATAAAGTTGGATTTACTGTTTATGCAATCCAATTAGCTGGGCATTGTGGTACTGAAGAAGATCTGTGCAAAACAACATGGCAAGATTGGTATAAAAGCGTACAAGATGGTGCAAATTATTTAGCACAACATGTAGATAATATTTTTGTTGCCGGATTATCAATGGGGGCACTACTTGCATTAAAACTTGCTGCCGATAGACCTGAACAAATTAAAGGTGTTGGCGTTTTAGCTCCCACATTTTGTTACGATGGTTGGAGTATGCCTTTTTGGGCAAAAAAACTTTTTTTCTTACTCGTTTACTTTAAAAAATTAGGTATTTTTCAAAAAAAAGTTTTTATCGAACAACCACCTTATGGACTTAAAGACGAACGTATTCGAGCTGTCGTTTCTGAAAGCATGTTAAGTGGTGATGCAGCCTCAGCTGGGCTTGCAGGCAATCCATTTCCTGCACTTGCCGAAATGCAGTTACTGGCAAAAGCCATGCGTAAGCAATTACCTAAAGTTACTTCACCTTGTTTAATTATGCATTCAGGCAACGATGATATCGCAAATATAGAAACCAATGCCAAATTAGTTGAAAAATCGGTATCAGGATCAACAAAATTAGTGGTATTAAATGATAGTTATCATTTAATTACGATTGATAGTCAACGACGTGAAGTAATCAAAGAGTGTGCATCATTCTTTGATAATATCGCAGAAGGAATAAAAGCATAATGTCACCATTAGTTATTATACTTTGGATTAGTAATATCTGTTTTGATACACTAGGGCAAGTCGCTTTTAAATTTGCCGCCATTGCTCCCAATAACCGCGATGGTTGGTACTATTGGTTGGATTTAGCTAAGAATAAGTGGATTTGGGTTGGTATTATCGCTTATGTAGCTGAATTTTTATTATGGTTAGCCTTTTTAACGTTAGTACCCCTTTCGCAGGGCGTATTACTTGCTTCATTTAATATCATTACTATCATGCTAGTAGGTCGAGTGATTTTTAAAGAATTGCTCACTATTTATCGCTTAATTGGTATGTTATTAATCACCGCAGGCGTTATTTTTGTAGGGATATCTTAATATGGCCAGATTTTATATAATTGGATTTACCGTATTGCTGCTTTTTGACACCATTGCTCAGTGTAGTTTTAAATTAACTGCAATACATGCAGCACCATTGGCTATGAACGTTGATTGGCTAGTTCGTGTATTTACTAATCCATGGATTTATATCTCAATAGCGGGGTATATTTTAACTTTTTTTACTTGGATGACTTTACTAAAAAAAGCTCCTGTAGGCCCTGCTTTTGCGGCATCTCACTTTGAAGTTGTAACTGTTATGGTGGTTTCAATCTGGCTATTTCACGAACCGATTACATTATTCAAGTTAATTGGTGCAATATTAATTGTTTCAGGTATTTTCTTTTTAGCGTTAGCAGAAAGTAAATTATCTAAACAAAAGCCAAACGATCTTCAACGTTAAGTTCCAATATAGCAAGGAAAGTAGGTGATTTTTATACTTAACCACGTACTTTCCTGAAGCTTTTTTACAAAAATTCATACAGATAATGCCTTTAATAATGTCAAATTAAGCTGATATTGCTCTTGCTGCCAATTGTGAAGGTCATTTGGTGATATGGTAGGTTGTTTATCAAGCGAGCTAAGAAAACGCTTAAACCAATTTGATGGCTGCCATATTGATAGTTCACCTGTAATATCACTGCCAATAATTCTAGATTTAATTGAAGAAATAGTATCCAGTAGATGATAAGTTTGTAATTTACCTTGATCCCAGTTGGTGTGAATTACCTCTTCACTCAATACATCTTTATCAATCGACATATAAACAGGCTGTGCGCTATGATATTGTTCTGATAGGAAGTTAGCAATAAGATCATCTGGTGTAATAAAATGCCTAAAAGCATGCCCTAAGCCCATTTTTTTAGCCCATGCAACATTAACATCTAAACTCCAATAGGTCAGCTTTTTATGAAGCAGTGGTGCCCATCGATTCTCCCAACAATGTGTAATCCCAATATCATGAGAAGTAATACCAAGTACATGTACATGGCTCACAAAAGGCAAACTTGCCACGTAACTTACCCATGATCCACAATGGATACCGAACAAATAGCGCATATTGTCAGGGTGATTATCAAAAATCACGACTTGAATCGGGTTATCGGCAGAATATTGCTGTGCTAAACGTTCAATAAGCAATAATGAAATATGATGAAAATCACCACTACCCATGAGTACCGTACCATGGCTTTCTGGTAAAAATTGCTGTAACACATGGTTAAATCGGTTAAACGTCTTTTTAGTACAACCAAAGCGTATTGCGTCTTGCCACTGGGTAAAATCAATCGTTTTAGCATGACAAATCTGACCAACACTTCTATCAAAATCGAGAATAATAGGGCATGTCATGCTACTTTCTCCTTATCATTTTCAAAATAACCAATGAATCTACGCAATACACCCCTTAATAATGGATTGCGAATATAGACAAGATGTTTAGTAAAGGTAAATTTTGCACCTAACGAAGCTTTTACTTCGGGATCAGTCCAACCTGCAATATAGTGACTAAAGCCTTGCTGCAAAGCATATTCAAGATTAACAAACCAACTTACAAAATAGAGATTAAGTTCTCTTGCCTGTGGATAAACCATGCCAATATATTTATCAACTAACATATTATTAACTACAAAACAAATATTATACCCAACCAATTTATCATCATGATAATAAGTCACTATATGCGCATTTTGGGTTTTACATTGTAATAGTTGGGTGAAAAACGGTTTGGTCAATAAGTCAAAATGTATTTCACTTTGCTGATAAACATTAAGGTACAATTGATAATACTCATCTATAACAGTATCATTAAAAAAACAATCATCACCACTATGCAAAACATTAATATTTAATTTTTCACGTGATTTTAGTTTTCGTCTAAAATTTTTACGCCGGCTATAAGAAAAACGAGAAAAGACTTCACTTATATCACTAAAATCAATCGGTACCCAAGCCAATGCTTGCCCTTCAACTTCAATAAAGCCTTGTGCTTTTAATGATGAAATAAGGCGTAATGAATAGTCATTATCTTTTTCACACAGTAAAGGTGATGCAATAGGTATATCTTTAACAATTAAAAAAGGATATCGTTTAGCATAAGCCGTTTTTAGATTTTCAGCTAATTGATTTGCTTCAACATTATCATTTAATAACGCATATTCCGAAACAGTAGCACCGACGAAACAAGTATTGGGCTGTAAATAACACCGCCATTTATGATAAAACGGAAGTTTCTGAACTTTATAACTGAAATCATCATCCGCAGTAGTAAGTAGATTAAACTTAGCAGAAAAAATAGGTACACCATCTTCACTAAGCCATACAGAAAAATCTTGTGGAGGATGATTTAAAAAATTTTCTATTAATTCATTTGGTTCTAACTGGTTGATGTATTTCATAACGTTAAATCTATGATTGGCTGTAACACGCAGTCCCGCCAATAAACATTGACGGGAAGATGAGAATTAAGCAATTAAAGCTCTCTTTTCGCTCGCGTAATTAATTGATCTAAAAGTTCAATGCCCTGATCAATTTCTTGACGAGAAATATGTAATGATGGTGCAAAAGTAATCACATTTTTATAGTAACCACCGATGTCAAGTACTAAGCCCATTTTGGTGCCTTTCCAATCAAGATCACCTGACATGCCAATATCAACCATTTTATCAACTAAGGCTTTATTAGCTGTAAAACCATCTTCTGTACAAATTTCCGCACGAAGTGCCAAACCTAAACCATCAACTTCACCAATTTCTTTATGTTTCTTCTCAAGTGTTTTTAAACCTTCAAGGAAGTAAGCACCACTATCCATAACCATTTTTTCATAATCGGTTTCAGAAGTCATTTTCAACACTTCAAGACCAACTGCCGTACCTAATGGGTTTGATGCAAATGTTGAATGTGTTGAACCAACTGGGAACACTTCAGGGTTAATTAATTCTTCACGCGCCCATAAACCACCAAGTGGGTTAAGACCATTAGTTAATGCTTTAGCAAAAACCACAACATCTGGCTTAACATCAAAATGTTCAATTGACCAAAGTTTACCAGTACGATAAAAGCCCATTTGGATTTCGTCGACGACTAATAAAATACCATACTGATCCAAAACCTTCTTAAGACCTTTAAAGTAATTACGAGGAGGAACAATATAACCACCTGTTGCTTGTAAAGGTTCAGCATAAAATGCAGCGTATTCTGCTTGCCCAACTTTTGGATCCCAAACGCCATGATATTCGGTTTCAAATAAGCGCGCAAATTCTGCAACCAAATGCTCACCATACTCTTCTGCTGTCATTCCTTTTGGACGACGGAATGGGTATGGAAATGGAACAAACATCGCACGATCACCAAAATGACCATAGCGACGGCGATAACGGTAACTTGATGTGATTGATGAAGCCCCTAAAGTTCGTCCATGATATCCACCTTGAAAAGCAAACATTAATGATTTACCACCTGATGCATTACGAACTAATTTTAATGAGTCTTCAATACATTGAGAACCACCAACATTGAAATGTACACGACCTTCGTAACCAAATCGCTTTTCCATACCTTGAGCAATGGTTTTGGCTAATTCAATTTTTGTAGGATGTAAATATTGGCTAGCACATTGTGGTAACGTGTCGATTTGCTTTTTGAGAACATTGTTTAAACGTTCATTAGCGTAACCAAAGTTACATGCGGAATACCACATTTGTAAATCAAGGAAAGCTTTGCCTTCTTTGTCATACATATAGCTACCTTCACAACCGTCAAAGATTTTTGGTGGCTCAACATAATGCACAGTATCACCAAAAGAACAATATTTAGCTTCATCGGCCAATAGCGTAGCATCATCAGGGCGACTATTAATCATTTCTAAAGTTGGTTTACTCATAATTTATCTCACTAATCCATATTCAAACATGATAAAATGTGGCATTATTATTCAAGAAATTGGTTTGTTACAATGTACAGTTAATGTATAAATTGTGTGACGGCAATAAAAACAGTTAAATACACACTAATAAATTTGTATAACTAGCAACGGGAGAGCACTTTTTATAAAATAGGCATAAAAAATGAAAAAAACAGCTTATAAACTTTTTATTTTATCAATCCTAGCTTTAGGATCTATCCAAATTGCAATAGCTAATCCCACATCCATTGGTTTTGGTGTCGGCAGATCGAATTCACCCTACAAAAGCTACAGTACAAATTATTACCCCATCCCTCATATTGATTATGATAATGGTCTATTTTTTATCGATGACCTGTCTGCTGGCGTCTATGCTTATAAACAAGGCAATCAAAGTTTTTCTATTGGTACTCGCTATCTATCTAACGAATTTACCCCCCATGAATCAAATAACCACCAACTGAAACAGTTAAAGTCACGTCATACAACCTTATTAGCTCAAATCGAATATTCAATTGACACAAAATGGGGAAGTTTTTCTAGCAATGTTGGCAAAGATATGTTAGGTGAAAGCAATAGTATTTTAATCAATGCTGATTACAGTTTACCAATTATACAAGAGAGTTTAATTATTGTTCCAACTATTGGCATAAATTGGGCAAATAAAAAACATAATAATTATTACTATGGCATATCGCATAAAGAATCTTATAGTTCAGGATTAAAGTACTTTAATCCAGATAATACATTTACTCCTTATGTCGAAATAGCAGTGCAATATATGTTAAACAATCATTTTGCTACTTTTGGTGGAATCCATGTCGATAAATTAACTGGTGATGTCTCAAAAAGCCCCATGGTTGATAATAGTACTGTTACATCAATTTATATGGGGATTTCTTATAAATTTTGAGTGAGATAAATAAAATTGAGATAAAACAACATAACTTATTATGTGTAATATTACTAATAATTAAAAACGACTTCATAGATTAAAACTTTAGGAAAAATAGTATGCTTTGGTTTAGAAACGCCATTATTTACCAACTTAATAACGATACACTACTGGATAAAGATTCAATTGAAAAAGCACTAAAATCACATCTATTTACTCCATGCGGTAATTTAGATACAACAAAAATAGGTTGGGTATCACCTTATCATGATAAAAATTACGATGATTTTATTATCGATATGCAAGGGCATCTATTATTACGCATCAAAAAAGAGACAAAAATATTACCGTCACCAGTAATCAAACAGGCATTATTAGAAAAAATTGAAAAACAAGAGCAGTTGTTAAATAGAAAATTATCAAAGAATGAAAAAACGATACTAAAAGATGAAGTAATGATAGATTTAATGCCTAGAGCATTTAGTAAATATAATTATTATTGGTTATGGATTGATACGCACAATAAACGCATTATTATTGATTGCAGTAGCTTTAAACAATCTGAAGATATTCTAGCAATTTTACGTAAAGAACTAGGTTCGCTAGCATTAACGCCCTTATCAATCGACAAACCACTTGAACAAGTCATGACCTCATGGGTTAAAGAAAAATTAAGTTTTCCTCCATTTATTTTAGGCGATCAGGCAGAGCTAAAAGATCCTCTTGAAGGGAACGGTATTATCAGTTGTAAAAATCAAGAAATTACAAGCGATGAAATATTAGTTCATTTTAATTCAGGGAAATGGATAACTAAAATTAAAATTATTGATGAAAGAGGTATTAGCTTTATCGTCAATACAGATCTAACATTTAAAAGAATCAAATTTGATTCTATTATTTTAGATGAAAATGAAGACATCAGTACGGATGAGTCAGATAAGCGACTTGAGGCCGATTTCTTTATTATGGCAAGCACTTTATCTAATACAATCAATGATTTTCACATCGCTATTAATAAAATCATTGGAAATATTATGTAAATTTTTTTTACATTAAATGCCATTAGTTCTAGATTTGCGTATTATATATGCTATAATCCACACTAAATTATGTGTATCATAATCAAAAACAATAAGTAATCATTCCTTTAATTTAAAGTGAAATTTAAAAAAAGGAAAATAAACAACGTCTATAACAACATTTAAGTTGAGGCAATAAAATGAAAAAAACAACATTAGCTCTAGCTGTAGCAGTTGCAAGCTTAACGGCAAATGCAGCAAATGCAGCGTATGAAGAAAATACTTTTTACGTCGGTGGTAAATTAGGTTGGTCAGATTTTTATAATTTAGATGCAAATAAAGTTCGTGCTTACGAATCTGCTTCTATAAAAACATCTGATCATAGCAATATCGCTGGTGGTGGTTTCATCGGTTTCCAAGCTAACCCTTACTTAGCATTTGAATTAGGCTATGACTGGTTAGGTTCAGCTAAATATAAAAGAAGTGCTCATCATTATGGCTTTGGTTATACTAGAGACCATGACATGGGTAATAGCAAAGTTTCAGCTCAAGGCGTGTCTTTAACTGGTAAATTAAGTTACCCATTATCATTTATTAATGATGATTTAGATGTTTATGGCCGATTAGGTGCTATGGTAACTATTGCTAAATGGAAAAATGGCGGATATGTTAAAGAAGACTTTGGTCGTGGTGGCACAAAAACTGATGTTTCACCAGTATTTGCTTTAGGTATGGATTACCGCTTAAATGATGATTTATCTACTCGTTTAGAATATCAATATGTTAATCATATTCATACTAAAACTGATGCCTCCCCTGACGCAGGTGTTTTAAGCTTAGGTATTACTTACCGCTTAGGTTCACCAGTTGCTGCTCCTGCACCAGTTGTAATTCAAACTCAAGAGAGAGTGTATGATTTAAATGCTGACGTTTTATTTGCTTATGCAAAAGCTGATCTAAAAGAAAAAGGTCGTCAAGCATTAGATGAATTATTATCAGATCTTGTTAAACTAAATCCTACTCAAACGGCTATCGTTGTAATTGGTCATACTGACCGTATCGGTTCAGACAACTATAACCAAAAACTGTCAGAAAAACGAGCTCATTCTGTAATGAGTTACTTAGTATCTAAGGGTGTTCCATCTGATATTATCAGTGCTCGTGGCGTTGGTAAATCTCAATCTGTTACTGGTGAAAAATGTAATACCCTTCGTGGTGCTGACTTAAAAGCATGTTTAGCACCAGATCGTCGTGTACAAATTGAAGTTAAAGCACGTAATCTTCAACAAGTTCAAGAAATTAGAGAAACAACTCACTAATTTTGTTTACTTGTAAACATAAAAAACCCGGGTAATCCGGGTTTTTTATTGGCTAAATCTGTTAGAAAATAAATTATATATTATGGTTCTATAAATTACCCACAAAAAGGGATATAATAACTAGCTCGCTGTTAATAATAAAAACTAAAGGAGTTGCTTGTGCCTACCGCTATATGGCAAGAATGTATTTCCCAATTACAAGAAGAACTTCCTACAACGGAATTTAACTTGTGGATTCGCCCTTTACAAGCGGAACTGGTTGATAATAAACTCTATATTTATGCTCCCAACAGGTTTGTTTTAGATTGGGTTAAAAATAAATATTTAACTACTATATCTCAATTATTAAATAAACTTTTTAATGATGATTCACTTAAATTATATCTTGAAGTTGGATCAACTTTGTCTACTAACAAAAAGGCAAAACATAATCACGCTAAAGCAGACATTATGCCTGCATGGAAAATAACTAAAGAAAGTAATAATAATCACACCTATCATTCTGGTATTAATAATAAACATACTTTTAATAGTTTTGTTGAAGGTAAATCTAACCAACTAGCTGTTGCTGCGGCCAAACAAGTAGCAGAAAATCCTGGTAAAGCTTATAACCCATTATTTTTATATGGCTCCACTGGCTTAGGTAAAACACATCTATTACATGCAGTCGGCAATCAAATAATGGAAATAAAAACTAATGCCAAAGTTGTTTACATGCATTCAGAACGTTTTGTTCAGGACATGGTAAAAGCTTTACAGAATAATGCTATCGAAGAATTCAAAATTTACTACCGCTCTGTAGATGCATTACTTATTGATGATATTCAATTCTTTGCAAATAAAGAACGATCTCAAGAAGAATTTTTTCACACCTTTAATTCATTATTAGAAGGAAACCAACAAATCATTTTAACATCCGATCGCTACCCTAAAGAAATCGATGGTGTTGAAGATCGCCTAAAATCTCGTTTCGGCTGGGGACTAACTATTGCTATTGAGCCACCAGAACTTGAAACACGGGTCGCAATTTTAATGAAAAAAGCAGAAGAAAATAATATTAGATTACCTGAAGAAGTTGCTTTTTTTATTGCTAAACGTCTACGTTCCAACGTTCGTGAACTAGAAGGTGCACTTAATCGGGTTATTGCTAATGCCAATTTTACAGGTAAATCAATTACTATTGATTTTGTTAAAGATGCTTTAAAAGATTTGCTTGCCTTACAAGAAAAATTAATTACGATTGAAAATATTCAAAAAACTGTTGCCGAGTATTATAAAATCAAAATATCTGATTTGCTATCTAAACGGCGTTCCCGTTCTGTGGCAAGACCACGACAAGTCGCAATGGCATTAGCTAAAGAATTAACCAATAAAAGTCTTCCCGAAATAGGTGATGGCTTTGGTGGAAGAGATCATACTACTGTATTACATGCATGTAGAAAGATCGCAGAATTGAAAGAAGAAAGCAATGATATTAAAGAGGATTATTCCAATTTAATTCGAACATTATCAACCTGAATAAGAATCAACATTATGAAATTTATTATTGATCGCGAAAAACTTATCAAACCACTGCAACTTGTTAGTGCACCTTTAAGTAGCCGCCCAACATTACCTATTTTAGGAAATTTATTACTACAAGTGAGTGATAACACGTTATCGATGACAGGAACTGACCTCGAAATAGAAATGATTTCCCATTTGCCTTTAACCGAGGCCAATGAACCAGGTGCAACTACAGTGCCCGCACGAAAGTTTCTCGATATTTGTCGAAACCTTCCAAATAATGCCCAAATATCAATAACTTTTGATGATAATCGATTAATGATTCAATCAGGGCGCAGCAAATTCTCTTTATCAACACTGCCCGCAAATGATTTCCCCAACTTAGAAAACTGGCAAAGTGACATCGATCTTTCTGTTCCACAAAAAACGATCAAACGTCTTATCGATGCAGTCCAATTTTCTATGGCTAACCAAGATGTTAGATATTACTTAAATGGTATGTTATTTGAGATTGAGGATGGTTTATTGAAATCTGTGGCAACAGATGGACATCGATTGGCTGTTTGTGCTCAACCAATTGGTCAAAATATCACTGCTTCTTGTGCTGTTATTTTACCTAGAAAAGGAGTAATTGAGCTTGCAAAACTAGTTGGTGATAATGAGAATCCAGTTAATATTCAAATTGGAAATAATAATTTTAGAGTTAACCTTGGTGATTTTACCTTTACATCCAAACTGATTGACGGAAGATTTCCAGATTACAAAAGAGTATTACCACGCAATCCTGATAAGCCGCTTGAAGTATCCTGTGATGAGCTACGTAATGCGCTATTACGCGTGGCTATTTTATCCAATGAGAAATTTCGTGGCATCAGACTTCATCTACATAACAACCAAATAAAAATTACTGCCAATAACCCAGAACAAGAAGAGGCAGAAGAAGTTATTGATGTAAAATATGAATCTGCAGAACTTGAAATTGGCTTTAATGTGACCTATCTACTAGACATATTAAATACATTAAAATGCGATATCGTACAACTATTATTAACTGATGCAACATCCAGTGTCCAAATTGAAGATATCAATGACCAATCTGCAACTTATGTTGTTATGCCTATGCGCTTATAATCAAATTTAACTCAACTTTTCCGGCTTCGGCCGGAATAATTGACAGTATATGACTCTATCAACCATCAACGTTCACAACTTTCGCAATATTGATTATGCGCAACTTGTTTTATCGCCGCATTTCAACTTCATTGTTGGTGATAATGGCAGTGGCAAAACCAGCCTACTTGAAGCCATCTATATGCTTGGTCATGGACGAGCATTTAGGCACACCCAATCAAATCGAATTATTCAGCATGAACAACCTGAGCTTGTATTATTTAGTGAGATCAAAAATACTAATCAGCAAGCCCATTCAATAGGCCTTTCAAAATCACGAAATAATGAAAATAAAATAAAAATAGATGGAGACGAAGGCTTTCGATTAGCCGATTTAGCCAAATTATTACCAATACAATTAGTGACACCTGAGGGATTTGATTTATTGAGTGGTGGCCCCAAATATCGCCGTACATTTATCGATTGGGGATGTTTTCATCATTATCCTGAGTTTGTTCATTTATGGAACAATTTAAAACGCCTATTTAAACAACGTAATGCACTTTTAAAACAATCTCATAATTATAAACAATTATTACATTGGGACAAAGAAATTGTCCCACTTGCCGAAAAAATCAGCCAAATTCGAGCCGATTATTTACAACATATTTTTCCTGAAATTATTCAAACTTGCCGTGATTTTTTGCCCGAATATCAACTTAATTGCCAATATTATCAAGGTTGGGAGCATGGAATTAATTACTCCGAACAACTACAAAAACAATACGATCGCGATAAGCTCCTTAATTACACCACCCTAGGACCACATAAAGCAGATATAAAATTACGTATTGATAATATACCTGTTGAAGATCTCTTATCCAGGGGGCAACTAAAGCTAATGATGTGTGCTTTACGTTTGTCTCAAGGTGAATATTATTCAAAACAAAATTCACAATCTTGTATTTACTTGATTGATGATTTTGCTTCAGAGCTAGACCACAATAAACGTGATTTGCTAGCAAAGCGATTAAAATTAGCAAATTCACAAGTGTTTATTACCGCAGTTAGCCAAGATCAAATTACCCATATGATCGATGAAAATGATAAGATTTTTCACATAAAATCTGGTATAATTTCGCAAATATACAGAATGATATAAACAATCAATTAAGTCGAGAAATCCATGTCTAATTCTTATGATTCTTCTAGCATAAAAGTACTCAAAGGGCTTGATGCTGTCCGTAAACGTCCAGGTATGTATATTGGTGATACTGATGATGGAACAGGACTTCATCATATGGTTTTCGAAGTGGTCGATAATGCCATTGATGAAGCATTAGCGGGTTATTGCCAGCATATTGAAGTAACCATTCACCCTGATAACTCGGTTTCTGTACGTGACGATGGTCGCGGAATTCCAACCGGTATTCATGAAGAAGAAGGTATTTCAGCGGCTGAAGTTATCATGACCGTATTACATGCAGGGGGTAAATTCGATGACAACTCATATAAAGTTTCTGGAGGATTGCATGGCGTTGGGGTTTCAGTTGTTAATGCCTTATCCGATAAATTAGAACTTATTATTTATCGCGATGGTAAAATTCATCAACAAGTTTATAACTTAGGTGTACCACAAGCACCTCTTAACATCATTGGTGAAACCACAGAATCAGGTACATACGTTCGCTTCTGGCCAAGTCCTGAAACATTTACTAATATTGAATTTACTTACGAAATACTTGCTAAACGACTTCGTGAACTCTCTTTCCTAAACTCAGGGGTATCAATAAAATTACTTGACGAACGCACAGGAAAAAGCGAGCATTATCATTACGAAGGTGGAATTCAGGCTTTTGTTGAATATCTTAATAAAAATAAAAACCCGATTCATCCTAAAATTTTTTATTTTAGCACCGAAAAAGACGATATTGGTGTCGAAGTAGCATTACAGTGGAATGATGGTTATCAAGAAAATATCTACTGCTTTACTAATAACATTCCTCAGCGTGATGGTGGAACACATCTAGCTGGTTTTCGTGGAGCCATGACTCGTACATTAAACAATTACATGGAAGCGGAAGGATACAGCAAAAAGGCTAAAATTAGCGCCACTGGCGACGATGCCCGAGAAGGTTTAATTGCAGTTGTATCAGTCAAAGTGCCTGATCCTAAATTCTCGTCACAAACCAAAGACAAATTAGTCTCATCAGAAGTCAAATCAGCTGTTGAATCGGTTATGGGCGAAAAATTATCCGAATACCTGCTTGAGAATCCATCCGATGCAAAAATTGTGGTCGGCAAAATTATCGACGCAGCAAGAGCGCGTGAAGCTGCGCGCAAAGCACGTGAAATGACACGACGCAAAGGTGCATTAGACTTAGGTGGCTTGCCGGGTAAACTTGCTGATTGCCAAGAAAAAGATCCAGCGCTTTCTGAACTGTACTTAGTGGAAGGGGACTCAGCAGGGGGCTCAGCAAAACAAGGGCGCAACCGCAAAAATCAAGCAATCTTACCGCTTAAAGGTAAAATTTTAAATGTCGAAAAAGCTCGTTTTGACAAAATGCTCTCATCGCAAGAAGTCGGAACATTAATTACCGCTCTTGGCTGTGGAATTGGTCGTGATGAATACAATCCAGACAAAATGCGTTACCACAGCATCATCATCATGACCGATGCCGATGTCGATGGTTCGCACATTCGCACCTTATTATTAACATTTTTTTATCGCCAAATGCCTGAAATCATCGAACGTGGCTATGTTTATATTGCACAACCGCCTTTATATAAAGTTAAAAAAGGCAAACAGGAACAATATATTAAAGATGATGATGCAATGACGCAATTCCAAATTGCCTTAGCGCTTGAAGATGCCTCGTTACATGTTAACGACCATGCCCCTGCACTTGCTGGTAAAGCATTAGAACAATTGATTGCAGAATATCAAAAAGTTGAAAAGCTTATCACCAAAATGGAGCGTCGCTACCCTAAAGCATTGCTTTGTGAATTGGTTTATCATGATGTATTAAACGAAAGTATTTTACAAAATCAACAACTAGCCGAAAATTGGGCAAAAACACTTATCGAAAAGCTGACAAACAAAGAACAACATGGCAGCAGTTACAACTATGCAACTAGCTACAACGAACATACCCAGTTGCACCAACCTGTAATAAAAATCAAAACGCATGGTGTTGACACTAATTATACATTGGATCAAGCATTTATTCACAGCAATGAATACCGCAAAATATGCCACCTTGGTGCACAGCTCAAAGACTTACTAGAAGAAAGTGCATTTATCCAGCGTGGCGAACGTAAACAATTAGTTCAATCTTTTGAAGAGGCAGTAGATTGGTTAATTAAGGAATCACGTCGAGGATTGACTATTCAACGTTATAAAGGTCTAGGCGAAATGAACCCTGAACAATTGTGGGAAACTACCATGGATCCAACCAGCAGACGTATGTTACAGGTGACTATCAAAGATGCTATAGAAGCAGATCAGCTATTTACAACACTAATGGGGGATGAAGTTGAACCTCGACGATTATTCATTGAAGAAAATGCGCTTAAAGCTGCTAATTTAGATTTCTAACTATCAATTTAACAAAAAATAAAAACCCAGACATAATGTCTGGGTTTTTATTGCGTAAATTAAAGATAATTTTTAATATGTAGCTACCCCAAAATGCCTTAATCGGTTTATCTACCATACTATTCATCAAGACAGAGATTATATTTTAGTTGCGTTTAATTATTTATCTTCTGACACATTTAATTACAAATATTTTTGTTATTTATATCTAAATTATTAATCAACCATTTATCGATAACTTTGCCTACTAGTGAGGATAAATTAATAGCTTCTTGTTTAAACTAAGAATTGTATTTTTTACCCACATGATATCCTTTGAATTGTAAAAAAACACACTAACCTATCAGTTCATATAATCCTTTCTATTATTAGATTCTAGCTATTAATAAATAATCATCGTGAAAGTCATTAACTACTTTAATATTGAAATAGCTATTATTGATAAAATAACTACAACTATATTTATTCTTTTAAAAACTCTTCATCAGTTAGAACTCGCAATGGCTGCATATCACTTTCACCTTTGATGACCAAAGAATGATCAGAACGCAAACAAGACCCACCATAATGCCCACCGACAGTAAATGTGCATATCTGAAGATAGCAGTCATCAACTTTTGGCAAACACCATAATTCTTGATAGATATTTTCTTGTTTTGCAAATCTTCCAACTGTTTTATCAAGAATCTGTTCTTTACTACTTACCAATTGAATATCACTACCACGACGTCCAGCAATAGGTTTTATCGCATAGCCTTTTTTTATTAAGTTTTCATTGAGTTCAAATGTAGATTCTAATAAATAACGATGATTAGGAAATAAAGACCATAATACCGGTAAAATAGCCTTATTACTTGGAATAACTGTCCATAACGGTTCGAAAACTGTTACTTCTGGTCGTAAAAGTACATCAATCAATCTGACTGAATTTTCAGGATGCCATGTTCGAATAGGTAATCCAGCTATTTGAGCTTCACTTTCTTGACGAAGTTGCTCTAATACAGTTTCCCATGCCCAAGTTTTCCAAACGCAGGTCACTTGTCTACCTTCATCATCAACTAATCGACCTTGTCTATCCCATTTTAGTCCATTAAGTCCACGTAAAATTTTGCTATTAAAGCCAGCTTGGGTTAATGCTTTTTGCATAAATAAAGCATGATAATTCTCTTCACTATCATTATCCTGCATAATATGAATAAAAGCTTGCGCATCACTATGCTTCCAACTGTTAGCCAACGAATTTAACAAGCCACTACTTGGGTTTGTCCCCTTTGTTAGACCTGCTTGAATCGCCCATTTCTGTAAAATGGGACCAGCCTCAGTGTGGCAAGAAGCGGAATCAGCATTATATTCATAAACCTTTAAACCACGCTTGTCCATACAAAAATCCAATCTCCCGGATATCATTTGATATCGGCGTTGTTGCCATGAAAGACGCAACCTTGGCCATAAGATTTCAGGAATATTAAAGTTAAGCAATAAGTTATCATCTTTTAATACTTTATCTGTTGCATGCAGATACATTAAATGTAATTCGTTGGTTGCACGAATTAGTTCTTGTTCAGCACTTTCTGAAATAGTGAAATAACGATAATGATCATCGTGACTAATCGCATGTCCTGCTGCTTGTATATAAGCATTTTCTAATGAATCTTTTGCATCAAGCCAATCACTATCAAATTGACCTTGATTTTCAATATGAGCGCTATGAATAGCAAATAATGATTTAGAAACATTGGGTTGAGGTAAACTATATTCAGTATTTTCGGTTTGGATCATCCAACCAAGAATGATAGTATCATCAAATGTATCTTGCAACTCATAGCCAGTATCTGTGGCTATCATTACTAGTTCTCGCGTCCAATACTGGCCTATAGGTAAACGAGTATGTATAACATTCTGTTCGGCAATTCGAATTTTATCCTCAAATACATCTGTGATAATAGCAACATGCCCAGTCCGATCAAAAACACCGCCATCATCCCATATAAGTAAAGCACCTGCTTCCGGCTTTTTTTTGCTTCCATTTGCAAATGCCTGTAAAGGCAAAATGGCTTCATTTAGCACTTGTCTTAAAAAGCGAAGTGAAAAAATCTCATGAGCCATACCAACATCAGTAAAAACAATACCATAATTTAAGAATAAAAATCGTCGTGCAAATTCAACACATTGCCATTTATACCCCATATATTCATGACCAGAATAACTGCGAAAAGCAGCATCATCAGGATATTGTATGGAATCTAATTTTTCATAATCAGAGGAATAAATTGCAACACCTCCTGGCGCATAACCAAGCAATGTACCAAAAGGTTCTTTTTTATTGGACTGTTCTAACATGATATATTGCCCTTTTTAAAATAATAGTATAGTGTTTATCCCACTCTGATAAATTTTACTCCTCATAGCTCAAATTATCTACTTTAAGAAGTAAAGTTTATACATAATTACTCTTGAATAATAACAAAGAGCCTATATATCAACTATTCAATCATAGTAATATAATATATCGATTAAACGAGAAAATTAATATTATGCAACAGAAGACAAAATTAAATGAATTATTAGATTTTCCTTGTTCTTTTACTTATAAGGTAATGGGAGAGGCAAAACCAGAATTGGTTGATAAAGTGGTCACCGTTATTCAACGTCATGCTCCTGGTGATTATACACCTTCAGTAAAACCAAGTAGCAAAGGCAACTATCATTCTGTATCAATTACGATTAATGCAACGCATATTGGTCAAGTTGAAAATCTCTATAAAGAATTAGGAGAGATTGATATTGTAAGAATGGTCTTATAAAAATTTATTTTATTAAAATTTTCTTGAAAAATAGAGCTTTATTTTGGCATTTAAGGCTCTAAAATGAACCCAGAAAATATTGTTATTCATACAGACTATACATTCAGTGCAAACAACTCATCCTATTTCCATACTTACCTACCAAACTACTTCCCACGCTTTTAATCGCACATAATACTATGCCGTTCTTTTTTAATTTGAAACTAGCAAAGAATATATAAGGGGTGCTTATTCTTTTAATATCTATCTAGTCGTAAAACAGATAGATAATGGTTTACTCAATATTAGGTATGCTTGTTTATTAGATAGCCATCTAATCTCAACCACTTAGCTGTAACTTAACGATAAAGGAAGTAAAAATTTGGTGCAACAAAAAATAATACATTTACCCATTAATATTGATCATATTATTTTCAATGTACATCAGATAGTTAAAATCGTCACACAATAATCTATTTAAAATAAAAAAGAGCAAGGCACCTAATACGACCTTGCTCTTTTAATAAAATAAACTATCCTAAAATTTTAACTAATTCTTTTGTTACGTCAGCCACAGGCATGGTCCCATCAATACGGAAATATTTTGTATGCTTTTCTTTGGCTTCATGCTGATAATAACTAATAAGTGGTTTAGTTAGATCGTGATATTCAACAAGACGTTTACGAACTATTTCTTCGTTATCATCTTTGCGAATAGTAAGTGGTTCACCTGTCACATCATCAACATTTTCAACCTTTGGTGGATTATGGCGAATGTGATAGACACGACCTGAAGGAGCATGAATTCGGCGCCCACTCATGCGATCAATAATCACTGCGTCTGGTACATCAAATTCAAGCACATAGTCAACATTTATGCCAGCTGTTTTCATTGCATCAGCTTGTGGAACCGTGCGAGGAAACCCATCTAGCAAAAAGCCATTAGCGCAATCGCTTTGTGTAATACGTTCTTTAACTAACGCAATAACGAGTTCATCGGTAACTAGTTTACCGGCATCCATTAACTCCTTAGCTTGTAAACCAAGTGGACTACCTACTTTTACTGCTGCTCGCAGCATATCACCAGTTGAAATTTGAGGAATACCATATTTTTGCATAATAAATTGTGCTTGTGTTCCCTTTCCTGCTCCTGGTGCTCCTAATAAAATAATTCGCATAAAATAACCTCTTATGGCTTTAATATAAATAAAGCTTCTATTCTGGTAAATAATGAAATATCACATTACTGCTGGATATTAAACCATCAGTTGGACAAATATAATTAACCGCTCCACAGCCTTTGATCATTTGAGCTTTTTGCAAACAAGTCGGACAAATATACTGTTCAAGATAATGTTGCTTGCAATAAGGACAATTAAAATTCTGTGGCGAAACAACACTCATTTTATGATGACATTTTGGACAAAGGCCTTCTTTCCCAGAATCATTCATTAATTTTCCTGACATAAATTAATTTCGCCCTCTTACATGCTTCATTAATCGACGACGTTTACGTTGCTGCGATGCAGTTAAAGTATTTTTTCTACCTTCAAATGGGTTAGACCCTTCTTTAAACTGAATTCGAATTGGTGATCCCATGATTTTTAATGAACGTCTAAAATAATTCATTAAATAACGTTTATATGAATCGGGTAAATCTTCCACCTGATTACCATGAATAACTACAATTGGTGGATTATAGCCACCAGCATGTGCATATTTTAGTTTTACTCGCCGACCACGAACCAAAGGAGGTTGGTGATCTTCTTGTGCCATTTGCATAATTTTAGTTAACAGTGCGGTATTCACTCGACGAGTGGCACAATCATAAGCCTCTTGAATTGAATCAAATAAATTACCCACCCCACTTCCATGTAATGCAGAAATAAAATGCACACGGGCAAAATCAATAAAATCTAATCTATCATCTAATGTCGTTTTAACTTGCTCTTTGATATCTTGTGATAAACCATCCCATTTGTTAACGGCTATTACAAGTGAGCGCCCACTATTAATAATAAAACCAAGCAATGATAAGTCTTGATCGGATATACCCTCTCTGGCATCAATAACTAAAATAACTACATTAGCATCTTCAATTGCTTGTAATGTTTTAATAACTGAAAATTTTTCAACTGCTTCAGTAACTTTACCACGTTTACGTACACCAGCTGTATCAATCAAGATATACTCGCGATCATCTCGATTCATTGGTATATAGATACTGTCTCGAGTAGTCCCTGGCATATCATATACAACGACTCGATCTTCACCTAAAATTCGATTAGTTAGTGTTGACTTACCAACATTTGGACGACCAACAATAGCAACTTTGATAGGTTGATTGATTAATGATTCTGTTTCATCAACAAAATCATCACATAATTCAGTTAAATCATTTACTTGTTGATTATTATCAAAATTACTATTTTCTTCATGATTACCAAATTGGAAAATAGGATCTAATACAGTTTCAATTAACGAACTGACACCTCGACCATGACTTGCAGCTATGGGATGAATTTCACCTAAACCTAAACCGTAGAAATCAGAAATTGCCGTATCTGCATCAATTCCATCAATTTTATTAGCCACTAAAAAAGTAGCTTTTTGGCGGCAACGTAAATGTTTAGCAATAGCTTGATCAGCAGGCATTGCACCAGCTCTGGAATCGACTAAAAAAAGGACAATATCAGCTTCCTCAATAGCTTGTAAGGATTGTTCTGCCATAAAGCTTTCAATCCCATCTTCACTTCCATCAATACCGCCAGTATCAATTACAATATATTCATGGCCCTTTATTTCAGCTCTTCCATATTTACGATCCCTCGTTAATCCAGGAAAATCTGCAACTAACGCATCGCGTGTTCTTGTTAACCGATTAAATAAAGTTGATTTACCAACATTTGGACGACCAACTAATGCTACAACAGGTACCATGCTTATTCTCTAATTAATTTAATTCTTTATGAAAGTATAAATATCGCCATTTTTGACTTGAACAATTATTTTATTGTCCACAACTAATGGTGTTGATAATAATCCACTACTACTTACGTGTGTTTTAGCAGCTAACTCACCATTTTCGATATTTAATAAGTAAAGATACCCCTGAAAATCACCAACAACTATATAATTATCATAAATAACAGGATCAGTTAATTGGCGATGTAAAAATCCCGATTGCGTCCATAGTATGGTGCCATCTTTTTTCGAAAGTGCTTGGACGTTATCATCTTGATCTACTAAAAATAATCTTTGGGAATCTATCGCTAACGTATGTGTAGATCCTAATTGTTTACGCCATACTATGTGTCCATTACTTAAGTCCAAAGCAACAACATAGCCATTATAACCAACACAATAAACCAAATTACCTTCAACTACAGGGGTAGCATCAACATCATTTATTTTTGCAATTTCTGTTGAACCTGATGGTTGAGAAATACGTTGCTGCCAAATCAATTGACCATTCTTAATAAAGTTAGCATTTACTCGCCCATTATCATCACCAAAAATTGCTGCACCATGTGCGATTGTCGGCGTTGAATTTCCTCTTAATGATAAAGCAGGCACTTCAAGATTTATATCCCATATTTCTTCACCAGTATCGCGATTTAAACCCTGCACAGTCCCATTTGCTGTATAAACAATCAATTTATTTTCAGAAGATACGGGCCGTGCAAGCACTTCACCCTTTACGTTTTTTTCCCAAACAACTTTACCATTGCTACGATCTAATGCATAAACTCTGGCACGTTCACTACCCACATAGACATATTTATCATCCGCATTTACACCGCCAGATAATAATGCAGTTTTACTACTAAAAAGTGTACTTTCAGATATATCAACATCCCATATAGTATTGCCAGTAGTTGAATCAATAGCCTTAACTTGCCCACTACGGCTAGCTACATAAATAATATTATTATAATTAATAGGTCCTAATAACGAATAAATATGGGTATTACCTAAAGTACTATTACGCCATAATTGTTGAATATAAAATTGGTTGTTTACTGTTGGTGAAGGTGAAATCTGAACCACTTCTTCTTCTCCACCGAATAAAGAGCACCCAGCGAGTGAAAACATGAAAACACCAGTAAAAAGATATTTTGATAACTTCATTGTATAGACCCTTATAGCAGGATAAATTAATTTGTTTTGTCTTCTGTCTCTGAATTCTTTAACCGAACCTCTTGTTCTGCTTTTTCTTTAACTGCTGTATCGTTTACGCCTTGTTCGTCAAACTGTTTTGCTTTTAAATATTCTGCCTGATTCAGCTTCATTTTGATATTTGCTTCCAATCCTATCATTATTGGTGAATTTAGAGCAACATTATAAGCGTCAACAGCATCAGCATAACGAGCCATTTTGACATAAACATCACCACGAACTTCATTGACAACAGGTCCCCAAGCTTCATCTGTTACATGATTTAATGTGGTTAAGCTTTCTTCATATTTCTCTTGCTGATACTGCAAGCGGGCAATTCGAATATTAATAATTGCTTGAATAGACTCAACATCAGTTTTTGTTAAAGCATCTGTTAATAGGATCTGTGCTCCGGCATAATCATTTAGTACCTCAACATAGAATTTTGCTGCATACAAATCAGAAAATACACTATAAATAGTGTTATTGCTTTTAGCAAAGTTAACTAATTCATTCACAGAATCAGGTTTTTCTTTATCCAACTTAGCAATTAATTGTTCATAATATTCTGATAATTTTCTAGATTTCTCAACTTGGTTTGTTTGCCAGTAATTCCAACCATAAAAGACCATCAAACCTATTACTATAATCGCAACAATTATTTTCCATGTTTTAGCAAAAAACTGATTTAATGTCCAAAATTGTTCTTTACTCGATAAATATTGATTCACTTTTCTCTCCTACTTCCATTAGCTCTTTATCATTGCTAAACAAGCTTTAACAATCTCTTTTTGTGAAACTTCTATTTGTTCGCCAATTTGCAAATTTTTTATTGTTACTGATTGATTAATAATTTCGTTTTCACCAATAATAACAGCTATTTTTGCACCTAATTTATCTGCTTTAGCAAATTGTTTCTTGAAGTTACTCGTGCCATAATTTGTTACAATTCGCTTATCAGGTAAACCATCTCGTAGTTGTTCTGCAATACATTGCGTCACAGATATGGTTTTTTCATCACCCGATGAAATCATGTAAATATCAATTGAATTATCACAATTGAACGCTGGATTGACTGCTTGTACTAACAATACCAAACGTTCAACACCCATAGCAAAACCAACTGCAGGTGTTGCCTGCCCACCAAGCTGACTAACCAGACCATCATAACGACCACCACCGCAAACTGTTCCTTGAGCACCTAAACTGCTTGTTACCCACTCAAAAACCGTACGATTATAATAATCTAATCCTCGAACTAATCGTTGATTAATTTTATATTTAATTCCTGCATTATCCAATAAACGACATAAGCCTTCAAAATGAAATTTAGATTCTTCATCTAAATAGTCAAACAATTTAGGAGCTTGGTTTAACAGCTCTTGAACAGTAGAATTTTTAGAATCAAGAACACGTAATGGATTAGTATACATTCTACGTAAACAATCTTCATCTAATTTATTTTTATGTTGTTCAAGAAAGGTAACTAAAGCATTTCGATAATTTGCTCTAGCTTCAAGCGAACCAATTGAATTGATTTCAAGAGAAGTATGCGCTTCAATACCAAGCGCTTTCCAAAAACGAGCTGTTAATAAAATAAGTTCAGCATCAATATTTGGTCCTTCAAGCCCAAATATTTCGACACCAAATTGATGGAATTGACGGTAACGTCCTTTTTGCGGCTTTTCGTAACGAAAAGCAGGACCTAAATACCAAAGACGTTGTTCTTGATTATAAAAAAGGCCATGTTCAATACCCGCACGAACGCAACCAGCAGTGATTTCAGGGCGTAAAGTGATGCTTTCATCATTACGGTCATTGAAAGTATACATCTCTTTTTCAACAATATCGGTGACTTCGCCAACAGCTCGTTTAAATAACGCAGTGTCTTCAACAATTGGGGTTCTGATTTCATTATAGCCATAGCTATTAAGCACACCTTTGACAATTTTTTCAATCTGTTGCCAACTTGCGCTATTTGTAGGGAGTAAATCATTCATTCCCCTTATAGATTGGATTTTTTTCTCTGTCATTTATTTGTTCGCTATTTAATAAAATTATAATTCAGTTGCTGCAATTCTATTTTTAATTATCAATGCCTTGGCTCGAATTTTAGCTTCTAACTCATCAATCATTTGTTCATTATCAATACGACCAATACGTACACCATCTTCATAAAAACCACTTTTATTGTGACCTCCAGCTACCCCCATAGTTGAAGCTAATGCCTCCCCTGGACCGTTAACCACACAACCAATAATTGATACATCCATTGGTATAACTATATCTTCTAATCGCTGTTCTAATATATTGACTGTATTAATCACATCAAACTCTTGGCGAGAACACGTTGGGCATGCAATAAAATTAATACCACGAGACCGTATACGCAGCGATTTTAAAATATCAAATCCAACTTTTACCTCTTCTATAGGATCGGCAGCTAAGGAAACTCGAAGTGTATCGCCAATGCCTTCTGATAGCAACAATCCCAATCCAATGGCCGACTTAATAGCACCGTTCCGAATACCGCCTGCTTCAGTTATACCTAGATGTAATGGTTGCTTTATTTGCTTAGCTAATAATCGATAAGCATCAACGGCAGTAAACACATCAGATGCTTTTACACTGACTTTAAACTGATCAAAATTAAGTCGGTCAAGTATATCAACATGACGCATCGCCGATTCAACAATCGCTTGTGGTGTAGGCTCACCATATTTTTCTTGAATATCTCTTTCAAGTGAACCAGAATTCACACCAATGCGTATTGGAATATTTTTATCTTTAGCACAATCAACCACAGCACGAATTCTTGACTCATTTCCAATATTACCAGGGTTGATTCTCAAACAATCAACGCTATATTCGGCAACCTTTAAAGCAATGCGATAATCAAAATGAATATCAGCGATAAGCGGGACTTTTGCTTGCTGTTTAATATATTTAAAAGCTTCTGCAGCATCCATCGTTGGAACAGAAACACGAATTATATCCACACCCACACGTTCAAGCGCATGAATTTGAGCAACCGTTTTTTCTACGTCCACTGTTCGCGTATTTGTCATTGATTGAACTGAAATAGGAGCACCACCACCAATAGGCACCTTACCGACATAAATTCGGGTAGATTCTCGTCGAATAATTGGTGAATCCTGATGATTCATAACACACACCTAATCATTTCACAAAATAACTGACCAGCAATCTTAACAAGATTTAATGCAAATGTCTGTATGAGAGTAAGAAAATTTGCTAACTGTTAACATGTTTAGATAATAATGATGGGGATATATAGTGGCTAACTTCAACATAATTACTTTTACTTTCTTTGGTAACATAATACAAGATCACACCGAGCACACAAAGAAAAACAAATAAACTAATTTTACCACGTTTACTTTTTTTATACTTTATTGCATGGTTTTTAATTGAATTAGATACATATTGCTTGGCTAAACTATCAAGATGATGCTGATATTCTTCAACAGATAATCCGACAATTTCCGCATAAGATCGAATATAACCTTTGATAAAAACAAGAGGGGCATGAACTAACTGGTCATTTTCAATATCTACCACCACAGCTTTTCTTACATGAATTTTACAAGCAATATCTTCTTGGGTTAATCCCAAATTCTCCCTTAAAGTGGAAAGCATCCTACCCAACGAAATATCGTCTTCCATATCCCCTCATTTTTTAATTCTAACTATTTACACTATTACCATTTTTACATATTTATAAAATTAATCAATTTTTTTTGCATTAAACCATTGTGTTGGTTTCTCAATTTCATTTTGAGCTGCTACTAATTGTAATTCATATTCATTTTGTTTTAAGGTTTCAAGCATCACCGCATATACCGCAGAAGTAGTATGTTCCAAAGCTTCAATCAATGTTTTTCCTAGTAAAATATTAGCTAAAAATAGTCCACTGGTCATATCACCAACGCCAACTGGCTGCCTTACGCCAAAATCAACTAATGGTCGGTCAATATGCCAAGCTTCGTCTTTAGTTACAAGCAACATTTCAAAACGATCATTTTTATATCCTGCACGGCTTAAATGTTTAACTAAAATTACTTTTGGACCTTTTTTACATAATTCCCTACAAGCTAATATTGCTTCTTCAACATTATTGATACGTTGTTTACTATTTAGTTCTTCAAGTTCTAAAATATTCGGTGCCATCATATCGGCCATTGGCAAAGCGGTATTACATAAAAACTCTGCTACACCAGGCGCAACAAAACAACCTTTTTCAGGATGCCCCATTACAGGATCACAAAAATAAATCGCATCTGGATTAACAGCTTTTACCTTTTTAACAATCTCGATAATAGCATTGCCTTGCTCTGGTGATCCCATATAGCCACTTAACACCGCATCACAACGTTTTAGTTCATCAATTTGATTAATTCCATCTGCGATCTCTGTTAAATGAGATGCTGACATTACCGTTCCAGTCCATTGGCGATATTGAGTATGGTTAGAAAATTGTACGGTGTTTAAAGGCCAAACATTAACACCTAAACGACGCATAGGAAATACTGCCGCACTATTTCCTGCATGACCAAATACAACATGAGACTGAATCGATAAAATATTTTTCATTAGATTAACTCCAAATTAACAAGCAGTAATATTTTTTACCACGACGAAGCAAAGTATAACGATTAAAAAGCTTATCACTATCTAAAAAACGGTAATCTGTTGTTGTGTTACGTTCACCATTAATTGAAATAGCATTGGATTCGATCATCGTTCTAGCCTGACCTCTTGACGGAGCAAACTGTGCATTAACAATAGCTTGTTGTAAATCAACATTACTTTCAACAACTAATGTTGGCATGCCATCTTGAGCTAACTGTTCAAAATCAGCTTCAGATAAGTCAGTTAATTTGCCAGAGAATAGACTTTCTGTAATACGTTTTGCCGCAACAAGCCCTTCTTCACCATGAACTAGGCGAGTAACTTGTTCCGCTAGTACATATTGAGCTCGTGGTGCAACACCACTATTTTTATCTTCTTCTTCCAATGCATCAATTTCACTTAGAGGCATAAATGTGAAAAATTTTAAGAATCGATAAACATCAGCATCAGCAGTATTTATCCAGAATTGATAGAATTTATAAGGACTTGTCTTTTTAGGATCAAGCCATACTGCACCACTTTCTGTTTTACCAAATTTAGTACCATCTGATTTAGTGATTAACGGCACAGTCAAACCATAAACTTGTTTTTGATGTAAGCGACGAGTTAAATCAATACCTGCGGTAATATTCCCCCACTGATCAGAACCACCAATTTGTAACACAACATCATGCGATTTATTTAAACAGGCAAAATCATAAGACTGTAATAAGCTATAAGAAAATTCAGTAAATGAAATACCCACCTCATCACGATCAATACGCTGTTTCACTGACTCTTTATTGATCATCGAATTAACTGAAAAATACTTGCCGACATCACGTAAAAAGGTCAGCACATTCATACCGCTAAACCAATCATAGTTATTAGCCACAATCGCTGAATTTTCACCACAATTAAAATCTAAAAATGGTGATACTTGTTGTTTAATCTTTTCACTCCACTCAATAACTGTTTCCTCAGTATTAAGTTTTCGTTCAACAGCTTTAAAACTTGGATCACCAATTAATCCTGTTGCCCCCCCTACAAGCGCAACAGGTTTATGACCAGCTAACTGAAAACGTTTTAAGCAAAGTAATGGCACTAAATGACCAAGATGCAAACTATCGGCAGTAGGATCAAAACCACAATAAAGCGCAATAGGATTCTGTTCAATTTGTTCTATTAGTGCTTTTTCATCAGTAAGCTGAGCAATCAGCCCACGTTCTTGTAGTTGTTTGATCACATTTTTTGTCATGATATTTTACCTATTAAATTTATTACATTTATATTCTAGTTTAAATAAAATTTATTCTAATTTATTTTGTTGTGATAGCGTTTATACGCTTGTTTAAAATGATCTGCTACTATTTCGTTTGGCTTTTTATCAAAAAGACTAAAAATAATAATAGCTATAGAAGCAAATAAAAATCCAGGGATAAGAGAATAAAGATTAAACCAATTAAAATTAATCCATAGCAACACAGTTACTGTACCCGTTATCATTCCAGCTAGTGCTCCATTACGTGTCATACGCGACCAAAAAACAGAAAATACGATTATAGGACCAAACGCAGCCCCAAATCCAGCCCAAGCATGGCTCACTAAATCAAGCACACTATTATTTGGGTTAATAGCTAATAAAATAGCAATAACTGAAACTAGTAGCACCATTATACGACCAACCCAAACTAGTTCCTTCTGTTTTGCTTTTGGTCTAAGAAACGCACGATAAAAATCTTCCGTTAGAGCACTTGAGCAAACTAATAACTGACAACTTAATGTGCTCATGACAGCCGCTAAAATGGCGGCCAACAAAACACCGGCAATCCAAGGATTAAAAAGTAATTTCGATAATTCAATAAAAATACGTTCATGCTTTCCATCGTTAATCAAGTAAGCTAAATCAGGATGATTAGCAAAAAAGGCTATACCAAAAAAACCAACCGTGATTGCTCCAACTAAACACAAAATCATCCATGTCATACTAATCCGTCGAGCATTTTTCATTACTTCGTGTGAATCAGCAGCCATAAATCTGGCTAAAATATGAGGTTGCCCAAAATATCCAAGCCCCCAACCTAATAATGAAATAATGGCAATAAAATCCATATGAGCTAATAAATTAGTATAATCTGAATTGAGCGATTCAATATATGTCAATGCATCAGAAAGCCCACCAGAATTCACCATAACCATAATTGGCGTTAAAATGAGAGCAAACATCATTAAACTGGCTTGAATAGTATCAGTCCAGCTTACTGCTAAAAAACCACCGATAAACGTATAGGCAATTGTTGCACCTGCACCCGCTAACATCGCCCAGCCATAGCTCATACCAAATGTACTCTCAAACAACTTTGCGCCCGCAACTACACCAGAAGCACAATAAATAGTAAAAAATATTAGAATAATGACAGCTGAAATAATGCGTAAAAGTGAGCTTTTATCATCAAATCGACGAGCAAAATAATCGGGTAAAGTTAATGAATTATGATTGATTTCAGTAAAAACGCGTAACCGCCCAGCAATGAGTAACCAATTTAAATAAGCGCCAATAATCAATCCTATTGCAATCCAACTTTGTGAGATACCAAACAAAAAAACAGCACCAGGTAATCCCATTAATAGCCAACCACTCATATCTGATGCGCCAGCTGAAAGTGCTGTTACAACACTACCGATACGACGCCCACCTAAAATATAATCACCAAAATTTTGTGTTGATCGAAATGCAAAGAAACCGATTGCAATCATGCCTAAAATATATACAGAAAAGGTGATAATCATTGGTAAGGACATATCTGTAAAAAACCCTGTTTATAGAAATAAAATAGTAAACTAGCTTATCATAAAATCAACATGCTAAAAAGACGATGATCTATGAATATATACAAGTAGGAAATTAAAATAGCCTTTCAATTATAAAACAAGAATATTTAAAAAAATTATGGCTAAATTGATTAACAAATTTTAAAATAAGGAAAAATATAAGTTTTAAATTAAACAAATGTAAATCATACAAATAAAGTATATAATACAAAGCATGCCTATTTTAATTATCATTCTTTGTGAAACAAACAACTCGAATTCAAATTTTAGAAAGACTAAAAGATCATATTAAAGATCCAACTACAGAACTTATTTACCAAACACCATTTGAATTACTTATTGCCGTGGTACTTTCTGCGCAAGCGACTGATGTTAGCGTAAATAAAGCAACTAAACCACTTTTTGCTATTGCCAATACTGCTGAAAAAATTTTGATGCTTGGTGTAGATAAGTTAAAAAGCTATATACGCACAATTGGTCTTTATAATAGCAAAGCAGAAAATATTATTAAAACGTGTCAAATTTTAGTCGACAAATACCAAGGAGAAGTACCAGAAAATTTCGATGCACTTATTGAACTTCCTGGCGTTGGACGAAAAACCGCTAATGTAGTATTAAACACTGCTTTTGGTTGGCCTACCATTGCTGTTGATACTCATATATTCAGAGTCAGCAATCGAACTGGTTTTGCTCCAGGTAAAACAGTTGAAGCTGTTGAAGAAAAATTACTTAAGGTCGTGCCAAAAGCATATAAAATAAATTGCCACCATTGGTTAATTTTACATGGGCGTTACACATGTGTTGCTAGAAAACCTCGATGCGGTGCGTGTGTAATTGAAGATTTATGTGAATATAAAGAAAAGGTTTACCCTGAGTGATAATTAATGTCTGATAAATTTAAATTAAGCTATGATGACATAAAATTGTTTAAAAATAGTATTGGAGATACTAAAAAATTAAAACAAGATACTGTTATCTTTAAACCCAAAAAATCTGCTCAAAAAGCTATCGATAAACAAAAACAGCAGACTGAAGAAATTAATACTGAATTTTATTTTTCTGATGATTATCAGCCTTTATTACATGAAGATCCCATTCGTTATAGTAGAAATGATGCTGATCCCTATGAAATCAAAAAGTTGCGTCGTGGTTTTTACGAACCAGAATTTTTTTTAGATTTACATGGATTAACTCAGCAAGAAGCCAAAAAAGAAATTGCAGCACTAATCACTGCTTGTTTGAGGGAAAGAGCATATTGTGCTTGCATCATGTATGGGCATGGTAAAAATATTTTAAAAAAACAAATACCTATGTGGTTAGCTCAACATCCAGATATTATTTGTTTTCATCAAGCACCGAAAGAGTTTGGCGGCAGTGCAGCATTATTAATCTTATTTGATATTACCCAGTGAGTTTTTCCTTAACAAAATTTAAAGGAGTTATCAAATGCATTTTATAATCTCACAAATTAAACAGTTTTATTTATTGGCTATTGTTGCAACATTAATTACTGCATGTGATGGGTTAAAAGCGATTCCTTCTGAAAAGAAAAGTTATATTGGAACATGGCAAGGTGAATATATGGCTATCACCATAACATCTGATGCTAAAATTAACTATAAATACAAAAAAGATACTGTCTCAAAAACAATCCAAGCTCCTATATTTGAATTTATTGGCAACGATTTCAAAGTTAGTGTTTCAGGTCTGAATACTGTTTTTGTGGTTTCAAAAGTGCCGTATTTTGAAGATGGCGTTTGGAAAATGGTTATTGACGATCAACTTGTCATTAGAAAAAATGCCTTATATCTTTAAAAATAAAAAAGCCAGCTTAGCATCCCTAAACTGGCAAACATTGGAAGCAATGTGAGCAATGTCATGCTTTTTGAGAAGTCTTTCGATCTTCCATCAAATAGCAAAATAATGATAATCATTATCATTAATAAAAGCAAGCATTTTTATATCATTAAATTAAGTAAATAAAAGAAAACATTAAAAGATATCATCAAAATAAAAAATACTTTAATTGAAAAATAATAGAAATGAGCAGGACTTTGCCCTGCTTTTTAGAAAACTACATTTAGTAATTGAAAAAATTAATACTAAAATGCAATGAAAGTTTTATTTTTGATAAATAAATTCAACACCTTCTTCTTTGCTCTCATCCCAGTCATCAAAATCACTGTCAAAAGTCTCATCTATCACTTGTTGATGATAATCATCCCACATAAACTCAACTTTTTCAGAAGATGACTCTTCCTGTTCCATTTCGCGAGGATGAGCATTAATATATTCCATTAAATCCCAACACAAAGTCTTAACACCCTCATGATTAATTGCAGAAATAGTATAATATTTATCATCCCAATTTAATGCATTAGCAATTTCAGCAGCACGCTTTAAACTTTCTTCTTCACCTAATACATCCACTTTGTTAAACACTAACCAACGCGGTTTATTTGCTAGTTTTTCACTATACTGATGCAGCTCTTGGATAATTACTTTTGCATTCTCAATAGGATCAGATCCATCAAAAGGGGCTATATCAATTAAATGGACCAAAACACGACAACGCTCAAGATGCTTTAAAAAACGAATACCAAGCCCTGCACCTTCTGAAGCCCCCTCAATCAAACCAGGAATATCAGCAACAACAAAACTTTGTTCGTTATCCATTCTGACAACGCCTAAACTTGGTACTAATGTTGTAAAAGGATAGTCCGCCACTTTCGGCTTCGCCGCTGAAACAGCGCGAATAAATGTTGACTTACCGGCATTTGGTAACCCTAACATACCCACATCAGCAAGCAATAATAACTCTAACAAAACATCACGTTTTTCACCCGGTGTACCATCTGTTTTTTGCCTTGGAGCGCGATTTACTGAAGATTTAAAACGAGCATTTCCAAGCCCATGAAAACCACCTTTAGCAACCAATACTTTTTGCTGGTGATGAATTAAATCACCAATAACTTCACCAGTATATTTGTCGGTAATTCGTGTCCCTACAGGCACTTTAACAGTGATATCTTTTCCTCGTTTACCGGTACAATCAGAACCTTGTCCATTTTGACCTCGTTCAGCCCGATAGTTCTTTTCAAACTGAAAATCAACCAACGTATTGAGATTCTCATCAGCAATAAAAAATACATCGCCACCATCACCACCATCACCGCCATCAGGACCGCCTTTTGGAATATACTTTTCACGACGAAAACCAACACAGCCATTACCTCCATCACCGGCCTCGACTCGGATTGAAGCTTCATCTACAAATTTCATTATTTTTCCTCTTTCTTCTGGTTAATCAGCCAGCCTTTTCTTGGATGCCATAAATAATGCCCAATTGTTGCAAACATCGCACCAGCAACTACTGACACTGCGCCAATATAACCTAAAATATTTAAATACTGCATAGCAAATTTTTCTGGCCAAATTACAGCGAACATATCTGAAAAAATTAATGCAAACAATGGGGTTAGTGTTGTAATAGCACTAACTTGTGCTGCTTGCCAACGCTCCATTGCCATCACTAATGCGCCATAAGCAATAATGGTATTTAAACCACAAAAGATAATAGCAACTAATTGAGTTATATCGGCATTAGCTATTTTTGTTGGCGATGCAAATGGCCATAAAAATACAGTACAAATAAGATAAATTAACCAAAGTAGCTGCTCTGCAGCTAATTTCCGTAATAACACTTTTTGGGCTAATGCATAACCTGCCCATGAAATTGAAGCAAGTAAAGTCAGCCAGACACCAATGCCATAAGTAGACATATTAGCAAAAAGAACAGTAATATTTTTATTAAAAAATAGTCCTAGACCAATTAACAATACAGAAATACCAATTATCTGTGTTGGTCTCAACCGCTCTTTAAAAACAAAAGCGCTTGAAATCATAAATATCACAATTCCCACTTGACCAACAACTTGGGAGGTCGTTGCTGAAAGGTACTGAACTGCACTTGCAAATAGTGCAAAATTACCGAGTAAACCAAATCCAGCGATCATGAGCAAGATAAAACGTCGACGTTTTTTAAACATCAATAAATTAGGAAATTGTTTTTTATAAGCTAACCATAACGTAATACCAACAGCAGAAATTGCCAACCGAGACCACGCCAAAGTTAATGGATCAATAACTACCAATGCATATTTCATTGCAATCGGTACTAATCCCCACAAAATTGCGGTTAACATGGCTAACGTAAAACCTAATTTAACATTCTGCTGTTTTATCATAATAAACAATATACATTCAAGAAATGAAAAAAGCCCCACAATAACTGTGAGGCTTCCATAACTATTAAATCGTTTTTAATTAGCTATTAGCAATAACGCTAACATAGCGACGATTTTTAGGTCCTTTAACTTCAAATTTTACTTGCCCATCAATTAAAGCAAATAAGGTATGGTCACGACCACAACCTACATTAGTGCCTGGGTGAAATTGAGTTCCACGTTGACGAACTAAAATATTGCCAGCAAGAACTTCTTGAGAACCATAACGTTTAACACCTAAACGTTTACTCTGGGAATCACGACCATTGCGTGATGAACCACCAGCCTTCTTATGTGCCATTGTTCGATACTCCTATTAAGCGATTGCAGTGATCTTCACATCAGTAAACCACTGACGGTGACCTTGTTGTTTACGATAGTGTTTACGACGACGGAATTTAACAATTTTCACTTTATCGCCACGACCGTGCTCAACAATTTCTGCTTTAATTGTTGCACCTTCAACAAACGGAGCACCAACTTTGATGTCTTCACCATTTGCTACCATTAAAACTTTATCGAAAACAACTTCTGAGCCTGTTTCGACTTCAATTTTTTCCAAGCGAACGACTTGCCCTTCGCTAACTCGGTGTTGTTTGCCACCACTTTGGAAAACTGCGTACATACTTAACTCCGCAATAAAAAGCAGACCATTCCTGATTTAACGTATATGCCTGCATTGATTAATCTTATAGGGCGTGAATTTTACGCAAAATTTATCCTTGTTGCAAGCAGTCTTTACTAAAAGAATGCAAAAAGTTACAAAAAAGATCAGCAAGATATCGTTTTAACGTTACAATATAGATAAATCATTATTTATCTATCAATTTATTATAATAATATGCTGAGTGCTAAAATAACCAAAAATAAAACTCGCTATCATGCTTCTATTATTAATCGTTTATCATTACTAATGTTTTTTTTAGGTGCCATTGCCTTAGTTGCATTATCATTATCTATTCAGGAAGCCAATGACACCAAAGGTAGTGCTTATATGATTAATCAATTAGGATTAATTCGCATGAAGAGTTATCAACTTTTATCGAAGGTGCCTTTAAATAAACAAGATGATTATCAATTGAATATTTTTAACGATATAACTTCCTCAAAACAACATTTAGCACTTTTTAAACGTTATAATTTAATTGATGAATTCAATCAATTAAAGGATGAATGGGAAACTCACACTACGGTAAAAATTCAACAAGCAAAAAAAATTGATGAGATAAAAACTGATATTGAGCAATTTGTTTTCCGAGCCAATTATTTAGTGCATAAAATTGATCAGAAAACTGAAAGTCAAATTCATTATATATCCTTATTACAACAATTATTTATCATAATTATTGTGATATTTCTTCTTGCTCAACTCTACTATTTACGTCGTTATCTTCTTGTACCTTGGCGTAAACTCATTAACATGGCAGAAGCCATTTCAAAACATAATTTTAGTGAACGTTTTACGGTTCGCTCAATAAAAAATGAGTTTGATTTATTAGGATTAGCGTTAAACAACATGTCCGATCAAATCGAATCACAATATTTATTACTTGAAGAACGTGTTACTGAAAAAACAGCTAAGTTGCAACAAACAAATAAAATCATCTCATTTCAATATCAAGCAACCAAGCAACTCCATACATCAGAGCCCTTATGTGAACGTTTTCTGATCGTATTACGTCAATTGGAAGAGCTTGTGCCACTGACTCAATTTCAAATTCGCTTTTATGAATCAGATTATCCTGACTATTATCAACAAATTAGTTACGGTAACGAACACAAATTACCCTATTGCCAAAATCCAAATTGTTGTGCCTGTTTAATAGGCTCAAAGTCTTACCAACAAAATGGATTTCAACGTTATTGGTATCTACAAGACAATGGCGAAAAATATGGCATATTATTTGCTATTCAACCAACAGACATAACACTTAGCGATGAGCAAGAAAATTTGGTTACAGGGCTTATCGAGCAAATGACTACTGCAATAATGCTTGATAAACAAATAGAGCAACAAAAACAGTACTTATTAATGAAAGAACGCTCGGCAATGGCAAGAGAATTACACGATTCAATTGCCCAATCATTATCTTGTCTAAAGATACATTTAAGTTGTTTGCAAATGCAATCTGATTTGACCTCACAAAGTAGCATTGATTTATTGGCAACAATGCGTAAAGAAGTCAACATTACTTATTCTCAATTAAGAGAATTAATCACCTCTTTTCGTTTACGTCTTAATCAAACTGGTTTTTATGCTAGTTTAATGGAGTTAATAGAAGAATTTAACCAAAAATTAAAATTTAACATTCAGCTTGAATATCAACTACCGCTCAATATTATAAAAAGCAAACATGCTTTTCATTTATTACAATTTATTCGAGAAGCACTAAATAATGTCTACAAACATGCCAAAGCTTCACAAGTTATCATCAGCCTAACTATTGATGATAACCAGCTCATTACTATCAGCATAAGCGATAATGGCATTGGTTTTCAACCGAATATAAAACAGGACAACCATTATGGAATAGTGATTATGCGAGATAGAGCTGAAATTCTAAATGGCAATTTGACTATAAACACTGAACCACAAAAAGGAACACAAGTCATGGTAGTATTTAAAGCCAATAAAACTATTCCCGTCAAGACAATAGAAGAGTAATCAATGGAACAAATAAAAAACTCAATACTACTTATTGATGATCACCCAATGCTAAGAAATGGTGTAAAACAACTAATTAATACTATTAACCATTTTGAAGTTATCGGAGAAACAGGATCAGGAACAGAAGGGATTAAATTAGCGGAAAAACTCGATCCAGATATCATCTTACTCGATATCAATATCCATGATATCAATGGATTAGAAATACTACGCTATTTGCGCGAAAAAAACATTTCAAGCCGAATCATAATGTTTACGGTATCAGATGCCAAAGAGGATATTATCGCCGCAATAAAAAATGGTGCCGATGGTTATTTATTAAAAGACATGGAGCCAGAAGATTTTCTCAAAGCATTAAAAGATATTGCGGAAGGAAAAATCATTATGGACGAAGCAATTTCTCACATTATTCTAAACTACATGCGCAATGGTAAAGAACCGACAACCAAGCAAATTCATGATGTAAACTTACTGACCCCTAGAGAACATGAAATATTTAACCTACTAGTACAAGGACTTTCTAATAAATTAATTGCTAGAGAGTTAAATATTGTTGAAAGTACAGTAAAAGTACATATAAAAAGCATATTTAAAAAATTAAATTTTAAATCGCGAATGGAAATGACCATATGGTATTTACAAAATAAAGAATAATTTTATTGATTAAGCATCAACAATCTAGATTTAATCTAGGTAGACTTATGGGTTGTAGATTAAAAGCTAGCAGTGAGCAAAAATAGGCTCACCTTTATGTTTTATATCGGCATATCTAAAAAATTAAACAAATAACTTATTAAATAACAGGCAAGTTATTATTCACAAATGCAATTTACTTGCCTATTTATATTAATGATTAGAAAACCAATTTAGTTTTTCACGTAAAGCAACCACAGGTCCAATAATAATTAAACTTGGGCTACATGATTGTAAAGCTAATGTGGTTAAATCCTCCAACAAACCTGTAATTACTTTTTGTTTAGTGCTTGTTCCATCCTCAACAATCGCCACAGGAGTATTTGCTTTCATACCATATTTAATTAATTGTTGGCTAATATTTTCCGCTTGTGAAAGCCCCATATAAAAAACCAACGTCTGCTTTTCGGCTGCTAAACTTTGCCAATCAAGATGGCTTCCATCTTTCAAATGCCCAGTTATCAAACGAACGCTATGCGCATAATCACGATGTGTTAAAGGGATGCCACTATAAGCTGAACACCCTGAAGCTGCGGTTATTCCAGGAACGACAGAAAATGGGATACCAGCATTAAATAAAGTTTCTAGCTCTTCCCCTCCTCTTCCGAAAATAAAGGGATCACCACCTTTTAACCTAACAACACGTAACCCCTTTTGAGCTTGTTCTAACAAGATTTCATTAATTTGTTCTTGAGGAACACAGTGATACCCCGCCCGTTTACCAACAAAGATACGTTGGGCATCACGTCTGGCGAGATTCATAATCTCATCTGAAACTAAGCGATCATAAACAATAATATCGGCTTGTTGAATTTGCTGTAATCCCTTTAAAGTCAGTAAACTAGCATCGCCAGGACCAGCTCCAACTAAAACAACCTCGCCACGGTGATCAAGTGATAAATTAAATAATTCATCCGTTAACATTTCAACTTGCTCTGAATCATTATTAGCAATCGCTTGTGCTAGCCTATCATGGGTGAAAAGTTTTTCCCAAAAACGGCGGCGCTCGTTAAGTGTTTTATAGGTTTGTTTCGCTTTATTACGCAAATAACCAGCATACTGAGCTAATCTTCCTAAATGCTGAGGTAAGATCGATTCCAGTTTTTCTCGCAATAAACGTGCTAAAACCGGTGCATGCCCTGCTGATGACACGGCAACCATTATTGGTGAACGGTCAATAATTGAAGGCATAATAAAGCTAGCATCTTTTGGAGAATCAACAACATTACAAAAAATACGGCGATTTTCTGCTTCAACACTAACAGTTTGATTCGTTTTATGGCAATCAGTTGCCGCAATAACTAACCATTTATTGTCAAGCAACTGTGCATTGAATTCACCTTGCTGTAACACTAATTGTTTTTGTTCCTGCCAGCACAAGAATTGCTGATTGAATTCAAACGCATTAACTGTTAACCTTGCGCCAGCTTCAAGTAGTAGCCGAGCTTTTCGCTCGGCAATTTCACCACCGCCAACAAGTAGGCATTCTCGACCTTCTAACTTACAAAATAGTGGAAAATAATCCATAAAACCTCAATATTTATCCTTTTTGAATTTCATCCAAATTAGGGTCTCTCAGTTTTAGGCGTAGAATACCAGTAACCTAATCCCATAAAGACAGCACCCGACACAATATTACCTAACGATACCCAAAATAAGTTATGACCAATACCAACTAAAGTATAAGCTTCATTATGATTACCGAACCATGAAAGTGAAAATAATGTCATATTGGCAACAGAATGCTCATAACCACAGGCAATAAAAGCGAGTAAACACCACCAAATAGCGATAAATTTTGCTGTTCCTTCAACTCGATTTGCCATCCAAATTGCTAAACAAACAAGCCAGTTGCACAAAATTCCACGAAAAAACAGTGCTACAGCGGGAGCAGTGGTTTTGGCTAATGCAGCACCATGCACTAAGCTAGTATCTACTGATAATAATGGAGTTGCCGCATAACAATATAATACAGCAACAAAAACAGATCCTAATAAATTTGCAAACCACGTTTGTGGTAATACTAACCACATCTGCTTATGGGTAATTTTTTTACACTTTACCCCAAAGGTTAAAAACATAGTGTGCCCAGTAAAAAGTTCAGATCCAGCAATCACCACTAAAGTTAACGCAATGCCAAATGTAGCCCCCATCACCAAAGGTCTTAACGACGGCTCAAACAAATTACCTAACGTAAAAATTAAAATAATACCAAGCCCAACATAAGCCCCAGCCATAGCAGAACTTAACCAAAAACCTATAGGGTTAATTTTGGCTAAACGAACAATGCGTGCTGCATTAGCAGCACATTTATTAATTGTATCGGTATACATAACTATTTAAACCTTAAAAATTGCTTTAATGTAATGATTTTACTTCAACAAAACCATCTTCATTTACTTTTACTTCATAATTTGCAATAGAATATTGGACATCATCCAAACAATAACCATCTTTTAAGCGAAAGCGTTGTTTTTTTAATGGACTTGCGACATACAGCTCATTTTCATGCTGCCCAATAATACCTTGAGACAAAACACTTGCTTGTGCAAAGGGATCAATATTACTAATTGCATAAAGTTCAGCAGTATCATAAGGACGAAAAACTGCTACATGTTCCCCCCCAACAAGTGCACATACTCCAGTTTGGGGTAAAATATCATCAAGTTTACAAACAGTTACCCATTGACTCATATTATTGCCCTCCTAACATTGCTTTACGTTCTTCCGCTGTCGCTGGTCGATGCTGATCGCGCTCAGGTATAAATTGGACATTTTCATCGCGCTGATTACTATTAATAAAGTGAGTAAATCGTTTTTGGTTTTCTGGATGCTCGACCGTTTCTTTCCATTCACATACCATCAATTTACGCAGGCGTGCCATTTCACTCTCTAGTTCATCATTAATTCCTAATTTATTGTCGATAATTACACTACGTAAATAATCAATTCCCCCTTCCATATTTTCAAGCCAAACGGAGGTCCGTTGTAATTTATCAGCAGTACGAATATAGAACATAATAAAACGGTCAAGATATTTAATTAATGTTTGTCTATCAAGATCAGCAGCAAGCAAATCGGCGTGGCGTGGTTTCATACCACCATTACCGCATACATAAAGGTTCCAACCTTTTTCAGTTGCGATAACACCAATATCTTTACCTTGTGCCTCCGCACATTCTCGGGTACAACCAGAAACACCTAATTTAAATTTATGCGGAGCTCGAATACCTTTATAACGATTTTCAAGTTCTACCCCAAAACCGACACTATCACCGACACCAAACCGGCACCAAGTGCTACCTACGCAAGTTTTAGCCATTCTTAGTGCTTTAGCATAAGCATATCCACTTTCAAAACCAGCATCGATGAGCTCTTTCCAAATAGCTGGCAGATCAGCTTTTTGGGCACCAAATAATCCAATACGTTGCGATCCTGTAATTTTTGTATAGAGCTGATATTTTTTAGCGATGCGACCAACAGCGATTAAACCTTCAGGGGTAATCTCTCCCCCCGCACTACGAGGAATGACCGAATAAGTACCATTTTTCTGAATATTACCAAGAAAAATATCGTTACTATCTTGCAACGGAACTAAATCTTGTTTAAGAATATAATCATTCCAACAAGACGCTAATAAAGAAGCAACCGTTGGTTTACAAACTTCGCATCCATAGCCCGTACCATATTTTTGAATTACTTGGTTAAATGATTTTAATCCTTCTACACGAATTAAATGGTATAGCTCTTGACGTGAGTATTTGAAATGCTCACATAACGCATGGCTCACTTCAATACCTTGTTTGGCTAATTCGGAGTTTAACAGCTGGGTAACCAATGGAATACAGCCACCGCATCCTGTACCTGCTTTGGTTTCTGCCTTAATTGCCGCAACAGTATGACAACCAGAATGAATAGCATTAATAATTTTCGCTTTTGTTACATCAAAACATGAACAAATTTGGGCAGAATCTGGTAACGCTTCAACCCCCATAGCAGGTTTAGCACCAGCGTGGGCAGGTAAAATTAATGTATCTGGATGTTCTGGAAGATCCATTTCATTCAACATCAATTGTAATAAATTACTATAATCAGCAGTATCGCCAACTAGCACAGCCCCTAATAATTTTTTATTATCTTGAGAGACAACTAATTTTTTATAAACTGGAACAGTTTCATCTAAATAAACATAGCTGCGACTACCTAACGTTTTTCCTTTAGCATCGCCAATACTACCAACATCGACTCCCATTAACTTTAATTTAGCGCTCATATCAGCGCCTTCAAATGGAGTTTGCTCACCAATTAAATGCGCTAAAGCAACCTGTGCCATTTTATATCCTGGCGCAACTAAACCAAATACTTTGCTTTGCCAACAGGCACACTCACCTATTGCGTAAATATCAGGATCAGAAGTTTGACAATAATTATTAACCACAATTCCACCACGTGGACCTATTTCAAGCTGACACGCTTTAGCAAGCTGATCGTTCGGTCGAATGCCTGTTGAGAAAACAATAAAATCAATTTCGAGTGATGTTCCATCAGCAAATTGCATCATTTTACCCGATGGTGTATGAATAATTTCTTGAGTATTTTTACTTGTATGAACACCAACCCCCATGCTTTCAATTTTTCGGCGTAATTGCTCGCCTCCCATTGCGTCAAGTTGCTCAGCCATCAAAACAGGAGCAAATTCAACAACATGTGTTTGCACCCCTAGATTTTTTAATGCGCCAGCTGCTTCAAGCCCCAATAAGCCACCACCGACAACGGCCCCAGTTTTACAGTGGCTAGCACATTCACGAATGGCGTCAAGATCTTCAATGGTTCGATAAACAAAACAATTTGAGCCATCTGCACCTTTAATTGGTGGAACCCACGCATAAGATCCTGTTGCAATAATCAATTTATCATAGCTAACAATTCTACCTGTCTGAGAGTGAACCTCTTTACGTTGACGATTAATTAGAATAGCTCGTTCATTAAGTAGTACATTTATGTTGTTTTCCTCATATAACCCTTCACGAACTAAAGAAAGCGCATCAGCGGTATGATTTGAAAAATAAGAGGAAAGATGAACACGATCATAAGCAAGACGAGGTTCTTCACAAAAGATAGTAATACTGAACTGATTAGACTGCATTTTATTGATAACTTCCTCAATAAAACGATGTCCAACCATCCCATTACCAATGATAACGAGATTGGTTTTACTCATAATAAAGCTCCAATTTTATTTTATTTCAATTATTTAATTTATAATTACCCCTCATTGTATGTAACTTAGACCAAAATATAACTACCCTTAAGGATTACCACTTTAGTAGTAATAAAGATAATTATTTTTAAAACAGTTAATTATATTAAAATTCAGCATTTATTAAATTAAGCATTCATAAATGCATTAATAAAAATTATTAATATTTAATGGCAATTAGCCAAATATTATTGCCAACAAAAATTTAAATAGTATAATTAGCCGACTAAATAAATTGAGTAATAACCATTGAATTACAAGTCTAGAACACTTCCATCTCGTGAAACTTTAGCGCGAGCACAAAGGTTTAATGATGATATCGTTGATGTTTCTGGCGTTGATCTGGTATTAAGCCTAATTACCACAGCCGATTTAATACGTGCAAACATTTACGCTCAACTAACGAAAGACTATGATGTTTCCGAAGGAAAGTTTGCCTTATTAATGTCGCTGTTTTCCGAAGGTGAAACTTGTGCCAGTGATTTGGCATTACGCATCGGCGTAACACCTGCGACAGTATCAGTTATGGTTAAACGTATGCTATCTGCACCTAACCCATTAATAGCAATGTCAAAAAGTGGAGAAGATGGTCGTTCTCGGCTTATCTCATTAACCACAGTCGGCGAGAAATTAATTCAAGATGCATTACCCAATCACCTTAAATCAATTAAGGCTTTCGCTCAAGTTTTAAACAAACAAGAGCAAGAATCTTTAATATTGATGCTACGTAAATTACTACGAAAATAACTAACTTTAATCAATTAAAGTTCATTATTTTCACTAAAATACTTAGCTGACTAATTAAATGGAAAATAAGCTATATATGAAAAAAAATATCAAAATCCCTGTTATATTTTTGGCGCTTTTAACTATTGGGTCATCATTAATTTTCTTAGGCTCTAGAAATGATGCGGTAACCGTTGCTAAGAGTATTAAATCAGGTGTCTTAACTGCAGATGAAATTAACGTTGCTTTCCAAAATGTAGGAGGAAAAGTCATTAAACGATTTGTAGAAGAATCACAAATCGTAAAAAAAGGCGATCCTTTAATGCAATTAGAAGATATCGACACTAAGCTAGCAATTGAACGACTACAAGCACTAGTTGATAGTCAAAAGGCAGCAGTAAATCAAGAACAAGCTGCAATTGAAATCACCGAAAATGAAACCAATTTAGCTGAATTATCTACTTGGCGTAAAATTGAAGAAGTTAAAGCAAGCTTAGAAGCAGCAAAATCAGCAAGAGATTTAGCTAACACAGAGTATACCCGTCAAACCCAATTACGTAAGACTGGTGGCAATTCACAATCACAACTTGATAATGCACGAAATGCCTTTACTGTTGCCAAAATGCAAGTTGCCCAAATTGAAAGCCAATTATCAACATTAATGATTGGAGCAACACCAGAACAAATTAGCCAATTTGAACAAACCAGAAATGCAACAGGAATGACAATACAATCTGTTGCTATTGCGCGGCAAAAACTTCAAAATCGCCAAAATCAGCTAGCACAGCTACGTGCCTTATTAGCTCAAGGTGAAGCTGATTTAAAGCAGTTACAAATCAATTATGAGCGACTGACATTAACGGCTCCTGAAGATGGCAAAGTATTAAAATTGATGTTTGAAAATGGTGAATTAGCACCAACAGGTGCACCAGCCGTATTGTTAGAGACCGATCGTAAATATATTGATATTTACGTAAATGAAAAAATGGTCAATGATTATCAACCAGGTACAACAGTAAAAGCAAATGTGATAGCACTTGATAAAGAAATAAAAGGTAAAGTCCGCTTTGCGACAGCTGCGCCATCATTTGCTGATTTACGCATGACACGGGAACGCGGACAAGCGGATTTAACATCTTATCAAGTTAGAATTTATATGGAATCTATTCCGAAACTATTAACCGGTATGACAATTGAGGTTAAACAATGATGCAAAACATCATTAAATCTATGCTTGAAGAGCTTGACGCCATGTTGTCAGGTCACTTTATCCCATATTACAAAGTTGCGATAGGTTTAGCGGCCATTATTTCGCTAATCTTCTCAATTGTATTAAGCCATGGCGCAGTATTTGAAGGTAAAATTGCGGTTATTGACCTAGACGGTTCTAATTATTCCACAGAATTAATTAGTAAAATAAACACTTCACCATATATTGAAGTTTCTGAGGTAATCAAAGCGCCGGTCAATCCAATAGCGCTAGTTTCACACGATCGTAATTTAGGTGTTTTATACATTCCTAAAGGATTAGAAAAGAGCTTAAAGAAAGGCGATAAAACCGTTCGCTTAGGTTATTTTGTTGATGATACTAATGATGCACAAAATGCCAAAGTGCTACAAAGCCTTAATGAATATATTCCTGAACTAGGTGCTGAACTTAGTGTTGGTAAAGTTGCCGCATTAGGGCTAAGTAAAGAAGGCATTGAAGCGACTTTATCGCCAATGCAACTTAAAACACGATATATGTTTAATCCTGCAAGTTCATCAACCATATCAACTATTATCTATTTTGTTTATTTCTTCTCCTCACTGACATACGGGCTTACATCGTTGATGATTATTGGCCGTTTAAAAGTAACAGGCATGTGGAATACCGTATTAGAAAGGGGATTTGTTGCACTACTTGCAAGAACCATACCTTATGCACTATTTTACACCACAGGGTTAACATTAATAACGGCAGTACTTGTGCTATTTGGACAATTACGCTTTGATGGTAACTATTTCGTATTTGTACCTAGCATGTTTATGACAGGAATTGCATTTGGCTGGTTAGGATTTTTATTATCTTGGAAAACCAATAATCCAGGCGAAGGAGCTAGTAAAATGATTTTCTTAGTTCCGCCGGGATTCATTATGGGCGGCTCCACCATGGCTGTAGGTATTATGCCAATATGGACTTACTATATTAGCCACGCCTTTCCTTTAGTTTGGTTATTTCGGTTTTTTCGAGATATCGCCATGCGAGGGCGTTCACTAGTGGATATGTTAGCAACGTATGGCACATTTATTATTTATTTAACTGTTATTGCTTTTGTGGTAATGATCGTTTTTGAACGAACGAAAAAAACAGCTACCCAACCACAATTGAATCAAAACACTATAAATAACTAATTGAAAAATTGATACATTTACTTGGTGAAGAAAATAGTATTTTAATAAATAAATTAAGTGCTTTTAAAACTTCATCGATTAACATTTGAAATGCTCTTTGCCATTTAGAACAAAAGTATTCCCTGTATACACAGGGATAAACCGTGAATGACCCAAAATACCCAACAACGCCGCCGGTGTTCCCTGTATACACAGGGATAAACCGAAAAATTAATAAGGTTGGCATGCAGTGATTTTGTGTTCCCTGTATACACAGGGATAAACCGCTGAAATTTTACTTTTACGAGTTTTTTTGTTCGTGTTCCCTGTATACACAGGGATCCCCCCTTTATCTTAATGCGAAAACCCTAACCCCAGTTAATTGATAAAATTTTAAGTGGGGCTTAAAAGCAGCAACCTAAAAAAACATGACTCACTAAGCTTATCTTAAATTTCAATAAATTAACTTCAATTAAATATTGCAAATTCTATAAAAACCGTGTAATTTTTATGCCCAATTTTAATTATCATTATTGATTATTAAAATTACCGATAAAAATAGATAAATATGACAAAACTAAATAAAAATAAGTAGCAAGGTAGTATAGGTAAGGATGTCACGGTTGTTAGTATATCAAATGCCCACATTATGCAGCATGATATTCATTCATTTGCATTGGTTTATTCACAATAAATTTGATTATTGTCCCTTACGGTTTGGTTTTCTAATAAAAACAAAGCAATCACGCTATCAATGTAACAATCCTCAACGCCAGATTTATGGCTATCTATTCATGCCCCTTAAAACAACTAATCATTAATCCATTTAATGGGGTAAAACGCACTTATTAAATTGAATGAGAACAATAATAAGGGGAAAAAATGGTAAAACATTTAGATAAAATCGTCGAACAAGCAGGACAAGCAGGGAAAGACTTGCTTAGCCAATTAACAAATAAAGTTAGTCACAACCGTTATACACTAACCATTGATGAACTCAGCGCTCCTATATCGGTGTTAAACGTCAAAGGCGAAGAGGCCTTAAACCAGCTGTGGCGTTACACCATTACTTTTACCAGTGCCAATAAAACCCTATCTACCGATGCTTTTTTAAACCAACCGGCTACTTTCTCATTTAATTCTGTTGTAAGCGATGCGCTCAGTTCTGCAATCCGTGCCTTGGGTGATTTTACCAATGATAAAAGCACCCGCAAGGTTTATGGTATTATCACCGAGTTTAGCCAACTATCGGTGAATAAAGAGGAAGCGCATTATCAAGTGGTCTTATCGCCACGACTGGCTAGACTAACGTTAAACCGCAACTGTGCCATATTCCAGAACCAAAGCGTAGTAAGCGTGGTTGAACAAATACTTAGAAGCCACGGACTTAATGGCATAGACTACCGCCTTGAACTTAAAGAGCACTACCCAGCCAGGGAATTTATTACCCAATGGCAAGAAAGCGATTTTGAATTTATACAACGCTTAATGGCGGATGTGGGTATCTGGTTTCGCTTTGAAAGCCATGCCGAGCACGACTGCGACGTAATGGTGATAAGCGATTACGAACAAGGTTATGACCAAGTTGCTCATATTGATTACAAATTACCCAGCGGCACCTTGGACGGTGGCACTGAAAGCGTTTGGGATATTAGCATGCACAGCCAAACGGTGGCATCATCGGTTAAAGTGAAAGATTACAACTACCGTGATGCCAAAGCCAACTTACTTGGCGAGGTCAATAGCCAACCCGATGACCACACCACTAACGGCACCGACTACCGTTATGGCGAGCACTATCAATATGCAGGTAGTGCC
>NZ_LZHG01000066.1 GCF_001690355.1 Gilliamella sp. Choc4-2
CAGTAAATGCCCTATCTGCTCCGCTGTCCAACTTCTGCGTAATCCTTCCTTTAAATCCCTATCCGTAAAAGTCGGTGGCGGTAGGTCTTTTTTTCGTTGGGTTGAATATATTAGTGTGCCGGTTAAGATTTGCTGTAATTCTCGCATCGCCGGCGTGTAATCGGCTAAATCTAAGGTGGCAACGTTATTTTTGCTGATTTTATCAGATAATTCGCCTACCGTTGCCTTCTCTTCTATCGTTTTAAAACCTGACCAGTGCCATGGGCTACATGGGTCTCTTTTTCAACTAAAATGATTGTCTTTTCACGTTCCAGTAATCCATCTGCTAAAGCTCGTTTCATGGTAAATTATTAATACCTTTGTGCTACTGAGTATAAACTAACTCCTCTTTTGTTGGTTGTCTGTAAGCCACAAAATAATCTTTACCTACAATAAATAATGTATTGTTCATATAAATAGCTTGATTGCCATTTAATAAAAATTTAGCTATAGGTTGTTCATCAATATTTTCAAATGTGACATATTCCAATTCGTTACTGATATCAATGTGATATTTTTTAAAATTTTCTACTTGCTGTTGATATAATGCCTCATTATCAAAAAATTGTTTTGAATTGGCCTTACCAAAGGTGACTGAATAAGCCTGTTGATAGTTCACACAAAGTGTTTTTTCATTGGGATTGAAGGTTAATGTGACATCATCAAGCTCATCTAATCTTCCGCCATCAAAACGTAAATAGTTATTTGCTTGATTACTGGTTAAGAGAAGACTTTGTGCTGAGTGTTGACTTTTATCTTTAATGGCAAATTCGCGGTAACAATTAGAGGTAGTAGGCAGTTCTTGAAACTTTCCTTTATTGGTGACCTGAAAATGTTGAATCTCCATTGTTTCATCTTCAAAGCGTTGGCGACGTTCGATAAAATAGTTTTTGTCAATGGTAAAGTAACGATAACCAACAGCTTGCCCATCACCGCCAGGACCTCCACGAGTTGTGGTTATGTAGCTAAAAATTAATAGTTTATCTAGAACTTTATAATCACTTGAAAACAGATATAAAAATGAATCTGCTTCACCACTGTCCCAGAATACATCAATAAATATTGGATTTATAATGGATGAAATGGGAGAAAATTTTGCTCCGTATATATCTGTTGCAGACCATGGAAGATCCAAAAAATTTTTGTAATGAATGGATAACTTTTTTAATACTTCATCTCGATATAATATAAAAGCATCATCTGCATTAAATGGCACCGCAATTATGGGTAATTGAGGTACATCTTTAATAAATGCCTTTTCAAAATAAGGTTTTGAATAAAATACTGGTTCACCATTTTTTCCAAATAGAAGTAGTATATCGTCCAATAATATTACTTGCCTATTTTGTGTTACATATTGTTTTAATAGACTATTATCAATGGTTTTATCAAATTGAAGATAAGTAATGCTATCATTTAATTTAATATTATAATTATACGCTAGTAATTCTTGCTGTTCTTTTAAATCAAAATATGTTTGTTCAATATTATTATTTATAAAAAAATCTTTTGCAGGCATAGTATTACGTGTAATCAAAAACGACTGATTATTAAAATAAAATTTATTACCAAGCAATTTTATATCAAAATCAACCGTTGTTTCATTTATCAATGTATCACTAATACCATAAATAATTCCCCAATTATCCAGCATTTTTTTTTCATCAGCTGTAGCTGATGATACAATTAAACTTAAGACTAATAAAAATAAAATAAAAGTTAATTTGATTGTCTTCATACGTTTTTAACCTTTATTAATTATTAATGATTGCATTGATAACCCATTAACTTGTTCAGCGCTTTTAACAAAATATTTATCTTCCAAATATTTTAATTCAAAACTTCTTACATCAAAATGAATCCATGTTGCAGCGATTGCGGTATCTTTTGGTGTTTTTTCACGCATTCCCACCTCTAAAGAAATAACATTTCCAACATTCCATCTATAATGCGCATTACAATAACTGATCATTACCTCTCTAGCATCATCACACAAATTTTCTAATGAAATTTTGGTATTGTTATAAATCATATGAATATCTAATGCTTTACCCATATGATTAGTACTTTGTCTAAAATTATGAGCATTATTATCTGACCAACAGCGATATCCAGATTTAACTAATTCAATTTTCATATTCCGTTGATCCAAATGGTATAAATAAAATTTCCAAGCTCTTAAGACCCAAAATAAAGTTCTGTGTAACCCTGGGTATTCATATTTCCTATACATTTCAATAGTATTTGCATTTTGTTTTTGTTGTTCAAATTTACCGTTACCAAAACCTCCACATGCTTTATCGCCTTTCACTAATTTCAATGTAGAACACTTACATTTAGCTTGAGCAAAATATGTTTCTATTGGATATTCTTCTTGAAATCTATCAATTGCTTGTATAACTTTTATATCCACAACGCCCGTTTCCTCAACTTGCATATAATCACGTTGAAACTGTTTTATCATATTTTCCGTTCTTTCAGTAAATTCATCGGTTGGTACATTGCCACCAAAACCTGCAAGGCGGATATTAATTTCCCGAATAATCTCATGCTTGTCGCCTTTCTGAAAAAGAATCTCGCTTTTAGGGAAATAATCTATCATCGCCACCGGATGAATAAACCATGCCTTGCCGTCTGCGGATAGATTGGATAGTTTAGGCGTATTAGCTTCACTTTGTTCTGTGCTAGTTGTTTGATTTTGGGCTTGTGCCTGTGCCACTTCTTTCCACCATAAAGATGGTTTGATGCGCTCTTCTTTTTCTAGCTGCCAGTTGCTTTTGACATGTTCGTGCGCTTCGTCCACTTTTTTCATGGCAAAATCTCGCTGATAGGGCTCGGTGATGCCAAGTTTATCTAATCCCGCTTCAATAAGTGCTTTTTGTTGTTGCTTTTCTTCTTCAAATAGCTCATCAACTTCGTTCCATTTGCTTAACACTTCATCAGCATACCATTCACTTTCATATTTCACCAGTAAATGCCCTATCTGCTCCGCTGTCCAACTTCTGCGTAACCCTTCCTTTAAATCCCTATCCGTAAAAGTCGGTGGCGGTAGGGATTTTTTTCGTTGGGTTGAATATATTAGTGTGCCGGTTAAGATTTGCTGTAATTCTCGCATCGCCGGCGTGTAATCGGCTAAATCTAAGGTGGCAACGTTATTTTTGCTGATTTTATCAGATAATTCGCCTACCGTTGCCTTCTCTTCTATCGTTTTAAAACCTGACCAGTGCCATGGACTACGTCGTTTGATATGTGCTTGCGCATTGTCTTTTATATTCACCCAACCTTGTATCGGTAGCGTTTGCTTATCGCCTGCAAGTAACCTTAACTCTCTAAAAGCTACTATTTTGTATTATTTTTTAATCTGGCGAAAATTTGGTTATTAATTTTGTTCTATTTTCTTGATTAACAAATGTGTAATAAGTCTCTCCACCATCAAAATATTGTACAATCTCTAGCTTATTTTCCCCTTTCCATTTATATTCAACTTCAACTCTCATATAATCATCTTCGTAAATATCCGAAAAATCTTCCCCCTGTTTGATTTTTTTTCTAAACTCATAAGTTGGATTAATACTCATAGCTTCATATACATCTAATATTGTCATATTTTTATAGAAACAAACTTTAGTTGACTCCATCTCAAAATATTTTGTTTCAAGACAATTTTCATTACGTTTAAAATTATTTATTTTGTTTTCATCTGTAATAGCTAATTGCTTATAAAAAACTAAATGTTTATTATAAGGAATCATTAATTCATTATTATTAAGTAGTATGATAATCTCATAATTAAAGCCAATGCACCTTTCTGGTAGATTAGAAGGCTCAATAAAATACAATCCATTAAACTTATTCAAAGATAGATCATATTTTTTTAAATCTTCATTGTAATCCTCAAAGATATTAAGTTTAGTCAACTGATTATAGATACTTTCTTTATCCCCTTTGACTCTCTTAAAATTACAACCTAACACTTTAATTTTTTGTTCATTACCAACAATAAAATTATTTAAAATACTGGTTAACCATTTTTTTTCTTTATTTTCTACATTTATTTTATCTTTTATTAACAAATAATAATGATTATCATTAGATGCATAAGTAAAATATGGTACTAAAAACATTAAAATACATCCAAACAAGAAATTTTTCATTTTCCCACTCCTAATTTATTGAGGTTCTTCCCCAAATGAATTTCGATATCCCTGCTTTAAAAGCTCCAGTGGATCTAATAAATCTTTGCGTCTTTCATAAGGTTTATTCGCTTTATTACTTAATGGCTTTTTCAAATTTAATCCACTTTCACCTGAATAATATTCTAAATGCAACATGTAAATAATTTTTCCGGATAAGGTCATTAATGGGGTATTGTCATCATTTAGTAACTTACCTGTTTTTGCAAGTACTGTACCTTGCTCAACAGAATCGCCAACTTTGAGGTTTTTAATACTTGACTTATCTACTTCACCATAGCGAATAATAAATTCTCGTCCACTATTGGTATGATGCTTGATCGTTATCTGATAAGTTTTACAATAAAAATCTCTAATATCTAATACTACACCATCACATATTGCAACAATTTCTGCGTTAGGTTCAGTATATAGATCTCGTCCCGCATGTTTCCTTTTACCACCACTACGATTCGATCCAAACATTGTTTGATTATCATTTTTAGTCCAATTAAATCTTTTACCAAATTGCATATCAAAATTGTTTATTGGTTTTACTTTTAATGGGAAAATAATTTCAGTACTTCTAATATTAAAATAATCCATCATCGCCACCGGATGAATAAACCATGCCTTGCCGTCTGCGGATAGATTGGATAGTTTAGGCGTATTAGCTTCTGTGTTTGCGGTTGAGTTTTGAGTTTGAGCTTGCGCCACTTTTTTCCACCACAGTGAGGGTTTGATGCGCTCTTCTTTTTCTAGTTGCCAGTTGCTTTTGACATGTTCGTGCGCTTCGTCCACTTTTTTCATGGCAAAGTCTCGCTGATAAGGCTCGGTGATGCCAAGTTTATCTAATCCCGCTTCAATAAGCGCTTTTTGTTGTTGCTTTTCTTCTTCAAATAGCTCATCAACTTCGTTCCATTTACTTAACCCTTCATCTGCATACCATTCACTTTCATATTTCACCAGTAAATGCCCTATCTGCTCCGCTGTCCAACTTCTGCGTAATCCTTCCTTTAAATCCCTATCCGTAAAAGTCGGTGGCGGTAGGTCTTTTTTTCGTTGGGTTGAATATATTAGTGTGCCGGTTAAGATTTGCTGTAATTCTCGCATCGCCGGCGTATAATCGGCTAAATCTAAGGTGGCAACGTTATTTTTGCTGATTTTATCAGATAATTCGCCTACCGTTGCCTTCTCTTCTATCGTTTTAAAACCTGACCAGTGCCATGGGCTAACTCGTTTTATGTGT
>NZ_LZHG01000067.1 GCF_001690355.1 Gilliamella sp. Choc4-2
TTTTTTTATTGAGTTTTTTTAAATTATTAGAATGAATAGTTCAAACCTATTTGCGCACCAAGTTGACGGTAGTTGTTGCTACCAAATCGGCTGTCTAATTGAGCATAGCTACTGAGGGATTTGGTTAAATTACCATTCACACCCACTTTTAATTCAATATAATTTTTACTCATGTCTGATTCAACATGTTTACCATTAATTTTTGCTTCCGGTGAAGAAGAATCATACAACCAGTTGGCTTCTATAAATGGTAATACTCCATAGCCTTCTTTAGTGCTTTGACCATAGAATCTTGCACCTAAACGCATTTGTACTCCATCACCATTAACATTACTTACTTCGCCTTGTGTGCCTAACTTAAAGTTGTGGCTGTCTGACCAAGTATAGCCTAACTGAGCATGTGGTTCAAGTAACCAATTCTTAACTAAACCTTCATGAAGAACTAAACCATAACCAGCTTCCGCTGATACTGTAATTGCCTTCCCATTATAATGACTTGAGAAGTGTCTTATTTCCGACAAATATGTTGAATTGTTATTTTTAAACCAGCTGTATTGAGCCCAAGTATCAACATATAAACCTGCGCCATTTACTTGGTCATTCCAATTACCATAAACACCTAAGTTATAACCAGTAACTCGTCCGTCCCCTTTACGTACGCTGTGTTTTTGATTGGTATCTGTTGAACTATGGCCATAACCACCATAAACACCAACTTTAAATTGCTCTTGTGATAATACATCCACACCCATTTCTATTACTGAGGTTCGAATGTTTACTGATTGTTTGCCTCCAAATAAATCACTTTGTGCGCGGTTATATTTGTAACTCATCCAAACATTTGATTCAGGTACATAAATTGAAGTATCTCTATCATGTGCACTGTGACGGAACATATTTAACGACGCCATATGATTGGCAAAAACTGAACCTGCAACAGGCGATTTATGGACATTTGAAAATGCATTAGTGTATTTTATTAATAAACGACCATAAGCATCCCAATCAAAAACGTAATCCAAAGCACTATCTGGTTTTTCTATAACATGCCATTCTGATTCGTCATCTCCATTAACTTCAACAAAATCTATTATTTCACCTTCTTCAATATTTTTGCCGTTAATTTCTACAATATTAATATTTGTCTTACCAGTTGCGTTACCCGTTACTATCATTTTATCTGATTGTTTTTTGGCAACATCGGCATAGATATTTAGCTGACCATTTTCACCATGGTAATCTCCATTTACTGTTAATACTGTATTTGCTGAATTTTTACCTAAATCAATAGTTCCAGCATTAACTACATTACCGACTGTTTGATTATGATTATTTAAATTTAATGAACCACCTTTACCAATATTGTAATCAGAATTAGGGCTAAATACATTTTCACCATTTGCATTCAAAGAACCACCGGTTATATTGGTTTTTCCTTTATAAGTATGTTTACCATTAACAAAGTTATCGCCTGAAACAACGTTAACGTTACCTTCACCGTCAATATCCCATAGTACTTGATAATCTTTATCGGTATGGTTAAAATTTAATTCGCCATCATCTTTTAAAGTGATAATAGGTGTATCAATCGTACCTGCTTTTTCTGCTGCTTTACCAACAGCACCACCGATATTTACTGCACCACCTTTTTCGATAAGTATACCTTCATTATCACCATTAGCATCATCTTTGACTTTCATGGTTGCATTATTAGATACAGTTATCTCACTTGTTAAATCAGTTTTGGTGTGATTAAACACTTTTACTTTTTTCGTGGCATTTAATTGTGACCCTTCACCATCAACTAAAATTTTACCATGTCTAACAATTAATTCTTTATAAGCGTCTCCATCTTCAACATTCAGACTTCCGCCATTAGTAATATTGATTTCACCATAACCTTTCTTGTTTGTATTTTGAGTTCCAAGCCTCAGACCTGTAGAATTGAAAGCAGAGCCTTGGCCATCAATATTTATGATTGCATTTCCATCTTCATTACCTATAAATGTACCTCTAGAAGAATTAACTACGCCTCTATCAAGTATATTAATTACAGCATTACCATCATTAGCTATACTTATATCATGACGTTGACTTAATACACTACCGTTACCTGATATAGTTACTTTTGCATTAGAGCTACTGTCATACGCAACACTCGTTGAAACCCATCCAGTATTTGTAAAAGTGCCGCCGTTTGTGATTAAAATATCAGCATCGCCACCCCCCCCTAAATAAACACTACCCACAGTACTGGTAAGATGCCCATTATCAAGTATTAATTTACCTGAACTTCCTTCATTTTTCCCTACCATAATTCTCTGCGTTGTAAGTGAACCTTGATCACTAATAGTCAAGCTTCCTATACCATCCATACCTACAAAATGTTGATCATTGCTCACCCCACCTTGAATTGTTCCAGAGCCGTCACCTTTTATTGTTTCATCCGATTCTATTGGTATTATTGCCGCTAAAGCACCACCTGCAATAAATGTTGATATAGCACCTACTACAGCTGTTTTAATTAGTAAAGATTTTGCTTTTTTTCCTCTACCTTTAGCTAATTCAGATACAGCCAGGCATTTTCCCTGCCGATTTTTTATAACTTTATAAATTTTATTCATTTACTTTTTCCTTTCTTTTCTTAAAAATTAAACATAATTTCTGATAACAGCAAAAATTATGCGACCCACATTATCGAATGAATTAATTAATCAATCAATATCTAATTGGTCATTCTTGACTTTAAAATAACCTGATTTAACTCTTTTATTAAATTAACATCAAACAGAAGGAACACTTAATTACTTATATGCTTCATTTGCTCAGTAACAAAGCTTCATTAATCATGATAATGTCAGAGATAATATTAATTATTATTTTAATTAGATGAGTTATTTAATATAGATAAAAAAACAGCACCAATTAAGTGCTGCTTTTTTTTATTGAGTTTTTTTAAATTATTAGAATGAATAGTTCAAACCTATTTGCGCACCAAGTTGACGGTAGTTGTTGCTACCAAATCGGCTGTCTAATTGAGCATAGCTACTGAGGGATTTGGTTAAATTACCATTCACACCCACTTTTAATTCAATATAATTTTTACTCATGTCTGATTCAACATGTTTACCATTAATTTTTGCTTCCGGTGAAGAAGAATCATACAACCAGTTGGCTTCTATAAATGGTAATACTCCATAGCCTTCTTTAGTGCTTTGACCATAGAATCTTGCACCTAAACGCATTTGTACTCCATCACCATTAACATTACTTACTTCGCCTTGTGTGCCTAACTTAAAGTTGTGGCTGTCTGACCA
>NZ_LZHG01000068.1 GCF_001690355.1 Gilliamella sp. Choc4-2
TTTCCCCAAATCGCTTGCATTCACTTCATGGTGGGCGGTTTGGCAAAGTCCTTTTCGGGATGCCAAATAAAAATCTTGCTCGGATAGGTAGTTGCCCGTATCACTAATGGGGTAAGGTGGGTATAAGTCATTGCGAGCTAGGTTGCCAAATATGGAGCGGTTTATCCATTTGTCCATTTCGTCCCATTGGCTGCCGTCGTCGTAAGTGCCAAATAGAAAATTAAGAATAAATGGCGCTAAAACTAAAACCAGCCCCCATGGTCCAGACAACGCAAACGATAACCCCAATCCGGCTATTGCAAAACCAATACAAGAACTGACCATAAAACTAACGGCGCCAACATCACCCCGGGCTAATGCTTTATTGGCACGACAGATATCACTTAAGCTATCCACCAATGCCAATACTTTACCTGCTGCGCCAACAAAGTTCCCAGCTTTACCTAGCTTATTGAGTACTTTTAATAAGCTTTCGTTACGTTCACCAAAAAGAGCCGCCAGTTTGATGCCGGAGATTGCCGCTTCAGATGCCGTTAGGGCTATATCTAAATAAGTCCTAAATAAGGCTTTTGATACTTTATCAATTAAGACTGAATCGGTTAGTATGCTCAGTTTTTCCTGTAAATTCTTAATTTGAATATGCTGATAAGCCAACGTCAATACATTAACAATACCCGTCGCTGAGGTATCTAATACAGTGCTTCGCCACTGGCTTTCTGCTTTCAATTTAGCTGATTGCAACTCATCATAACTAATTACATGGGCTTCTTTAAACTTTTCTACTTTGGCTGTGCCCCGACTGGTGGTCATGGTGCTTTCAAAGTTGAGCCGCTGTGCATCACAACCAAAGGTCATGAGTAAATTAAGCTCTACGTGTTGTCCTTGTGCTTTTTTAATGTCTAGACTTTTTAAAACAAATTTTTCTTGGGTTGCAAAATAACGACCTTGAATTTTTTTCCCTGCTGAGGTAACAAGTTTGCCGCCTCGCTCCGTTGGGAAGACCACTTTGGCGCTATTGCCTAAGGTGTCTAAAAATGCCTGCAAATTACTTACCGGTACCTTTACGGTGTATTGTTTATGCGTTGCGGTGGTAAACATATTCATTGCTTGGATTAGGTGCTTGTCAGCAATGGCGGTATTTAGCTTGTAAGTTGAATTGTGGGATAACGTTTTGACTATGTTGGTCATTGAGAGCTTAACCAGCTCTTCAGTTAAGTAAGCCCCTACGGTGACATTTTCTTTAATTTTTAAGTTCATTATCGGGTCGGCTAAATCTAACACCGTTTTTATGCCCGATAGCGGGTTGGCAACCTCGGCTGTTTGTGCTTCACTATTTGTGTCATTTTTTGCTAATATCGCTTTTACTTCGGCCGTTAGTTGTTTGTCAGCTTCGCTCACATTACCAGAGGCAACATTAAATAGGGTATAGCTTCCTTCTTTGCCCTCAATGAAATGATGATAAATACTCGTTTCATTATTTATTAATAGTGTCCATAACTCCGCTTGTTTGTCTAAATAAAGACTGCCAATAAAATCATTATCTAAAATAATATGTAAACTTGATAAAGCATTTAGATGCCGGTCTGAGGTATCTGGGGCACATTCGTCTAACCAAAATGGCAGGGTGTTTTTTTCACCAAATAGCCATAACACATAATTGAAGTAATCGTTAGAGACCTTTTCCACATAGGTAACTAAATTTTGGTACAGTGTTTTATTTAATGCGTGGTATTGACTATAAGAAGCTTCGTTTAAACGTTTGGATTCTTTTTTACTCCAAGCTTCATCCCTTCGCCATTCGGCAAGGATATTTTTAGCATTGGGGTACCTGACAACAACAACATCATAGTCATCACCATGGATAGGGCTATCGCTATTTTGTTTATAAAGCGCTAAGATTTTCTGTTTTTGCTCAGCGCTAATCTTAACTCGTTGATAATCGCCTAATGGCGGATTGTTGGTTGAATATCCAACCCCTTTATTACTTAGGTACCTAAAATAAAAATACTTGGCTGGTAAGCTCATGGCTGCTTCATAAGCTACGCCATTTAACGGTAAGCCATTTTCTGCGGCAAATTCACGCTCACCAATAACATCTAACACGGTAATTTCATCAAGGTAAATCTGGTCTGGTGTACCAGTGTTGGGTCTCATGTTTGGGTTATAGTGATTTTTTAGCTCATCTATTGCCGCCCTTCTTTTTCTGAGCGTTAATTCATCTTTATTTACTGAATCTTTATAAAACGCAAATAAAATACATTCCGATGCCTCGGTGGGTTGATGATTTATTTTTAAGATATCTTTATAACTTTCTATGCTGTTATATTGATTACGGGCATAGCTTGTTTCGGGTTTAAAGTAAAGAAAAGGTCTATCATTGTTTGCTTGTGATTGTTGCTTGCTAAAATAATTTTGAATTGCTTTGGTTCGTGGGCCGGCTAAATTTGCAGCTACTTTTGTACGTACGTTGCCCTCAGATTTATGCTCTAACCAACCCTGAGGCGGGGTGCTAAATCGTAAATAGTTAGGGGTGCTATTAATCTCTTTATACTGCTGGTTATAACTGAGATCTAAAATATTTTCAGCATAAAACGATTTGATGATATCAGGGTCGATATCGTTGCCTATTTCGTCTTTACCTTCAAGAATAATTTTCTCGGTGGTTTTACCCAAATTTGCGCTTAATCTTTTTTGTAAAGCAATCACCTGTTCTTGACTGCGACCCGCTAATCCATTGACTATCGGCGCTAATAGCTGTCGGCGTTGGACTGAAAGCTCTTCGGCTAGTCCAAAGCTGTCTTCCACCAGTATGACCCCAATTTCATCAGTTTTGTAATTTGAATGCTCTCGTGCTTCACTTCGATAGCTGTTTATGGTTTGTTCAAATTCTTTATGCACGCCACCGACCGCTTTTCTTAATGAGTTAAAATGGCTAGCCGTGCAAAATAAGGTGCTAAAATGACGCAGTACTTCTTCAGTGGTGTTGTTAATTAAATCGTCTAAATTCACTTTTTGGGCATAAAACACCCCTTTGCCTATCTCTTTATTGGCTGAGGTATTTAGTGCCGTTGTTTTTGCTTTTAATGATTTTTGATATGCCGTTTGTTGTTCTGTATCAAAATAGTCAAGTACTTCTTTATCGCTGCATTCAAGTTCAAGCAAGTAACGTTCTTGTGTGCCTGTATGCATAAAGTCGTTAAATGAAAAACTGCGTTTTTGAGATGCCGCCATCTCTTCTGGTTTGGTTTGGGTTAAATCAATTTCAGTAAAACGCTGTTTGCGTTTGTCTTCGTTTTGACGATAATATTCAACCGTTTTTTTATCCCAACGGTAAGAACTGTAGGCTACCCACGCTTTGTCATAAATTTTATTGTCTATTGTGATAAATTTCGCTTTAAATTGATGCCCTTCTTCAATACACGATGTTGGTAGCGCTTTGGGGCGTGAACCTTTGACGTTTCTAAACTCTCTTAAGCGAAAAGCACCTGAATTGGTCACTTCAAATACACTCACTTTTAACAGGTCTAGGTTAGTACCTTGCCATTCTTTTACCGATTTATTTTTTTGTAATAATAGATAGACATAACCTTCTCTTAAGGTTCGATAAGCATATTTAAAATGGGTTAGCGCTTCTTCTGGCTCTCGGTCTGTTAGGGATAACATACCTTTGTCCCATTCAATCCCTTTAAAGTTTTTAGGTACCACACTTTTTCTAACTAAAAAAAGAGGAAAGCCCTTTTTTTGGCATGCACCACATTTACCATTGTTCAATATCATGTTTTCCTTGGCTTCATTAATCAGCTCAGGTGTTACAACTGGTGGCTCGTTATTGGCTTGAAGATCGTTGTCGTTAAATTCTGAGTTAGTATTGTTAATCTTTGTATTGTTTGCACCCATTTTATTTCCTTAGTTATTTTTATAGTTATTAAATAATCTTTGAAACGTTAAGTTTAAAATACATTGTGATAATAGCCTTTACGTGTGAAAAGCAATATGATTGTTCATAATAGGGATTTTTTTATGTTGGTACTGAGCACTATATTGTATTGAATCAAAAAAAGTAGTTTGAGCAGAGATATCATTTTTAGTCGATTGATTGAGCAAGGATTGTAATGTATTTACCTCGATATTTTTCTTTAAAAGATCAATCATAATTAGAGGTAAGTAACGCAATAATCGATAAAATAACAAGGGCTGTTTAGCTACAACAATATTTTTTTGTCGATAACGCTGTTGTAATTGTTGCTGATGGAGATTGCTAAATTTATCCGTTTTCCAAACGGCGTGATAGCATCGGCTCAATAATGTTTTTTTTCCAATACATAAATGAAACCATACCAATGTGGTTTTAGCTTTTTCTTTTAGAAAGAGTAGATAATTGTTAAGTAATGCGAAGCTAGTTAAAAAGAATAATTGCCTTGCTCGTTGTTGTATTATATCCATGCTGATTTTAATAATCTTATTTTTAACTTTTTATTACTAGTATTGAATAATTAACATAGGTAATTTTTTGTTCGCCATAAACTACGTGATTTTTGGACATTATGCAATCTTTATTTATTCATTTATTCTTTAATTAAATTAGTTGGATAGCTTGAAAAAAGCGGTAATTAAGTTGATTTTTCCCTTATTTTTAATAAAGTTATCATTTTTTGTTTTGTTAATGTAGTTAATAATTTTAAAATTTATTTTTTATTAATCTAAGCGTTATTCTAGGCATGAATTTATTATAAGATTAATGAAATTTTTATTTAATAATGCGTAAATATAATTTTTTGGTAAGACATTTTTTAACAATTAGGGTAAATTATTAAGTTATTAGTTGTACGATTTTTGATGAAATTTATTACTCTTGATCGATAACGGATTATAGGATTACATATGCGTGATAACGAACCACAGGTATTAATGTCAATATTGACACAAGACACATGTTTGTCACAAATTAAGGAAAGAGTTTCTGCATTAAATCAATTGTCTTATGTCGTTAACGAGTTGTTACCTTCACCATTAAATCAACAGTGTCGGGTGTCAAATTATCGTCAAGGAGTATTAATTATTGAAGTGAGTTCAGCTAGTTGGCTAACGCGATTAAAATATGAACAAAGCAATTTGTTGTCAGGCATTCGTAAAAAACTTTTGCCTTCTTTATCTTCTATTCAATATCGAATTAACCCAGATATATTGATAATGCCATTACCACGCACCGAAAAATCAAAAAAAATAAATAATAATAAAAATTATATGACGATTAATAGTGCTAAGTATTTATACACTTTAGCACAACAAGCACCCGATAAATTAAAAAAACAATTGATTAAACTTGCTAACCATGCAAAATAAGCGCAGAGATTTGAGTACGATTTTTTATGCAATTTTATTATGAATAAATACAAGGAGTAAATATGGACAAAGATATAGTGATCTACCTTATTATTGGTTTTGCCGTAGGGTTTATTATCAGTTTTATTATTATGAATGTGATAAGCCCTAAAGCACGTAAGTATGCAAGTGTAAAACGCGAACTTGAGCAAGCACAAGAAGAGTTGAAAACCCAAAAGCAGATCATTGCTAAACATTTTTCACACAGTGCAGAAATTTTAGATAATATGGCAAAAGATTTTCGACGCCTTTATCAACACATGGCAGAAAATTCTCAACAAATTATTGGTAATGATAATATACCCAATATTCGGATTGATTCAGAACCTAACGCGGATACCCAAAATAATTTGGTTTTTGAAAAACAGCCCAAAGATTATTCTGAAACCCCTCCAAATTTGTTTAAAACAAATGAAAAGTAATATCGATTTCGTTTTTTATATTAATTGGATCTTTCGTAAATATTATATTTTTTGAATAGTGAGAGTTGTAAAATGAACAATTCATTAAAAAAACAAAAAAAATTGTTAGGTGTAATTGCATTAAGTATCAGTATGAGCTTGTCCGTTTTTTCAAATGCTCATGCAAGCTTTTCAGCTACTCAATCCGCTGATAATACTGAAGTACCAAGTTTAGCACCTATGTTAGAAACCGTATTACCTTCCGTGGTGAGTATTAAAGTGGAAGGTGTGGCAAAAATGCAAAATACGATGCCAGAAGAATTTAGACGTTTTTTTGGCTATCCTGAAAATCAATCAAGAGCATTTACTGGTCAAGGTTCTGGTGTCATTATCGATGCAGAAAAAGGGTATGTGGTAACCAATAATCATGTTATTGAAAATGCAGATAAGATTACAATTAATTTAAACGATGGACATGAATATACCGCAAAATTGATTGGTAAAGATCCACAAAGTGATATTGCGTTACTTAAAGTCGAAAATGCTAAAAAGCTAGTATCCATTAAAATTGCAGATTCCGATAAATTACGAGTTGGTGATTATGTTGTCGCTATTGGTAATCCATTTGGTATTGGTCAAACAGTAACTTCTGGTATTATTTCAGCTCTGGCTCGTAGTGGACTTAGTATGAGTGGTTTTGAAAATTTTATTCAGACCGATGCGTCAATTAATCGTGGTAATTCTGGTGGTGCACTCGTTAATTTAAAGGGTGAATTAGTTGGTATTAATACGGCGATTATTGCACCAAGTGGTGGCAATGTAGGTATAGGTTTTGCAATACCAAGCAATATGGTTAAAAACTTAGCATTCCAACTTATTGAATTTGGCGAAGTGAAGCGTGGTGTGTTAGGTATTAAAGGTAATGAGTTAACCTCTGATATTGCCAAAGCTTTTGATATTGATGTGCAAAAAGGCGCTTTTGTTAGTGAGGTTATTGATGATTCCGCTGCGAAAGAAGCAGGTATTAAATCTGGTGATGTGATTATTTCTATGGACGGTAAACCTGTAGATAGCTTTGCTGAATTGCGTGCCAAAATTGCAACAACTGGGGCTGATCGTATCGTTAAATTAGGTTTAATTCGAGACGGTAAAAAAATTACGGTTGATGTTAAATTGAAACACAGTGATGAATCGAATACCGAGGCAAGATCACTTCATCGTTCACTTGAGGGGGCAATCTTAAGCAATGGAGAAGTTAAAGGTCAAAAAGGAGTATTAATTGAAAGTATTGCTAAAGGTTCAGCCGCTTCTCGGTTAAGTTTGCAAGAAGGCGATTTGATTACTGGTGTAAACAAAGAGCGTGTGAATAATATTGCTGATCTTCGTAAGATTATTGATAGTAAGCCGTCAGCCATTGCATTAAATATTATCCGTGGAAATAGCCGATTATATTTAATTCTTCGCTAAGTTTTATTAGTCATTATCGCTATTTTCTTCTTTTCGCCGGTGTTTTCACATCGGCGGAAATCGTCAATTTTAACATTTAGATAGATGTGTTAGAATCTGCCTACGTTCTTTTTTATAATCTAAATAATCATGCTTAAAAAAATCTTATGGCCAATATTGATTGGAGCCGTTTTAGCACTCGTTCTTTTGATTATTTTTCCGACTTTACGTAATGGAACTCAATCGAGCTTTTCAAGATCACTTTTTGATAATGCGCCAATAAGTTACTATGATGCAGTTAGAACAGCTGCACCTGCTGTGGTTAATATTTATAGCCGTTCGGTTAATGCCGTTTCTCATCAATCACAAAATAGTGCCATTACGCCTCTTGGATCGGGCGTGATTATTAATAATCAAGGTTATATCATTACCAATTATCATGTTATCGAGGGGGCAGAACAAATTATTGTTGCCTTGCAAGACGGACGAATTTTTGAAGCACTCTCAGCAGGGGCTGATAAGCTTGTGGATATTGCTGTGCTTAAAATAGAAGCAACGAATATCCCAACTATTCATATCAATACCTCGCGCGAACCCAAAATTGGAGATGTCGTTTTAGCTATCGGTAATCCTTATAATATTGGGCAAACAATTACTCAAGGTATCATTAGTGCAACAGGCCGTGACGGATTAAGTCCTTATCGACGACAGAATTTTATTCAAACTGATGCTTCAATTAATCATGGTAATTCTGGCGGTGCTCTTGTTAATACTAAAGGTGAATTAGTCGGTATTAATACCCTTACTTTTGCTAAAAATTTAGGCAATGAAGTCCCTGAAGGAATAGGCTTTGCAATTCCAACCGCTTTAGCAATGAAAATCATGAATAAATTAATTCAAGATGGCAAGATTATTCGCGGCTATATTGGTATTGATGGTTTAGAGTTTGCACCAACACAAAATCCAAGTGATATGCCAGTTGTGTTAGGTATTTTAGTAACAAATGTTGAAGGCCCTTCATTACAAGCAGGTATTCAAACTGATGATATTTTAGTTATGGTGAATAATAAACCTGTAAAATCGATTGTTGAAACAATGGATCAGATTGCAGAGTTGAAACCAGGCACTGTTGTCCCCATTATAGTTTTGCGAAATGGTGAAAGGATTGAGTTACAAGTGACAATCGGTCAGTTGTCTGTTTAATTAGTTTTTACTACTTGATTATCATGGCTATTGGTCGTATAATTTGCGATCTTATCATGTTATTTTAACACTTGTATGGTGTATAAATTTTGCTACTATAGCCGTTTATATAGCGATACAAACAAACTTTAGAGGCTTATTATGAAAGAAGGTATTCATCCAGAATATAAAGCAATTACTGCAACTTGTTCTTGCGGTAATGTGATTAAAACACATTCTACCATTGGTCATGATATTCACCTTGACGTATGTGGTGAATGTCATCCGTTCTATACTGGTAAACAACGTGATGTTGCAACTGGTGGACGTGTCGATAAATTCAAACAACGTTTTGCTATGGTTGGCGGTAAAAAATAATTTCCCCAAATGTACAGTTGGCATTCGTTAAAAAAGGCGCTTTATGCGTCTTTTTGCTTTCTGTAAATTAAATTAGCTAATTTTAGCCTAATTGTAATGCAATATCTTATTCATCAATTAAATCTGGGTTGATACCTAAATCCCGCATCATTTTTTGTGCTTGGCTTGGTATTCCATCTTCGCGATCTTTTTGTAAATCTTTATCACATGGTAATGGTTGACCTGTGTAAGCATGAAGAAAGGCTTCACATAATAGTTCACTGTTGGTTGCATGGCGCAAGTTATTAATTTGTCGTCTTGTACGTTCATCTGTCAATATTTTCAATACTTTTAAAGGGATTGATACTGTGATTTTTTTTACTTGCTCACTTTTTTTGCCGTGCTCTGCATAAGGGCTGATATACTCACCATTCCATTCCATCATATTTTTTTCACCGAATTACATTACAAATCATGTGGGTAATTCTAGCGTTTTTTTCATTTTGCTGCAATCTATACGCCAAGATACTTAGACGTCTAGACATGTTGACGTCCTTATTTATTGTGCTATTCTTATACAACTGATGTTTTAATAAACGCAATCTTTTCTAGGAATGATATTATGGTCAGTCAATCTAAAATTTCACGCCAATGTGCTAAGCTAAACCAGAGTACTATTGCTGTTCGTGGGGGGTTAAATACCGATGATCAGTATGGTAGTGTTGTTCCAGTCATTACACCTTCTACTTGTTATCGATATCAAGAATTTGCAAAACCAAGGGAGTTCGATTATGGGCGGAAATCAAATCCAAGTCGGCGATTAGTAGAAGAAACTGTCGCACAATTAGAAGGCGGCGCAGATGCTATTTTAACCAATTGTGGGATGTCGGCTATTCACCTTGTTAGTGTCGCTTTATTAACGCCAAATGATTTAGTTGTTGCTCCCCATGATTGTTATGGTGGTAGCTATCGCCTTTTTAATAGTTTAAGCCAAAAAGGTTACTTTAAGGTAAAATTTGTTGATCAGTCTGACTCAGCGGCCTTGCAAGAAGCACTCAGCTTACATCCTAAATTAGTATTGATTGAAACGCCTAGTAATCCATTGCTCCGTGTTGTTGATATTCAAAAAATTGCGCAACAAGCACATAATATTGGTGCTTTGGTTTTAGTCGATAATACGTTTATGACGCCTATATTACAAAAACCATTGGAACTTGGTGCTGATATTGTTACTCATTCTTGTACTAAATTTTTAAATGGTCATTCAGATCTGTTGGCAGGCATTTTGGTATTTAAAGAGCAGCAGCTTGCTTCCGATGTTTTATGGTGGGCTAATAATATTGGTACACTGACTTCATCATTCGATAGTTATCTTTTGTTACGTGGATTACGTACTCTTTCCGCTAGAGTAAGATTACAACAAGATAATGCTCAGAAAGTTGTAGAGTTTTTAGTTAACCACTCTAAGATAAAAAAAGTTTATCACCCATCTTTATCGTCAAATATTGGACACGATATTGCCCAAAAACAGCAAAAAGGGTTTGGATCACTTTTAAGCTTTGAATTAGCAGGCAACCCTGAGATTATGCCAAAATTTTTAAAAGCACTTAATATTTTCACATTAGCGCAATCTTTAGGTGGCGTTGAAAGCCTTGTTTGCCACCCTGCGACAATGACACATTCTGGAATTAGTGCAAAAGCACGTGAAACAGCAGGTATTTCAGATCAGTTATTACGAATTTCAGTTGGTCTAGAAGATATTGATGATTTATTAGCTGATTTGGAGCAGGCTCTTGCCATAATTTAAATATTGCAGAGGATAATATATAAGGATTGAGGTGATAACTTCAATCCGTAATTTATTAGCTTTCGATTACTTTTTTAGTAAAGCTTCAACCTGTTTTTGATAGTAATTAGGTTGTTATTGGACATAAAATTACTGTAGATTTATTGTTGTTGCACGTTTTAAAACTAGTGAATATTTTTATGACTGCTGAAAGTTTTGTATCTTTTTTTCTATTGCAATAAAAACTTCATTAATTGAGTGTCGTTTTGCTCGCCCACAAACTTTTGCTATGTCATCACAAACTAGGCATTGTCTTGGTTGATTTGCAAATAACACTCGAGAAAGGCTTTTTTTGGTTACTGGATCAATAACATCAATATCCCATAATCGTCCTAATGGGTGGCTATTTTCAATATTAATGCAATATTGCTTTAGCTTTTCGGCACAATAATTTATTGAAAATATGGCTTCATAACCGGTTATATCGCAATAATGTTTTTCATCAATGATAGTAATATTATTTTTTAAAAAGCATTTGTGAAGTGCTTTGATAGCTTCATTAAAAAGGTATTTTGCACCACTACTATTTTTTATAGCACCAGGAATAACTAAACTTAGTGAGATTATAGGGTGCTGATAAAGCGTCAGTACAGATTGTTGGTTAACGACCCTTTTTTCCTTGGCAAGTAACATTTGCTCTAGGCTTATTGGCGTTCCATCATCAAATTTTATTAGCATTTTATTCGTTATAAAAGCGCACTAGCCTAACATTGTTTAGTTCAATGTTAGGCTATTACTTGGTTGTGATTAGTCTTTAACTTCACGCACTACGTCAATGATTGAACCGTCGCGGTAATGAACAATTCCAACAATTTTATCTTTAAATTCAATTGGTTTGGGTTCACCTGTTAAAGAAACCGCTCTTTGATACAGCTCTTCAATGCTCATCACTGGTAAATTTGCTGCTTTTAAGCGTTCAGCAATTTCTGGACGGTTAGGATTAACTGCAATACCATGGTCGGTCACTAACACATCAACACTTTCACCTGGAGTAACTAATGTTGTCACTTTTTTAATTACAGTTGGGATACGGCTACGGATAAGTGGCGCAACAACAATTGTTAAATTTGCACCAGCCGCTGTATCACAATGACCACCAGATGCACCACGCATTACGCCGTCAGAACCAGTTAATACATTAACATTGTAATCAAGGTCAATTTCTAAAGCACTTAAAATTACAACATCGAGTTCATCAACACTTGCACCTTTCGATGCTGGGTTTGCATAAACATTAGTTGATACTTCAATGTGATCTTTATTTCTACCTAAAGATTGCCCAGCTGTACCATCAAAACTTTGAGTATCTAATAAACGTTTAACTAAGCCTTTTTCATGAAGATCAACAATACTTGCTGTGATCCCACCTAGCGCAAATGATGCTGTGATATTTTTTGCACGCATGCGATTTTCTAGAAAACGGGTTGCTGCTGTTGAAGACGCACCAGAACCTGTTTGAATCGAGAAGCCATCTTTAAAATAACCTGAATGCTCGATCACATCTGCAGCGTAACGAGCAATCATTAGTTCACGTGGGTTACTCGTAATACGCGCAGCACCTACACTAATTTTTGTTGGGTCGCCTACTTCATCAACTTTCACAATGTAGTCAACTTGATCTTGGCGAATACTTGCTGGGTGATTAGGGTAACCAACAATATCTTCTGTCAGTAATACCACTTTTTTAGCAAATTGAGCATCAACCATGGCATAGCCTAGTGCACCACATTGTGATTTACCTGATACACCGTTTGCATTACCTTGTTCATCAGCAGTTGATACAGCTAAAAATGCGATATCAATATTAATTTCGCCACTTTGGATTAGCTTTACTCGTCCGCCATGAGAATGAATATGGACTGGGTTTTCCATTAAACCATGTGAAATAGCATCCGCTAATTTTCCCCGTAATCCAGAAGTATAAATTTTAGTTATAACACCTGATTCAATATGAGGAATTAATGCTGAGTTACAACTTAGTAGCGAACTTGATGCTAAAGTTAAATTTTTAATACCTAATTTGCTAATCGTTTCAACTACTTTGTTAATAACTTTATCACCTTCACGAAAAGCGTGGTGAAAAGAGATGGTCATGCCGTCACGTAATTCGCATTTTTTAATTGCTTGTTCAATAGAATCACACAATTTGCGCGTGTATTTAGACTCATCTTTTAAATATGGTGTTGTTGCGTTAGCATCAACAAAAGGCTTAATATTCTTGAGATTAGGATGCTGTTTAAGCAAATCATCAATTTTTTTATCTATAGAAGTAGTCATTTTTTAATCCTATCAAATTTCTTTACGTACACCGGAATATTTGGCTAATTCAATCACCTTTCTAGCGCGAGCAATAATTGGTGCATCGATCATTTTGCCGTTTAGCGAAATCACACCAAGACCTTTTCTTTCACCTTCTTCAGCTGCTTCAACGACTTTTTGAGCATTTTCAACTTCAGCTGCTGTTGGGGCATACGCGTTATGTAATAGTTCAATTTGTCTTGGGTTGATAAGTGATTTACCGTTATATCCGAGTTTTTTGATTAGGCTGACTTCTTTTAAGAAGCCTTCGTCATCATTAACATTTGAATATACTACATCAAAGGCATCAATTCCCGCTACACGTGCTGCATGTAAAACAGCACAACGAGCATAAAATAGTTCAGTACCGTCACCGCGTTCAGTCTGCATGTCAACAAGGTAGTCAAATGCCGCTAATGCAATACCAATTAAACGTGGAGATGATTTAGCAATAGAAATTGCATTAACAACGCCTTGAGCAGATTCAATAGCTGCCATTAATTTAGTGCTACCAACTTCACGCCCACACTCTTTTTCGATTCGTTCAACGTGTGCTTCAAGTTCGTGGATATCTTCTGCGCTATTGGTCATTGGTAAACGTACAACATCGACACCAGCTCTAACAACAGCTTCAAGATCTTTTAAACCAAATGGAGTATCAAGTGCGTTGATTCGAACAACTGTTTCAATACCATTTTCTTTATAAATAGGAAGAAGTAAAGTTTGTGCGACTAATAAACGCGCAGAATCTTTTTCCTTAATTGAAACGGCATCTTCAAGATCAAACATAATTGAATCAGGTTTGTATACAAATGATGTCGATAACATTGCAGCATTTGCACCCGGAAGAAATAACATACTTCGACGTAATTTTTTCATAGTAATTTACTCCAATCTAAGCTTTCTTCTTCAGCACCTCGTAACACTGCACACTGTACTCTTGCTTTAATAGCACAATCTAATGCACCTTTATCATCGATAATAATTAAACCATCTGTGACGTTAAGATCATTTAAAGTTTGATCTACAACTGCTCGTATTTGATCGCCAAATTGTTTATTAACATCACTATTAATAACAACTTCGATTCCTGAATTTGGCATGACTTTCACTAACAAATCGCTCGATTCGAGAGTCCCTGCCATGGCTTCTTTTTTGATTTTCATTTAGTTACCTTTTGAACGAATTAATTTTTTGACTGAATCTAAATTTTCCGCTAGATAATTCCAAGTGGTTTCTGGAACCAATCGTTTTACCTGTTCATATTGCTCTGCAGCAAGTAGCTTTCTTACCAAAGAAGCAGATATGATATCTTGCCCTTCAACAATACGTTGTATTTCAACCAACGTGATAACTGGATAATCGCTAACTTTTTCATCCTGTAACCAATAACCCATTGATGTGTTGTATGCATTAGTGACTTTACTGTATGGTTCAGTGCCAACAAATCGATAAGTAATATTAAGGGTTGGGGCAATATAATTACGGAAAATTAATAAATCGATTCCCATGTATGCGCTATCGATCTTATCATTGTCTTTCAAAAAATATGTAGGAAATGTTGCTCTTGAAATAATATATGAAGAACTTGCATGTACTGTAACATTTTTTATGTGTTTGGAACCTTCTTTCACCAACTGTAATCTAACATCAAACGGAAAAAGCGAAACATTTTCATTAACCACAAAAACGTGTAACCAATCACATTGGTTTGCTGCATATTCTAGTAGATGTTGATGACCTTTAGTAAAAGGGTTGGCATTCATGACAACGCTGCCAATCTTGGCTCCATCTTTACGCTGTTCGCTAAGCTGTTTGCAATATTGTTTAATGCCAACGGGTGTATTTTCCATTAACACTATTAGGTCATTTATTTCAACAATCGGATAAAATCCACATCCTTTGAAAAAATCGATATTTTCAGGTTTTGTATATAAAAATAGATGAAAATGACCTTGTTCATTAGCATATTTAATGGCGTTATCTAGCAATGTTAAGTTAAGTTGATTCCCGCGATAATTTGGGTCAATTGCAACGCATTTAATAATATTATCATCTAGACCTGCACAAGCCACAATTTTATTATCCATTCGGGCAATGATAAATGTGTCGACTTGAGGATCTAAGTCCAGATCCGATAAGGCTAATAATTGCTTTATCTGATCACGTTCTTCTAATGATTTAGATATATCTACTACTGAAAAATCGACCAAATTATACATGATGCCACCTATTTTTCTGCTACCACATAATTGGTTAAACGACCAATCCCTTTAATTTCAACTTCGATTTTATCGCCATCTTTCATAAATACCGGTGGATTACGCTTTTTACCAACTCCACCAGGTGAACCTGTAAGTATTACATCACCCGGTGATAATCGGGTAAAAGTGCTGATATAAGCAATTAATTCTGGTACTGTATGAACCAAGTTTTTTACTGAATCATGCTGCATTTCTTGATCATTTAAATATGTCGCTAATGTTAATACTGTTGGATCTGGAATTTCATCTGATGTAGTTAAACAAGGTCCAAATGCACCTGTACTTGGCCAGTTTTTACCTGCAGTAAACCAAGTATATTGCCAATCACGGATGGAGCCATCCATGTAACAACTATAGCCGGCTACATGCGATAATGCGTCTTCTGGTTTAATTCGGAAACATGATTTGCCAATAATAATCGCCAATTCACCTTCGTAATCTAACTCATTTGTAATAGCTGGTTTGATAATATTTGTTTTATGCCCAGTTTGAGAATCAGGAAAACGTACAAATAGTGTTGGTGCTGAACTTGTTTCGTTAAATTCTGCACGTTTTTCAGCATAGTTCATTCCAACACATAAAATTTTGTTTGGATTTGGAATAATAGGTAAATAAGTAACGTCTTGTTCATTAATGTCACTTGAGGCATTAAGGTAAGTTTTGGCAATAGATAAACCTTCATCATCTGCAAGCAACGATTTTAGGTCAACATATTTATCGCCTAACTTTTGACCTAAGTCAACAATGCCGTTGTCAGTAAGAAGACCAAAACTTGCTCTGCCAGAAACAAGATAACTTACAAGCTTCATGAATACTCCTTAAAAGCTGTTTGTGCTAATTGTTACTATAAAAATAAAAACAAACAACCCTAGTCAAAGCTAAGGTTGTTCTTTTATAACTCTAAAAACTATACTAGGAAATTGCCGAGAATGAGTAATGACACTGATACATTTATTGCACCACCAATACGTGTTGCGATTTGTGCAAATGGCATTAACTCCATACGTTCTGCTGCGGTTAGGATCGCTACGTCACCTGTTCCGCCTTGGCCACTTTGACAGCATGAAATAACTGCAGCATCAACAGGATACATACCAAGTTTTTTCGCTACAAAGAAACCTGTGGTTACTAAGCTTACTACTGTACAAACAATAACAACTAAATTTGTAATTGTGAATGCTTCAACAATTCTTTCCCACGGAGTGATTGCCACACCTACCGCAAATAAAATTGGATAGGTTACAGACGTTTGGAAAAATTTGTAAACAACTTGTGAACCACTCAATACTTTAGGTGAAACTCCAGATATTAGTTTAACAAAAACCGCTGCAAATAGCATCCCTACTGGTGCTGGAATACCTGTTACCTTATGGCCAATCATACCAACCATATACAGAATAGCCGCTAATAATACACCTGAAGCAAAAGTTGTTACATCAATAATAGATTCAGTTTTAGCTTCTTTTTTATCGGTAACTTCATCGTCAGCTGGTAATAGTCGACCGTTACCTGTTAAGTGTGGATAAATTTTACCTATACGGTTAAGAATACCACCACAGATAATACCGGTTAAACCACCTAACATTACGATTGGTAACACACGACCAAGCGCTTCACCTTGCTCCATACCTAAAATTGAAGCATATCCGATTGAAAGTGGAATTGCACCTTCACCAACACCACCAGCCATAATCGGTAATACTAAGAAGAAAAATGTTTCAAACGGTGTTAAACCAAGTAAATAACCAACACCAACACCAACTAACATTCCAACAATCTCACCACATACCATTGGACCAAAGATTCTTAAGAAACCTTGAATAAGGGTTTTCTTATCCATGTTCATAATACTACCAACAATGATACAACAGATGTATAAGTAAAGAATATGTGTATCTTTATAGAATTTAGTTGTTGCTTCAACAACCGATGTTGGAAGAATATTGTAATATACTAGTGCAGATGGAATAAAAGTAGCACAAATAGCCGCTGCCCCCATCTTGCCAACAATCGGTAAACGCTTCCCGATTTCACCACAAAGGAAACCAAAGAAAGCACAAGTTACTATCATAACAACAATTTCGCTAGGTAATTTACCAGTAACCAGAACTTCAGCGAAAATAAGGATACCAGCAATTATAAATAAAGGAAGCGGAATTACACCAATTTTATAATTGTCCATAAATCGCCACCAGTTATATGGCCAGCCTATTTGTTTTTCTTCAAAGTGCTTAACCTTTGATTCTTTTTCATTATGCGTTTTTCCAATTGAATTGAAATCCACCATATGTTTTTTTTCTCCAAAATAATTTGATTTTCTCGAATTTGATTGGCGCGTATCTTGACAAAAGATTGACATAAATTTTGTGATTTAAATCATATTTTAACTATGGTTTTTATGGTTTTAAAGGATCTATGTTTTTTAATGCTATGATACACTCATTCTTATTTTAATTTGAAAAGTAAATGTAAAAATGCGAAAAAAAATTCACTTCTCATTTACTACTAAGTTATTTGGTTCTCTTTTGCTCTTTTCCTTGATAATTCTTGCTCTACTGCAAAGCTATATTTGGAATACAACAGAAACAAATTTATATCGAAGTTTAGGTGAAAAAGCCCAAATTCAAGCAAAAGAATTAGCCGTTGTACCAAGCTTAATCAAATACGTTAAAGAAAAGAATACAAATAAAATAGCCGATTTTATTATTGATATTTTTCAACAAAGTGATGCTAGTTATATTGTTATAGGTGATGCTAATGCTCATCGTCTATTTCATACGGCTAACAGTCCTTTATACTCACCAATGATTGGAGGAGATAATCAGGAAGTACTTAATGGTAATAGCAGTATTACTATTAGCGAAGGTTCGCTTGGTTTAGCATTACGAGGTAAAGCACCTATTGTAGATCAAGGTAAAGTTATTGGGATTGTTTCTGTCGGTTATATGATAGATGATATCTACGCTATACATCTAACACAATTTATACCTTTTATTTTTTTCTGTTCTTTTTTATTTTTTGCTTTATTCATCTTTTCATTTTGTTTTTCAAAAGCAATCAAAACACAGATGTTTAATTTAGAACCCAAAGAAATTGCGTTATTAGTCAAAACACAAAAATCCATCATGGCGTCAATTTTTGAGGGTGTTATTGCTATCGATCTTAATTATAAAATTATAAATATTAATCAATCAGCAAGAAATATTTTAGGTATTAAAGTGAGTGATGAAGCATTGCCTAATCATGATTTGAGTGATTTTATTCAATCGACAGATATTTTTTATGGTGAAGATAAAGAAACTAAGGATCTTCATGACCATATTTGCCAGTTTAATCATATTGTTGTGATTGCTAACCGTATACGGATAATTGTTGATGATAAAATTCAAGGCTGGGTAATTACTTTCCGTAACTTTGATGAGATCAATTTATTGAGTATGCAGTTAACCCAAGTTACTCAATATGTGGATAATTTACGAGCCTTAAGACATGAGCATCTTAACTGGATGGCAACTTTATCCGGATTAATTTGTATGAAGCGTTATGATGAAGCACAATCGTTTATTGCATTACATTCAACTGACAATCAAAATAATTTAGATTTTATTACTCAGCATTTTAAAGTTCCCGCTGTATGCGGTTTATTAATTGGTAAATATTCTAAATCACATGAAATTGGTTTAAAATTAGTGTTCGATCCTGCTTGCCAATTAACTGCTTTACCCGATCTAATAACCGAAACAGAATTTATGTCAATTTTAGGTAATTTACTAGATAATGCATTTAATGCCAGTTTGCAAAATAATCTTGGTGATAAAACAATTTATCTATATTTAAGCGATGCAACTGATGAAATTGTGCTTGAGGTGAGTGATCAAGGTTGTGGTATCGATGATAGTATCCGTGATTCAATTTTCGAGCCAGGTGTTACCTCCCAAGATACTAAAGAGCATGGTATTGGCCTGCATCTTGTTTCGACTTATATCAAGAAAGCAAATGGTTATATTATATTTGAAGATAATAAACCCTATGGGACCATTTTTTCTGTTTTTATACCTAAATAGGATGAGTAAAGTATGAATGAAATAAAAGATGACATCATTAGAGCACTTATTGTTGAAGATGAACCCCTTTTAGCTGAGCTAAATGCTGAATTTATTCAAAAAGATACCAAGGTTAAAGTTATAGGTATTGCATCGAATCTTGCCGAAGCAAAAATTATGATTGAAAAACTTAAGCCAACGCTAATTTTGCTAGATAACTATTTACCTGATGGTAAGGGCATCGATCTATTTGAATATATCCTTAATAATAATTTAGATTGTTATGTAATTTTTATTACCGCAGCAAGCGATATGGATACTTGCAGTAAAGCAATTCGTTATGGCGCTTTTGATTACCTAATTAAACCCGTTTCTTATCAAAGATTGAAACACTCTTTAGAGCGTTTTGAACTTTTCTTATATCGGCAAAGTCTACAAAAACATGTTAATCAACGTAGAATTGATGAACTATTTAATTTGCAAACTAAAGATTTTGTTGATATGAATCGACACTCAAAAGGCATTGAAGAAATCACTTTACAAAAAGTTAAGGATCTTTTTATGCAAACCAATAAGCCTCAAACTGTTGATGAAATTGTTGAAAAAGCAAAAATCAGTAAAACTACAGCTAGACGATACCTTGAATATTGTGTACAGATAAAACTATTAACAGTCGAACTTAATCACGGAAAAATTGGTCGCCCAGAAAGACTTTATAAGCGATTAGGTAAATAATTGTTTTTATATTACAACCATTCCTATATATGATTGATAATTATATAAATATGCTTATTTGTTATTTTATTCTAAAAGAATTTGATGCTGGATTAAATTAATCCAACTTAGATAGCTTAAGTTTGCCTTATCAAATAAAAGGAGTAAACATAAGTTTATAAGGTAAAGTTGTTATGCCCCAAAATGATGAGATAAATAAAGATAACTTTTTATCATCAAAATTAATTATGTTGATACGCCATTTGGTAATAAATTACATATGTTACCAATTAAAGCTTGTCGTTATCACTATTTTGGTACAGATTATTTACCTAAATAATCATATAATTTTTTAAAGATAACCGTGTCAACCATAATAAAAGTGAATAAACATCGGTTATCATATCCTTTGCTCGAATAGTAGTCCTAACATTTACATAATAGAAGATTAAAAGAAAATTACCGTTTGCTCACCATTTAGCAAAAATCAAGTTTTGAGCAAGTAATAAATAGCTTGATTATGTTCGTAAAGCCAAACAGGTTTCTTAATCAATGATAATCCTACCATTTAGAGGCTGAACTGGCCGGTTATTATCATGATGCATGATTGAGTGGAATTTTTCAATTTGTTCTTTTGAAGCACTACTTTCATGTTCTAAAACAATCCATCTTACACCCTCTGTACATGGTGGTGTGGTAAGTGAACCACTAAAACGGTAAAAATCCAATACTTCTGGTAATAATACTTTAATATCAATTGTCCTATCTAATAAAATACTATCATCAACCGATATTGGAATTTGGTGCCATGCTTTTTCCAATTCTAAATTGGTTTTACCTTCTTTAAACATTAAAGCCATAACAGTCAGATCGCCATTTTCGTTTTGATAAACAAAATGTGCCTCCATTGGGTAATGCTTGCTGTTAATTTCATTCTCACTTGGCGAATGAAAATGAAATTGTTGCAAGGTAAAAGTTTCATCATCTAAAATTAACGTATTTTGCCCTGTAATGTTGATTTGCACAGTATGACCATTGTTTATCATTTCTTGTTTGCCAGATTCGAAAGTAAGACTCAGTTCACTATGATGGGTTTTAAGCACATGCTGTATATTGATAGGAGATTGATTTTTGCCATTTTCACAAGTTGAAAAATCAGGCGAAAGTTTTCCCCAATTTTCGGGTTTTTCTTGCCCTTCGTAGCCCCAATGTGGAGTATGTTCAGCAGCGAGACAAAATAAACTAGCGGCAGTTAGAATGACTGCAATGACTATATTAACCTTCATAATTTAACCATATTGTCGGACTCATGATTGAATTATAGACCTATTAAATCAGCCTTGCTATCTAAAAATTAACGGCTAAAAAATATTGTTTGTAGAGGAAAAAAAAACCTGCCATAAGCAGGAGTTAAAATATTGGAATTAGGAAAGTTGGCTCCTCCAACAGGACTTGAACCTGTGACATACGGATTAACAGTCCGCCGTTCTACCGACTGAACTATGGAGGAACAGTCAACGGACAGAATATTAACCATCTATAGTTATTCTGTCAATCGTAAAAATACTAAATAAAACCAATTGCTCATCTTGTAAACAAATTATGTTAAAATAGAGAATCAATTTAACAATTGCTAGAATATGTTTTATGAAAAAAAATATTTGTGTTTTTTGTGGTGCGAGTGAAGGAATCCGTCCAGAATATCGAGTATATGCCGAACAATTAGGTAAAATATTAGCTCAGCAAAATAGGCGTTTAATCTATGGTGGTGGTAATAAAGGTTTAATGGGGATTATTGCTAATGCAGCACTTGCTCATGGTGGTGAGGTGATTGGTATTATTCCTGAACATTTAGTCAAGGCTGAAACAGCACACCACGGTACCACTCGTTTAGAAGTAGTGGATAATATGCATCAACGCAAAGCAAGACTTTCGGAATTGGCTGATGGTTTTATTGCTATGCCAGGAGGAACGGGAACTTTAGAAGAACTTTTTGAAGTTTGGACAGCAATGCAAATAGGTTATCATGAAAAGCCCGTTGCATTATTTAATGTGTTAGAATTTTGGCAACCAATGCTTAATTTTTTGCAACATGCAGTGAATGAAGGTTTTGTTCGAGATAGTTTTTATAAAACATTAATTGTTTCGGAAGATCATCAAACTATACTACAACGAATGGATCATTTTATCCCTAAAGATTTACAGCGCTGGGTAAAAAAATAGCTTAAATGTCATATTATATAAAAACGCCATCACTTGATGGCGCTTTTTCTTATATTATTAACAAACATTAAGCGACAGCTGTAGCTTCCGATTCTGGCTGTTTAATAAATGCATAAGCAACACCAGCAATAACGGCACCAACAACGATAGATAATAAGTAACCTCCAACTGGTTTAACCACACCTGGAATCGCTAAAGCAAATAACCCTCCATGTGGTGTCATTAATGTTGAACCGAAGGCTAACGCCATGCCACCAGTAATAGCACCGCCAATAATACAGCATGGAATAACACGTAATGGATCGCGCGCAGCAAATGGAATTGCCCCTTCAGATATAAAACATAAACCTAATACCAATGAAGCTTTACCACTTTCTTGTTCAGTTTTAGCAAATTTTTTGCGTGCAATAAGTGTCGCAATCCCCATTGCTAAAGGTGGAACCATGCCACCAGCCATAACAGCTGCCATTGGCATATATTGATGTGATGAAATTAATGTTGTCCCAAACAAATACGCTGCTTTATTGATAGGTCCTCCCATATCAGTGCACATCATACCGCCTAAAACAGCCCCTAAAAGAATTGCGTTCGTGGTACCCATTGATCTTAACCATACATCTAAATGAATCATAATCCATGCAATAGGTGTAGCAAAAATAAGCTGCATGACTAACCCTGTTATTAATGTTGCAAATAATGGCACAATAAGAATAGGTTTTAATGCTTCAAGAGTTTTTGGTAATGGCAAATATTTAGAAATACACATTGCTAAATAACCAGCAAAATAACCAATAATAATACCACCTAAAAATCCTGCGCCAGTCGATACCGCAAGTAAACCACCGACAAGTCCTGGTACTAAACCAGGTCTATCGGCAATCGAATAAGCAATATATCCAGCAAGTAATGGTACCATCAATGAAAAAGCAAGTTCACCAATTTGAGCTAGATGAGGTTCACCCACTAAAGTTTTAACCAAAACACCTTGGTTATTTATTACTTCTTTAAACTCACCTAATGCAAATGATAGAGCGATAATCAAACCGCCAGCAACCACCATTGGTAACATGTAAGAAATACCCGTTAATAGATGTTGATAGACACCTTTTTTATCATTATTTGCCTTAGCTGTTGAGGAGTTTGCTATTGGCTGATAAACTGTTGCTTCTTCAAATGCTTTATCAAATTCTTGCGCTGTTTTTTTCAGAGCTGGACCTGTTTTGGTGCGATAAAGTTTTTTACCTGCAAATTTACTCAAATCAACATCAATATCACAAGCCGCAATTACAACATCGGCTGAAGCCACTTCTTCTGGTGTTAATTCATTACCGACACCAACTGAGCCACGTGTTTCAACCTTACACCACCATCCACGTTTTTTGGCTTCCTCTTCAATCGCTTCTGCCGCCATAAAGGTGTGAGCAACACCTGTTGGACATGCGGTTACCGCAACAATACGTTTTTGACCATTATTTGGGATAGAAGCAATAGTAGTATTAGCTGATTGTTCATAAACAGTTGCTTTACTTTGTGCTTCATTCAAGATTTTTTTAGGATCAGCAAAAACTTCATTGAAATCACTTACTATATAAATTTTTTTGCCAATAACTGATTTTTCACTAATATTACCACTACCAACAGAAATGATGGTATCAGCTGATGTTGCATTATCAACAATATTTAAATTTAAAGAATTAGCTGCTAACGCTAATTCCGCTTTAGCTAAGCGCCCGTTAACTGGGCCTGCATTACTGCCTTCAATAATGTATATATTCATGAATACTCCTATCCCGCGATTATTTCAATTTTTTCCAACATGTTGGTAACCGCTTGGCGGTCTGAGATACCAACACCTGCTTGTTCAACTGATAAAGCGGCAATACTTGATGCAAATACTAAGGTGTCTTTAATTGATTGATTAGTTAGTAAACCATACAGTAAACCACCGACCATTGAATCACCAGCACCAACCGTGCTAACCACCTTGCATTTAGGCGGCTTGGCTAGCCATGCTTCATGTTTTGTTACCCATAAAGCACCTTTACTTCCTAATGAAATTACTACGTTTTCTACCCCTCTATCAATAAGTTCCATGGCTGCGGTTTTAATTTCTGACAATGTGGATAATTTTCTCCCTACCCACATTTCAAGCTCTTTATCATTTGGTTTAATTAACCAAGGTTTAGCTTTAAGCCCTGCGATTAAAGCTTCACGGCTACTATCAAATACCACCTTAGGACAAATAGCTTTAACTTGCTTCATCCATTCAGTGAATTTCTCAAGAGATACTCCTACTGGCAAACTACCACTAATGGCTACCATATCAATGTTTTTTAACCATTCTAATGAATTGGTAACAAAAGTTTGCCAATCTTGATCACTAATAGTAAAACCTGAAAAGTTTAAGTCTGTTACTTCGTTATTTTCTTCAGTTAGTTTAACGTTAATACGTGTACGACCATCGATGGTTTGAAATTTATCAACAACATTTAGTGAATCAAATAATAAATTAAAACCATCACGATTTTCTTTACCTAAAAATCCACCAACCGTTAATTTAATACCAAGATCAGATAATACTTTGGCAACATTGATACCTTTACCCGCTGCTAGCAAAGCGTTAGTTTGAACTAAATTAACATCACCAAGTTCAACTTTAGGGCAAAAACCTAATAGATCATAAGCAGGATTTAAAGTAATTGTTGCAATACGATAAGTCATTTAAACCCCCTCACCTAAACCGCTTTCAATAGCTTTACCAATAGCATCAAGCGCTTGTGCAGCATCATCACCTTCTGCTGTAAATTGTAATCGACTACCCTTTTTAGCACCAAGTGCAACAATTTTCATTAAGCTAGTAGCACTGACTGGTTCTCCTTTTCCATCAAGATTTGCGACTGTTACTTTACTACTAAACTCTTTGACTAATTTAACTAGTACAGATGACGGACGAGTATGTAATCCGTTCTCATTTGGTACGACAAATTCACGGCACAAAATATTATTAGCAGTTGTTGTCGTTGATATGTTCGGTGAAGTATGCTCAATATTTGTATTATTGGTTTCAGTGCATATTTCAGCACAACCTGAGGTAAGTAAACTTATTAGTTTTTCAGTATTGGCAGTCAGTAGGTGTTCCAATTTTTGGTTGAATGTTAATGATGCCAAATGTTCAATAATGTCTGAAACAGAATCATCTACAACAGACATGGTAATGAGCATTTTGACGGGATTTCCTTCTTCACTCAAATTGCTGACAGTACGACTAATTGCAATCGCATTTTTCAAATTCCCTTCTTTGCTATCGTTTAACCAAACACCACTACCTAAATAACTTGGTCTACTATCTAAAACATTTACGAGAAAGCTTGAATCTACTGCATGTTGTTGTTTTAAACGCGATGCATTTAATGCTTGTAGTGTGGATAAACTATCAGCAGAAATATCTAATAATAATGATGATTCATTTACAACAAATTGACTATCTTCTGGACTTATTTTTCCTGTTAAAATGGCAACTGCTTCGTCAGCAGATTGAATTTTTCTGATTCGTTCCTCTACCCCATCGGCACCAAGAACATGTGTCAATTGTCGAAGTAGCTCTAAATGCTCATCAGAGCTCGCAGCAATACCTATAGCAAGATAAGCTTTTTCTCCATCATCTCCCCATTCTACACCTTCAGGAAAGCAGAATACTTGAACGCCTGTTTTTTTAACTAAATGGCGAGTTTTAGGTGTACCATGCGGTATCGCAATACCAATACCTAAATAAGTTGCAGCTTGATCTTCACGCTCAAGCATCCCCTCAACATATCCTTCTTCGACAAAACCAGTACTAGTTAATGCTGCGGCAATCTTCTTAATTGCCTCAATTTTATTGGTTGCTTGTTCATTTAAATGGATATCTTCTTTAACTAAATGAAACATATAATAAATACCTCTGGGTTAAAATGTTGGGTCGACTAAAATGACTCAGCAAATCTAAATCCTTTTATGAATCAATTCTGCAATAATGAATAGATTAACATTAATTATCCAATAAATTATTTCTATTAATAAACAATATGTGATCTGGATCTAACTTTTTATTCTTTTATTTTAATTAAAATTTTTAGATTTATTATAAATATTTTCCATTATGTAGTTTTATAATTTTGTAGAGAATTAACGTCAAATATAAATATGATTCATATGGATTAATGTAAACTTTCATGCTCAACGTTATAGCTAAAGCATTTTATAAAATAACCATTTAATATTTCAAGAACATTAAGAAAGTTACGTGAGCAAATTATAAGAAGCACAAAGGAAGTTGCTAAATTCCGTTTGGTCATTTATGTTTTTAAATATTAATTGAAAACCATTCCGACATATTGCATGCGATAATTATTTGTATATTGAAAATTAACATCTCTATAAATTTTTAATTTAATATTATTAAATATCATCAAGGCACAATTGGCTTACTGGCAAATTTAATAATATTGGAATATCCATTATTTTCTAAACCCCAAATAATACCAATAAAACATGCTTTACCTATTCTAAGTTTTGCTATTATTTAATATAGGTAATACTTTGTCATCATTTGTGTTTATTTATGGCGCAATTAGTAATAAATTGCGATATTTTGAGAATGAACTTTTTCTATTTTAACAGTGGTTTCAAAGACATCTTCTAAAATAACTGAGTTCATAATCTGTTCTGGGGTTCCTTGATAAACTAACTCACCATTTTTCATCGCTAAGATGTAATCTGAATATACGGATGCAAAGTTGATATCATGAATAACAATCACAATGGTTTTACCCAGCTCATCGGCTGCGCGGCGCAATTGTTTCATCATGGCAACAGCATGTTTCATATCAAGATTATTGAGTGGTTCATCAAGTAATACATATTTAGTATCTTGACATAACACCATAGCAACATAAGCTCGTTGCCGTTGACCACCAGATAATTCATCTAAAAAGCGGTCTTTATATTCAGTAAGATCTAAAAAATCGAGCGCTCGATAAATATGGTTATAATCATCAGCATTTAAACGCCCTTTGGTATAAGGATAACGCCCAAATCCAACTAGTTCAAAAACAGACAATCTACTGGTAAAACGGTTTTCTTGTCTCAATACTGATAAATAAGTGGCAAGTTTATCACTTGGCGTATTAACAACATCCATATTTTGAATTTTAACTTGTCCTTCATCAGCTAATAGAAGACGACTTATAATTGATAATAGCGTCGATTTCCCCGCCCCATTTGGACCAATAATAGCAGTAATTCCACCTTGTGAAATCGTCGCGTTGACATTTTTTAATACAGATACTGTTTGATAGTTTTTACTAACATTATCAATTTTTATCACTTTGGAACCTTTTTTAATAATAAGAAGATAAACAAAGAACCACCAATGAATTCAATGACAATGGATAATGCACCAACCATATTTAATACTCGCTCTAAAAACATTTGTCCACCGACCAGAAAAATAACACCTAACAAAAAAGCAGTAGGCAATAAAAAACGATGTTGGCTTGATCCACTAATACTATAAGCTAAATTAGTAATTAAAAGCCCCAAAAAAGTGAATGGACCGACTAATGCCGTTGACACTGACACTAAAACTGAAACTAGCAATAATATAATAGTGACACTTTTTTGATAATCGATACCCAAATTGATTGCATTATCCCGACCCAACGCAAGTACATCAAATTTAAATCGCATTTGCCATAAAAATAGACCAACAATAGCTACTATTACTAACGAAAAGATAATCAATATAGGCTCTGCACGTGTAAATGTAGCAAAAATACGACTTTGAAGCACAGCGAATTCAGACGGGGTCATCAAGCGTTGCAATAGATTAGAAAAACTACGGAATAATGTGCCTAAAATAATTCCTATTAATAATACCAAATGTAAATTTTTCTTGATTCTAGTAAACAAACCTCGATATAAAAATAAAGAGAATAGAATTAATAAAAGTGATTCGAATACAAATTTACCAATAATACCAATATAAGGAATACCTTGTGAATCAATACAAAAGATTACAACTGTTTGAATAAGTACAAATAGTGATTCAAATCCCATAATAGAAGGTGTTAATATCCGATTGTTGGTAACTGTTTGAAAAAGCAGTGTTGATGTCGCAGCCGAAAAAGCGACTAAAATCATAGTTAGCATTACCCACGTTCGATGCTTCAAAATATAGCTAATATTGCCTTTAAGGTTGAAAGTCATAAAACATATTATGCAAACTAGAGCAATAATTAACAATAAAAGAACTCTTTTTTGACACAAAATATGGCGTTTTTGATTAACTAACATGACGTTTTCGACTCAACAATATTAAAAAAATAATAGCGCCAACTACGCCAAGAATAACACTCACGGGGATCTCAAAAGGATAGCGAATTACACGCCCAATAATATCGCAAATTAAAACTAATCCACTACCAAACAAACAGATCCATGGCATGGTTTTACGAACATTGTCTCCAAATAATAAACTAACAATATTTGGTACAATCAATCCTAAAAATGGTAAAACTCCAACAACTACAACGACAATACCGCCAATTAATGCAATAACAATAAGCCCTGTAAACATAACACGACGATAGTTAAGCCCTACATTAATAGAAAAATCACGCCCCAAGCCAACTACAGTAAACTGATCCGCACACCAACAAGCAAGTAATGTCAAACCACCCACCAACCATAATAATTCGTAACGGCCTTTTAAAATAGCTGAAAAATCACCTGATTCCCAACCACCAAGTGATTGTAATAAATCAAAATACATGGCAAAAAATGTAGTAATAGCGCTAATAACTGCACCTAACATAATGCCAATAAGAGGTACCATTATTGCTGACTTTAAAATAATCTTTCGAGAAATCGCCATAAATATCATTGTGCCAATCATAGCAAATAGGCTAGCAACAACCATTTTAGTCATAACACTAGCGCCAGGAGCTAGAACCATCATAACTAATAAGCCAAGACTAGCCGATTGAGTAGTGCCAACTAAAGAGGGTTCAACAAATCGATTTTGTGTTAATAATTGCATAATCAAACCTGCAACACTCATGGCGCTACCAGCTAACAATAAGGCAACAGTTCTAGGAATACGGCTTACAAAAAAAATCTCACGCATATTGCTATCTGACCATAAATCAAATAGTGTCACATGCCCTGCACCAATAAATAAACTTATTGCAGTCATGATCAATAAAATGAACATGCCTGCAATAAAATAAAATGATTTAATCATGTTTTACATTAATGTGCTGGTTCACTTTGCAAAGCGGCATCTATTTGGTCCATCAAATGGCTATAGGTTTGGATACCACCAGCAATATACATGGAAGAAGAATCTAAATAAACGATATGGTTTTGTCGCCATGCCGCAGTTTTTCGGATCAATTCATTGTCAAGTACTTGTTGTGCAGACTGAGCTTCTTTATTACCAATTGCATTATCTCTATCTAACACAAATATCCACTGCGGATTAACACTCAAAATAAATTCAGAGGTAACTGCATTACCATGACGACCAGCTTCTTGGAAAGTGGTTGCAGGCTGAAAACCAAGTACATCAAACACAAAACCAAAACGAGATTTTGAACCATAAGCCGACATTTTACCGCCATTAACCATAATCACAAGTGCTGTGCCAGCCGTAGTTGTCTTAGTTTTCAATTGTTCGATTTTTTGATTAAAATCGACAATAAGTTTCTTAGCTTCATTTTGTTTATTGAAGATTGAGCCTAATTGTTCTGTTCTTTGAGTTAAACTGATTAAAAAGTTATTTGGGTCAATATCTAAAGAAATCGTCGGAGCAATATCATTCAATTTTTTATAAGCATCAGTAGCACGACCTCCAGCAACAATAACATCTGGCTGAATTGAACTTAAAACTTCATAATTAGGCTCAAATAAAGTGCCCACATTAGTGTAGTCTTTGCGCTCATATTTAGATAAAAAAGTTGGATAATGCACATCTGATTGAGGCACAGCCGTCACAGGAATATTTAATGCGTCCATGATATCAAGTGTTGCAGTATTAAAAACAACAACTTTTTTAGGATTTTCAGGCAGATTAGTTTTACCTTGAGCATGTTCAATGATAAGTGTATTTGCAGAAGTTTGCTGTTCTTTTTTATTGTCACATCCAACCAAAACAAGCAAAACAGCAAGTAAAACTAAAAATTTCACTTTGATATATGAATACATTGTAACTCCTAATTATCAGCCAAGTAAAAAAACAAAAACGATAATTATAATAATTATCATTTACATCATGATTGTAACTAAAAATTTTGTTCTATTCAATGTACTTTAAATGTTTAAAAAACTAATATGTGATAAGAAATAGATTAAATAACTCTGAAATGAACGGATTAAAAAGCTATCGATTTTTATTCGATAGCATAATTAATATTGATAATTAGAGTTGTTTAGTGTGATCAAGGGATAAATCTTTAAGTTTTCTAGTTAAGGTATTTCGCCCCCAGCCTAGCAGATGAGAAGCATCTTGTTTATGGCCTCGAGTAAAATCAAGCGCACTTCTTAATAAGATTCGTTCAACATCATTTATTGCTTCAGTCAAAATTCCTGTTTTACCATCTACTAATGCTTGCTTTGCCCATTGTTCCAGCAATACCTTCCAATCAACTTCTTGTTGAGAAAAGTGGCTTGTAGGCAATGTGGTTTTTTCATTTGCAACAACTGTTTTAGTTGACGATAATTGCAATAATTCTGGCGGTAAGTCCTGAACTATAACTTCTTTATTTGAAGACATTACGGTAACCCAGCGACAAATATTTTCAAGTTGACGAACATTACCTGGCCAATTAAAGCGACATAAAACATTTAAAGCTTCCGAACTAAACACTTTACTTTCTACCCCCAATTCTTTTGCTGCTGTATGTAAAAAATGTTCTGATAGTTTTGGTATATCTTCAGTTCGATCGCGTAGCGGTGGCAATAAGATACGAATTACATTTAAACGATGAAAAAGATCTTCTCTAAATTTCCCCTCACGAACCCTAGCTTGTAAATCTTGATGAGTAGCTGCGATAATACGAACATCTACTTTGACAGGTGAATAACCGCCAATACGATAAAATTGCCCATCAGCAAGCACCCTTAATAATCTGGTTTGAACATCAAGAGGCATATCACCAATTTCATCTAGGAATAATGTACCACCATTCGCTTGTTCAAACCTTCCGTGCCTAATTTGAACTGCACCAGTAAACGCCCCTTTTTCATGACCAAAAAGTTCTGACTCAATAAGATCTTTAGGTATGGCTGCCATATTTAGCGCAATAAAAGGTGATTGTGAGCGTGGACTATGGGTATGTAGTGCTTTAGCTACTAACTCTTTCCCCGTTCCCGATTCACCATTAATTAATACACTAATTGATGATTTAGAAAGCCTACCAATAATACGAAAAACTTCCTGCATTGAAGGTGCTTCGCCAATAATGCTTGTAGAGGCTTTGGTTGTAACACGATGATGTGACTTGTCACGTTGATTTTGTAATATGGCTCGTTCAACAAGCTGAATAACCTCATCAACATCAAAAGGTTTGGGGATGTAATCATAAGCTCCTTTCTGATAGGAATTCACTGCTGCATCAAGATCAGAATGTGCAGTCATTATGATCACCGGTAAATTGGGTTCATGTTCTTTGACATAATGAAGTAAAGTTAATCCATCTAATCCTGGCATTTTTATATCCGAAATTAATACAGCAGGTTTTTGCACATGTGTGGTTAATGCATCAATGACTTCTTGTCCCGTCGCAAAGCTAACACAAGTAAAATGGGCATTTTTTAGAGCTTTTTCTAACACCCATCTAATTGAGCTATCATCATCAACAATCCAAACATTCATTTTAACTTACCTCATTGTTTAATTGGTAAATATACCGAGAATTCTGTATGTCCAGGCCAACTGTTAAATTCGATTTTTCCATGATGTTGGTCAACAATATTATGTGCAATGGAAAGCCCGATACCTGTTCCTCCTTCATAACCACTCACCATTGGATAAAAAAGTGTGTCTTGTATATGAATAGGCACACCAGGTCCATTATCTTCAATATCTATCCGTGCACATAACCGATAACGTTGTCCATGTAAAGTAACTTGAAAAGCTGTCCGTGTTCTGATCGTAATTGTACCTATATTTGACCCGATAGCTTGCAAAGCATTACGAACAATATTTAAAATTACCTGCTCTATTCGTTCAGAGTCATGAATAAAATCAGGTAAGCTTGGATCATAATCACGCAGAATTTTAATATTGGTTGTCTTTTCTAAACACAGCAAAGCATAGATACGTTCTATTGCTTGATGAATACTTTGTTCTTTTTGCTGTAATCGTTGCTGTGGGCCTAATAACCTATCCACCAGATTTCTTAACCTATCCGCTTGTTCAATAATAATTTTTGTGTAATCTTGCAATTCATTTTTAGGTAGTTCACGTGATAATAATTGAGCAGCGCCTCGAAGCCCTCCTAGTGGATTTTTAATTTCATGAGCTAGTCCACGAACTAATTCACGAGCAGCACTCTGTTGAGCTTGTTGCAATTGTTCTTGGCTAAGACGTTTATGGCTATTTAATGGAGTCATTTCAATTAAAATCTGTCCATTAACTAATAGTTGAGCGGTCAATGTTAAAATATGCAATTCATTATTGATAACTAAATTGACTTCATTATCTGTAAAACCTTGATTTTGCTCTAATGTACTGAGCATTAAATCTATATCTAAAGAAAAGTATCCCAGCAAATCAGGAAGATAACTTTCTAATAATTTTTTTGAACTTTGTGCTAATAATTGCTGCGCAGCAATATTGGCATACAAAATATTAAGTTTAGTATCAAGTAATAAAATACTTGTAATCATAGAATCGAGAACAAGATTAGCATCAGATTCATTATTAAATGTCATCGTTGGTTTTCCGTCCTGATTAGAAACCACCGCAAATTAACGGTGGTTTGATAGGTTAAATTACTATATAGTTTATAGACTATAGTACATTTCAAACTCAACTGGGTGTGGTGTCATACGTACACGATCAACGTCTTGACGTTTTAAATCAATGTATGCATCAATAGTATCGTTAGTAAATACGTTACCACGTGTTAAGAATTCACGATCTGCATCTAATGCATTAAGTGCTTCTTCAAGTGACCCCGCAACCTGAGGAATTAATTTAGACTCTTCTGGTGGTAAGTCATATAAGTTTTTATCCATGGCATCACCTGGATGAATCTTATTGATAATGCCGTCTAAACCAGCCATTAACTGAGCAGCAAATGCTAAGTATGGGTTAGCTGCTGGATCTGGGAAGCGAACTTCAATACGTCGCGCTTTAGGACTAGTAACAACTGGGATACGAATTGATGCAGAACGGTTACGAGCAGAATATGCAAGCATAACTGGTGCTTCATATCCTGGAACTAGGCGTTTATAAGAGTTAGTTGCAGGATTAGTAAATGCATTAATTGCTTTAGCGTGTTTAATAATACCACCAATATAGAATAATGCCATTTCAGAAAGGCCAGCATATTTGTCACCAGCAAAAAGATTTACGCCATCTTTAGCAAGTGATTGGTGACAGTGCATACCAGAACCGTTATCGCCAAACATAGGCTTTGGCATAAATGTCGCAGTTTTACCATATGCGTGTGCCACATTTTGTACAACATATTTGTAAATTTGAACTTCATCAGCTTTTTTAGTTAATGTATTGAAACGGCAGGCAATCTCATTTTGGCCAGCTGTTGCAACTTCATGGTGATGCGCTTCAACAACTAAACCAAGTTGTTCCATGATTAAACACATTTCAGAACGAATATCTTGTGATGAATCAACAGGAGGAAGTGGGAAGTAACCACCTTTAACGCTAGGACGATGGCCTTTATTACCTTCTTCATATTTTGTGCCAGAGTTCCAAGCTGCTTCAATATCATCAATATGAACAAAACTACCAGACATTGGCGATCCAAAACGAACATCATCAAATAAGAAAAATTCTGGTTCAGGACCGAAAATAACAGTATCAGCAATACCTGATGATTTTAAAAATTCTTCGGCACGTTTAGCAATTGAACGCGGGTCACGATCGTATCCTTGCAGCGTTGCTGGCTCTAAAACATCACAACGTAGATTTAATGTTGCATTTTCAAAAAATGGGTCGATTACCGCCGTTGAAGGATCCGGCATTAATACCATATCTGATTCATTAATACCCTTCCAACCAGCAATTGATGAACCATCAAACATTTTGCCATCTTCAAAAAAATCATCATCAATTTGATTAACAGGGATAGTTACGTGTTGCTCTTTACCTTTAGTATCTGTAAAACGTAAATCAACAAATTTAACATCATTTTCTTTAATTAGTGTTAAAACTTTTTGTATAGACATGTAGCTTCTCCATTGAGGACAAATAATTGTTCAGTATATGGCATACTCGCCAAGTAATTTATTTATGTAAATAGAGTGTATGCAAATATGATGCCATTTTTTTGTGTTTTTTTAATCATTTTTATTATGTAAATAATAACACAAACATCACAACACACCAAAACAATGCATTAAGCACCAAATAGATGCACTAAAATAAGACATATAATATGTACACAAGTTATATTGTTATGTTAATTAATGCTTAATATATTTACTAAATAAATTTAGTTAAATTATCTTCAAAAGATGACTCATAATTTTATATTAAATATTTCTCAACTCGATTTTAACTTCATTGAATATCGAACTTTAATAAGCGCATAAATCTGGTAGTGTTAAACAATTTAATCAAACTATTAAGCTAATAACTCAAAAACTTTTTAACACTTTACTTGTTACAAAGATTTTAAGCATACTATGGCAAGTTTTCTTATATTTCTACTATATTTCAGTTTGTAATATCGTTATAATCTGCGTTTATATCGAAAAAATTAGGTAATCATACAAGTATGGAATTTCTTACACTCGAATTACTACCTTTTATAAAAAATCATATTTTACTTTCACTCGGTTGGATTATTTTAGTTATTGCAATTATTGTATTGACCATCAAAAGTAAATTATCTAAAGTTCAAAACATTAATAATGCTCAAGCAATTAATTTAATAAATAAACAAGATGCAATTGTTGTTGATGTTCGCTCAGCAGATAACTTTAAAAAAGGGCATATTACTGAGTCTTATAACATTTTGCCAATTGATATTAAAAATGCGAATATTAAGCCAATTGAAAAATTTAAAGAAAAGTTTGTTGTTTTAGTTGACGAAAATGGTTTATCATCAACGGCTATTGGTGAAATCCTTGTAAAGCAAGGCTTTTTGCATGTCTTTACATTGAAAGATGGCATTGTAGGATGGAATAGCGAAAATTTACCATTAGTAAGAAAATAATATAATTTTAAAATAAGGTTTTATCATGACAGAACAAAACAATACACAACGTTCAGAAACACAATTTGCGATTCAACGAATCTACACTAAAGATGTTTCTTTTGAAACCAACAATGTACCTGAGATATTTACTAAGCAGTTCCAGCCTGCTATGAATGTTGAGCTAAATTCTTCCTCTCAATTGTTGAATGAAAATGTATTTGAAGTTGCATTACGCGTTACAGTTACAATGAAATCACAAGATGAAGTAGTTTATATTTGTGAAGTAACTCAAGCAGGTATTTTTTCTGTTGTTGGATTCAATGATGCTCAATTACAACATTGCCTCGGCGCTTATTGTCCTAATATTTTGTTCCCTTATGCACGTGAAACTATTTCTGGTTTAGTTAGTAAAGGTACATTCCCTCCAGTAAATTTAGAGCCAGTTAACTTTGATGTGTTATTTATGAATTATCTTCAACAACAGCAACAACAAGCTGAAGCTAATGTTGGAGCCGAATCTGAAACAAACGAAACGCTACAATGATTTTTCTAAATTAATTAACATTAACGATAAATTAATAAATTGTTATGAAAAAAAAAGCTGTAGTGACAGTAATTGGAGCAGGTTCTTATGGAACCTCCTTAGCTATTTTACTCGCTCGTAATGGGCATCCAACTCTGCTATGGGGTCATAACCCTGATAAAATGGCTGCTCTACAGCAAGACAGACAAAATAAGCAATTTTTGCCGGATATTGCTTTTCCTGATCCGCTTCAAATTGAAAGCGATTTACAAACAGCTGTTTTAGCTGCCCCTATTTTGTTGATTGTTGTACCAAGCCATGCCTTTGCAAATATTCTGATACAAATTAAACCTTTTTTGCGCCAAGATACTAAAATTGTATGGGCTACAAAAGGGCTTGAGGTTAATACAGGGCGAATGTTACAAGATGTAGCTAAGGAAATTTTAGGTGATAAAATCCCATTAGCGGTTATTTCTGGTCCAACTTTTGCTAAAGAAGTGGCATCTGGATTACCAACGGCAGTAACTGTAGCATCAACTGATGAGCATTTTTTGAATCAACTGCAAACTTTGTTTCATTGTAGCAAAAGCTTCCGAGTCTATAGCAGCAAAGATTTTATTGGAGTGCAACTTGGTGGCGCAATCAAAAATGTTATTGCTATTGGAGCTGGATTATCTGATGGTCTTGGTTTTGGCGCCAATGCCAGAACAGCATTAATCACACGTGGACTTGCCGAAATGATGCGTTTAGGTGCTGCATTAGGCGCAGATCCAGCAACTTTTATGGGGATGGCAGGATTAGGTGATTTAGTTTTAACTTGTACCGATAATCAATCTCGTAATCGTCGTTTTGGAATGTTACTGGGTCAGAATAAATCCATTCAAGAAGCTCAAGATGCTATTGCCCAAGTTGTTGAAGGTCGCAATAATACAAAAGAGGTCTGGTTATTAGCCCAAAAATATCATGTAGATATGCCAATCACTGATCAAATTTATCAAATCCTTTATGAGCATAAAGACCCCAAACAAGCAGCGATGGCATTACTTAGACGATCACAAAAAGAAGAACTAAAAAGCTAATTTTTATACTCAAACACCTACCGGAAACTTTTTAACACAAAATTATACTAACTTGATACCTAAGTATTATAAAAACGTACCAATTCCTTTTTCTTTTGCTTTAAGATAGATATCGTAGCCAATATACACGTCTAATACTGCTGTACCAACAGTTTTAAACAGCGTAATTTGCTGATCATTTAGACGGCATTGAGCTGGATCTATCACTAAATCTCCTAACTCTAAAAAATCATCTTCTGATACCAATTGTTGTTTAATTGGATCAATAATATCGCCGGCTTCAGCAAATACACCTTCTTTAGTATCAACTACACGAATATTAGCCTTTTCAACAATACATTCTGGAATTTCATGCATTTCTGGCGTATAAGCACCCACTCCATTAACGTGCGTGCCAGGTTTTACTTTTTCGCCATTAAATGTCACAACTTTTGAGGTTGTAACCGAAGTAATAATATCAGCCTGGCTAATATCATCATCCAAATTTTTTGAAAAATAAAGATTAGTAGAAAAATGGGCAAAACGATGTCTCATCTCTTCTGTAAATTGTTTCGCTTTTTGTGTATCAATATCAAAAATAGCAACGTCAGTAAGTGAACGAACAGTTAACATTGCCTCTAATTGAGATACTGCTTGCCCACCAGTACCTATCAATACTGCTCGACTAGCATTTTTACGCGCCAGCAAATCGGTTGCTGCACCTTGAACGGCTCCTGTACGAAGCTGAGTGACAAAAGTACCATCTAACATAGCACAGACTTCACCTGTTTGTGGGTCTAACATTAAAACTTGAGCTGGTACTGATGGTTTACCCAATTTAGGATTGTCAGGAAATACCGAAACAATTTTTATACCCACAATATCGCTACCTTTAATATGCGCGGGCATAAACAAACATTGTCCCTTTTGCATATCAAAATTTATTCGTAACGGCACATCACTGTTTCCTTGGCTATAGATTTTCAAGGCTTGTTTATCTGCAGCTATTGCATCTTTCATTGTATAAAATCTTTCAATATCATTGGCTGTTAAAATAAGCATTTTTATTCCTTATTGATTTTCTATATTTTTTAAACTTTAGTATCTAATATCTATTTTTTAGAGCAAGATTTATTGTTAATTAAACCATAAAAAACTGTTTTATATAACAAAAATCGCAGTTCTTGTATATCTTTTATATTTTCACTATTATTACTGCGTGTACTTTTGCACGATATTTGAGAATATCAGATGTTATTTAAAATATTAAAATTTTTCTTAAAGACTTTATTTCATGTCAGAATTGATGGCGATTTAGAAAATTTAAAACAAGATAGACTTCTTATTACACCTAACCATGTATCTTTCCTTGATGGTATTCTAATCGGCATATTTTTACCCATAAGACCTGTCTTTGCTATTTATTCGGGTTATATTAATCATTGGTTAGTTCGCTTAGCAAAGCACTATGTTGATTTTGTGCCAATGGATCCGCTTAGTCCAATGGCAATAAAGCGATTAGTTCGCGAAGTTGAAAAAGGCCGCCCGATAGTCATATTCCCTGAAGGGAGAATTACTATAACTGGCTCATTAATGAAAATTTATGATGGCGCTGCTTTTGTTGCTGCTCGCTCTCAAGCCACCATTGTACCAGTGTGGATCGAAGGAGCTGAATTTACTTTAACTAGTCGTTTAAAAGGTTTATTTAAGCGTCGTTTATTTCCTAAAATAACTATTCATGTTCTTAACCCCACATCTATTCCGATGCCAGATGCGCCTAAAGCTAGTGAAAGGCGTTATATTGCAGGTGAAAAACTTCATCAAATTATGATGAATGCACGCATGGCAAGTCGTCCAAAATTAACGCTGTTTGAAGCATTATTAGAAGCACAAGTTCGCTATGGCGTGAAATCAAGAATGGTACAAGACCCGACAACTCACGAAGCATCTTATCGCAATTTATTAAAACAAATTATAGGTGTTGGTTGTATTATTGCCAAAATTACTAAAAATAAAGAGCGAGTAGGTGTTTTATTACCCAATGCGACCATTACTGTTGCAACTATTTTTGGTTTGTCAGTAAAAAATCGAATTCCAGCAATGCTTAACTATACTGCGGGAACAAAAGGCTTAAACTGTGCCATTACTGCGGCTGAAATAAAAACGATTATTACTTCACGCACATTTATTAGAAAAGGGAAACTTGATTATCTACTTGAAGAAATCAAAGACGTTAAGTGGTGTTTTCTTGAAGATTTGCGGAAAAACTTAACTTTAAAAGATAAGTTTTATGTTGCAGTGCATCAATATATTCCACGCTTAATTAAATATCAACAATCAAGCGATGACGAAGCACTAGTATTGTTTACCTCTGGTTCAGAGGGGAACCCTAAAGGTGTTGCTCATAGCCATGCTAGCTTACTTGCTAATGTTGAGCAAATTCGAACGGTTATTGATCCAACTCCAGCAGATCGATTTATGTCAGCACTGCCATTATTTCATGCTTTTGGTATTACAGCAGGATTATTCCTGCCGCTATTTTCAGGTAGCCGTACATTTTTATATCCAAATCCATTACATTACCGTATGGTTCCTGAAATTATTTATGACCAAAACTGTACAGTTTTATTTGGTACGCCAACTTTCTTGGCAAACTATGCCCGTTATGCTCACCCATATGATTTTATGCGTTTACGCTATGTTGTTGCAGGCGCTGAAAAATTATCAGATGCAGTACGAGAACAATGGAAAGATAAATATGGTATTCGTATTTTAGAAGGCTATGGCGTTACCGAATGTGCGCCTGTTGTAGCGCTTAATGTTCCTATGGCATTTAAAACTGGTACTGTAGGACGATTACTGCCGGGCATGGCATCAAGATTAATTCATATTCCAGGCATTAGCGATGGAGGCCAATTACAAGTCAAAGGGCCTAATGTGATGAAGGGTTATTTAAGGGTGGAAAATCCCGGAAAACTTGAAGAGCCAGTTGCAGTTGATGAAAATGGACAAGCCGAAAAAGGTTGGTATGATACCGGCGATATCGTTGCTATTGATAGTGAAGGTTTTGTAACAATTAAAGGGCGCTTGAAGCGATTTGCCAAAGTTGCCGGTGAAATGGTTTCATTAGAAAGTGTTGAATCCTTAGCAAAAAAAGTTGACTCTGATGCAATGCACGGTGCAACAGTTAAAGCCGATGCTGCTAAAGGTGAAGCAATTGTCTTATTTACTACCTCAACAAAATTAAATCGAGAGCAACTTAATCTGGCATCTCAAGAATTAGGCATTCCGGCATTAGCCGTTCCTCGTGATATTCGTATAGTAAAAGAGTTACCACTACTAGGTACAGGTAAAATTGATTTTATTACTTTACGAAAAATGGCTGACGAATAAACTAAAGGATGTCACATGAAACAACATTCTCTGTTAAGCAAAGGCATGGTTGCAACCATGCTGGCGCAGTTTTTTTCAGCATTTGCTGATAATGCAATCTTTTTTGCGATCTTAGCTTTCATCAAAAATTTACATTATCCAACATGGAGTCAATCGGTATTACAGATTAGTTTTGTACTGCCATTTATTATCCTTTCGCCTTTTGTTGGTCAATTTGCTGACAGCATATCAAAAGGTAAGGCAATGATGATTTCAAATAGTATAAAATTACTGGGTGCTAGTTGCATTTGTTTAAACATCAGTCCTTTTGCTGGCTATTTCCTAGTCGGTATAGGCGCTGCGGCCTACTCTCCTGCTAAATATGGAATTTTAGGTGAACTTACGACAGGCGATAATTTAGTTAAAGCAAATGGGTTAATAGAAGCATCAACCATTGCAGCCATTTTACTTGGTTCGCTGGCTGGTGGTCATATTGCCGATCTTAATGTGAGCGCTTCCTTAATTGCGTGCGTGTTAGTGTATGGGCTGGCAGTTATTGCTAACTTTTTTATTCCTAAATTACCTGCTGCACGACAGGATATTTCATGGCAATTTATAGGCATGATCAAAGATTTTGCTAACACAATCAAAATTACCTTCACCAATAAGCAAATCTTATTTACATTATTAGGTACTAGTTTGTTTTGGGGAGCAGGTATTACTTTACGTTTTCTTTTAATTAGCTGGGTTCCAGCTATCTTAAATATTCATGACAACGCAACACCAACAAACCTTAATGCAATAGTTGCTATCGGCATTGTTATTGGCGCAGGTCTAGCTAGTACATTTATTGCTATTAACAAAACCTTAAGCTGCGTTCCTGCTGGTATAATGATGGGCATAGCGGTAATTGCCTTCACTTTGCAAGGGAACATAATTTCGTCTTATATTTTACTCATTGTTATCGGAGCATTAGGTGGCTTCTTTTTGGTACCATTAAATGCTTTTATTCAAAAAATGGGGAAAGATTTGGTCGGTGCCGGCAGTGTTATTTCGGTACAAAATCTAAGTGAATACTCAGCGATGATGATAATGTTAGGGCTTTATACGTTAGCCGTTGCTTTAAATTTATCGGTTACTGCTATCGGTGTTGGTTTTGGGAGTTTATTTGCTTTAGTTATATTTTTGTTATGGTTAGGATTAAAAAATAATGAATCACATTAATTTATCAGCAATGCTAACAGAAAGGCGTAATCCTAATAGCGAAAAAATAGATAACTGTTCAACATTAGAAATGCTACAAATCATCAATAATGAAGATAAAAAAGTCGCATTGGCTATTGAAAAAGAGTTACCCAATATCGCAAAAGCTGTTGATGCAATTAGTTTAGCATTTTCAAATCAAGGTAGACTAATCTATATCGGTGCTGGCACATCAGGACGACTAGGTATTTTAGATGCAAGTGAATGTCCACCAACTTATGGTACATCACCAGAACAAGTTATTGGTTTAATTGCTGGGGGCAAAACAGCCATTTTTAAGGCGGTTGAAAATGCAGAAGATAACCCAGAATTGGCAATTACTGACTTAAAAAACATTAATTTTAGCTCAAATGACGTTTTAGTTGGCATTGCCGCTAGTGGGCGCACACCTTATGTAATAGGTGCTATGCAATATGCTAAATCAATTGGAGCAACAGTGATTAGCTTATGCTGTAACCCATTAGCTCCAATGATTAATTTAGCCAATATTGCTATTACACCAATCGTTGGTGCAGAAGTAATTACTGGCTCATCCAGAATGAAAGCGGGCACAGCACAAAAATTAGTCCTCAACATGTTAACCACTGCCAGCATGATAAAAATCGGCAAAGTCTATAGTAATTTGATGGTTGACGTAGAAGCTACCAACGCCAAGCTTGTTGAACGGCAAATATCTATTGTTATGCAGGCTACCGATTGCAGCCGTGAAAAAGCCATTGCAGCATTAGCAGAGAGTAACAAACATTGTAAAACCGCTATTTTAATGATTCTTTCAGGTTTAAATGCAGAGCAAGCAAGACTGAAACTTAAAAAAGAAAATGGTTTTATTCGTCAAACGCTGTAACATAAACTAACTTTGTTTTAATAAAAAATAGAAAATTTATGTTGTTATCAAAATGTGATAGATACATAATTTTCAAATTATTTTGTGTTATAAAATAAATGCTTTTATTTTTATACTATTTATATTATTTAATTAATATAAAATTAGGAGGTAGTTGTATGGTAGGAATCATCCTAGCAACTCATGGTGAGTTTGCTGAAGGTATTCTACAATCAGGAACGATGATATTTGGAGAGCAAGAAAACGTTAAAGCTGTTACCTTGTATCCAAGTGATAGTCCGGAAAGTTTAAAAGAGCGAATGCTTGAAGCAATAGCTACATTTGATAATCAAGATGAAATACTTTTTTTAGTTGATTTATGGGGAGGCACACCATTTAATCAGGCTAACAATTTATGTGGAGAGCATAGCAACTGGGCTATTGTAGCCGGTTTAAATCTACCTATGTTAATTGAAGCCTATTCCTCGCGCTTTTCAATGGAAAGTGCAAAAGAAATTGCTGCTGCAATTATTGAACCAGGCAAAGAAGGAGTTCGAGCAACAGTCGAAATACCAACACAATCTTCTGCTTCTACTAAAAACGCAAATACTATCCCCGAAGGAACAGTACTCGGAGATGGTAAGATGAAAATCGTGTTAGCTCGTGTTGACTCACGCCTATTACATGGGCAAGTGGCGACAGCATGGACAAAATCAACCAATCCGAACCGGATTATTGTTGTTTCTGATTCGGTTGCAAAAGATGAATTAAGAAAAAAACTCATCCAAGAAGCAGCGCCTCCTGGTGTAAAAGCAAATGTAGTTCCAGTTAAAAAAATTATTGAAGTTTCACGCGATCCTCGTTTTGGTAATACCAAAGCGCTACTTCTATTTGAAAATCCACAAGATGTGCTACGAACCATAGAGGGCGGTGTCGATATCAATGAACTTAATATTGGTTCAATGGCCCATTCCGTAGGAAAGGTTATGGTTAATAAAGTGCTGTCAATGAATTCTGATGATGTTGATACATTTGAAAAATTAAAAACAAAAAATGTGAAATTTGATGTTCGCAAAGTACCTAATGACTCTAGCAGTAATATGGACGAATTATTGAAAAAAGCGAAAGAAGAATTGGCGCAACAAAAGAATTAGTTTATTTAAGGGGTTATATTATGACATTGTCAATTATTGCTATCATTTTAGTGATAGTTATTGCCTTTCTAGCTGGTATGGAAGGTATTTTAGATCAGTTTCAATTCCACCAACCTTTAGTGGCTTGTTCTTTAATTGGACTTGTAACAGGTAATTTAGAAGCAGGGGTTGTATTGGGCGGTTCGTTGCAAATGATTGCTCTCGGTTGGGCCAATATTGGGGCGGCAGTAGCGCCTGATGCAGCTTTAGCATCGGTTGCTTCATCAATTATTTTAGTATTAGGTGGCCAAGGTATAGCTGGCGTATCTACCGCTATAGCTGTTGCTATTCCACTTGCAGTTGCAGGGCTATTTTTAACCATGATTGTGCGAACTATTGCAGTTCCATTAGTACACATGATGGATGCGGCAGCGGAGGAAGGCAATATTCAAAAAATTGAATGGTTACAAATTTTAGGTATCTGTTTACAAGGTTTACGTATCGCAATCCCAGCTGCTGCATTACTCTTTATTCCTGCTGAAATTGTTAGAAGTACACTAGAAGCAATGCCAGAATGGCTAACAACAGGAATGGCTATTGGTGGTGGAATGGTTGTTGCTGTTGGTTATGCAATGGTAATCAATATGATGGCAAACCGAGAAGTATGGCCATTTTTCATTATTGGTTTTGTCGTTGCTGCGATATCACAATTAACACTGATTGCACTTGGCGCTTTAGGTATAGCATTAGCACTAATTTACCTCAATCTTTCTGAACGTGGCAATTCATCCAATGGTGGTAGCAAAGGTGATCCACTTGATGATATTTTAAATGATTACTAAAAACTTGGAGAAGAAAATGACTGATAGAATCCAATTAAACAAAAAAGATCGTTTAGCGGTTGCTTGGCGTTCAACCTTCCTCCAAGGGTCTTGGAACTATGAACGTATGCAAAATGGTGGATGGGTCTATTCAATGATCCCTGCTATCAAAAAATTATATACCACCAAAGAGGAGCGCTCTGCTGCTCTTAAGCGTCACCTAGAATTTTTTAATACTCACCCTTATTTAGCTTCTCCAGTACTTGGGGTAACTCTTGCACTTGAAGAGGAACGGGCTAATGGAGCTGCTGTTGATGACGTAGCAATTCAAGGGGTAAAAGTTGGGATGATGGGACCATTAGCGGGTGTGGGTGATCCAGTATTCTGGTTTACCGTACGTCCAATGCTCGGTGCTCTTGGCGCTTCACTTGCGCTAAGTGGTAATATTATGGGACCAATTTTATTCTTCTTATTATGGAATATTATTCGTTGGGGCTTCATGTGGTATACCCAAGAATTTGGTTACCGCACAGGCTCTAAAATAACCGATAATTTATCTGGCGGATTACTACAAAAAATCACCAAAGGAGCTTCTATTTTAGGGATGTTTGTACTGGCGGCCTTAGTACAAAGATGGGTATCAATTAAATTCCAACCAGTCGTATCTACTGTCAAGCTAGACAATGGTGCTTTTATTGATTGGAATACATTACCAGCAGGTGCTGAAGGCATTCAACAAGCATTAATTCAAATGCAAAGCGGATTATCACTGACTCAACAAAAGGTAACCACCTTACAAAATAACTTGGATCAGTTAATACCTGGACTTGTTCCTTTACTATTAACCTTCTTTTGTATGTGGTTACTTCGTAAAAAAGTATCACCAATCCTAATTATTTTGGGATTATTTATAGTAGGTATTGTTGGTCATGTAATCGGCCTTTTATAAACATATAGCTATGCCTACATATATTTGGAAAGTATGATATTTAAAAATAGCTCCAACTTTCTATTTAATATTACATTAACCTTTTCATCACATAATGCGATGAAAAGGTGTCATTAATCATTTGAACTTTGCATGGATATAGGGTAGATGGTTCAATCATTAAATACTAAAATTGATTTGACAGTGAAAGCAACCGCATTTACAGGCTTATCTGAATACGGCAATATAATAATTGGTAACAAAGCCTTTGAGTTTTATCATCAACAAGATCCACGCAAATATATCCAAATACCATGGAATGAAGTTGACTATGTGATTGCTTCTGTATTATTAGGTGGTAGATGGATTCCTCGTTATTCAATACAAACAAAAAAAAATGGTACATATACCTTTGCATCTAAAGAGCCCAAGAAGGTATTAAAAGCCATTCGAGTTTATGTTGACGGGCAAAAAATGGTCCGGTCACTTGGCTTTTTTGATGTTTTAAAGAGAGCTTTTTTTCACAAAAAGAACAAAAAATGAAAATCACTATTTTGTTATATTTATCGATTTTCACTTAAATTAAATGAATTATAGTTGGTATCATTTTTATCCATCCTTTTTTAAGTTAGTTTAAGTCCACCAATATAGCCTCCATCATCAACAAACAACCATTGCGCTTTTTGCCAAAAAGAGTATAATCCTATGGCTTTGATTTTGTCCGTGTTGGACAAAAAGAAGATTATTTTTTAACTTAAGAGGATGTTATGGTAACTATTCGTTTAGCTCGTGGTGGCTCTAAAAAGCGCCCTTTTTATCAAGTAGTTGTTACCGATAGCCGTAGCCCACGTGATGGTCGTTTTATTGAGCGCGTTGGTTTTTTTAATCCAATTGCACAAGGTAAAGCAGAGGAATTACGTTTAGATCTTGATCGCGTAAATCATTGGGTTGGTTTAGGTGCAACTGTTTCTGATCGTGTTAATGCACTAATTAAACAAGCGCAAAAAGCTGCTTAATTTAGTAATTGATAATCACTGTAATGATGAATACTGAGAATCTTATTGTTGTTGGTAAACTTGGTTCAAGCTACGGCATTCGCGGATGGCTCAGAATTTTTTCGTTTACAGAATTCCCAGATAGCATTTTTGATTACACACCTTGGTATATTCAGCGTGCTGGACAATGGCAAGAGGTAATTGTAGAGAGCTTTAAACCGCATAATCATGATATGATTGTGAAACTTAAAGGCATTGATGATCGTGATCAAGCCATTGCATTAACCAATATTGAAGTGTTTGTTGATGCAGAAAAATTACCTGCACTTAGCAATGGTGATTTTTATTGGAAGGATCTCATTGGTTGCCGAGTTAAAACAGTTAATAACTATGATTTAGGACAGGTAACTGATTTGATGGAAACCGGATCTAACGATGTATTAGTGGTTAAAGCAAATCTAAAAGATGCATTTGGCGCAACAGAACGTTTAATCCCTTTTGTTGATAATCAATTTATAAAACAAGTTGATTTAACAGCAAAAATGATTGTGGTCGATTGGGATCCTGCTTTTTAATTGGTAAGGTAAAACTATGTGGATTGGCGTAATCAGCCTTTTTCCCGAAATGTTTCAAGCCATTACCTGTTATGGCGTAACTGGTCGAGCCGTTAAAAATGGACTGTTAACAGTAGAATATTGGAACCCTCGCGATTTTGCGCATGATAAGCATAAGACTGTCGATGATAGGCCTTATGGTGGTGGTCCCGGCATGTTAATGATGGTTCAACCACTTAAAGATGCAATTCATGCGGCAAAAACAGTTGCAGGTAACAATACAAAAGTAATCTATCTTTCCCCACAAGGGCGCAAATTAGACCAACAAGGTGTTTGCGAATTGTCACAAAATCAAAATTTAATTTTGATTTGTGGACGATACGAAGGTATAGATGAACGCGTTATTCAAACCGAAATTGACGAAGAATGGTCAATTGGGGATTACGTGTTAAGTGGTGGTGAAATACCAGCGATGACCATGATTGATGCATTAGCAAGGTTTATTCCTGGCGTGCTAAATCACCAATCATCGGCAAAAGAAGACTCTTTTGCTAACGGTTTACTTGACTGTCCACACTATACTCGGCCTGAGGTGTTAGATGGAATGGCGGTACCTGACGTATTAATGTCTGGTAACCATGAAGCGATTCGTCGTTGGAGATTAAAACAATCACTAGGACGAACTTGGTTAAGAAGAGAAGATCTTCTTGCAAATCTAGCTCTGACTGATGAAGAGCAATGTTTACTCACTGAATTCCAACAAGAATACGGTGACAAACTAAGCAATTAATATTTCAGTATAACTAGTAAGAGATAATATTATGAAAAATGCAATTATTCAGCAATTAGAACAAGAACAAATGAAAAAAGACATCCCGTCTTTTCGCCCAGGTGACACGGTTGAAGTAAAAGTATGGGTTGTTGAAGGTAATAAAAAACGTCTTCAAGCTTATGAAGGTGTTGTTATTGGCATTCGTAATCGTGGTTTGCACTCTGCATTTACAGTGCGTAAGATTTCGAATGGAGAAGGTGTTGAACGAGTATTCCAAACTCACTCACCAATTGTTGATTCAATTACTGTGAAACGTCGCGGTCAAGTACGTCAAGCTAAACTTTACTACTTACGTGAACTTCGTGGTAAAGCGGCTCGCATTAAAGAGCGCCTTAACTAATTTTTTATTGGTTGATATTTAAAACCAGATAAAGGTGGTCACCTCGATGGTGACCGTTTTTATGTCTAAAAGAAATTATTTATGTTAATTTTAATTAGTTAGAAAATTAAAAGTAGTTTTATTCAAAAGGGAATGCTATGGGTAACTATCTTATTGATATTCTTGCCACAACAGTTAAATTATTTGCATTAATGACTCCTCCAGCAGTTTTAAGTGCATTTTTGAGCGGTACTAAGCAATATGATGAATTATTAAGGCGCAAAACAGCGCTAAAAACCTCATATGCTGTATTTATCATTGGTATTGTACTGTTTTTCTTTGGCAATACTATGTTTAGTGTTTTTGGCTTTACTCTAGATGCATTCCGCATAGGCTCTGGTGCATTACTTTTTATCACAGCGGTTTCACTAATGAATGATTCTCCTGAAAAAAACAAAATTAGTAGTGATGAAGATATCAGTGTGGTACCTCTTGCAATTCCACTTTGTATGGGACCCGCTTCTATTGGTACTATCATTGTTATGGGAACAAGTTCAGTAGGCTTTGCTGCCAATATGGTTGGTGCCGTCTCTTTATTCATTGCTTCTTCAGGAATTTATGCAATGCTGTTATGCGCAAAAAGCATTGCAAAAGTATTAAAAAATACAGGTATTGCAATTTTATCGAAACTGACCGGGCTATTAATATCAGCTATAGCCGCACAAGTTGTCTTTACCGGAATATCTGCTTTTATAAAATAACCTAGCATGACTTTTATAATTTCTTCAAACTGCTATATAAAATAGATAAAATACATGTTTTAAATGTCTTAGATCTGATTTAATTCAGAATAGTATGTAATTACCATTAGGTAATCACATACTTAATTGACTAAGTATGTTCATCACTAATCTAATTTAGTAGTTATTGTGAAGTTTACGGTTTTTATAGAAAAAGTAAGTCAGTAAAATGATTATGACTAAGATAACTTCAGATAATAAAATAAAGTGACCCGATTCGCCAAACCATACTCCAACAATAATCACAACATTAGCAATAATTGAAATTGCAGCTAACCAAGGAAATAACGGAGATTTAAATTTAATCATCTCTTTGGAATATTTACCATTAATCACACCTTTTCGGAATTGATACTGGCACCAAGCAATAATGATCCAAGCAAAACAACCTACTTGCCCTGTGGCTGCAACTAAATAAAGATAAAGTTTTTCAGCAGCAATATACTTCGATAATAACGATACTGATGCAATACTTGAAATAAATAAAATTCCTTTTGTTGGTACTCCTCGCCTATTTACTTTTGAAAAATACTTAGGAGCTAAATTATCCTGAGCCATAGACCATAACATCCTTGAGCTTGCATAGATTGCAGAATTAGCCGCAGATATTGCTGCACAAAAAATCACAAACAACATTGCATATGAAGCAAATTTAATACCTGCGCGGTTAAATACCCAGACAAAGGGGCTAATCTCACCATGTATTGTTCCATAGGGATAAACAAACGCTAATACTGCAATCGATAAGACATAAAACAATATAATTCTAAAAGCAACACCTGTAATAATTTTCGGTAAAACTGCCTGTGGTGACTCAGCTTCACCTGCTGCACTACCAATTAATTCAACACCTTGAAAAGAATAAGTCACAATAGTCATACAAACCAATATGGCTGAAAAACCATTGGGAAACCAACCATTTTCTGTTTTTAACGTAGGTAAAACCTGTGTATCAACATATTGATGATAAAGCAGATAAATACCTGTTCCTATAAACGCAATAATTGCAAAGACTTTAATGGTTGAAAACCAGTATTCACTTTCACCAAAAGCTCGTACTGAGGTTAAGTGTACTAAGGTTAAAATAACAAGAATTAATAAGCTAAAAAGATAGATAGGAATTGAATTAAAAAAATGATAAGCAATCATCGCAGCAGCCGTTAAATCTGCAGCCATAGACAGCACCCAGCTTAACCAATATAACCAACCAATGGTATAGCTCCAAATTGGATTCGGTATAAACATTAATGCATAATGTTGAAAAGAACCAGCATGAGGAAAGGCACACGATAATTCACTTAAACATAGCATGGTTGAAAGCATAATACTACCAGCTAACAAATAAGCAATAATAGTGCCTAGCGGTCCAACATCGCTAAGAGGTGCTGCAATACCAATAAATAGTCCTGTACCAATTGAACCACCTAAAGAGATCATTAAAAGATGGCGATTCTTTAAATTCTTCTTTAAACTACTAGTACTAGGATAGGAACTTCCTTGATATTCTGATGTTACCATGTAAACCACCTAGTCAGGAATAAAAGCTGCTGGAAACCAGCAGCAACATGAATACATGAATGAATTAATAAATAAACCGTTTGTCTACGCCACTCGCTTGGCACGCCATAAGTAAAGCAGTATAATCAAGTTCAAAACCAATCACATCACCAACTCGTAATGTATTAGGAACATCCTCAATATCAACAATAGTATGATCACTCGTTTGCCCTAAAATAGTAATACTATCACTAATAGGAGTACAGTTTTCAGCAGGTACATCTTGACGGCCAAAAGCAAGTAGTGCCCGTTTACGAGTTCCATGATCAATAAATGTCTTACTATTCAAGAAAGCATCAACACCTAATTCTCCAACAGGAACGGTTGGTTTACTATTAAGTTCAATGATTTGTGCATATAATTTATAGATATTACTGCATGCTTTACCAACAGGCTTATTGGAATGATGAAATTCATCAAGATATTTCATTTCAACATATTCAATACCAAACTCATGTAACCCACCAATTCTTATGTGATTTAACCCTTCTGGCCAAATATTTTTATCTAACAAATGATAGCTGGTACAATTTCCTGCCGATAGATATCGTACTTTAATACTACAAGTTTGCTCTACTTTACGTGCTATATGTAAAAAATCCACCCCATTTTTAACCGTCGGTAATACCGTACCATAGCAATTAAAATTGGTTCCAAGTCCATAAAGTTCAATTCCTGGTAAAGCAAGGATTAATTTTACCATATCAATAATTTCATCAATATTTTCAAACCAAATACCTTCTCGTAAATCTCCCATATCTACCATCAACAAAACTTGATGAACTTTTTGTTGCTTAACAGCTTCATCAGAAAGTGATTGAATAACTTGCTTTTCGCTATTTAGGCTAATATCCGCGTATTTAACCACATCACTAATTTCACTTAAACAAGGACTACGTAATAAGCATGTTTTACAATTTAAAGCATCTTTCAATTTTTTTAAATTGTAAGTTCTTGATTCGGCAATCACATCAATACCACCATCAAGAACAGCTTTTGCTGTTTCAATACAGCCATCAAAAACTTTATTAACAGCCATTACATCAATACCGTGTTTGGCTAAAATAGTTTTTTCAACACGAGCATTTTCTTTTAATTTACATAAATCGATTTCCAATATAGGTTTGTACATATTTACTCCTCTATATTTTACTGTTGTTGCAAATGATTACGTCTTTGAGCTCGATGATAGATCCATTCAGCCAATACAATAGCAAGCACTGCACCACCAACAATTTTAGCGATATACTCAACATATCCACCCATATCAATTTGGGCTGGGGGAATAAATACTAATATCACTGCGAACAATGTAGATAGAAACCCTAAAGCCGGTAAAATAATCGGAAGGACTTTCCCAGGAATTTTAAAGCTACGCGGTACATCGGGTTGAGCAATGCGTAAACGATAATATGCAATAAACATCACTAAGTAAGGGATGAAGTAACAAATTGTAGTTAACGCTGTTAACATCCAATACGCAGCAGCTATACTTGGTGAAACGAATGTTGAAAAACAAAGTACCGTTACGATAATAGCTTGAACAGTTAATGCAAAAGCAGGGGTTTGATATACTGGGTGTAAATGGCCAATGCGCTCACCCAGCAAATTATCTTCTTTTGATGCTTCTTGTAACATATAGATAGGACCAACTAGCCATGAGTTAATTTGTCCTAATGCGCCAAAAAATAAACAGATTGCCATAACAGGAAGCAACCAAGGCATATGTAACTCTTTTGCAGCCGCTTCCATTGCTTGCATAACACCCGCTACGATATCAGTATCGGCTGCGGGTAATAAAGTATTAATAGCCCATGTTCCGACCATATAAATACCAACAATTACCACTGCTGAAACCAACATTGCTTTTGGAAAGTCTCGTTGTGGATCTCGTGTACGCCCTGCAATCATTGGAGCCACCTCAAGGCCAGCAAATGCGAACATCATGCTAGATAGGAAAACAATAGTATCCCAACTGCTTAAATCTGGCATCCAATCACTGAAATGACTGTAATTAGTTGCCATTGGATGATCTGTAAATAACCAAACAATAGCAAGTAATATGATAATAGCTGCTGGGATAAATACACCGAGCCATGCACTCACACTATTGATAATTTTAGTCCATTGCATGCCGCGAATATTCATCAGCGTTAGAATCCAAAATACCACCATAGATCCTACTCCAATAAACACCTCATTTTGGGCTAATTCGGCACTAAACATATATCCAATTGCAGTAAAACCAAATTGCAACATTAACGGGAAGAAGAGCACACAAGAAAACAAGAAACAAACAACTACTATCCAGCCAATACGTTTACCAAAAGCTTCTTTTACCCAAACAAAGATTCCACCATCTTTTGGCCAGCCTGTTGAAAGCTCACCACAAACCATTGCTAATGGAAAAAATAGACAAAATGCAGCGATGAGCCAAAGTATCATTGCAGATGCCCCATAAGGAGCAACATTCGGGATTTGACGCAAGCTGAGTATCGCAATGACATTCATAAACACAATGTCTTTAATACCAAGCAAGCTTGAATCTTTAGAATCACTCATAGTAACCTCACATTATAATATCTGGAGCCTAAAAAATCTCCAGATAGTTCATGATTAATATACGTCGTATCCAACCATATCTTCGTAAGTGTCTTCTCGTCTAATCAACCTATCCTTGTCTTTTTTATCTATCATCACAACAGCGGTACGAGGGCGATTGTTATAAACTGTTTGGCTTTCAATGGTATAAGCACCAGCATCCAAGAAAACCACAATATCACCAATCTGTGTATCTTTTGGCATTAAGAACTCTTCGCCTTTTACACCAACATGGTAATAATCACCGCCATCACATAAAGGACCAGCTAATTTAACATATTCATCATGTGCTTCATTGATTTTTGAAGCATTATAAACATAGAAAAACCAATCGAAATGTTGACTATCAGAAAGCACACTATAGCCAGCATCCACAAATTTCCATTCAACATGCTCTTCAATATTGCCGTCTAAATCATAGTTAGTTTTACGTTTTTCACAGGCTATTTCGGTTACAAGCACGCCAGCTGATCCAGTTACTTTACGACCTGGTTCAATACAAATTTCAACATCAGTACGCCATTTGTGTACTTCATTAATAACGGCATCAGCAAATTCTTGTGCAGTAATTCCCGCATACATGTTATCTTGCAATGGATCGCCATTCTCTTCGTCATACTTATATGGAACAGGAATACCACCACCTACGTTGATTAAATCAAATTTAATGTCAAGCACTTCTTCTAAACGGCGTGATTCATCAACTAATACTTTAGTTGCTTTAGCAAAAGGTTCTGATTCTGGAACCTGATCACCAACATGCATATGTAAACCACGTAAATGCACATAAGGCATTTCAATAATACGACGACAAGTCTCTTCCGCTTGCTCTAGATCAATGCCAGATTTAGCATGATACGCTGTTACCAATTCTGCGTGGGTTGCTGATGGAACATTTGGCTCAACACGCACACAAACATTTGCCACTTTTTTCAAGCGCCTTGAAATTTCATCAATAATATCAAGTTCATATAAACTATCCACATTGATAATATACAGATCATTTTCGATAGCATACTCTAAGTCCACCGGTTTTTTCACTACCCCATTGAACACAATTTGGCTGCCACTAAAACCAATTTCCAAGCATTTGCGCACTTCAAACATTGAGTTCGCTTCGGCATAAATTCCTGCATCTTTAATTGCTTTAAGAACGCCCATTACTGAACAAGTTTTTGATGCATAGAAAATTTTAGTATTTGAATGAGCCTTAAATGCCTGTTTAATTTCTTGTACATTACGGTCAATTTCCTTTTCAGAAAAAACATAAAAAGGGGTTGGATATTTTTTTGCTAATTCTTCTAAATTAACGCCCTCAAAACATAATTTACCGTTTTGAGCACTAAAACGTCGATCTTTCATTATAAGATCTTTACGTAATTTATTGTAATTAGAAATAATTTTGTCGGACATATGACCTCCAGTTAATTAATACATAAAAACTACATAAGAAAACAATCAAAAATAGCTTATTGCATCCAATGCAATTGATAGATCAATTTGAAAAATATAATAATTAAATAAATAGGTAAAACATTTCTGATAAAAATATTTGTCATTAAATAAAACAGACTACTATGACAAACATTCATTAATTTTATTAAAGATGATAGAAAGGCATTTAATAAAAGAACACGTTTTAGCAAACAATCCAAATTTCATAATGTACTAATATTATGATAGTCAATCTTGAATAATTACAATCTTTGGAAATATTTAAATTTTTTTGGTTTAACACATTGGCAAAGCCATTATCGATAAGGTGTAAATATACTATTACAACAGAAAAGCGTGACCTTAATTGCTATCTTAAAGATAAGACCATAGGAAATAATAGTAGCTAAAGTTTAACCTAATTTAAAAAAAGAAGATAGTATTTTGTAGTGATGATTGTCAAAAGATAATATCATCTCTAATTATCAAATTATCGACTACTTACTCACCATTTATCCTCTTTACAATTTCAATAAAGAAATAATCAATATAATAAAATTAAATCACAACTTATCAATAGCAAATTTATTAATTAAAAATCCTCAGTACAAGCAAAAGCACTGCTCCAAGCCCATTGAAAGTTGTAACCTCCTAGCCAGCCTGACACATCGACAACTTCACCAATAAAATAAAGGTTGGGGTGTGTTTTAACTGCCATAGTTTTGGATGACAACGCATCAGTACTTACACCACCAAGAGTCACCTCAGCAGTACGATAACCTTCTGTCCCATTTGGAATAATACGCCAATGTGTTAACACATTATACAAGTCTTGCTGTTGTTTAAGATTAAGTTGCTTAACTGTTATATCATTTATCAAATTGATCTGTATTAACACTTCAATAAGCCTTTTAGGTAAAATCTGTGCTAAGCAGTTTTTTATCGTTTGATTACGATTTTGCTCTAATAATGGTTTAAACGATGATTCGAATGTAAAATCAGGTAATAAATTAATAGTAATTGGCTCACCAGCCTGCCAATAGCTCGATATCTGCAAAATAGCAGGCCCAGAAATCCCTCGATGAGTAAACAATAAATTTTCTTTAAAACTAATTCTTTCATTAGAAACTTCAACAGCAACGGCAATACCTGACAAGGTTGATAACACATCAAGTAAAGGTTTATGCAACGTAAGTGGTACTAGTCCCGCTTTTACTGGCACTATAGGAATATCAAATTTTTCAGCAATTTTATAACCAATTGAAGTCATACCAAGAGCTGGCATAGATAGACCTCCCGTTGCGATAATAAGTTTCCCAGTATCAATAATACCTTGAGAAGTATGTAATTTAAATCCTATTCCATCACTGCTAATATCTTCAACCTGAGTCTGCATCATAAAATTAACATGCCCTTTCTTGCTCTCGTTTAATAGCATATCAACAATATCTTGCGCTGAATTATCACAAAATAATTGGCCATGATCTTTTTCATGGTAAGCAATACCATAGTGATTTACTAATTGGATAAAATCCCATTGTGTATATCGTTTCAATGCGGATTTACAAAAGTGTGGATTTTCAGAAATATAATTACTTGGCTCGACAGTAAGATTAGTAAAATTGCAATTACCACCACCAGACATTAAGATTTTACGACCTAATTTTTTACCATTATCAATTACTGTAACTTCATAACCTTTTTGTCCCAGTAAGCCTGCACAAAAAAGCCCAGCAGCACCAGCACCTACAATCGTAATTTTAGTTTGCATTATTAATACTTCAAAAATTAAAAGATAACAAATTATAACAGTATACAATTATCACTCATAGCCATTGGACGGAACAGAATTGGTATACTGAAATAAATGCTTTCCTGAAACTTTTCAATAAGAAAAAGAATTCATACTTAATATATTTATGCTAATTGTTGAATGCGTAGTTTCAACTTATAAAAAATCATAAAGATATATACTACTATTAGATTCATTAATAACCCCAATATAAATTATTAGAAAATTGACTTATAAGTAATATTTATTTGACCAAAAAAGTTTTTTTAATTAACGTCACATTTAATATGGGATTAAAGCCTATACCTTCTTATAAAAGCGATGAATTAGAGGCAATGATATGTTATATAACCAGCATCATGAAAAAGATAACTGTGGATTTGGTTTAATTGCTCACATTGAAGGACAACCAAGTCATAAAGTGGTGCGTACTGCAATTCACGGACTTGCCAGAATGCAACACCGTGGTGCCATTTTATCAGACGGTAAAACTGGCGATGGCTGTGGACTTTTATTACAAAAACCCGATCGATTTTTTAGATTAGTGGCACAAGATGCGGGCTGGCGTTTAGCAAGTAATTATGCTGTTGGTATGTTGTTTTTGAGCCAAAATGAAAAAGAAGCTCAAATTAGCCGTGATATTGTCGAAGAAGAATTAACCAATGAAACCTTATCAATTCTAGGTTGGCGTGAAGTACCAATTGATAAAAGCGTACTTGGTGAAATTGCCCTATCCTCATTACCAAAAATTGAACAAGTATTTGTCAATGCGCCCGCTGGGTGGACAAAAATTGATTTAGAACGTCGCCTATATATGGTACGCCGTCGAATTGAAAAACGGGTACAAGACGATACATTTTACGTTTGTAGCTTCTCAAATCAGGTCAATATCTATAAAGGCTTATGTATGCCTAAAGATTTACCTCGATTCTATCTAGATTTGGCTGACATCCGAATGGAAACAGCAATTTGTTTATTTCATCAACGTTTTTCAACCAATACTGTTCCTCGTTGGCCATTAGCGCAACCTTTTCGGCATTTAGCTCATAATGGTGAAATAAACACTATTGAAGGTAATAGACAATGGGCACAAGCACGTTCCTATAAATTTAAAACGCCACTCATTCCGGACTTACAAGATGCGGCACCTTTTGTTAATGTCACAGGTTCTGATTCAAGTTCATTAGATAACATGCTTGAGCTATTTCTTGTAGGAGGAATGGATATTGTACGAGCTATGCGCTTATTGGTTCCACCTGCATGGCAAAATAATCCTGACATGAACGAAGATCTGCGTGCTTTTTTCGACTTCAACTCAATGCATATGGAACCTTGGGATGGTCCTGCCGGTATTGTAATGTCTGACGGTCGTTATGCCGCATGTAACTTAGACCGTAACGGATTACGTCCTGCACGTTATGTAATAACGACAGACAAACTCATTACCTGTGCATCCGAAATCGGTATTTGGGATTATCAACCAGACGAAGTCGTCACTAAAGGACGCGTTGGTCCAGGTGAATTGTTAGTTATCGATACTGAAGAAGGTCGCATTTTACAATCGTCTGAAACAGACAACGATTTACAAAAACGTCACCCATATAAAGAATGGATGGAAAAAAATGTTAAAAGACTGATCCCTTTTGAAAACCTACCTGATGATAACATTGGCTCTCGATATTATGACGATATCTTGCTAGCAACTTATCAAAAACAATTTGGTTATAGTGCTGAAGAGCTAGACCAATGTATTCGAGTGCTAGGTGAAAACGGTCAAGAAGCCACTGGCTCAATGGGCGATGACACACCATTTGCGGTACTATCAACAAGGCCTCGCTCAATTTATGATTATTTTCGTCAAAAATTTGCTCAGGTAACAAATCCCCCTATCGACCCACTACGCGAATCACACGTTATGTCACTTTCAACCAGTATTGGTCGTGAAATGAATGTGTTTGCCGAAGCAGAAGGTCAGGCGCATCGTGTTGCGTTCAAATCCCCAGTTTTGGTCTATTCAGATTTTAAACAATTAACAGCATTAGAATCCCGTTATTACAAATCAGAAGCCTTAGATATCACTTATGAAATCGATGGTAGCCTGCGCGATGCCATTGAACAATTATGCGGTGATGCTGAAGCAAAAGTTCGCAATGGCACAGTATTATTGATTTTATCAGATAAAAATATAGCGCCTGATCGCTTACCAATTCCTGCGCCTATGGCTGTTGGAGCTGTTCAGCAACGCTTAGTTGAAAAAAACTTACGTTGCGATGCTAATATCATTGTCGAAACCGCAAGCTGCCGTGATCCACATCAATTTGCGGTACTTCTTGGTTTTGGTGCAACCGCAATTTATCCTTATTTAGCCTACGAAATTTTAGGCCAAATGGTCGATAATAGCACAATAAACAAATCTTACCGTGAAGCCATTCTTAATTATCGTAATGGAATTAACAAAGGCTTATATAAAATTATGTCAAAAATGGGCATTTCAACTGTCGCCTCTTACCGCTGTTCAAAACTATTTGAAGCAGTTGGTTTAAATAAAGAGGTTGTTGAACTTTGTTTCCAAGGAGTTACTAGCCGTATTAATGGTGCCAATTTTGATGATTTTGCACAAGACCAATTCAACTTATCGAAAAGTGCATGGCTGAAAAGAAAACCATTAGAACAAGGAGGGTTACTTAAATATGTTCATGGTGGTGAATATCATGCTTATAATCCTGATGTAGTACAGTCACTACAAAAAGCGGTCAATAATGGCAATTATGAAGATTACAAACGTTATGTCGATATCGTCAACAACCGCCCTATTGCCACCTTGCGTGATTTATTAAAGCTCAATCCACCTGAAAACGCAGCTATTCCACTTGATCAAGTTGAACCGGAAGAATCACTGTTCAAACGCTTTGACTCGGCAGCCATGTCAATTGGTGCGCTAAGCCCTGAAGCACATGAATCCCTTGCCGAAGCAATGAACACGCTTGGTGGTTTTTCAAATTCAGGCGAAGGCGGTGAAGATCCTGCTCGCTACAACACCATAAAAGTATCACGCATAAAACAAGTTGCATCAGGTCGTTTTGGTGTAACACCAAGTTACTTAATGAGTGCCGATGTTATTCAAATCAAAGTAGCACAAGGAGCAAAACCAGGTGAAGGTGGTCAGTTACCTGGCGACAAAGTCACACCATATATTGCTAAATTGCGCTTTTCTGTACCGGGTGTCACACTTATTTCACCACCACCTCATCACGACATTTACTCGATTGAGGATTTAGCACAATTAATATTTGACCTAAAACAAATTAACCCTAACGCCATGATTTCGGTTAAATTAGTATCAGAGCCAGGCGTTGGCACAATCGCAACGGGAGTTGCTAAAGCCTATGCCGACTTAATTACCATTTCAGGCTATGATGGTGGAACAGGCGCCAGCCCATTGACTTCAGTCAAATATGCTGGTTCCCCTTGGGAATTAGGGTTGGTTGAAACTCAGCAATCATTAGTCGCCAATGGGTTACGTCACAAAATACGTTTACAAGTAGACGGTGGTTTAAAAACAGGAACTGATATTGTCAAAGCAGCTATTTTAGGTGCTGAGAGTTTTGGATTTGGAACAGGACCAATGGTTGCCTTAGGTTGTAAATATCTGCGTATTTGCCACCTTAATAACTGTGCAACGGGTGTTGCAACCCAAGACGAAAAACTGCGTAGCGAACATTATCATGGCCTGCCAGAAAAAGCGATAAACTATTTCCGCTTTATTGCGCGTAACACGCGAGAAATTATGGCCGAGCTAGGTGTCAGTCGTATCGTCGATTTGATAGGACGCACCGATCTGTTATTAGAACTTGATGGCATCACGGCAAAACAACAAAAACTTGACCTATCAGGACTGCTTGAAACAGCAAAACCTATTGATGGCAAACCAGTTTATTGTATTGAAGACAATAAACCATTTGATAAAGGTGTGCTAAATAAAGAGATCATCACACAAGCACAACAATTTGTTGATAATCGCCAAAGCCAAAGCCTCTATTTTGATATACAAAATACCGATCGATCTGTAGGTACTAGATTATCTGGTTATATTGCTAAAAAATATGGTGACCAAGGTCTTGTTGCTGATCCTATTTCGCTTAACTTTAACGGCACTGCGGGTCAAAGTTTTGGTGTTTGGAACGCTGGCGGAGTGGACTTAACACTCACAGGCGATGCCAATGATTATGTTGGTAAAGGCATGGCTGGTGGCCGTATTGTGATTCGACCACCGCAAGGCTCAGCATTTTTAAGCCATGAAGCAACCATTGCAGGTAATACCTGCTTATATGGTGCAACTGGAGGAAAACTCTTTGCAGCTGGACGTGCTGGAGAACGATTTGCGGTACGCAATTCTGGTGCAATTAGTGTTGTTGAAGGCATTGGTGACAATGGCTGTGAATATATGACAGGTGGTATTGTCTGCGTATTAGGCAAAACAGGAGTTAACTTTGGTGCTGGTATGACAGGTGGTTTTGCTTATATTTTAGATACTGACGGCGAACTGCACAATCGTATTAATAAAGAACTAGTTGAAATGTTAAATGTAGCAGATTACGCCATTCACGAAGAACACCTTCGAGGTCTAATTATGGAACATGCTCAACTTACCCATTCATCACGAGCGGAAGAAATTTTGGCAAATTGGAAAGATTATTCTAAACAATTTGTATTAGTTAAACCAAAATCAAGTGATGTAACAGCGCTACTTGGGCACCGCAGTCGCTCATCAGCAGAACTGCGTATTCAGGCACAATAAGGAGAACACGAAAATGAGCCAAAATGTTTATCAGTTTATCGATTTACAACGTGTTGATCCGCCTAAAAAATCGTTAAACATCCGTAAAATTGAATTTGTTGAAATTTATGAAGGATTTTCTGCTCCACAATCACAAGCGCAGGCTGATCGTTGCCTTGCTTGCGGCAACCCATATTGTGAATGGAAATGCCCTGTGCATAACTATATTCCCAATTGGTTAAAACTGGTTAACGAAGGCAAAATATTAGAAGCGGTTGAACTTTCACACCAAACTAACAGTCTGCCAGAAGTTTGTGGTCGCGTCTGCCCGCAAGATCGCCTTTGTGAAGGCTCTTGTACCTTAAATGCCGAATTTGGTGCTGTCACCATTGGCAATATTGAACGCTATATTACTGACGAAGCCTTCAAAATGGGCTGGAAGCCAAATCTCAATAATGTTGAACAAATAGGCTTAAAAGTTGCGGTTATTGGTGCTGGTCCTGCTGGCCTTGCTTGTGCGGATGTCTTAGTCCGCAATGGCGTAACGCCAGTTGTATTTGATCGTCACCCTGAAATTGGTGGACTACTCACCTTTGGCATCCCAGCGTTTAAACTTGATAAAGAAGTATTAATCAACCGAAGACATATTTTTACTGAAATGGGCATTGAGTTCCGTTTAAATACTGAGGTCGGTAAAACGGTGCAATTAGCCGACTTAATCAACGAATTTGATGCTGTTTTTGTGGGGACTGGAACTTATCAATCAATGCGAGCAGGTCTTCAAAACGAAGATGCCAACGGCGTTTATGATGCCTTACCATTTTTAATTGCCAACACTAAACACATAATGAAACATGCGCAAACCCAAGATACCCCTTACATTGACATGAAAAACAAACGTGTTGTGGTATTAGGTGGTGGTGATACTGCAATGGACTGTATACGAACATCTATTCGTCAAGGTGCAACTGAAGTTACTTGTGCTTATCGCCGAGACGAAGCCAACATGCCGGGCTCAAAACGAGAAGTCAAAAATGCCAAAGAGGAAGGTGCAAAATTTCAATTTAATGTCCAACCATTAAGCATAGAAATTAATAACAGTGGACAAGTAACAGGCATAAAAATGGTTCGAACAGAACTAGGCGAGCCAGATGCAAAAGGACGACGCTCGCCAGTAATTATCGAAGGTTCTGAATTTATTCTTCCTGCCGATGCAGTAATCATGGCTTTTGGATTCAAACCACATGCCATGCCTTGGCTTGCTCAGCATGGTGTCGAATTTGACCCACAAGGCAAAATCATCGCACCCGAAGCTAACAGCTACCAAACCACCAATCCAAAAATCTTTGCAGGTGGCGATGCTGTCCGTGGCTCTGATCTAGTTGTCACTGCCATTAGCGAAGGTCGCAAAGCGGCTGAAGGCATTTTAGATTACTTAGAAGTATAATAAGAAATTTAGGTTAAATTAAAAATAAACTCCATTCAATATTGAATGAGGTTTATTTTTTCACAATATTTTTATCTATAAAAAATGATAAATTTCATCTAACATAATTCGAGTAAACATGGAGCGACTTGACTAGCTTTGATTGTCAATATTGGACCAATTTAATCTTTTATTTCAATAAAATGCATTAAAACTCAAAATGCTATAAACTTATCGTAATTGATTTCTTATCAACAAATAGTGCTTAATTTTATATTATTATAAATAAACAATCTGTGAACCTTCTTCAGGATGTTGGATCGCCTCTGCAAACCCTTCTAAGAAAAATGCGAGATGATCTGCTTCATCCCCTAAAAGGCGCCCTTTTACTTTATTCCATGTTAATAACACAATAGTTGCTTGAGGTTCACAGCTAATTAACATCGGTTGTTCAAGTTCTTCATTCCAATAAAATTCACCACCATATAATTTTTGGGCAGTCAGTAATAAGTAGCAACCATATTCTTGAGCTATCATATTAAGCTGTTCTTCAGAGATACTAAAGTTTTTCTCAGCTAACTCACCAATAATCATTTCAACAACAGATATACTTTTTTCTGAGTAATCAAGCTGGTTAATGCTCCAGGTTGGGCTGTTTAATATAGCATTTTGTGCCCATGCTTCGATCTCTTGATATAATTCATTTTTTTGTTCAGTCATTTTTATTCACTTCGCTATTGAGTTTAATCTGTTCTAATTGCTTAACACTTTGCCACGCGTCTTCCATTTGTTCAAGCGTTGCATCAATTAAAGATAAGTTTTTTTGTTTGAGTATCGATTCTACTTGTTGAAATCGTCGGGTAAATTTTTTATTGGCTTGCTGTAAACAGAGTTCTGATTTAACCTTTAAATGCCTAGCTAAATTGACGGTCGCAAACAATAAATCACCAAGTTCTTCCTCAATTTTTTGTGGATCTTGTTTGTTTTGTTCAAGCTCTTGCTCAACTTCATCAATTTCCTCTTTTACCTTATCAAGCACAGGTTTTATATCATGCCAATCAAAACCAACCGAGGCACAGCGCTTTTGAATTTTTTCTGCTTGCATTAACGCTGGTATTGCTTGGGGAATATCATCAAGCAATGAGTATTGTGCTTTTTTGTCTCTTTCTTTTTGTTTAAGCTGTTCCCAGTTAGCTTTTTCGGTCTTATTCTCAGCAAAAATATGAGGATGACGATAAACTAATTTATCTGAAACTGATAAGCAAACCTCATCAAAATCAAAACTTCCTTGCTCTTGGGCTAAATCAGCATAAAAAACAATATGAAAGAGCAAATCACCAAGTTCTTTTTTTAACTCATCCATATCTTGTTTATCAATTGCATCAAGTATCTCGTACGTTTCCTCTAATGTATATGATTTTAAAGACTCAAAAGTTTGAACTCGATCCCATTGGCAACCATTAATTGGGTCGCGGAGTTGTTTGATAACCGCTTTTAAGCGTTGTAATGCTTTCAAAATCTTTCTCTTAAATTAATCATTCATTGATGCTATTGTAAAGGTTTCATTTTAAAATAGTTATTATTTTAAACATTAATCCCAATATATTTAGAATAATATTCTTAATTATTTGATTAAAATAATAATAAAAATTACTAAAATATACCTTATTAAGGAATTTCTAGCCGACAAACACAAATTAAGTATATAATATCCCTCTATTAAATTAACGTTATTAAATAATATGAATAATTTACGTGAGCTTACGTTAAGAGGTACCATTCTTGGCGCTCTTATTACTGTTATTTTTACTGCATCGAATGTTTATCTTGGTTTAAAAGTCGGATTAACGTTCTCATCTGCCATTCCTGCTGCAGTAATTTCAATGGCGATATTGAAGATGTTTTCCGGATCTACTATTTTGGAAAATAACATGGTACAAACCCAAGCATCAGCAGCAGGTACATTATCTTCAATTATTTTTGTGCTTCCTGGGTTGTTAATGATTGGTTACTGGCAAAATTTTCCATTTTGGCTAACTTTTTCTATATGTGCCGCAGGAGGAATGCTTGGAGTTTTATTCTCCATTCCATTGCGCCATGTCATGGTTGTTAAAAGTGATTTACCTTATCCTGAAGGTGTCGCGGCTGCTGAAATTTTAAAAGCAGGTTCCAAAACCAATAATAATGAAACTAACGATGGACTAAAAGATATTTTATTTGGTGGTGTTATTGCTTCTGTTGTTACTCTATTTACTAATGGTTTTCGTGTGTTATCTGAAAGCATTGCGTGCTGGTTTTCGGTTGGCAAATCTATATTTCAACTTCCTATGGGGTTCTCATTAGCTTTGATGAGCTCTGGTTATTTGATAGGAATTATGTCTGGTATCGCTATTTTAATTGGTACCATTATTGCTTGGGGGGTTGGTATCCCAATTTTAAGCACAATAGGTGATTATGATACTACTGAGCCTTTATCCAAAATTGCAATGGGATATTGGGCTAAAGATATACGTTTTATTGGTGCAGGTACAATTGCTATTGCTGCAGTTTGGACACTAATTACGTTAATTAAACCAATGATAGAAGGGTTGAAAATTTCGTTTAAAACTATGCGTTCAGATGTATCAGTAAACGATATAGCTCCAACTGAACGAGACTTATCACCAAAAACTATTTTCTTAATCATGGGTGGTATGGTCGTTATTTTACTAGTAACTTTCTATTCATTTATTGCCGAGAGTGGTTTATCGTCAGGCTTAGCTTGGATTTTAGTTTTTAGCGCTGTATTATTTGCCTTTATTATGGGATTTTTAGTGGCTGCTGCTTGTGGCTATATGGCAGGACTTGTTGGATCATCATCTAGCCCTATATCTGGAATTGCAATTGTTGCAGTGGTTGTCATTTCATTGATATTATTAGGTTTAGGTGAAACTAATGGTATGCTAGCTTCTATTGAAGGCTCTAATTTTGCCACCGCACTCGCACTTTTTACTACCAGTACTGTGTTGGCAGTGGCTTGTATTTCGAATGATAATTTACAAGATCTAAAAACCGGCTATTTAGTCAAGGCCACACCCTGGAAACAGCAAGTGGCATTATTAATTGGCTGTATTGTTGGTGCGACAGTCATTGCACCTATTTTAGAAATTTTATATAACGCTTATGGTTTTACTGGTGCTTTACCTCGTTCTGGTATGGATACAACCCAAGTTTTGGCTGCGCCACAAGCGACGCTTATGACCACAATTGCCAAAGGCATATTTGCACATCAATTGGACTGGACTATGATTTTAATAGGGCTTGCATTAGGCGCTGTTATTATCGTTATTGACTCAATTCTTGCCAAAAATCACTCTAGCTTTCGCATACCGGCACTAGCTGTTGGTTTAGGTATTTATTTACCGCCAAGCATTAATACACCGATTTTAATCGGTACTATATTATCATGGATAATTAAACGCAATGCTTACAAAAAAGCCAAAGAGCAAAATTTAGATCCAGAAAAAGAGTATAAAAAAGTGGATCGCAAAGCAGCACTAATTGCATCAGGATTAATTGTCGGTGAAAGTTTAGTAGGCGTTTTATTAGCAATGGTGATAGTTATTAGCATATCCAATAGTGGGAATGATGCACCGCTAGCAATATCTGCTAACTTAGGCATGCTTCCCGAATTTTTGGGACTCTTTGTGTTTATTGCCATCTGTACTCTTTTTGTTCGCCGAGCTTTATCGGCAATTAAAAAATAGTCAGTCTTATTGAATAATTAAATTTAAGCCCTTTTCTTTTTAACAAAGGGCTTTTTATTTTAATGAATTGTTTTATAACATTCCTATTGTAGGTGATTAAAACAATTTTTATTAACTTATTTTATTTTGAGCAATAGATATAAATATCATGATAGTTTTTGATTCGATCCAAGTCCGCCGAGGCTTTAACCTGCTGTTAGATAATGCGTCAACAACTATTAATCCGCAACAAAAAGTTGGATTAGTGGGCAAAAATGGCTGTGGAAAATCAACTCTTTTTTCACTGATTAAAGGTGAAATTCAAGCTGATGCAGGCACATTGAGTGTTCCATCTTACTGGCAACTGGCTTGGGTCAATCAAGAAACACCTGCCTTGGATATTCCTGCCATTGAATATGCGATTGATGGCGATCGTGAATATCGTCAATTAGAAAAGCAGTTAAATATTGCCAATGAGCAAAATAATGGTCAGCAAATTGCACTTATTCATGAAAAGCTTGATACCATTAATGCATGGACAATTCATGCTCGAGCCGCAATATTATTACATGGTTTAGGTTTTTCTAATGAACAATTAATGTTGCCAGTTAAATCCTATTCTGGTGGTTGGCGGATGCGATTAAATTTGGCTCAGGCATTAATGTGTCGTTCTGATTTATTATTGCTTGATGAACCAACCAATCACCTTGATTTAGATGCTGTCATTTGGCTTGAAAAATGGCTAAGCAACTATCAAGGAACATTAATTTTAATTTCGCACGATCGTGATTTTTTAGATCCTTTAGTCAATAAAATTATCCATATTGAACAAAAAAGCTTATTTGAATATACCGGTAACTACTCTTCATTTGAGATTCAACGATCTACAAAGCTAGCACAACAACAGTCTCTTTATGAAAGCCAACAACTAAAAGTTGCACACTTGCAAAATTATATTGATCGTTTTAGAGCCAAAGCAACAAAAGCTAAACAGGCGCAAAGCCGTATAAAAATGTTAGAAAAAATGGAACTGATTGCACCAGCGCATGTCGATAATCCATTTCATTTTAATTTTAAACCATCAGAATTCTTACCAAGTCCTTTGTTAATGATGGACAAAGTCGTAGCGGGTTATGATGATAAAATTATACTAGAAAAAATTAAGCTTAATTTAGTTCCTGGTTCACGTATTGGTCTATTAGGACGCAATGGTGCAGGTAAATCAACACTGATTAAATTACTAGCTGGTGAACTTGCACCTAAAGAAGGCCATATTAATCTTGCTAAAGGTGTTCAATTAGGCTATTTTGCTCAACATCAATTAGAATATCTACGCCCTGATGAATCACCACTTTGGCATTTAACGCAACTTGCTGAACCGAAAAATACAGAGCAAGAACTGCGTAATTATTTGGGTGGATTTGATTTTCAAGGTGATAAAGTTACCGATCCTGTTAAAAATTTCTCGGGTGGTGAAAAAGCACGCCTTGTTTTAGCTTTAATTGTATGGCAAAAACCGAATCTTCTTTTATTAGACGAACCAACCAACCATTTAGACTTAGATATGCGACAGGCTCTAACTGAGGCATTGATTGATTTTGATGGTGCTTTAGTGGTAGTTTCGCATGATCGCCATTTGCTGCGTTCGACTACCGATGAATTCTATTTAGTCCATGATCATAAAGTGGAACCATTTGATGGCGATCTTGATGATTATCAAAAATGGTTAGCTGAGTCACAAAAAAATGATAATCAATCTAATGACGAAATCAATTCAGCCAAAAAAGAAAGTTCTCACAATACTTCAGCTCAGGATCGTAAAGAGCAAAAACGCAAGCAAGCAGAATTACGTGCACAAATGCAACCAATAAAAAAACAGTTACAAAAAGAAGAACAGATGCTTGATAAGTTAACCAGCCTATTAAAATTTATTGAAGAAAAATTGTCTGATCCTACAATCTATGAAGTGAACAAGAAAACAGAACTCACAGCTTTATTACTAAAACAAAGCCAACTTAAAAATCAATTAGAAGAGACGGAGTTGCAATGGCTAGATTTGCAACAACAGCTAGAGGCCTTTAATTTGGATCAATAACAATTAATTTTATTAAAAAGTTTCCGGTAACACTACATTTTAGTATAAAACAATTATAAGATTCTTTTAGTATTAAATTATTTACACAAATAGTTATTACATGAAACATCAATATAAAAAACCACAAGATAAAATCCTGTGGTTTTCTAAAACATACTACTAAATTATTAAAAATCTATATTAAAAGATTAGCTTTTTTCAACTTGGCTAAAATCAAGCTCAACAGGGGTTGAACGGCCAAAAATTGATACCGAAACCTTTAAGCGATTCTTTTCATAATCAACCTCTTCCACTACGCCATTAAAGTCGGCAAATGGACCATCATTGACTCGAACAAGTTCACCTGGCTCAAATAGCGTTTTAGGGCGCGGCTTATCACCGACTTGCTGTAGACGGTTCATAATTGCATCAACCTCACGCTGACTAATTGGAGCTGGTCTATCGGAAGTACCACCAATAAAGCCCATGGTTCTTGGCACACTTTTTACTAAATGCCAAGTTGCATCATTCATCATCATTTGAACTAACACATAACCAGGAAAAAATTTACGCTCACTCTTACGTCGTTGTCCACCTTTCATTTCAACAACTTCTTCGGTTGGTACTAATACTTCACCGAAAGCATCTTCCATGTTATGTAATTTAATATATTCACGTAATGATTGTGCGACACGCGCTTCGTAGCCTGAATATGCTTGAATAACATACCATCGTTTTTGTTGTGTTTCACTCATATTAACGTCCTATTGATGTTAAATAAAAGACGATCCAACGGAATAAATTATCTATCCCCCACAGGGCTAAGCCAACAATAACAGTAACGGCTATAATTAGTAAAGTTGTCTGTGTTGCTTCTTTACGAGTAGGCCATACTACTTTTCTTAATTCTTTTCTCGATTCTTGTAAAAACACAAGAAATATCTTACCCTTACTTGTGGTAAGAGCAATAAATAAAGTTAAAAGTGAAATCACTGCAACTGCAATAATACGAATGGACGTATTCGGGTTATATATATTATTGTATCCAGCAAAATAAAAATTTCCCCAGACAATAAAAGCAATCAATACTAGAACTAAACCCCATTTGAATTTATCTAGAATCGTATTTGTAGCTTGACTCTCATTACTTACCATCATATAAAACCTATGAGTATGTTATTTATAATAATATCCATTTTCCAAAATGCTCTTTTCATAAAAGCATTTTGCTAAACAGATAGATAAGAAAGGGCATCGTAAGATACCCTTTCTATTAACTATTAAATTTCCTACTTATTTAATAACCTTAGCTACAACACCAGCACCAACAGTACGGCCACCTTCACGAATAGCAAAACGTAAACCTTCTGCCATCGCAATTGGGTGAATTAATGATACTGTCATTTTAATATTATCACCTGGCATTACCATTTCTACGCCTTCTGGTAATTCAATAGTACCAGTTACGTCAGTTGTACGGAAATAAAACTGTGGACGGTAACCTTTGAAGAATGGAGTATGACGACCACCTTCATCTTTACTTAAAATATATACTTCTGATTCAAAATCAGTATGCGGTGTAATTGAACCTGGTTTTGCTAATACTTGACCACGTTCGATCTCTTCACGTTTTGTTCCACGTAATAAAATACCTACGTTTTCACCTGCACGACCTTCGTCTAGTAATTTACGGAACATTTCAACACCAGTACAAGTCGTTTTTGTCGTTGGTTTGATACCAACAATTTCAACTTCTTCGTTGACTTTGATTACACCACTTTCTACACGACCTGTTACCACTGTACCACGACCTGAAATTGAGAATACGTCTTCAATTGGTAATAAGAATGGTTTGTCAACATCACGTTTTGGTTCTGGAATGTAACTATCTAATGCTTCTGCTAATTCAACAATTTTGTCTTCCCATGCAGCATCGCCTTCTAACGCTTTTAGCGCTGAACCACGAATCACTGGTGTATCATCACCTGGGAAATCATATTGAGATAGAAGCTCACGTACTTCCATTTCAACTAATTCTAATAGTTCTTCATCGTCAACCATATCACATTTGTTTAAGAATACGATAATGTAAGGAACACCTACTTGACGACCTAAAAGAATATGTTCACGAGTTTGTGGCATAGGACCATCAGTTGCTGCTACTACTAAAATAGCACCATCCATTTGAGCTGCACCTGTGATCATGTTTTTAACATAGTCAGCATGGCCTGGGCAGTCTACGTGTGCGTAGTGACGAGTTGGTGTGTCGTATTCAACGTGTGAAGTATTGATGGTGATACCACGTGCTTTTTCTTCTGGT
>NZ_LZHG01000069.1 GCF_001690355.1 Gilliamella sp. Choc4-2
CACCCAAGCTTGCGTAAAGTTTTTATCATCAAGATTGATGAACGATGCCGGAATAGAATGGCAAGCTTTGTTACACGCTTTTGATAAAGGTCTTGGCTCGGTATTGGGCAGGTCATGGTAGTTTCTTAAACGTAGTGCCCCATCAATGCATTCATACGCATGGAGTATTCGGCTATGGATGTCGTCGCCTTTTTGTTGCATCACATACACATAACCTTTACGCAAAATACGCAGTACATAGCTATAATATTCTAATGCCTCTTCTGGCATGCGGTTTTTAAAATCTAAGTTTTTAGCGTAATCGGCTAACTCTTGATAAGTGGCGTTGACTTTTTTTGTTAAACTCGACGTTGTTTTTATCACAGCCTGACGCAGTAAAAAAACCGGTAGCCCAGTTCGTTCACAGACAGGGCAAGCGCCCGATGCTTGGATTACATTTTCTAACGCAAGGTTTGCTGCTTTCTTCATCTTACATCCTTTATTGCTTGTCTTATTTGTTATTCGTTAATCGAAAGTGATGAGATTTCAAGGTGAATCTGGGCGTTAATAACGTGTTTTGAGAATGTGCTCGGCTCTTTTTGCGCTTTGGCTATTTGTTCAAGCACGTTAGGATGCTGAGTAAATGCAGTTTGGTACCTTAAGCCATTTAATACCCAAAATTGAATATCGTTAGCGTCAGTTAAGCCTAATTGATAAGCTTGTTCAACCAGTTGTGTTGCTTGCATAATCACCTTGTTATCAAGGGGGAGCCGTTTTTGTTCTGTATAATCTAAATCCGAACGTAAAACTTGCGTGAGTTTTTTTTCGCCAAATGGGGGGTCTTCACCAAATAGATCTATTAACTCTTCTTTTGATAATGGTTCAACTGGGTTAAGGACGACGATGTTATCAACCAATAAGTAACGGTATTTAAATAAGTTGTTGGTATTATTTAATTCAAAAATCATTATTTACCCTTTTCTACACAACCATGAACATCCAGATCGCTAGGCTGATGCCAACATCAGCCAATAGTCGTTGAATAAAGGCTAAATCACTTTCTTGCCATTGTGTGATTAACTCACGGTTAGGGTTGCAACTGGTAAAGGTGATAATATAACGCCAAGGTTGGTTTAACTGTTCATCAATGGCAACAGCATCAACTGAAATTGATTCGGTTATATTCAGTTCATTCAATTTAAGGGAGTAACGATTATGAGGTACTGCTGAAGAAAGAGCATCTAACCCAGTTGAAATTAAACCCGAAAAAGACATTTATATTCCTTACTAATGCAATATCCAAATTCTAAATATTATTTATTTTTGATGCGTAAACAATCAATGTTAGTGAATGTAAATCCATTAACAGTTAATGTTTAAAAAGTCGTTAAAATAACTTTTTTTGAGTAATTAATCAACCATTTTGTTGTAGAAATTCGACTTTATTATTATTGGGTATGATGGATTTCGTAATCGTAAATTAATTGACTTTTTGGTGCGTTTTGCCAAGTTCTGTTTTTATCACTATGAAAAGAAAATCAAATATTGAATGATTTTCAACGGAATTAATAATCAAGCAAATTTATTTGATACACAAACAACAATAAAATTATCATTTGTTAAAGGAGTTATAACGTTAATCATTGCAGGAAGATCTAAAACCAGCGATACTGTGATACCACCGGCTTTAATAAATGTTAATAATTTATTTCGTTGTTAGTGCTTTTATTCCCACTCAATGGTTGCTGGCGGTTTTCCGCTTATATCATACACAACACGGGATATGCCGTTAACTTCATTAATAATGCGATTAGAAACTCGACCAAGAAATTCATATGGTAAGTGAGCCCAATGAGCAGTCATAAAGTCAACCGTTTCAACAGCTCGCAGTGAAACAACCCAATCATATTTTCGACCATCCCCCATGACTCCAACTGAGCGTACAGGCAAGAATACGGTAAAGGCTTGGCTGACTTTGTGATATAGCTCGGCTTTGTAAAGCTCTTCAATGAAGATAGCATCGGCTCTACGTAGTAAGTCGCAATACTCTTTTTTTACTTCACCAAGTATTCGAACACCTAAGCCGGGACCAGGGAATGGATGGCGATAAAGCATGTCGTAAGGTAAGCCAAGTTCTAAACCGACTTTGCGTACTTCGTCTTTAAACAGTTCACGCAGTGGCTCAACCAAGCCCATTTTCATATTTTCGGGTAATCCGCCTACATTATGGTGTGATTTAATCACATGTGCCTTACCTGTGTCAGCTGCTGCCGATTCAATGACATCAGGATAGATAGTACCTTGAGCTAACCATTTTACATCTTTTAATTTTGCCGCCTCTTCATCAAATACAGCAACAAATTCACGCCCAATAATTTTACGTTTTGCTTCAGGATCTGCTTCACCTTTTAGTGCAGCTAAAAAGCGCTCTTCAGCATTTACAGCTATGATATTTAAGCCAAATTTATTACCAAACATATCCATAACTTGTTGAGCTTCGTTCAAGCGTAACAAACCATGATCAACAAATACACAAGTTAATTGATCTCCGATAGCTTGGTGTAATAACAATGCTGTAACAGAAGAATCAACCCCTCCTGATAAGCCAAGTAATACTTTGTCATTGCCAACCTGTTCTTTAATTCGAGCAATAGCATCGGTAATAATTGAAGATGGTGTCCAGAGCTTTTCACAGTGACAAATATCAATCACAAAACGTTGCAATAACTCGAAACCTTTTACAGTATGAGTTACTTCTGGATGAAATTGAACGCCATAAAATTGTTTTTCGTCATTAGCCATAATAGCAAATGGGCAAGTTTCAGTACGCCCAATCAGTGTGAAACTATCAGGCAATGCTGTTACTTTATCACCGTGGCTCATCCAAACATCAAGTTGATTAACGCCTTGTTCACTTGCGCTATCAAAAATACCATCAGTTAATTTTGATGATCCAACAAGATCCACTTTAGCATAACCAAATTCACGTTGGTTAGATCCAGTCACTTGACCGCCCTTACCAACTTGAATTGCCATAGTTTGCATGCCATAACAGATCCCTAATACAGGCACACCTGCGTTGAAGACATATTCGGGTGCTCGTGGGCTGTTTAGTTCAGTCGTGCTTTCAGGACTACCTGATAAAATGATACCTTTAGGATTAAATTGTTTGATTTTTTCTTCTGATACATCCCACGGCCAAAGTTCACAATACACGCCGATTTCGCGAATTCTACGAGCAATTAATTGAGTAACTTGTGAACCAAAATCAAGAATTAAAATACGTTGCTGGTGGATGTCTTTTTTCATCAATTTTATTCCTAAACTATGAACTATTACAAAATTGGGATGCTATTGTATCATTTACCGATTAAATTGAGATCATTAATTAAAAACATTGATAAATATTTATATTATTAATAATTTTGAAATCATCTTATTACAAAATTCAATATCATGGTCATCAAATTAACCTTGTAATAAGTCAATAAATCAAAGAATTGAATTCTCTTTACTTAATTAATAAGTAAACTTATTAAAAGGAGACCCATGAATACCATTTCAATTTGTTTCATATTACCAACAAAGGCTAAACCAATTCAATTTGCAATATTATACTGATCTTAATTTAAGAAAATTATGGGAAACTGATCTTGAAGACTTTCGTATATTTGGTGACTTAAAAACAGGGGCTAAAGGTATTTTCAAATTACAAAATATACCAGAAATGGAAGTGACTTTATCAAAGATTATTGATAAGCAAGAATTTACAGAATAATTTGATATGCCTGAAATAGGTTTACTGTTTTTCTCACATTAAATTATGGAAATATCACATAATCAATATGCATTAAAATTAGAAATTTCTCTAAAACCAGATCTAAAAATGGATACGAAAGCATTCTATGATTTTATAAAACAGATTTCAGATGATATTATTAATAAAGCTTACAAATTAAATAGTTTAGTTGAAGGGTAAATTATGACAAAGGACGATAAGTTTTTAACTCAATTCCAAACTGATTCTGAATCTATTGGTTTTGTTTTTATGAAAACTATTCGTTCTGGAATACGAATATCAAAAATTGCTTAAAAAAACAGTCTATCACTCATCCGCAATTTATAGTGCGTGCAACGCTTGCTTATCTATCACAGCGATCAGGTGAAATAACACAAGTTATTGTATCAAATAAAACAAATATCGATGTGATGACAATTTCCCAAATATTAGAGAATTTAGAAAAAAGTTATATAAAATGCTCTTGCTCAATTAAAGATAGTCGAGCAAAATTCATTCAATTAACCCCAAAAGAATTGAATAAAGCAAATGAAACTATGCTGAATAAAAAACGTACGCAATGCCTAACAAGCCATTACGTACGTATAATATTGATAACAATTTGAAACTAAATCGTGATTTAAATTTTTAATTCAGAATTACCATTTATGTTCTATACCAAGATTTCCTCTATAACCTTGACGTTTAGCACTACCAAAATCGTGTTCATAGCGAGTATCGCCGTATAAGTACATATTTTGACCTAATGGAGCTTTGATTCCAAGCCCTAATTCACCCCATGTGTTAGCATATTTTTCACGTAAACTATCTCGACCAATATCAGCCTCATTGGGTTTGATAAAATCATGCCAAATATTACCTATAGCATAAAGTGTTGTTGTTTGATGATCTTTGCTTTGATTATAAGCGAGCCGAACCCCTATTCGCCCCCTAAGTAGATCTTGACCATTTTGATCCACTTTTCTGTATTTATCTTTAAAGCTATCTAAGTCAACATATTGATACACCATTTGAACTTGAGGCTCAATTAACCAATAATTTTGATTTAAATCCGTTTGGTTTATTGTAAAAGCATGCCCTGCTTCGGCAGAGATAGCAATACCCCAACCATTTTGGGAATGAGGATTATTCCCATTTCTAGCTTCATATTTGTTACGTAAGTAGGAAAATTGCCCCACTAAGTCAAGATAGCTGTTATCGGTAGAAAAATAAGTATTGGTTAATCCTAAGTTTACTGACTCTGATTTACCTTTACCTGTCCGTTTATTATGAGAAAGTCTTCCGTTTTCAGCTCGATATTTGTCAGAAAAATCAGTATAAGCCTTACTATAGGCTAAATACATACCAACATGATTATGACCTCCATTTTCGTAAACTTCGTTAATTAAGTCATGCCCAAATTGGATTCCATATATATCTGTATCATAATTTAAGCGATCTTTCCCATTTTGTTTAAGGTGTTTGCCTAATATTCTTCCCCATGTTTCTCCTGCGTATTCATTGCTATTATAATTGACAGAATCAAATTTTATATCTTGTCCACGGCGTTCATGTAATGTTCCAATGCTTAAAAGTCCTTGTTCTTGATTGACTCTTGGCATAGCAACATAACCAGCAACTGGACTTGATAAAATCGGTTTAGGCTCAGCCAGATCAATTTGTGGTGTTAATGGCACTATCGGCATTGGAAATATTGGTGATGTTGGTGATGTCGGTAGCTCAGGTGGTATTATAGGGATTAATGGTGTTGGATTGCCTGATTCCATTGTCCAGTAATATTCATCTCCATTTGCAGTTGTACGTTTTGCTAATTGTACCTCAGTTGCACCACTAGTGTGTGCAACGCCTTGAAAAGCTTGCTCATTGCTACTTTCCCCAACATAAATTACTGGCACTGAATTAATGATACTTGTGATTTGCTGAATATTTCCGTCAATAATATTTTCTTTTCCAGCCGAATTTACCGGAATAACTTTTGTTACTCCAATTGCCGTACCTGTAATTTTTAACATATCTGATTGCGAATTAGTGCTATACATTACACTTGGGTTATTCCACAGCGTATTTATTTTAATTATTGCATTGCCAGAAGCGCTATAATTACCATCAATAGTTAAAATGTCATTATATTTTCCATGTGAATGGTTATCCAAGTTAATAATACCGCCATTATTTATGACATCCCCTTGTAATATAAATTCATTGCCACCTGCATCATCAAAAGCACCATTAATTGTTGCGCCATTGTTCAGCTCAACCTTATCAAATTTTGCTATGTTGTTTGTATCATTTGGTTTCAAATTCCATGTAAAATTATCATTTAAATTAATATTAAGTACAGTATTTACATTGGTATCTAAAACCTCACCTTCTTCGACTTTTACTAAACCTTTATAGACTAATCCAGTCATGCTACCTTTACCCGAAGCATTAAATGTGACTGATGATCCTTGATATGCATCGTGCCCAAGTTCAGCTCCATTAGAATCATAAGTGTTAGAAAAGAATTGATAATTAGGTGCAGTGTAATTACCACTTACGTTAATAATATAGCCTGCATCATTTGCAGTAAGATTTGTTTTGTCACCAGTAAAGGATAAAACCGTATCAACTTGCCCTTGATCGACAAATATTAAATCTTTACGACCTATAGAACCATTTACTACAGGATCTGCACTGGTACCAGTTGTTGTGAATATTGCATTTTTAAAACTAGCTTTCACACCATGCGATGCGGCCTGTTCAAGCTGTCCGCCTAAAGTGGCATCGTCATGTGTACCAATTTCAAGTGCATAACCTCCTGTTTTGATAATAGTTGAACTATTTTCATAATCCGCTTTTATCAATGAATTGCGGACCATTTTGATACCACTACCCTCTAGAGCATTGGTTGTATCAATCGTCAATTCTCCATACGACTCTAAAATACCCGCACCTTCACCAGTGTTACGTGTTTTTCCTAATTTTATTGCAGAGCTATCCCATTTTAATGTCGATTTTTCGCTGCTTTTATTTATGGTAATTGTATTTTTTTCACCTTTTAATATTACTTTGGGCGTCAATTGACCATCCGCACCAACTTTATCGGCTGTATCATGATTAGTAGGGTTACCTGAGATGTAAATCCCAATAGAACGATTCCCTGTCAATGTCATATCTAAATTATCATTGATTATAACTTGACCGGCTGAACCATTACCTGAGTTATCGTAAGCACCTTGAATAGCTCGAATACCATTATTTAAAATTGGTTGGGTTTTGCCGCCTTTTACTGCTTGATTAATTTTTAATTTATCGACAGTAATTGTACTGTATTTTCCGTTATAAGTGTTTATTTCTCCGGAATTTACAGCCGAACCTGCCAATAGGCTATAAGATGCAATATTACCACTTAAATTACTACCTCGAGTATAATCGTTCGTTACATTTAATTCGACATTTTTGGCCGTTATATCAACATTATGATATGTTGCAAGCCCAATAGAGTTACCATTATTTACAATAGTAAAATTTAAGTCACCTGCGTTAATTGAACTTCCAGAACCACCGCTAGCATATTGATTCGCTAATCCAGTATAATCTCCATTAACATTTGCAGTTAAAACTGTATCCCCGACATTAAGTTTTTCATGTAGTTTACTTCTTGTTAGGATATAAAAACTAGCATTACCAGATTGAGTTACGGTAGCGACTTTAATATTATTACAGCTAGGACTGTTTTGACCTACTAAATATGAACCATCAGCATTTGCTGTACAATCTAAAGCAAATGCAGAAGTTGGAATCATTAAAGCTGAAGTAACGAGGCATGTAAATGTGGTCGTTGATTTACAAGCTCTGCGAACTAATTCAGAACATGCTATTGTAATACCAGTAACAATATTAAATTTTGTTTGGTAGACTTTATTCATAATTATTACCTTTAATGAGTGATAAAACTTAGCGATATCACATATTTATTTTTACACAATGAAAACAATCACATAAAAACTAATTAGTTATAAATCATAATTAATTTGGAAAACTCAACATTGAACTTTTTTAATGACTGTCTTATTTTTAGATTTGTGATAGCCGAAATAACAAAGATTATTTTTTAGTACTTTTTTACAGATTGATTTCGTTAAAAAGACATCACGTAATCCAAACGGACAGTAAAAGGAGAGTATCCATAGTCGTTTGGATTTATTTAATTGATTGCAATGAACAAACTGGGTATAAGGCAGTTCTTTATTGAGGTATTGTTGCTCTTCTTGGCGATTAAAATAAGCCCAATTCATGTAACCTAAAGGCTTATTATTATGAACAATTAACGCAAAGTTTTTAGAGCGAATTATGGGTTGTAAAACGTCTAGAGCTGAATCAAGTGCGGCTTTTTTATAATCTGGATTTTGATTCCATAACCAAATCATGGCGCCTAATACCTCAGCTTCACTCCATAGCGTCTCAGGATATATACTTGGTGCAATGATTCTATCACCTGTTTGATTAAAATCGCCCATACACTTTTACCTTTATTAAAAATAATTAACAATTATATTACTTAATTAACAAAATTTCATCAAATTATGTTTTTTTATTAATAAGATTTTACATTTCTTGATTAACTGGTTATTTTATTGAAATATAAAAGTACATTGCCAATAAAATATTCAAAAGAATATTTTTAAAATGCCCTTTTTTTGATAGGCTCAATAAAATTAAATATAACTATTTGAATAATATATAATTAAATTTAAAGAAGCGTTAATTTATTAACTAATTGATTTGAAAATAGAATGGTTACTTTATTTATTGAGTTTAAAATCGAGAGTTTTTTAGCTATTTCGGATTTGAATAATGTGTTAGGTAAGTCTACATTGAAAAAGGAGGGATTTTACTCCCCCTTATTGATATTAGACAAAATTAATTATTAGCATTTTGCTCTTGTGCAGATTGAATTGCTGTTAAAGCAATCGTGTAGACAATATCATCAACTAATGCACCTCGAGATAAGTCATTAACGGGTTTACGCATACCTTGTAGCATTGGACCAATTGAAACAAGATCCGCTGAGCGTTGTACTGCTTTATAAGTTGTATTACCGGTATTAAGATCAGGGAAGATAAATACAGTCGCTTTACCTGCAACTTGCGAATTTGGTGCTTTCGATTTTGCTACATCAGGCATTACCGCTGCATCATATTGTAATGGACCATCGATCATTAAATCTGGGCGTTTTTCTTGAGCAATACGAGTTGCTTCTTTAACTTTTTCAACATCAGCACCTTGACCTGAACTACCTGTTGAATAAGAGATCATAGCAACACGTGGCTCAATACCAAAAGCAATGGCGGTATCAGCTGATTGAATTGCAATTTCTGCCAGTTCTTGTGCCGTTGGATCTGGGTTGATCGCACAGTCACCATAAATATAAACTTGATCAGGCATTAACATAAAAAATACCGATGAAACAAGTGAACTACCCGGCGCAGTTTTAATTAGTTGCAATGGTGGACGTATAGTATTAGCAGTTGTATGTACAGCACCTGATACTAAGCCATCAACTTCATTAGCTTCAAGCATCATTGTACCAAGTACCACATTATCAGCTAATTGCTCACGAGCAATCACTTCGGTCATACCTTTGTTTTTACGTAATTCAACTAGACGAGGAACATATTTTTCACGGATATTTTCAGGATCGACAATTTCAACACCAGAGCCTAAAGTTACACCTTGTGAAGCAGCTACTTTACGTACTTCATCAGGATTACCAATTAGTACACATTTTGCAATGTTACGTTCAGCACAAATTGCTGCTGCTTTAACTGTTCTTGGTTCGTCACCTTCTGGTAATACCACTACTTTTTTCGCATTACGTGCAAGTTCAGTTAATTGATAACGGAATGCAGGAGGAGACAAGCGACGAGCAGAAGCTACAACTTCATTTAATGATTTCACCCAATTAATATCAATATGATCAGCGACATAATTTTGGGTATTTTCCATACGCTCTTTATCATCAACAGGAATTTCTAAATTGAATTGCTGTAAATTAATAGAAGTTTGGAAAGTATTTGTTTGCACGGTAAATACCGGTAAGCCTGTATCAAAAGCTGGTTGACATAATTTTGCGATTTTTTCATCGATTTCATAGCCACCAGTTAAAAGCACACCACCAATTGCCATACCATTCATGGCTGCTAAACTGATAGTCACTAATACATCAGCACGATCAGCAGACGTCACTAATAATGCATTTGGTTGAAGATGACTAATGATATTTGGCACACTACGAGAACAGAAAGATATATGTTTGATGCGGCGGTTTTTTATGTCACCTTCATTAATAATTTTTGCACCAAAATGTTTTGCAATGTCAATAGAACGGCAAGCACTTAAATCCATATTCCAAGGAATACACCCCAGAACTGGCAATGGACTATGTTTATTTAAATCCTCGATAGTGATTTTTTTATCATCGAATTTAGGGGTATGATAAATTTCGGCAACATCCGGGCGAGCAAGGTTTTGTTCTTCAACTGGGGCGTTAACTTTGTTTACAATCATACCCACAATTTTTTCATTTTTGATACCACCAAAGTTAGAACGTGCAATTTCAATACGATCTTTGAGTTGTTCTGGTGTATCTTTCCCCATGTTAACAACAAAAATAATTTCAGCACCCAGTGTTTTAGCAATGTTATTATTGAGTTCATTTGCAAAAGGGTAATCCGAAGTTGGCACAATACCTTCAACTAAAACAACATCTGCACCTTTGGTGTTTTCAGCATACAGCGCCACGATTTCTTCCATTAATACGTCTTGTTGATTTAGCCCTAATAGGTTTTCAACATGGCTCATTTTTAGTGGTTTAAGCGTTGGAATTGATGTGTTATTGCTCACTAAGGTTGTTGTGTTGTCTGGTGCATCCCCTCCGGCTCTTGGTTGTGCAACTGGCTTAAATACATTTAAGTTTATACCTTGACGCTCCATAGCTCGAATAACACCAAGACTCACACCTGTTAACCCCACATTGGTACCAGTTGGAATGAGCATAATTGTACGAGACATAATTAATTTCCTCTTAATTCTTTATTAAATAAAAACAAACCGCCATTAGGCGGTTTTAATTGTTTTTTAAGCAGTTAAGCGTGCAGCATCTTGAGCAATAACGAGTTCTTCATTGGTAGGAATCACCATTGCAATTGCTGAGCCATCTTTAGTAATTGTTCCACCTTGACCGAAACGTGCAGCAAGGTTACGTTCTTGATCAAGTTCAAAACCAAGAATACTTAATTTTTGTAATGCCATACGACGAACTTCTTCAGAGTTTTCACCAATACCACCGGTAAAGATAATGGCATCTAAACGTCCATCTAATAACATTGCATAACCACCGATATATTTCACTAAACGATGAACAAAAACATCTAACGCATTTTTAGCATTTTCATCTGTTTCATAATTATCAGTGACATAACGGCAATCGCTGCTTACCCCTGTTAAACCTAATAAACCCGATTTTTTATTTAAAAGATTATTAATATCACCAACAGACATTTTTAAATTGTCATGTAAGAAGAACATAATAGCAGGATCGATATCACCACTACGTGTTCCCATCACTAAACCTTCAAGTGGCGTTAATCCCATTGAAGTTTCAACACATTCACCATTTTTAACAGCTGTAATTGATGCACCATTACCTAAATGACAAGTAATAACATTAGTTTCTTCAACTGGTTTATTTAATAATCTTGCAGCTTCACGGCTAACGTAATAATGGCTAGTGCCATGTGCACCATAACGACGAATACCATGTTTTGTGTATAATTCGTTTGGAATAGCATATAAATAAGCTTCTTTTGGCATTGTTGTATGGAATGCAGTATCAAAAACAGCAACATTTTTAGTTTTTAAATGTGGAAATGCAGCAAACGCTTCACGAATACCAATTAAATGCGCTGGGTTATGTAAAGGTGCGAATGCTGCTGCATCTTCAATACCTTTTAATACTGAATCATCAATTACAACTGATTGAGTGTATTTTTCGCCACCATGAACAATTCGGTGTCCAATAGACTTAATACTATCTAATAATTCTGGTTTTTGTGGGAAGATACTATCAACAATAAATTTAATTGCTTCACTATGTGCAGCGCCTGCACCTAAAGATGCTTCACCTTTAACACCGTCAAGTTTCCACTTAATACGTGCATCAGGAAGGTTAAAACATTCGGCTAATCCAGAAAGAAATTCATCACCGTTTTCAGGGTTTATAATGGCAAATTTTAATGATGAGCTTCCGCAATTAAGAACAAGAGCGTTATTACTTGATGACATAGTAATTCCTATAATTTGAATAAAAAAGATATATACCAATCAAAATTGGTAACTCAACACATGATTTAAATCGATGTGATTACACGAAGGTGACTTCTGATATCTTATATTTTAAGATAAAATAAAAAGAGTCTCCAATTTGGATGGCGTTATTTTAAGACAATAACAAGTGAATGTCGAGGAATCCCCTACATATGAATTTAGTTAATACTTTTAAGCTTGGACAACGGTATATGCAGCTTTGCCCTAAAGATAAAGAGCTCATTTATTCGTTTCCGGAATTAAAAATCATTAACTACATAAAAACCGCAAAAAAATATTTACCACCTATTATTATTGGTTTATTAGTATGGCAATACTATTTACCTGCACAATTAGCTGTTACAGTAATTACAATATTATTTTCCATAAGCCTACCCTTGCAAGGTATTTTTTGGCTTGGTAAACGTGCACATTCGCCTTTACCACTTAATTTAGTCGATTGCTATAATCGTATTGAACTAAAACTTATTGAAAGAAAGATATTAGTTAAGAATAAAAATACTGCTGATAAACTAACTTTTGAAGCATTTATGAAACTCATTAATCTATCCAAAATTCATTTGGGAAGTTATTTTGGTGAAGATGACAATACATCACTTAATTCATAAGATTAAAAATAATGCCAAATTTATTAAATCGACTTAAAACACAAATTGATATGCTTGAACAACAAATTACTTTATCAGAACAAAAGCAATATCAAGAACATTATTTTGATGAGCATTTATTTCATACGAGTAAAATAGTTACTGATAATGCGTTCTATCTTGAAAAAATTAAGCAAACTTATCTATCTTTAGTTCATCATGTAATGTCACAAAAAATTGAGCAGATTACTTTTTTATCCGAAACATTAGTTAATCAAATTACTGCTTTAACCCGTGAATTAGCAACTCATCAATTGCGTAAAAAAGAACAAGATTCCTTTATAAAAGAAACACTTTATGAAAAACATTCACGTCATTTAGATTATTTACGACGATTACAAGAAATGAAATTTGAATTGGAACTTTCTCCTGAATTTACCGATCCTGTTAAAATTGCTTCACTTGATAACCGAATTTACCGTTGTGAGCAAGCAATAAGAAAAATTGAATTAGAAATAGAAAGTGATATTAGTATTTAGCTTTTTAAAATATTACGGTCTAAATCTGTTTTTGAATGTGACTAATCAAAAATGCAAATGTTGTATATTTATAATTTTCTTTCACTTTTGATGGTTCCTTTTTAAATATTTAAAACATATTTTATATATTTATCGAAGGCAATGATGTTTTTGAATTAATATAGCATTTTAATCTATTTAAGCCAGTTAATCTCGTAATAAGACATTAATCTGTAAAATTCACGGCTACTTTTTTTCATTTATTTTTTGGTATTTAAAAAATTAATTTTTATCTCTTAAATGAATATTATAAGTATTAGTTAGTATCATCTTTTTGGGTTATATTTATAATGTTAGTATTATTAGCTATCATAACTCTGTGCTACCCTATTTAAAGCCACTTATTAAGGATTCTTTTATGAGTATAATATTTGATGATAACTCACAAACTATCGGCCATACTCCACTTGTTCGCTTAAAACATTTTGGTCGTGGTAATATCTTAGCTAAAATTGAATCGCGTAATCCAAGTTTTAGTGTGAAATGTCGTATTGCATCAAACATGATTTGGGACGCCGAAAAACGTGGTTTGTTAACATCAAATGTCAAATTAATCGAGCCAACAAGCGGCAATACAGGTATTGCGCTTGCGGCCGTTGCCGCAGCTCGAGGTTATAAATTAACTTTAGCTATGCCAGAAAGTATGAGTATAGAACGTAGAAAACTCCTTAAAGCACTTGGCGCTAACCTTGTATTAACCGAAGCAGCAAAGGGCATGAAAGGTGCTATTGAAAAAGCCGAAGAAATTGTTGCAAGCAATCCTAAAAAAAACATCATGCTGCAACAATTTAGTAATCCAGCCAATCCTGAAATACACGAAAAAACAACCGGTCCGGAAATATGGCAAGACACCGATGGTCAAATCGATATTTTTATCGCAGGCGTAGGAACGGGCGGCACATTTACTGGCGTTACACGTTATATTAAAAATGTGCAGGGTAAGGCTATAACTGCAGTTGCTGTTGAGCCAACCAATTCACCAGTAATTACCCAAGCGCTAACAGGCAAGCCGATTAAACCAGGTCCGCATAAGATTCAAGGTATTGGAGCTGGTTTTATTCCTGCAAATCTTGATTTAAGTTTAATTGATCGGGTTGAAAGGATATCGGACGAAGAGGCTATCGAAACAGCTCGTGAATTAATGGAAAAAGAAGGCATATTAGCAGGAATCTCGTCTGGTGCAGCCGTTTTTGCAGCCCATCGCTTAGCAAAATTACCCGAAAATGCTAATAAAATGATTGTAGTTATTTTACCATCTTCTGGTGAACGTTATTTAAGTACTGATTTATTTAGTAGGGTTTTTACAGGAAAGGAATTAGATTAACTCTAATTTGAGAGCAAAAAGCGTAATAACATAATCATTACGCTTTTTATATTTATGTGTTCTTATTTATAATTAATTGTCTTGAATAATCCCAAAATGACGGTAGGCATGTGGCGTTGCAATTCTACCTCGAGGGGTTCTTTGAATATAACCTTGTTGAATTAAAAATGGTTCAAGCACGTCTTCTATTGTTTCACGTTCTTCACCAATAGCTGCAGCAATATTATCTAAACCAACAGGACCACCCATAAATTTTTCAATAATTGCAAGTAATAATTTGCGATCCATGTAGTCAAAACCTTCATTATCAACATCAAGCATATCAAGTGCTAGCATTGCTATTTTCTCATCAATGATTCCCTTTGATTTAACATCCGCATAATCTCTTACTCGACGTAATAAGCGATTGGCAATTCGAGGGGTTCCTCGTGAACGTTTAGCAATTAAATGTGCGCCTTTATCTGATAAATCCATACCTAAAAATTTAGCGCTACGGCTCACAATATATTCCAAATCTTCAACTCGATAAAATTCAAGACGTTGCACAATACCAAAACGATCCCTAAGTGGCGAGGTTAGTGAACCTGCTCTTGTTGTAGCTCCAATTAACGTAAACGGTGGAAGATCTATTTTAATCGAACGTGCAGCTGGCCCCTCGCCAATCATAATATCTAATTGATAATCTTCCATAGCTGGATATAAAATTTCTTCTACAACTGGGGAAAGTCGGTGAATCTCATCAATAAAAAGCACATCATTTGGTTCGAGATTTGTTAACATAGCAGCTAAATCACCGGCTTTTTCAAGTACAGGGCCTGAAGTAGTGCGTAAATTAACGTTCATTTCGTTGGCAACTATATTAGCTAAAGTGGTTTTACCCAATCCTGGAGGTCCAAAAATTAATACATGGTCAAGTGCATCTTTACGTTGTTTTGCTGCTTGAATGAAGATTTTCATTTGCTCTCGCACTTGAGGTTGGCCAATATATTCATCCAAATATTTAGGACGAATCGCACGATCTAGCGATTCTTCTTCTTTTTGAACTTGTGGTGCAATCAAACGATCCGCTTCAATCATACTTAATCCTTATTTTATAACGCCGATTTTAATGCTTCACGAATGAGTGTTTCACAATCCATATCATGACTGATGACTTTACTAATGATACGGCTAGCTTCTTGTGGCTTATAACCTAATGCGATTAATGCCGAAATTGCTTCACTTTCAATTTGGTTGGATGATTTTTTGTGTTCGCCTGTCTCAATGATCATATTAGTGGCAGATAACTCTTCACCTAAACGTTTGACCCGATCTTTCATCTCAACAATTAATCGTTCTGCGGTTTTTGTACCAACCCCAGGTAATTTAACGAGTGTTTTTATTTCACTTTGTTCTACGGCATTAATAAATTGTTGAGCAGACATTCCTGATAAAATAGCTAAAGCTAATTTGGGACCAACACCATTCACTTTTATCAATTCACGAAACAATTCACGTTCTTGTTCATGATTAAAACCATATAATAGCTGTGCATCTTCACGAACAATAAAATGAGTTAATACCATTACTTCTTGACCATTATTAGGTAACTCATAAAAACAAGTCATAGGCATAAAAACATTATAACCTACTCCTCCGACTTCAATCAGTACTTTAGGGGGTTGCTTTTCTATAATTGTTCCGCGTAAACGACCTATCACAATGTATCCTCAGTACAATTTATGTTGCTTTCAAAAATCGCCAATAATAATTTAAATTCAAATGTCATTATGACATAGCAGCATAAAAGTTGAATTTTTGATGATGCTAATTGACAATTTACATTAAAACTAATATTAGTTAGTTTACCTGATAGAATAAAAATAATAAAGAAAAACTGTATAAATAGACAGTCAAAATGTTGAGCTAAAATTGAGATCTATGATTTATGTAATATATTCAAAAAAGTGGAATGTTATTACTTACAATAAGGAAAAGTAGTAAATGATTTTATTTTTATTGGGAAATAACCTTGAATTAATAAGCGAAAATTAAGCTCTTTTGAATTTCCGCTCTTTTTCAATTAATAATAGAGTCGACGCCCTATTTAAAACATTAACATATTTTAAATAATTGATAATTAAAATGGCATTTTAAAACCTGGTGGTAATTGCATTCCACCAGTTACTTGTGCCATTTTTTCTTTTTGTGATTCGTCTAAACGGCGAGTAGCATCATTAAAGGCTGCTGCAATAAGATCTTCTAACATTTCTTTATCATCTTCGGAAACTAAAGAAGGATCAATTTCAACACGTTTACAGTTATGAGCCCCATTTATAGTAACTTTAACTAAACCTGCACCTGATTCGCCAGTAACTTCTAATTTAGCAATTTCTTCTTGAGCTTGTTGCATTTTTGCTTGCATTTGTTGAGCTTGTTTCATTAAATTGCCCAAACCACCTTTACCACCTGAAAACATAATTCTTCCTCATTATTAAATATATTTAGCCCATAATTATACAGGACGAATACTAGCTTCATCAATCTTGGCTTCAAAATATTGACAAATCAGTGCTACTTTTGGATCGCTATTTATTGTGGCTTTTGCTTGGAATACTTTTTGTTGGTATAAGTCTTCACGCATTTCTAAAGGGGTTTTATTCGTTTGGTTATCATCTATAATAATTTTCACATTTAATGTACATTGTCGATACTTGGCTAATGCTTTTTCAACTTTAGCAACATTATTTACTGAATTAATTAGGTGTTTTACAGATGATCGCGTATGTAAAACAATATTATTACTATCTATTTGCTCAATAAATGAGTTAATGACGATCTGCTTAATTAATGGTGGTAAGTCTAACTGCTCAATTTCAGCGCACCATGCATCTTTTTTTGCCATTTCATCAATTAATTTTTTTAACATTTCAGGGGTTTTATCACCATTTAGCGACTCACGAAATGTTTTAGTATTAATAAGTAAATCATCTTTAACTTCAACTAAACCACGAGATTGCCATTGATAGTTCTCAGCTGTAATTTCCTCTTCATTATTATGTTGAATATTATCAAGTTTATTGACATTATCTATAACTTTTGAGATGCCATTTTTCTGGCTTAGTGATTCGCTTACATTAAGATGTTGTGGTTGTGGTTGTGGTTGAGTTTGCTCAACCGATTCAGGCTTTTTTGGATTTTGTTCCTCTTTTATCAATTGCATACGCATTTCTAAAATACTTTTAGTTATAGATGAAACATCATCTGGCGCTTGCAGCTCTTGTTTTTCTTCATTTGAATCAACATTCAGCACATTTTTTTGTTTTGCTTGATGCTGTTGTTTGTCAGTTGTACCGGACTCCATTGGTTGAGGTACTTGATAAAGCAATTCATCCTTTATTGTAGACGAACCAATATTAACTTTAACTGGTTGTTTTATTGGTGTTGCGACATTTGTTTTTGCTGTATGCAATTGTTTTTGTGGTTGTGCATCTTTTGTTACTGAGGAAGAGGTTGGCATCTCAACTAAATCAACCGCCTTTGGTATAAAAGCCAAAGCTCGAAGAAAGCTCATTTCAACACCAATTTTCTTATCTGGTGCAAAAGCTAGTTCTTTTCTTCCCATTAGCAAAATTTGATAAAACAATTGAACATCATTTGGCGCCATATATTGTGCTAGATAACGAATACGTTCTTCGTTATCAGTATAGTCACCTAAAGCAGTTGGTACTACTTGTAATAATGCTATTTGATGTAATAATGTAATAGTCTCTGCTAATAAATTATCCCAATCTGCACCTTGCCTAGCTGCAGCTTCAATTTGCTGCATTAATGCATTACCATCACTTTGATAAAGCGCCTCAACTATCGAAAACGGTATAGATTTATCTAGTGTACCTAACATAACGGTAACTGATATTACATCAACTTTGCCATTTCCTAGGGCGATGGCTTGATCTGTCAAACTTAAAGCATCACGCATACTTCCATTAGCTGCTTTAGCCAATAAATGCACAGATTTTGGGTCATGTTCAATTTGTTCTAACGTTAGAACATGAGTAAGTTGACGTTCAATAAGTGTAGTGTCCAATACATTCAGATGTAAGTGTAAACAACGAGACAAAATAGTAATTGGCAATTTTTGCGGATCTGTCGTTGCTAACAAAAACTTAACATGCTCTGGGGGTTCTTCTAGCGTTTTAAGTAATGCATTGAAGCTGCTACGCGATAGCATATGAACTTCGTCTATTAAATAAACTTTAAAGCGCCCTTTAGTTGGTAAGTATTGAATATTATCAAGAATTTCTCGAGTATCCTCAACTTTTGTACGTGAAGCTGCGTCAATTTCGAGTAAATCAACAAATCGCCCTAATTCGATATCGCGACAATTATCACAAGTACCACATGGTGTTGCCGTTATACCGCTTTCACAATTTAATCCTTTTGCTAATAAACGAGCAATTGAAGTTTTTCCTACACCTCTGGTTCCTGAGAACAGATAAGCATGATGAACTCTTCCAAGCGAAAGCGCATTTGAAAGAATTTTTAAAACATGTTGTTGTCCTACCACTTCAGAGAATGATTTTGGTCGCCATTTGCGAGCTAAAACTTGATAACTCATAATCACCATTGCTTATTGCTAATAAATTGATACAGATCATATCATAACCCAACAAGATAGTCTTTAATGTAGGATAACCAATTCATAAATCTTCTCCCTAATCTGTTTAATAATTAAGAAAATTTATAACTCTTATGTTTAATTATCATCAAGCGGTTAATACCAAATTAATCTGAAAGGTGAAGAGCATTAGCTTCTTAATATTTATAGGAATGCAACTTTAATCGTTTATGCTTCAAATTTTTCAATCTTATATTAGTAACACTAAATTCTCTTCATTGACTTTAAAGACAAACCTATATAAGATCAGCCCTTAAATAAAAAACTTAACCTCATGAAAAAATTATAGAAAATTATTTTTAAATAAAATAGCACTTAAACAAGTGTAGTTTATATTGTTTAATTTCTGATTTTTTCATTTTACTTTCACATGGTTGTATTTTTATGAGCATTAAATACAGAGCTGATATTGATGGACTAAGAGCTTTAGCTGTTTTATCTGTCATCATTTTTCATTTAAATAACGCTTGGTTGCCAGGTGGATTTATTGGTGTTGACATTTTTTTTGTTATTTCAGGATTCTTGATTACAAAAACAATCTACACTGAAATGCAAACTAGCCAATTTACTTTCAAAAATTTTTATCAACGCCGAATTAATCGCATTTTACCCGTATTTTTTGTAGTGATATTTACTTCTTCTTTCTTTGCTTGGTATATACTATCGCCAGACGAATTTGAAATATTTTTGAAAAGTGTTAAATCTACAACTTATTTTGCGGAAAATGTTTTTTTTGCCAAAAATACAGGTGGGTATTTTGACCTTTCCGCTGACAATATGGCAATACTGCATACATGGAGTTTAGCGGTTGAAGAGCAGTTCTATATCATTTTGCCTTTTATCTTACTCTTTTTACTAAAAATAAAATGTAATAAAAATAAAGTATTATTTGTTTTAGGTGTGATCGCTTTTTTATCATTTTGCTTAGCGCAAATTTCACCATATTATTATTATCTTAGCCGCCAAAATTATTATTCGCTCTTTACCGGTCGGGCTGGTGAACTGCTAATTGGCTCTATTGTTGGCATTATCTCTACTGAAAATAATACCAATTCAAGCTGGCTTGGCAATTTAAAGGGAAATTCTTGTTATAAAAATTTCTTTTCATTAATGGGATTTACTATTACCGTATGTTCAATTATCTTTATATCAAATGATTTTCTTTTTCCAAGTTTTATAACGGTTATTCCAGTTGTTGGCTCAGCCTTAATTTTATACTTTTCTGATAAAGACACTCTTTTATTCAAAATGTTATCTTATCGCCCTTTTGTATTTATTGGTCTGATATCTTACTCGCTTTATTTATGGCATTGGCCAATTATCTCTTTGTTGAAACAGTACTTAATTATCGATGATTTAACTACGCCAATTGAAATCTTATCTGTCCTTATTACAACTTTTATATTATCTTTATTGAGTTATTTTTTCATAGAAACACCCTGCCGGAAAAATAAGAAGAGTTTCAAATTTTCATTTTGTTGTTATTACCTTATTCCTGTGTTAATTATTTTCTGTTTTTATGAAACTCAAAAATACACAAAATTTGCAGACAAAATATTTGTCGAAAGATTTAACATTGATAGGGGTAACTCTCTTCGTTGGGTTCAGGGAAAAGATGATTTTCTATTTTTAGGCGATAAAAATGAAAAAATTATTAGAAAATTAACGCTATCAATAAGACCAACAGAAAAGCAACTCAAAGCATCAACTAAAATTTTTGGCAATATTACTAAGGAAGCCACTAAATATGGCACCAAAGTTGTCTTATTGATTGGTGCAGATAAAGCTAGAATTTACCCAGAATATTTACCTGATCAGATTCATTTATCTAAAGTAAGGTATATAGACTTCTTTCTTACTGAATTACGTAAAAATAAAAATTTAATCATTTATGATTCAGAGCCTGATTTATCAGTTGCAGCTAAAGAAAATGAAAATTTTATTTACCATCGCACTGATTCACATTGGAATTCAAAAGGTGCTTATATTGCCTATACTGGCTTTTTAAAAGAGCTTGGCATCCCTCTTATTGATGTCAAATTTACATTAATTGATAGTAAATATGGTGACATTGCTGATATTGCTGGATTAAAAAAGAAAGATTTAACCTTTCATAATGATGATAATTTTAAAGTTTCTTTTAATTTACCTCAAGATGTTAAATGTACTTATATAGGCTTTACACATATATCTTTTGGAAATAATGAAGATTGTATTAACTCTTTAGCACCTATTGATAAAAAAGTATGGGTTATTGGTGATTCTTTTTCTCGAGCATTAAGAGAGTATTTTTCTGCAACTTTTAAAAATGTGCGTTTTATGGGACATTGGCATGAACAATTGCCAATATTGCCTAAAGAGCTAGCAGAAAGCAAAGAAAAACCAGATATTATTGTTATAGTTAAAATTGCACGATCTTTTTAAAAGATTTAGCTAATAAATTAAGCTAAACATCTATTTTACAGTTTATAAAACCTTATAGTTTATTCTTTCAACGAATTTAAATATAAGGTTTTTTTAAGTTTTTAATATAGAACAGATACAAAATTATAATAATTAAATTTGCCTTTTAATATAAGAATTATATCCCATAAATTTACTGATTTTTTCCAACGATGAGCCTATTTACATTCATATAATATGCACTTCCATTTGTTATGTTATTTATTATCTAATACTTCAAAGAAGCGCTCATATTATTAATTTGTCCTAAATTAGACTTGATTAATATTAGCTATTTTTTAATATAAAATCATTAATTTTATCTAAAAATAAATTACCATATTTTTCTAATTTTATTTTACCTACACCAGTAATATTGAGTAATTGTTGTTTGCTTTCTGGCGTAGTTTGAACCATTTCAAGTAATGTGGCATCACTGAAAATAATATAAGGAGGTACATTTTCATCATCAGCAATATTTTTTCGTAATTTTTTAAGGTTACCAAATAAAATACGCTCTTCATAAGATAGAATCGTAGTTAAATTAATCGCCCGAGCATAACGATTTAAGCGGCTTTTCTTAACTACTTCAAGCCTAGGTTTAGCCAAAGATAAGGCAATTTCACCTTTTAATATTTGTCGAGCATCTTCAGTTAATTGAAGTGTATTATGAGCGGCAAAATTTTGAATTAGATACCCATGATAAATTAATTGTCTAATTATGCTTAACCAATAATCTATCGAATGATCTTTTCCAATACCATATACAGATAAACGATCATGGCCATTTTCTTTAATTTTGGCTCTGTTAGAACCTCGTAAAATTTCAGCAACATATTGTGCACCAAAACGCTGTTCAACACGATAAATGCAGGATAATACCTTTTGTGCATCCACCAAACCATCATAATGTTCTGGAGGATAAAGGCAAATATCACAGTTATTACAAGGCTCATGCCTTTGTTCACCAAAATAGTTAAGTAATACTATTCGACGACAAGTTAGGCTTTGTGCAAAAGACTGCATTGCATCAACTTTATGCAATTCAACTTCTTTATGTTGACCATCCATTTTTTCGCTTATTTGTTGTCGATACCAACTCAAATCATTAGCATTAAATAACAATATTACTTCAGCTGGAACACCATCGCGCCCAGCCCGACCTGTTTCTTGATAATAAGCTTCAATGCTTCTTGGACAATCTGCATGAATAACAAAACGAACATTGGGTTTGTTGATACCCATACCAAATGCCACTGTTGCAACTATAATTTGAACATCGTCTTTTAAAAATGCTTCTTGTGCTTGTTGACGTTCCTGATTAGTTAATCCAGCATGATAAGCTGCAACAGAAAAACCACGACTACTTAATCTAGTGGTCATATCTTCAACTCGGGAACGACTTGAACAATAAATAATGCCACTGTTACCTTTTTGCGTTTCAATAAAAGACACAATTTGCTCAGTTAAATTATATTTTTCAACAACCGTATAACGGATATTTGGGCGATCAAAGCTCCGCACAACCACTAATGGATTAACCAACTTAAGCTGATTTATTATATCGCTTTGTGTCATTTTATCGGCAGTTGCCGTTAACGCAACAATTGGGACACTTGGAAATCGTGATGAAAGTTGTCCTAATTGACGATAATCAGGTCTAAAATCATGCCCCCACTGCGAAATACAATGTGCTTCGTCAATTGCAAATAAAGAGGGAGGATTTTGCTCAATTAAACTTTGAAAAGAAGATAGTGCCAATCTTTCAGGAGAAATATACAAAAGCTTTATAGAATGACTGAGATATTGTCCAATAACTTTTTGCTGTTCCTCTGTCGATTGCGTAGCATTAAGGTATGCTGCTGATATACCATTAGCCGCTAGCTGATCAACTTGATCCTTCATTAAGGATATCAGTGGTGAGATTACCAAAGCTGTTTTAGGTAATATTACTGCCGGAATTTGATAACATAATGATTTACCGCCACCTGTTGGAATGATAATTAATGTATCACATCCCTCGATAATTGATTCAATGATCTCTTTTTGTTGATTTCTAAATGATTTATAACCAAAAACATTATGTAGGACCGTTTCAATCTGATCTTTTATCGACATACTAACCTAAAGTTACTTCTTACTGATTTGCCGAGTATAGCTAAAATCATGGCAACAAACCACCTTCAATGAATAATTGTTTACAATTTTAGTTTATATAAACAAGATAAACTGGCAAATAATGTCTTTTTTATAATCAAAAACGTTCAACAGTCGAAAAAACAAGCAAAAAAAAATTTTTTTTACTTGCTAGGAATTAATTTGAGAGCTAATATTTGCGTGTTTTAAATTTACGCCCGTAGCTCAGTTGGTTAGAGCATCACCTTGACATGGTGGGGGTCAGTGGTTCGAGTCCACCCGGGCGTACCAAGTTAAATCTTTTTTGTGAACTTTACTAGCCTTATTTAATTTGTTTGAAGCAAAACAAGCCATTTTCTAACAGCAATTTAAACTTTATATATTCTTTCAAATAAATTACATTTTGGATTGTTCTTCTATGATTTCATCATTGCTAATTCATATTAAAAAATCAAACTACTCATAGATATGATTTGCTACTACGAGTTATATTCATCCCTGATTAGCTACATAATCTTGCATAAAACCACTACCTAGATTCGTATTTGGATTATCTTTTTCACAATTATTCAACCCTAATTATCTCAACCTCCATTTCTCATTGTTGCTAGCTTTATCGTTTATTACCTAAAGCTATTACATAGATAAACCCAATATGATTCTATTGGGCTTTACAAACAAGTTTCAGGTATAGCAATTTGATATGTTTTGATCAAGGGTTCAATTTGCGCTAAGGGGGATTTAGCGGTACTTACAAAATTGCTTTTAGAATCAACATATATTGTTTGATATTTAATATCTTTTAAAGTGATTTCTAATTTTAATGGCATAGTATATTTATCATGACTACAAGCTATATTATCATAATCAGCTTTATCTATGATTTTATTACTATTATCTTTCCAAATATACTCTATTGTACTTGAAATAGGTTCATTAGGATCGAATATAGTTCCATTAATATCATCCTCTAAAATTTTCGGAATAAAATAGCTTTTAATAACAAAATCGCCAAGCTTAGCTGTTTTATCAAAAAATTTTACCTTATCACTTGTAATATTTCCCAACTTTTCATTATAGTCTGTGCCTTTATAATTAAACCCTAACTTATCAATTATCGGCACATTTACAAAAAATTCTGTTTTATACCCTTGAATAGAATTAACGGCTACAGCTGAAAGAGACGCATTAGCAGTAATTAAACCATTAAATATTAAAATGACAGATAAAATACCCAATTTAACTGTCATTTTTCTTTTTATACACGTTCCTAATTTTAAAATTAATAAACTAAATAAAAATTTTTTTGTTTTGTTAGAATTGTATAGATAACGTTTTTTATATTGCTTCATATATTTCTTTATTAATAAAAATAACAAATAAAATTAATTATAATATTGTTAATAAGATTACATAAATTTAGCTAACACCCGAAAATTTAATAAAATTTCAGTCAATGAAAAATCGGCGGTATTATTGATCAAGATAATCGATCTATCAATGTAAAATTAATGGAAATAAACTATCAAATAAATACGAAATTTTTATTAATTTTTAATGTTAATTTTGAACTAATAGGTAGGCTGTAATAATATGGTTAATAAATTAATAATTATTTTTGAATAGTCAGTTATAATAGATATTTATTTATAAATATTAAATTAACAAGTTATTAAGCGATCAATAGAGAAAAGAAACTGTAAATATAGATGAACAAAAATTTCTTTTCTCTCCCACTTAAAGCTTATTAAGTTTTTACTTATCTTTTTTATTTAACCTAAGATTTCAGAATCAAAAGATCATATTGGAATAAAGTAAATCTAGTCATATTGATGAGAATAAAAGCACTTTGTCATCAAGAAAAATAACTAACCACTGTTTCTTGATGACAAAAAAATATTTAAAAATTAATTTCAGTCCCCACAAAGTATCTTCTACCTTCTAAGGTTTTACCAAAATCATCGTTAGTTACATTTTTATCAAATAGATTATAAACACCAGCATAAATCTTGGCTTGTTTGTGTGCTTGATAAGATGCACCGATGTCCCAGAAAGTATAGCCCGGATATTCAACTTTTGTACCATCACGGTTATTAGACGATTCCATACCATAATAGGCCATTTTTATCCATAAATCCCATTGTTGGGCAACATACCAATCTAATTGAGTATTGAATTTTTGTTTAGGTGTTCGATTTAAAGATCGCCCTTTAAATTGACCACTTTTTTGTTCTGTTTTTGTCCAAGAATAGTTAGATGTTAATAGGAAATCAGTAAATAAAGGCGTTTTAAATGAAAATTCAAGGCCTTTAAGATCGGCTTTGCCAACATTTTCACGGCCTTGTATAAAGTCAAACTTTTTACTATAACCATTCAATAAGCACTTACTTCCTTTTTTACGATTACAAATATAATATGATTGAATTTTGTCTTTATATTTTGTGTAAAATGCAGTTGCAGAGACATCAATACCATAATCATTAGTATAACCTATACCAATTTCGAAATTATTTGTTTTTTCTGGTTTTAAAGCTGGATTTCCAATGATTACACCATCAGAATATCCGCCGCCAGTGGCTTGCCCCCAATCCGTCACCACATAACGTAATTGTGGTGTAGCATAACCTGTAGAATAACCGCCTTTTAACGTAAAGTTATCATCAATATTCCACACACTGTAAACTCTTGGATTCCAGTTGCTACCATAATTTTCATCTTTGTTATAACGTAATCCGAATGTTAAATTCCAATTTTCTAAAATACGTAATTCATCTTCTCCAAATAACGCATAATTCCAACGATCAATTTTAGATAATGTCGTTTTTAGTTGATTTCCTTTGTCATGCAACTCTTGATAATTGTATTTTCCACCTAAAGTAAGCATATTAATACTAAAAGGAATAGTAACACGAGTATCTACATCTGTATTTCGGATCTTCATGTTTCTTTTAGGATTATTATTTCCTTCATAAGAAACAAATGAAGTTGTAGAAACATCACCAAACAAACCATTATGTGTTAAAGCAAACGTATTTCGTCTATTATCTCTATTAAAATCACTTCTAGATTTATCTCTTGTTTTGCCTGCAGTTGCATTACTATTTTGTAAAGCTCTTCCAAAATCGAGATCAAATTTTTGTGTATCTGTAGCATTTAAAGATAATTTACCATTTAAACTACGCAATTTTTGCCCAGCATGACCACTAAGAAATTTATCTTCATGACGATTTGAATACTGTCCATAAAGTTGTATACCTAAAACATCATCAATAATCGGTCCCATGGTCGAAAAACTGCCAGTATATGTATCTTTTTCTTTTGAACGATAAGGAATAACTGATTCTAAACGTATACCACTTTGCCATTTATTTGACACTTTTTTGGTAATAATATTAACAACCCCTCCCATCGCATCAGAACCATATAACGATGACATAGGACCGCGAACCACCTCAATACGTTCAATCGCCGTTAATGGAGGTAACCATCCTTGTTCAAATCCTGAATTATCACTATTTGGTCTTGTTTCGCGGGTACTAACCTTTTTTCCATCAACTAATATTAGAGTATATTTGGCATCCATGCCACGAATACTAATATCAGTAGAATCACCACCACCGGTGATATTTAATCCAGGAATATCTTTTAATGCATCTGTGACATCACGATAAGATTTGTTACTCAACTCTTGCGGTGTAATAACCGAAATAGTTGCAGGCGCTTCCTTGATCTGTTGAGAAAACCCTGAAGCTGTTACTACCATGGTATCCATTTCTGTATTAGCCGCTGCTAAAACCGAAGGCGATAATGAAAATAAAAAACCTGTTTGAATGGAAAATATAGCCAATTTTAAATTTTTGATATTACTCATTTTATATAACCCTATTATTTATAATGCTATTTCACCGAAAAATGCTTTTATGAACATTACAATAATTGAGAATAATTATCAATATCTTTTATGTAAATGATTTTTACTAGACAAATGACAATTATTAAATGATAATAATTATCATTTAATAAAATAAGGGAATAATTATGACTAGAAAGAAAAAGCTACTATTAAGTAGTATTGTATCAATTATATTAGGCTTAGCCGGATGCCAATCAACAACAACAATGAGTGTAACTGCCAACAACCAAACGGTACAAGTTCCTAAATCGCCCGAAAAAGTTGTTGTCATGAACTATGGGGCATTAGATACTTTAGATGCGTTAGGTAAAGGTTCGATAGTTGTAGCAACTCCACTATCAGTTATCCCATCTTATTTGCAACAATTTAACAAAACATCAATTACCGATACCGGCAATATGAAAGACCCTAATATTGATGCAATCAGACAAGTTAAGCCAGATTTAATTATTATTGATGGACGCCAAGCTAGTAAAACTGAAGATCTATCTAAAATTGCACCAGTCATTAATTTAAGTGTAAACGCCCAAAATTATGTTGAATCAACCAAAAATCATATCCACCTACTGGCAAATATTACAGGCACAGAGAGTAAAGCTGATAATATTATTCAGTCATTAGATGAAAAAATTCAACATGCCCGAGCAGTAGCCGAAGCTAGTTCTAAAAAAGCTATTGTTGCTATTCATAACGATGGGAAGATGATTCTTATCAATTCAAGTTCCAGCGCGGCATTGATTCACGATGTACTAGATGTTAAACGAGCGGTACCACTCACCGTTATGCCCGCAAATAACTTAATAGGCAAACCAAAACCAATTTTTATTGATGATAATTACATTAAATCAGTCAAACCTGATATTATTTTTGTTGTTGATCGTAGCAAAGCAATCGGCAATCAAGGTATGGCTGAGCACTTTTTTTCACAAAAAGTATTAAACAAAAGCAAAGCACAGGTTGTTTATTTAACCCCTGATCTTTGGTATCTATCAGGTGGTGGTGCTGAAAGCATAAATCGTCAAATAGACGAAGTCACTAATGCATTAAGATAATATAACTTGATTGTTAACTTTCTTTTTTAAATAGCCTTTATTGTCAATAAAGGCTTTATTTTATACTGATAAATATCAGAGAAATACTCAATAAATAATTTTTTTTTATTCAAACGAACTACTTTCCGAGTTATTACTAATACTTAATAGATAAGCCAAAACATTGTTAATGTAAATTTGAAATTAGAAAATCGGTATATCAACTATGATGAAATGTGATAAAATGCCATCTTTATTTTGATTTGTAAACGATAATTAACAAATATAGTTTATTGAATTCTCAAACAATACCTCTTTAATATAACACACTATTATAAATACTATGAATATGTTACCTCCTACAATTGGATTTGTGAGCCTTGGCTGTCCTAAAAATTTAGTTGACTCTGAACGAATTTTAACCGAACTGCGTACGCAAGGTTATCAAGTCGTACCTAGCTATGATAATGCCGATCTTGTCATTGTAAACACTTGTGGATTTATTGACAGTGCTGTACAAGAATCTTTAGAAGCAATCGGCGAAGCTCTTAATGAAAACGGCAAAGTCATTGTAACCGGATGCCTTGGTGCCAAAGAAGATCAAATTAGGACTGTACACCCAAAAGTACTTGAAATATCTGGCCCACACAGCTATGAAGCAGTACTAAATCATGTTAATAAATATGCACCAAAACCTGCTTATAATCCATTTACCAGTCTAATTCCCCAACAAGGTATAAAACTAACACCAAAACATTTTGCTTACCTAAAAATTTCTGAAGGTTGTAACCATAGTTGTACATTTTGCATTATTCCATCATTACGAGGTAAAATGATTAGTCGCCCTATTGGTAACGTACTTGATGAAGCAAAACGACTAGCCGACAGTGGTGTTAAGGAATTATTAGTTATTGCACAAGACACTTCAGCTTACGGCGTTGATATCAAAAACAGGACCAGTTTCTGGAATGGAATGCCATTAAAAACTGATATTCAAACGCTTTGCGAACAATTATCAAGTTTGGGAATTTGGGTCAGATTGCATTATATGTATCCTTATCCAAGTGTCGATAATCTAATTCCATTAATGGCAGATGGTAAAATCTTGCCTTATTTGGATGTACCATTACAACACGCAAGTCCAACAATTTTAAAATCAATGAAACGGCCTGGAACCATTGAAAGAACCTTAGAACGTATCCATAAATGGAGAGAAATCTGTCCTGATATCACGTTACGTTCAACCTTTATTGTTGGTTATCCCGGCGAAACAGAACAAGATTTTGAATTACTGCTCAACTTTTTGTCGCAAGCACAGCTAGATCGTGTTGGCTGTTTTCCATACAGCCCCATAGAAGGCGCTGAAGCCAATAAACTTGCTAATCAAATTCCAGAAACAATTAAACAAGAACGTTTTGATCGCTTTATGCAATTACAGCAAAAAATCTCAACGCAAAAATTACAAGCAAAAATTGGCAAAACATTAGATGTTATTGTTGACGAAATTGATGAAGAAGGTACAATAGGTCGTAGCATGGCTGACGCCCCAGAAATTGATGGCGTTGTTTATCTAAACGAAGAAAACCAAGTTAATGTAGGTGATATTGTTCAGGTTAACATTGAGCATTCCGATGAGTACGATCTATGGGGAACGGTTAAACGTTAATTAACACCATGAAACAACATTATAAACACGAAGTAAAAAATCTGGTTAAATTGGCAGTTCCAGTGCTTATCGCGCAAATATCACAAACTGCGATCACCTTTGTTGATACCATTATGGCAGGCAATTATAGTAAAACGGCACTTTCTGGAGTTGCCATTGCTGTCTCGATATGGTTACCTACCATCTTATTTGGACAAGGTTTACTCACCGTTTTAACACCAATTATTTCAAATCTAAATGGTGCAGCTAAACGAAACCTAGTTGCCGATCATACCCGCCAAGGCGTTGTCATCGCATTGGTATTATCAATGCTTATGATGTTACTTCTATATCATTCCGACCTAATAATAAACTTAAGAAGCTCGAACGATCACCCTATTGATCCAGAAATGATGGACGTGGCAGTCAAATTTTTACGTGCCATAATGTGGGGTGTACCAGCTTTCTTGCTATTTTTAGTTTACCGCAATCAATGTGAGGGATTATCCAATACCAAACCAGCGATGGTCATCATCTTTATTGCACTAATCACCAACATCCCTATCAACTATATATTAATCTATGGCAAATTAGGCTTACCTGCTTTTGGTGGTGTAGGATGTGGAATCACTGCCTCAATAATATTTTGGTTAATGTTTATATTAATACGCTTATATACACTCACTAGCACAAACCAACGCGACATTCGCCTAACACCAATCACCAAACTAATTGATTTTGCTATAATCAAAAAAATTGTTGTGCTTGGTACTCCTCTTGCACTTGCTTACTTTTTTGAAATGAGCTTATTTGCTGTGATTGCATTATTAATTGCCCCATTAGGTCAAATAACCGTTGCTGCACATCAAATTATATTCACCATCAGCAGTTTAACCTTTGCTATTCCATTATCGCTAGGAGTTGCAACCAGTATTCGTGTTGGCTATTTACTAGGCAAAAGAAAAACAGTTTTAGCCAAACAAACTTCTTACATTAGTTTAGCCATATCCTTAGTAATCGCCATTATAGTTGCACTAATTTTAGTTATTTTTAGTTCACAAATCATCACCATATTTACACAAGAAAATGCTGTAATTGCTATTTGTATGCAACTTATTATTTTACTCGCTATTTATCAAACGTCTGACTATTTACAAGTAGTAGCTAGTAATGTGCTTCGAGGTTATAAAGACACTAAAAGTATCTTTTTTATTACTCTACTTTCTTATTGGGTAGTCGGATTGCCTGTTGGTTATGTTCTAGGATTAACCGACCTAATCATTCAGCCAATTGGCGCAGCTGGCTTTTGGATAGGTATTATTTCAGGGCTTGCTGTTGCAGCACTCTTGCTAATTGCAAGAATGATCTTCATACAAAAACAGCCCGCTAAGATCATCTTAAAGCGCGCATCAAGGTAAATAGTTTAATCGTTTATTTTTATACAGCAAAAACGCCATCAAAAGCTCAAATGATGGCGTTTTTCTTTTATTATTTCAATAAGCTATTTGCTTGTATAAGCACATTTTCAACCGTGAAACCAAACTCTTTGAATAATTGATCCGCAGGTCCTGATTCACCAAAGTTGGTCATACCAATTACTTTGCCATTAAAACCCACATATTTATACCAATAATCGCTAATACCCGCCTCAATGGCAAGGCGAGCTGTGACTGACGATGGCAATACTGACTCTTTATAATCCTGATCTTGTTTATCAAACGCATCGGTTGATGGCATTGACACTACACGCACTTTCTTACCTGCTTGAGTCAATTGTTGATAAGCTTCAACGGCAAGCTCAACTTCTGAACCTGTAGCGATAATAATCAGCTCAGGTGTACCAGTACAATCATTTAAGATATACCCCCCACGATAAACATCAGCGAGCTGATGGGTAGTACGCTCTTGTTGTTTAAGGTTTTGTCTTGAGAAGATTAATGCCGTTGGACCATCTTTACGTTCAATAGCATATTGCCATGCAATTGCTGACTCAACTTGGTCGCAAGGACGCCAAGTGCTAACATTTGGTGTCATCCGTAAACTCGCCATTTGCTCGACTGGTTGATGCGTTGGTCCGTCTTCACCCAAACCAATTGAATCATGAGTATAGACAAACAAAGAACGAATTTTCATTAATGCAGCCATACGAACGGCATTGCGCGCGTACTCCATAAACATTAAAAATGTTGCACCATAAGGAATAAATCCACCATGTAAGGCAATACCGTTGATGATTGCTGACATACCAAATTCTCGCACACCATAATGGATATAGTTACCATCAGCATTAGCTAAAATTTCTTTAGAACCTGACCACATGGTTAAGTTACTTGGTGCTAAATCTGCCGAACCTCCTAAAAACTCAGGTAATACAGGAGCAAAAGCTTCGATTGCATTTTGTGATGCTTTACGAGTGGCAATTGTAGCTGGGTTTGCTTGTAGTTTATTGACTACATCATTAGCAATTTTTGACCAATCAGCTGGCAAATCATTATTAACACGACGTTTAAATTCTTTAGCTAAATCAGGATAAGCCTTAGCATAAGCGTCAAAACGAGCATTCCATTCATCTTCGCGTTGTTTGCCTTTTGCTCTAGCATCCCAAGCATCATAATAATCTTTTGGAATATCAAAAGCTGGATGATTCCAACCTAGTGCTTTACGGGTTGCTTCGATTTCGGCATCACCTAGTGGTGCGCCGTGACTTTCATGGCTACCGGCTTTATTTGGTGAACCAAAACCAATCACTGTTTTACACATTAGTAATGATGGTTTATCGGTTACTGCTTGCGCTTGTTCGATCGCTTCTTTTAAAGCTTTAGCATCATGCCCATCAATACCAGGAACAACATGCCAACCATAAGCTTCAAAACGTTTTGCCGTATCATCAGTAAACCAACCATCAACCTCACCATCAATTGAAATACCATTATCGTCATAAAATGCAATTAGTTTACCTAACTTTAGTGTACCTGCTAATGAGCACACCTCGTGCGATATTCCTTCCATCATACAGCCATCACCCATAAACACATAAGTATGGTGATCAACAATAGTATGACCTGCTTTATTAAATTGTGCCGCTAATGTTCTTTCTGCAATTGCCATACCTACAGCATTGGCAATACCTTGCCCGAGTGGGCCTGTGGTTGTTTCAATACCAGGCACATAACCATATTCTGGGTGACCTGCAGTTTTTGAATGCAACTGACGGAAATTTTTAAGATCATCAATCGTCACATCATAACCCGTTAAATGCAATAGGCTATAGATCAACATAGACGCATGACCATTTGATAAAACAAAACGGTCACGATCAGCCCAATTAGGATTCGTTGGATTGTGTTTTAAAAAGCCACGCCAAAGCACTTCAGCCATATCCGCCATTCCCATAGGTGCACCAGGATGCCCAGATTTTGCTTTTTGCACTCCATCCATGCTTAATGCCCTTATCGCATTCGCCAGTTCGCGGTGAGATAGTGTGGTTGCATTCATTTTATATTCTCCAAAAAATATTTGAGTAAATAATCGTTAGTATTTACAAATTAAGTAGGTTTATTAATTCCCTAATGACCTTAACGAAGAAATAAACAGAATAAAAATGGGGAGTTAGCTCCCCATTTTGTAAAAACGCTTTATAAGAAAGCACCTATCATATTTTCTAATTTAACTTGATCAACAGCAAATGCACGAATCCCTTCGGCTAATTTTTCAACTGCCATGGCATCGCTATTGTGTTTCCATCTAAATTCAGCTTCAGTCATTGGTGCAGGACGATCAATCACTGCTTGATTTGGATTGAGTTTTTGCACAACTGGCTCATTTGATTGTTGCATTTCGGCAAGTAAATTAGGTGCAATAGTTAATCTATCACACCCGGCTAACGCCAAAATCTGATCAACTTTACGGAAACTTGCGCCCATCACAATAGTTTTGTAACCATGTTGTTTATAATAATTAAAGATATTGCGAACAGAAATAACGCCTGGATCTTCATCTGCATTGTAAGGATCAATAGGTTTTTTAGTTTGATACCAATCATAAATGCGCCCTACAAAAGGCGAAATTAAAAAGACATTTGCTTCAGCACATGCACGCGCCTGCGCAAACGAAAACAATAATGTCAAATTACAATTAATACCTTCTTTTTCAAGAACCTCAGCCGCTTTAATACCTTCCCATGTTGAAGCAATTTTAATTAAAATACGCGACTTATCAATATTCTTTTCTTTATAAAGCGCAATAATTTTACGTGCTTTTTCAATACATCCTTGTTTATCAAAAGACAAACGAGCATCAACTTCAGTAGAAATTCTACCTGGAACAGTTTTTAAAATCTCAGCACCAATATTAACAGCAACTTGATCACATGCATTAACTAATTGCTGTTCTTTGTTACCACCTAGTTTTTTAGCTGAGTCAACCGCCGAATCAATTAGATAACGATATTGGGGAAGCTGAGCTGCTTTTAATACAAGAGAAGGGTTTGTTGTGGCATCCTCAGGAGAAAACTGCTTAATTGAATCAATATCACCCGTATCGGCGACAACAACGGTTAATTTCTTAAAATTTTCTAATTGACTCATACTTCTTTTATCCTCAACAGCATTAATTTGCAAAAAGACTATAATAACATTTATCCAATAATAAAACGACTTTGTTGATAGCCATTCTAAAGCTATGTATTGAATGTTAATTGAAACAAAATAGCTAAAACTGTTATACCTTGGTTATTTTGAATTCTGTTATTAAGGCTTTATTTTAGGGTATACTATTTTTATAATATAAATCACATTTTTAATGTGATGAAAATCACGAAATTAACTTTATTTGCATAATGAAAGCAATATTTTAAACAACAAATAACAACATAAAAAGCAGATAAAATGTTCATCTATATTTTTTTATTTTATCAACTTATTGTTCCAATTAGCAAAAATATATAAATCTTTTAAATCCAAACATAAACAAATTTAGGCTTTAAATGACAACTTAAGCATGAACTACATTGATTTGTTTTACATAACTGTTCTGACTTTAAAATTATTTGTTGAATCTTTCCTTTTTTAATCCAGAAAACGAGCATCTGTTCGACAGCACTTTCAGGTAATCGAAAGTGATTTGATATATTATGTAATTCAACGCGCCCTTTTAATTGCACATAGTCACGAATTGAAGTTATTAGCATCTTAAATAATTAAAGGGTAGGAAAATTCCTACCTTTTCTCCTTTATAATTTTGTAGTAAAAAATGGACTGATTAGTGGCAGCCAGTTGATTTTTTATTTACTATTGTTTTCGGGATAACATTGAATTTGCATGGAAAATAACGACCAAGTAACCGCATAAAAATAATCATACTAATCATAACCCCACCACAACCAGTCAACCAAAAGATGGCTGAATGAGAATTCTCTAATAAAGTACATTGGTAATAGACCGTAGCTGCTATCCAACCAATTACAAATGTCCATATAGCAACAAATGTCATCCACTTTAAACCTGCTTCACGATAAACAGCACCTAATGCGGCGGCACAAGGTGTATAAAGTAAAATAAAAATTAAATACGCCATCGCAGCAGATGAATTCACAAATGAGGTTTTAATTTGCGAAATTGCCGTTGAATCTATAGATAAATTTAATTTTAAGGAATCGATATTCTCATCAACGGTTGCTAGTCCTAATGGATCTAAAACTGCATCTGATAAGCTAACTAAATTTTCAGGAATTTTCCCCAAAGCATTTAAAATACCTTCCGACAAACTAACATTTTTATTTTTATCAATATTTCCACTCATTGAATAAAGTGAATTTAAAGTAGCAATAACCGATTCTTTGGCAAATATTCCCGTAAATATCCCTACCGTAGCTGGCCAATTTTCTTTAGTGATTCCCATTGGCTCAAAAACAGGTATCATTGTTTGGCTAACAGCAGAAAGAACTGAATTATTTGAATTTTCATGACCAAATGAACCATCTTTTCCCCATGAGTTTAGTATACTTAAAATTGTTATCATAACTACAATAGCTTTACCTGCTCTGAATATGAAACTTTTTAAGCGTTGCCAAGTTAAACTTAATAAGCTTTTCAATGTTGGAATGCGATAAACGGGCATTTCCATAATAAAAGGTGTTATTTTTCCTGTTAATAAGGTAAGTTTTAATACAAAACCAGTAATTATTGCCACCATAATGCCTAGCATATATAAAGCAAATACCACCGTTGAAGCATGATATGGAAAAAATATAACAGCAAATAAGGCATAAACAGGTAACCGAGCACCACATGACATAAAAGGAATCATGCAAATTGCCATAATTCGATCACGTGTACTTTCTAGCGTTCTTGTCCCCATTATAGCTGGCACACCACAACCAAAGCCTAGTAACATAGGTACAAACGCTTTACCTGGTAAACCAATACATCGCATACCGCGATCAACTACCATTGCGGCTCGTGCAAGATAGCCGGAATCTTCTAAAAAAGAAAGAAAAAAGAACATAGTTCCAATAACAGGAATAAACGTCGAAACAGTTTGAATTCCGGTTCCAATTCCTTTAGCTAAAATAATTATTAACCAATTGGGGGCATTTAATGATTGCAATAACTGTGCAGAGCCATTAACAAAAATGGTTTCGCAAAATATATCAAAAAAATCAATAAATACAGAACCAAAATTAATAGCAATGATGAACATGACATACATAACAAACAAAAAGAATGGAATTCCAGTAATTCGACCTAGAGCAAATTTGTCTAGCTTTTCGGTAAAGCTGGTACTTAGCTCTCGTGGTTTATCAATTACTTTTTTACAAACCAAATCAATAGTGTCATAACGGGCACTTGCTAATGCTACATCTATTTCATTATCACACCATGTTGCAAGTAATAACCGACATGCATTGAGTTTTTCATGTTCTTCATCAGTTAAATCATAATTTGAATCATCTAATAATGCATCGATAATTTGCCAACGATTAAAACATCTTAACACACTATCTTTTGGTAATTCATCAATATATCGAGTAATAATAGCTTGTTGATTGTTACCTAATGAATCTATAGATGGCATTGCAATACTTTTATTTTTTCCTATCTTTTCAATCTGCTGGTAAAGTAAATTCAATCCTATTTTTTTAGTTGCTGAAACAGCCACTATTGGACAACCAAGTAATTGTGATAGCTTATCAATATTGATAATTTCTCCCATTGTCTCAACAGCATCGATCATATTAAGTACTAAAATCATCGGCAATTGTAGATCAAGCAATTGAAAAGTTAGGTATAAACTGCGTTGTAAGTTAGTGGCATCAATGATATTGATAATAACACTATCACTTTGGGCTAATACAAATTCACGTGTGATCAATTCATCTTGAGAAACTGACATAGGATCAGTTTCAATTGAATAAGTGCCGGGCAAGTCAATAATGTCATATTGGATATTCTGATAATCAAATATTCCCATTTTTTGCTCGACAGTCACACCAGGCCAATTACCAACACGCTGTTTAGCACCGGTAAGTAAATTAAATAAGGTTGTTTTCCCACAGTTTGGATTACCAATTAATGCTACCTTCATGTTTTTATCTCCAACACTTCTATCGATGAAGCTTCATTACGACGTAGACAAAGTAAAAATCCTCGCATTTTAATTTCAATTGGATCGCCTAAAGGTGCGATTCGCACAACTGAAACTTTGCAACCAGGAATGATTCCCATTGCAAGTAATTTTCGACGAAAAGGCGATGAATTAGGTAATAACCTTGATATAACCGCCTCGCGCCCTAAGGGAAGGTGGTTAAGAGTATAAAATGACATTAAGGTTCCTATGTATTGCTATTCATATGTAATTTGTAGTTCATATTTTAAAAAAAAATAGCCATTATTTTTAGTTTTAAAATGCGAATTATTCGCAATTCCACAATAAAAAATTAGAAAAACACAACAAATAATTTTTTTTAAAGAACATTCATTGTTAATAATGGGTATAACATTGGTTTTAAATTGCATCCTTGTTTAAATGCCATTTTCAATAATCATTAGATTCTTAAACTTTGGAATACTTTAGCTTAATGAAGATAATCAACATGTTCTGTTTGTACATTACTAAATGTTAATACCTATTAGGAATTGATTTAATATTAATCAGACTTAATTGGTGATATAAACAGTTAACTGTTATAATTCATTTTCATTATTTTCTTTAGGTTGTGATTTATGTATATTATTTATGGTATTAAAAATTGTAATACAATGAAAAAAGCTTTTACTTGGCTTGATGAACACCACATTAATTATCAGTTTCATAATTACAAAACAGACGGGCTTTCATCCGAACTATTGCACTCTTTTCTTCAACTAATTGATTGGCAAAATTTACTCAATACCCGTGGGACCACTTGGCGAAAACTTGATGAATCGATTCGTATTCGAATTAATAATGAACAAGTAGCCAAGCAACTCATGTTAGAAAACCCTTCAATTTTAAAACGTCCTTTACTCATTAATGGTAAACGTGCTTTAGTTGGATTTTCAGAAGAAAGTTACACCCAATTTATTAACCTATCTAATTAAAATCGAGATTGCCATGATTGAACCTGTGATTAATTTAACTAAAGAGCTAATTGCCGAAAAATCAATAAGCCCTGATGATAAAAATTGTCAAAAAATACTTATTGAGCGATTAAAACCACTAGGTTTTAATATTGAGACAGTAAATATTGGTAATACAAAAAATTTGTGGGCTTATCACGGCAATCCAACAGACAAAACAATTATGTTTGCAGGACATACCGACGTGGTCCCTGTTGGTGATGAAAGCAAATGGCAATACCCACCTTTTGAACCAACCATTAATGAAAATGGAGTACTTTATGGTCGTGGCGCATCAGACATGAAAAGTGGTATCGCTGCGATGATTTGTGCCGCAGAAGATTTTGTAAAAAACAACCCTAACCATACAGGGCGTGTAGCATTTTTAATTACCTCTGATGAAGAAGCTGATGCAACCGATGGTACAAGAAAAGTTGTCGATTTACTCATGAAACGCCAAGAACGTGTTGATTTCTGTATTGTAGGAGAACCTTCTTGCAATGCAATATTAGGCGATCAAATTAAAAACGGGCGCCGTGGTTCACTAACTGCTAATCTGGTGATTCATGGAATCCAAGGCCATGTTGCTTATCCTCATCTTGCAGATAATCCGGTACATCGATTTGCTCCCGCTTTGAATGAACTTATTTCAACAAGTTGGGATAATGGTAATAAATATTTTCCTAAAACTGTCATGCAAGTGGCAAATATCAATGGTGGAACAGGTGCAGAAAATGTCATACCTGGTGATTTGACGGTACAATTTAACTTTCGTTATAGTAGCGAACTTACCGATGAAATGATTAAATCACGTGTTGAAAATATCTTACAAAAGCATAATTTAAAATATAAACTCAATTGGCGATTATCCGGACATCCATTTTTAACGCCACAAGGCGAGTTGACTAATGCTACTATAAATGCAATAAAAGAATTTACTGGTATTGATGCTCAATTATCAACTACTGGTGGAACTTCAGATGGGCGTTTTATTGCCAAAATGGGATGCCAAATAATCGAATTTGGGGTGCTAAATAAAACGATTCATAAAGTTAATGAAAATGCCAGTTGCCAAGATATTATAACATTAAAAAAAATTTACCAAAGAATCCTTGAAAAGTTATTATAAGATTGAAAGAAAATATATTATTTAGAAGTGAGAACGCTTTTAATTTTAGTGCTTTTGATAAATGTGTTGATGTGTCGGTTAGCGACCAATAAAATAAAAAATCGAGTACATTAGTTAAAATGATTTATTGGAGAAATAGAATGGAGTGGCTTAAAATTTATTGGTGGATAATTCTTATTGTTCTTTTTGGCGTTTTTATCAATACTATAAAAGCACTAAACAAACTTAATTTTAAAAGTTATTTGGATAAAAAGAAAGGGACAAAGCCTATCCCTTATCAAGATGATGACGATGATGATTGGCCACCTACCCCTAAAAAGAATTAATTTCGATTTCAACGAAAATCATTGCTATTGCTTGAAAAAAGAGCCTGATGGCGATAACGATCAACCCACATTGCTGTTGATCCGCAAACCGCAATTGGCATAATAATCAAATTTAACACCGGAGCTACCGTGAACAAACTTACTAATATGCCATATATTATATTATCAATTTTATCTTGTTTTAGTAATTCACGCATACGATGAAAGGTTATTTTATGATTATCAAATGGATAATCTGCATATTGAATATTAATTTGCCAAGCAGTAAATAAAAACCAAATAATAGGAGTTATGCTTTGCCCAATAACAGGAATAAAGTAAGTTAATAAAATAGGAATAGCCCATAACAAGTAATTAATTAACTTTTGTATTTCGCGACTGAATATTCTAGGTAAATCTTTTATTAAATTTATCCAAGAAGTATCTGGAGCAGGTGTTCCCGTTAATTTGGCTTCAACTTGCTCAGCAAGTAACCCATTAAATGGTGCCGCTATAATATTAGCAACTGTGCTAAAGAAATAACAAAATAAGATCACCAATGTTAAAATAACGATAAAGCTAATAATATAGCCAAGCCAATGAAGCCAGCTAGGAACAAAAGATAATCCCCAATCAATCATTCCCGTAATCTCGGAAAAAAACCAATAAAATAGGGCTGACATTATGACAATATTAGCCAATAACGGTAGAAATATGAAACGTCTGATTCCTGGACTAAATGCTAAAGCCCAACCTTGAATAAAGTATTCAAAACCGCTTTTTGGCTTATTACGTGCCGTATTTGAATGTTTAAATTGTCTTATCTTATCTAAGTTATTTTGAATCACAACTATTCCTTTTAACTATTAAATATGATTATTTTAAGTTCCTAATAGGCAAGCCAGCAATGATAATTATTAATATTTTACATTGATATTATATAATAAATTTTAAAAATAATTATCTAACCATTGCTTTACTTCTTGTTTAATTGTCTGTATTAACGCTTTTCGCCCAGTAAAATTAAATTGTTGAATGACTAAAGCTTCACATTTTTTATTTAGCAGTAACATTGCTAATACTGGTAGTTTGCCTAAATTACTTTGTTTGTCGTTGTAAAGATTTAATCGGCACAAAGCAGCATAAGTTGCTTCATAAGATCGATGATAGTGACAGAATCCTTGCAATTCCTCTAGATCTTGAGTAGATAAATGTTGGTCAGAATCGGCTAATAATAGATTATCGAACGGCAAATCAATAATATTTTTTAACCAGTAAATGTTACGTCGTAACCTTTTATTCATGCTGTAGGCCAAATTATAGCCTTCTGTTGTAATCGGTTTTATCGCCATGATTGAATAACTACCGCTACTGGCTTCTTTATGGCTACCAACATGCACAATCATAAAACCTAACATAGACCAAAACCGGGAAGTTTCATGATGGTAGGCAAAGCTAACCGATAAATAATCTTTACCATATTTTATCGCATCTTCTAAAATATTCTGAATCAATTGGTGAGCAATATGTTGTCGGCGATAAGATTCGATTACGGCTATTCGATTAATTCGAACCGACATTAATTTAGCGGCTTGTTTGTTACCTGCATGTGCTACTAGCGATTGAGCAACTAAATTACCTTTTGGTCGGCGTACACCTTTCCAAATATCATCAATTAATTCATCTGACAAATTACCCTCATTAATTGTGATTGCCGCAGCAATAAAGTTATTGCCTATTTTTACCTGCCACACCGCTAAATTTTGGGCATCAAAAATACGCCTTAAATCAACTAAAGTCGTTTGATAATGTGCATCTTTTAATAAGTAAAAAATCTGCTTTAACGAAATGATATCATCACGGTTAACAATAGAATAATTCATTGGTTGTTGAATAGGTAACGGCTGCAATGCTACTGGAAATAAACCATTTAGCAATAAGTGATCAGTAAAAGATTCAAGCTCATCATTATCACACCAACGAATAGGCATATTAAGAGAAAAAAACTCACAGGAGTAATTTTTAAGTAGTTTTAATATGAAACCTTGCCCTGTACCTTCATAGCCTTCTACCGTTGTCGTTAATAATATATGACTATTTTTATAAATAGCTAACTGCAGTAACTTTTCCAATATTGGCAAAGGTATCATTGCTGCTTCATCAATAATAAGGTAATTAGGGAAATTATCAATCGTAGATGCTATTAATTCATCTGGCGCATAAAAGGGGATATCACCTTTTGCAAATTGAAAAAATGTAGTTAACGCATTCTTATTTGGCGCTGTCACTAAGCAATCTTTAAAATGAGTAAATTGCCCAGCTAACGCTGATTTACCGCGCCCTCTTTTCGCAATAAGGACTTTAATAGTTTTATCACTTTTTAACAACTTGTTGAGTATAGTTTGTTGTTCCACTAAATTGCAAGTTGAACCATGAGGTTGTGGGAATTGATAATTAGGAAACGGAATAAATTCATTTAATGTTTGCTCCAAATGAGTAACAAAATTAGGAACTTGTATGGGATAAGGTTTTTCATTCCAACGTAAACTATCTTGATCTTGCCAAGTAGAAAAATTTTCTGGCAAAAATAATATAAGAACACTACCTTTGATCAAAGTTCCAGCTAACATGGCAAAGGCATCAAGATTAAAACCTTGAGTTGCATCAAAGATAGCATGAAGATATTGCTGTCCTAATAATTTTTTTGTTTTATTGGGCAAAATAACATTAATAAGAGAATCAGGTAAATTTGTCTGTTCCGTAACGATAATCCAATCACCTAAATGCTGGCTAATAGTAACACTTACTTGATCAAATAACTTAGCCGCTACACCACGTAGTACCCATAGCTTTCTTGTGCTATTAGGATCATGCATAAACTAACTTTTTCCAATCAACAATGATAATAGCCCAGCTGCAATCAATGGTCCTACAGGAATGCCTTTGAAAAAAGCTACACCAAATAATGTCCCTATAATTAGTCCATTAATTATAGTTGGGTGTGCCCCAATAAGTGCTATACCTCGCGTTCCAAGCCAAGATACAAGGATACCAACCAAAATCGCTAAGAGCGATTGCAATGTAGTAAATGATCTTAAAATATCTATGACTTTCAAAGAACCATCAGCAAGAGGTACCATCATTGCAGCTGTTAAAATCACAATCCCAACAGTTAAGCCATATTTATTTAAGAAAGGAAAATAAGCAGCAAGTGGAGTTAATTTGAACAACAATAATAAAATAACAGCAAACGTAACTGTATTGTTATGCGTTAAATAACACAGTGCTGCTAAACCTAATAGAAGAAAAAAGGATATATCAAATTGAGCAAACATTATAATTGAACACCAATTCGTTTCGCTACTTCTTCATAAGCTTCAATGACACCACCTAAATCCTGGCGAAAACGATCTTTATCCATTTTCTTAAGGGTTTCTTTTTCCCATAGACGGCAACCATCTGGTGAAAACTCATCACCTAATGTAACTTCACCTTTGAACAATCCAAATTCAAGCTTATAATCAACCAATATAAAACCTGATCTATCAAACAGTTCCGTCAGAATATGATTAATCTTAAAGCTAAGCTCCTTCATTTTTACTAACTGTTCATCACTCACCCAATTAAAAGTTTTACAGTACGAATCATTAACCATTGGATCATGTAATGCATCATCTTTTAGAAATAATTCAAAAGTTGGTGGATTAAGAATTTGCCCCTCTTTAACGCCCAAGCGTTTAACCAATGATCCAGCAGCTCGATTGCGAACAACACATTCAACTGGCACCATATCAAGTTTTTTAACGATTACTTCATTGTCTGATAATAAGGCTTCTACTTGAGTCGGGATACCTGCTTCACGTAATGTTGTCATAATAAAATAATTAAATTTATTATTAATCATCCCTTTTCTATCTAACTGCTCAATACGTAAACCATCAAATGCTGAAGTATCGTTACGAAATTCAAGTATCAACAGTTCAGGATTATCCGTTGTATAAACAGTTTTTGCTTTACCGCGATAAAGTTCAGCCAATTTTTTCATGCTTATAACCTTATATCAAATGACAAATAAATAAATAATTAATTAATTAAAGCGCTATTCTCTCCTAAGATTTAAAACATAGTGTTATTATTATTCTCACTAATTTTATTAGTCAGCTTGAATAATAACATTTTTACGTTTTATAGCAGCAAAATAATTACATTTTCCTTTACTAAATAATAAGTTAAATTTTAACACTAACAGTATACTTTTACTTTAAGGAGATTGAGTTTAATATCTTGGTTTCCCTTTGATTCTCAGCAGCAGTCTTATTACTTTTACCTTATTCATTTATGCTTACTGAAATAGTTCAGGAAGATTCAGATACCGCATCATCCATTATCATATTAAATAAACGTACTATGTATCGTTGAATTTCAATCGGATCGGTTGATAGATCTTCTTCTCCTCGTGTCAGTGTTTTCAAACCAAATGTGATATTTTCGAAATCACCATAAGATTTTTGTCGCTGAATGATAAACGAAGCTTGAATAGCCTGATCTTTATCATTTGGGAAAACAAAAGTGCTCGCAGTGATAATGGATTTACTGTCATTATTAACAATACCAATATTTCTTTTCGTTAGCGAATTTGGAATAAATTCCCATACATTACTATTTGCCGGTACATTTAAAGTCACCACATCATGATGATAAGAAACAGAAGAATTTGGAATGGTTGAAATTGGAATAGTAGGAGGGCGAATATCAACTTGTTTACCAATAGCACCTTCAGTATTCGTACGGTAAATATAAAAATCGTTCGTTTCAGTAGGAATTGTTACACCTTGTGGAACAATCAAAGGTTTCAATTCTGGTGAATTTAAATAATCATCATTTCCTTCAACTTCTTTTCTATAACTTTGATCGCTACCGCACCCAGCTAAGAATAGCGAGGCAATAGCTGTCAAAATGACTGTTTTTTTTATGGTGTTGCTTTTAAATCTGGTTTTATTCAACATAGATATCTGCTTATAAATTAAAGGTTATAAAATAAATTACAATAAATTGGCATCATTTAAAGCTTTTTCAACCGCTGGAATAGAAGTATCTGTCAGCGATATTAATGGTAAACGGATTGTAGCTGTATCTATTAAACCTAATTTAGCACAAGCCCATTTTACCGGTGTTGGGTTTGGTTCAATAAATAAGTTATTATGTAACGCTAATAATGAATCGTTTAGCGCACGGGCTTCCTGAATTTGGTTATTGACAACTAGTTGACAAATTTTTGCAACTTGTTTAGCTGCAACATTAGCAGTAACAGAAATAACGCCGTTACCGCCTAAAATCATAAAATCGACAAAAGTTGAATCATCACCACTTAATAATATAAACTCATTGCCCACTAACTTTCGCGTTTTATATACTCTAGACAAATCACCAGTTGCATCTTTTAGTGCTACAATATTTTTAATTTTCGATAATCGCCCAACTGTTTCAGGCTTAAGGTCGCTACTAGTACGACCTGGCACATTGTAAAGAATTTGAGGCAATGCAGTATTTTCAGCAATAGCTTTGAAGTGTTGGTACATCCCTTCTTGAGTAGGTTTATTATAATATGGCGCGACAGTTAAACACCCAATAACACCAATGTTTTCAACGCGACGAGTTAACTCAATAGCTTCTTTGGTTGCATTAGCACCTGTTCCTGCAATGACATTAATTCTCCCATCTGCATAATCAATTGTTCGTTTAATTACATCGATATGTTCTTGATAATCAAGCGTTGCCGATTCGCCTGTTGTTCCGACGGAAATAATAGCTGAGGTTCCATTAGCAATATGATATTCAACCAATTTTTTTAAGCTTACATGGTCTATGTTTCCTTTGTTATCCATTGGAGTGACAAGTGCGACCAGACTTCCTGTAAACATAAAATGACCTCTCATATTATTTATTTTCAAATGACTTAAAGAATAAAAAATCTACGCGTAAGTATGCGATATTTCTTGTATAAATTCAACTTTTGTTATGCTGGATTATCAATATCGATAAAAATAACTTCTAAGTCATAATGTATAGACAACCATTCCCCTAATTTTTTAATACCATAGCGCTCAGTAGCATGATGCCCAGCCGCATAAAAATTAATACCATATTCACGAGCAATATGAATTGTTCTTTCTGACACTTCACCAGTAAAAAATGCATCAACCTCCTGTTCAGCAGCAGATTCAATAAAATCTTGTCCTCCTCCACTACACCAAGCAACACGTTTTATTATTTGCGGTGCATTATCACCACAAAATAATACTGAACGCTGTTTATTGTGCAACAATTGTTCAAGTTTTTCCTTAAATTCAAGTGCAGACAATGGTTTTTTTAGCGTACCTTTAAAAAGAAGATTGGTCATATCTTCACGCTTATCAACCTCTATATTTAATAATTCCGCAAGTTGAATATTATTGCCTAAAACATCATGCGCATCTAAAGGAAGATGGTAACCAAACAAATTTATATCATTCAATAATAACGTTTTAATACGTTGGTATTTAATGCCTGTTATGGTCTGAGGCTCATTTTTCCAAAAATAACCATGATGAACTAACACTGCATCGGCTTGTAGCTCAACTGCTTTATCCAATAATAATTGACAGGCAGTAACACCTGTAACAATTCTTTTTATTTCACAACGACCCTGAACCTGCAAACCATTAGGGGCATAGTCACGAAAACGTGAAACTTGCAATTTATTATCAATAATGTGTTGAAGTTCAATATTTTGCACTTTTTCCCCACTTTTTATTGTGCTGTCTTGATTATGTATTTTCCAATTTTATGATGCATTTATTATTTTTTATAACATAGCTCTTTTTTTATTTTAACTTATTACATAGTAATATCATAATTTATCAATAAGGAATATTTTTAAATTTATTTAATTTTGTTAACTTTTAGTATAATTAGAAAAATTAATCGGCGACCTTTTACTTAATCAAAATTATAATCACTTTTAATTTTTATCTCATTTACATATTTTATATGTGCAATTTGTCATGTAACGTAGTTACCAAACTAGATTATTAAACACATTTAAGCTCTTTGCTTTATTTATTCTATTTGCCTTAAAAATTTAATTAATTAACAAAAAACAAGATAAGATTTATAGCTATAATCAAGCAATTTTTTTAACTTAGTTAGTAGAATGATATAATCATGAGGGAAGATGAGATTGTATCATTCTAAGAGTTAAATTAAGGATAATTATCGCTATTTTTTTCGCTATTCATATGTTAAGAACTTAATAAGATTAATACTAATTTTCTATTCAATTACAAATATTCCCCCCTGATATCGACTCGATTTGGCTAAAGTAATATTACAAAACATGAATTACATTTAAAATGTACAGCTAACATTCTAAACGTATTAATCAAAAGTAGATTAGAAAGCTTAAAAATCCCAAGCAAAAATTACTATAAAATTAAATTAAGTAAAAAATTAATGCTTAAGTTTTAATTGTCAAAGGTAGAACTAGGCGAATCATTTAAAAACTGGCATAATGAGTTTCATTTTAGATAGATAAGAAGATTATTGTGCCAAATGCTAGATTATGCGAACGGTTTCGCGGTTTTTATCCAGTTGTGATTGATATAGAGACATCGGGATTCAACCCTAAGCTCAATGCTGTTCTTGAAATAGCAGCTGTTACCTTGAAGATGGACAAAGACGGCTGGCTTAATCCAGACGAAAAAATACAATTTAATGTAAAACCGTTTGAGAATGCAATTTTAGAGCCTAGTGCACTAGCATTTAATGGCATAGACCCTACAAATCCATTGCGCGGAGCTGTTGATGAAAAAATTGTTTTAGAAAAGATTTTTAAAATGGTAAGAACAGGCATAAAAATTAATGACTGCTCGCGCGCAGTCATTGTGGCACACAATGCTCATTTCGATCACAGCTTTTTGATGGCTGCAGCAGAGCGTACTGACATTAAACGTAACCCCTTCCACCCTTTTGCAACTTTTGATACTGCAGCGTTAAGTGGATTAGTATTTGGTCAAACCGTATTAGCAAAAGCTTGTGAAATTGCCAAAATCCCGTTTGATCATAAACAAGCACATTCAGCACTATATGATACCGAAAAAACAGCAATTTTATTTTGTGAAATTGTGAATCGTTTTAAACGATTAGGTGGCTGGCCACTTACCTTTTTAGATAATAAGTGATTGTCAAAAAAGCATATTAGTAAAAGAGTTTTAATCAACTCTTTTACGTAGTTAGTCAGAATAACGTCATTGTTATTGATAATAATACAATATTTACAAATTGTATTTTTCAACTGTTTCTTTAATCAAAGCTTGCAACTCACCAGTTTGAAACATTTCAAGCATTATATCGCAACCACCAACTAGCTCTTTGTCAACCCACAGTTGTGGAAATGTTGGCCAATTAGCATATTTAGGTAATTCTGCGCGAATATCTGGATTTTGTAAAATATCGACGTAAGCAAAAGGCACACCACATTGAGATAAAGCTTGCACAGCTTGAGCTGAAAACCCACAACTTGGAAATTTAGGAGAACCTTTCATATAAATAATAATTGGATTTTCAGCAATCTGTTTTTTAATTTTTTCAAGTGTTGTCATTTCTGTTCCCATAACGTTTAATCCTTCTTAATTTGTAGCTTTAATTATTTTAACTTAGAATTTAACTCTATAATACTACAATCCATATATTTGTTTTAAAGGTAATTAACTCTCAATATTTGATAACAGAAAAAATAACGCAGCATTAATATAATATTAATTAATTAGTTAATATTATATTAAAATAAAAAAGTAATACTAAAAACCTTTGATAAACAGAATTTTTTGAGCAAAAGAATATACCTATTTTTGTAATAATTATTTTCAAAAATAGAAATTTTTGATTTCTTAACACACCAATGTGTAGTTTTATTGAAATAATTTATTTTCTTTAAAATTATTTAATTTTACGTAATCAATATCACAAATTCTTTTCCAAACAATCACAATATAGTATGCTACTAACCATTATCCCAACTTACAAACATTTCAATACATTGTGCATCCATTTATTCTAGCGTTACGTAAAGTTTTTTACAGTAGTAATTTACTTTTTAGTATTCGTATGTTAATTAGTTTAGCTGGCTCAACTTTGGTACCGTGGTATTTTGGACAAGTGTCCTTTGTTATTCCACTGACGTTAGGCGTAGTAGCTGCTGGATTAACTGAAATTGACACGCGATTGTTATCACGGTGTATTAATTTAGTTATCACCCTGATTTGTTTTGCTATAGCCACATTTTCGGTAGAATTATTATTTGACTATCCATTCATGTTCATAATGGGGTTGGTGTCTTCCACATTTATTTTCATTATGCTCGGTTCATTAGGGCAACGTTATGGTGTAATAGCATTTGGTTCATTATTGATTGCAGCTTATACCATGCTTGGTCATAATCTATATACCGATAATTATATGTTTTCTTATTTTTTATTATTTGGAGCTCTATGGTATAATGTTGTTTCGTTGATTGAATCAATTATTCAGCCTACCCGAACAACCCAACAAACTTTATCCAATTGTTTTATGACATTAGCGCAGTATCTTGATGCAAAAGCAGCAATGTTCGATCCAGATGAAACAAATGCTTTTAAAAAGCAAACAGTAAAGTTAACCAAAAGTAATAATCAATTAATTAATGCCTTTAATCAAACTAAACGCTCATTATTCGATCGTTTAAAAAGCTATCGAGGACAATCTTACATTAGAAAAATGTTGAGTTATTACTTTGTAGCACAAGATATTCATGAACGAGCAAATTCTGCACATGGTGATTACCAAGCTTTAAGCCTACAGTTTAAACACAGTGATATTTTATTTCGTTTTGCGCGAATTTTAAATCTACAAGCTAAAGCCTGTACCAAATTAGCATTAGCAATTAAACTAAATCAAACTTATCAACACGATCCACTGTTTAATCGATATTTTTTATATCTAGAAGAAGCTATTTTAGTATTTCAAAATAATAATAAAGCTGATACATTACTTATTAAATCATTGCAAAATTTACATCAAAATCTGCAATCTATTGATCTGCTTCTTGCCAATATTGATAAAGAACAACATCTTTCAAAAGAACAAGAAAATAATCGATTAATCGATGAAGAATTAACTAGTTTTTCTGATATTTTTATTAAAATTAAACGAAACTTGACGGTTCAATCAGCACTTTTTAGGCATGCAATTAGAATGAGTATTGTTTTATTTGTTGGGTATATGCTCATTCATTTTTCAGAACTTTCACATGGGTATTGGATTATTCTAACAAGTCTTTTTGTTTGCCAACCAAACTATTCAACCACAAAATATCGATTAAAATTACGCATTTTAGGTACAATATTAGGCATCATCATTGGTATTCCATTGACTTATTTATTCCCGAGCATTGAAGAACAATTAGTTTTAATCATCATTACAGGATGGCTATTTTTTCTATTTAAAAATTCGCAATATGCTTATGCTACTGCATTTATTACCTTATTAGTCTTTTTTAGCTTTAGCTTAATTGGAGAAAGCAGTATTGAAGTAGCTATCTTACGCATTATCGCTACGCTGATAGGTTGTTTTATAGCTTGGTTCGCAGTAAGTTTTATTTGGCCAGATTGGAAATTTAGAAATCTTCCTAAATTAGTTGATCGTGTTTGCCATGATGATAGCCACTATTTGGCGTTAATTGGTCGACAGTACTTAACCGGTAAAACCAATGATCTAATGTATCGTTTAGCAAGACGAGCAGCACATGATAGTAACGCTGATTTATCGTCATTAATTAGTTTGATGACCAAAGAACCCCATGTTGACCAAAGTGTTATTGAGCAAGGCTTTCGTTTATTAACCCTTAATCACACTTTAATTAGTTATCTTTCAACTCTAGGGGCAAATCGAGGCATAACCATCACTAATTTTGCTCTTGAGCTATTTGATGATGTATCAGTTTATATCATTAATCTTTTAAACGATAAAAAGATTAATGATAATTACAAAAAAATCCAGCAATCAGTGATAAATTATATTGAAAAAATACCCGATAGCGATAATCATAAAAGTAATGATCTATTAATTATACAGCAACTTGCTTTAATTTTAGATATTTTACCTGAATTAGTTAATCTAATAACTACACTTGAAATTAAAAAAATTAATCATTTTTCGCCATAGCAAAGTTTCAAATCTATAATAATTTGTTCTTTATTGTTGTACTAATCTATTTTGTAAAAGGATTTTTTTTACCTATATAAACTAAAGGCTCCGTAAAATTTTTTAATTTGTCCGCATTTATTTCAAACCCCAAAAGATAGTCTGATTCATAAAAAGGTCCTTCTTCAGTGCTATTATTAGGGTTAATAATTGCTAAAACTTGTAAATCTTGAATGTCAAAAGATAATATTTGTTTAAATACATTATCATAAATGAAAACAGTATCTGAGTCAGATAAGCCTGCTTTAGCGATCAAAATCTCACGATACTGACTCTCAATAAGATAAATCTTTTTTTTGTATTCAGTATTAATAGGATCAACATGGTTGTTTTCGTGAGGAATAAGAAACGCCATAACAGAATTGCCACCATGTGCAAGTATCTGATTTGTTATAGGAATGAATGCAAATTTACTTTTATTTTTAATATAATCAATATATTGTATTTCATATAAATTAACGTTACTAATCGATGATAATTGGCTATCGTTTTTTGCATGCAATGAGTGAGAATCTCCAGCATAACTGTAAAAATTCAATAGCGTTAAAACAAGAAACTGACAGATTTTTCTAAATTGCTTATTCATATTATCAACCTATTACCTTATTTTGTATGCATTTAAAATCAAAACGTTAAAATTTATCCGAGCATTTAAATACAGTTAATACACCTAAAATTGATCATTGAAGATCAATAAATTTATTAATACCTATTATATTCAATTTTATAAAAATTATCCTTTTATTAACCTTATTAATTTTCTTTTTATCACATTGCTAATTGTTAATATTTAGAATGCTTTTGTTCGATACTGTGATATAAAATAGGTAAGCTATGCCAAATAAGTAACGTTCAAACACAATCAATACTAATGGTAACTCTTTAAATAACCTTCCTATCTATTGAAATTTTTAATCATTATTGCTATAAATTTGTTCAATGCATACAAATATATTATCTAAGTTAACTTCATATGATAAATTTTGTGTCAATTCAATTTGACAATACAAATAGGTAATATTCATAAATTTTGAATATTTATAAAGCATATGAATTTAATGCTGCAATTGAAGTTAGACATTGTGACTGATATAGCTTATTAACTTAATAAGCCCAAATCTCGTAATAGGCTTGTTCTGAAATGCAGCTATTTTCAAAACAAGATCACGAGTTTTACCTATATTATATATTTTTATTTAGTTAAAATTTCTATTCTGCATGTTTATTTTAGATTCAAAACTTTCGAAGACTGGTGTAAAGCAGAATAGTTTTTCAGAATCTACATAATTGACAGATAAAATCTGTTTAGATATTTAATATCTTTTAACATAGTATTTGTTGATTATCACTCATCTATTTTATTAATTTACACGTAGTTGATATTGCAAAGCAATAAAAAGTCATAGAGATAATAAGCATTAGGTTATGTTTTTTCATATTATTTGCCCTGTTCCCTTAGCCAACTTATTTCTTGTGCCCAGATATCGGGATCAATAGTTTCTAAAATAAGAGGAATTTCGTCAATTCTTGGGTCTTGCATGATATATTTAAATGCAGTTTCACCAATATTGCCTTTGCCTAAACTGTGATGGCGATCGACATGGCTAGCAAATTCGCTTTTAGCATCGTTTAAGTGCATACCTCGTAAATATTGAAAACCGACTATTTTTTCGAACTCAGCAAAAGTTTCTTGGCAAGCTTGTTCGGTACGTAAATCGTAACCAGCGGCAAAGGCGTGGCAAGTGTCAATGCAAACACCAACTCTGCTTTTGTCTTCGACTTGGTCAATGATTTGCGCAAGATGTTCAAATTTATAGCCCAAGTTAGAGCCTTGCCCTGCCGTATTTTCGATAACAGCAACCACATTTTGTGTTTTGTCGAGCGTAATATTAATCGATTCGGCAATGCGTGCTAGACATTCATCAACCGATATTTGTTTTAGATCGCTTCCGGGGTGAAAATTGAGTAATGTTAATCCTAATTGTTCACAACGTTGCATTTCGTCTAAAAACGCAGTGCGTGATTTTTCAAGCTGCTCGCTATCGGGGTGACCTAAGTTAATTAAGTAACTATCGTGTGGCAAAATTTGTTTGTTGGTAAAGCCATATTTTTCGCAGCGTTTTTTAAAGCTGTCGATGGTGGCGGTTTCGAGCGGTTTGGCGTGCCATTGTCGTTGATTTTTGGTAAATAGCGCAAATGCGGTTGCGCCAATTTGATAGGCATTTATCGGGGCGTTATCTACCCCTCCTGCTGCACTTACATGTGCACCAATGTATTTCATTTTTTGTCCTAATAACGTTGTTAGTTTATGATTAACGGATAATTAATTCGAGCCGCTATTGCGTTGTAACTGATCACGCAAATTAGGCGGTACACCTTTAATAACCAGTGAATCAGTCTGTGGATCCCATTTTATACGTTCACCTAACAAATTTGAATCGAAGCTTAAGGTTAATCCGCCACCGCTGCCCGAGAATTTTTTAAGTTGGCGCAATGCACTACGATCAACGGGGAAAGTTTCTTCTAAGTCATATTCGCTATTTTTAATAAATTCGATAAAGTTGTTATCGTCACTTGTTGGTAGTTCGTTGGCTAGATTTTTTAGTTCAATTTCTTCACCAGCTTGTAATTGTGCTTGACAGTAATTGTAGACGCTTTCACGTGCGTTGGTTTTGTCTTGTTTGTCAAATTGCATTTCTTGGCAGTAATCATCGACCGCTTTAACCAGTGTTTTGTTTTGCGCTTTCGCATCTAATCCCTCGCTTGCACCTAAATAGTCCATAAAAAAGTCAGATACTTTTCGCCCTACTCGTCCTTTTAAAAAGGTTAAATATCGTTTTGAGTCGGCTTGGGTTTCCCATTCGGTCATATCTATACGGGCAATAATATCGGCATGGTCAATATCTAGGTATTGGGTTTCGCTAATATCTAAGTCTTCATTAACTAGCATACTTAAACAACTATTTAATACCGCAATAATTAAGTATTCAACCGCTAAATAACGGTACTGACAAAATACTACAGTTCCCCCTTCTGCAAAAGGGTATTTGGCAAGTTCGTTTCGTAGTTGTTTGGTTGATTCTTGACTGAAATGTAAAAAATCTTGATTACCTAGTCGCAATTCTTTTAATGATTGTTCAAATAAGCTTTCACTATTAAATAACCCATAGGCCTTGCTTTTATTATTATAGATGCGGTTGATATCTTCAATGAGATTAACCACTGCTTGTTCATTGCCGAGCATTGAATCACGAAGTTGTAGTTCGATTTCAGTGTCATTTTTTCTAATTAATTTATGTAGTATGATCTTTTCTATTTGTACGCTCATTTGGGGGATTCCTATTTAGATCACAAAAATTATGAACTATTTTATCAAAGAGTTGAAAAAGTGCTATCAACAATTAATAAGTCTGTTAGACTAATAGCCAATGAATTTCAAATTGATACTTAGGCATCTATCTTATCTGAAACTTCTTAAGAATTTAATAACTTCTACAGTGGGAATAAAAAATATGGTGAAATCTCACGATATTTATCATGATTTTAAACATAAAAAAGTTAGCGCTTTATTTTGGCAATATGCATTACCAGCTATCATCGGCACGATTGTTAATACACTTTATAATATTATTGATGGCATTTTTATTGGTCATTGGATCGGGCGTGAAGCGTTAAGTGCTGCAGGTCTTATTCTACCAGTAATGAATTTAGCAGCGGCAATTGGTATGTTAGTTGGAATTGGTTCGGCCAGTCGAATTTCAATTTTTTTAGGTCGTGGTGAAAACGACAAGGCCGAAAAAGTTGCTGGAACATCGTTTATGTTAACGGCTGTGTTAAGCGGAATCACACTTTCTACATTACTCTATTTTATTGATCCAGTATTACACTTTGTAGGTTCAAGCCCCGTTAACCATGTTTATGCTAGAGAGTTTTTAGAGATTTTTCTACCTGGTAGTATCTTTTTGACCCTCACTTTTAACTACAACAATATGATGCGTGCAAGTGGTTATCCCTTTAAAGCCATGCTGACAATGTTTGTTAGTGTGATTGCCAATATTATTTTAGCACCAATTTTCATTATTGGTTTAGGTTGGGGAATGCGTGGGGCAGCACTGGCAACGACGTTTTCAATGATGATTAGCTTTGCTTTTGTTATGCAACATTTTTTAAATAAAAACAGTAATATCAAGCTGTATCGCCGTAATTTTAAGCTTGATTTTTCAATTGCGAAATCAGTAATATCAATTGGTTTATCGCCTTTTTCAATGCAAATGGCAGCATCAATCGTTGTAGTGTTTATTAACTGGCAACTTAATCGTTATGCTCCACTTGCTAATGTGTCGGGCGATGATTCAATTGCTGCTTTTTCTAATGCTAACCGGCTTATTACTTTAGTGATTATGATTGTCATTGGTATCAACCAAGGTATGCAACCTATTATTGGTTATAATTATGGTGCTAAAAATTATGATCGCGTTAAAAAGACTTTCTTTTATGCTGTTAAAGTGGCTACAGTGGTGACTTCGCTCGGTTTTGTGTTAGGATTTTTTATTCCAGATATGTTGGTGCGAGCTTTTAGTTCCGAGGAAGATTTAGTGCAACTTTCGGCTATTGCATTACGATTTACTACACTCTCGTTTATTTTTGTTGGCTTTCAAATGGTAACAACAAGCTTTTTTCAATGCATTGGTATGGCAAAAGTATCTATTTTATTAAGTTTATCAAGACAAATATTAATTTTATTACCCGCATTATATATTTTGCCGCTATTTTTTGGCTTCGATGGTGTTTGGGTTGCTGCACCAACAGCAGATCTATTATCTACAGGTACTGCTTATCTTGTTTTATACTGGTACTTTAAATCAATCAAAAAAAGACAAAATCACAATTAAAAATAATTATTAATAATAATATGGAAAGCGCCTTTATTTACTTATTAAAATTTAATATTTATTGACATATCTCAATCAAGCCTGTAATTATAGGCTTGATTGTATCAAAATTCAGCGTTAATACTTTTTTCATATCACTATTTTGATTTTATATAATCTGAACCACTTTGACAAAGCGCCGCTAAATTAAATTGAGTGCTAGTATAATCTTGAAGAACTGATTTCTTATTCCATTCCTTAACTTTAAGATAATCTAGGTTAACTATTTGATTAAATTAACATCAAACAGAAGGAACACTTAATTACTTATATGCTTCATTTGCTCAGTAACAAAGCTTCATTAATCATGATAATGTCAGAGATAATATTAATTATTATTTTAATTAGATAAGTTATTTAATATAGATAAAAAAACAGCACCAATTAAGTGCTGCTTTTTTTATTGAGTTTTTTTAAATTATTAGAATGAATAGTTCAAACCTATTTGCGCACCAAGTTGACGGTAGTTGTTGCTACCAAATCGGCTGTCTAATTGAGCATAGCTACTGAGGGATTTGGTTAAATTACCATTCACACCCACTTTTAATTCAATATAATTTTTACTCATGTCTGATTCAACATGTTTACCATTAATTTTTGCTTCCGGTGAAGAAGAATCATACAACCAGTTGGCTTCTATAAATGGTAATACTCCATAGCCTTCTTTAGTGCTTTGACCATAGAATCTTGCACCTAAACGCATTTGTACTCCATCACCATTAACATTACTTACTTCGCCTTGTGTGCCTAACTTAAAGTTGTGGCTGTCTGACCA
>NZ_LZHG01000070.1 GCF_001690355.1 Gilliamella sp. Choc4-2
TACGCTTTGGTTCTGGAATATGGCACAGTTGCGGTTTAACGTTAGTCTAGCCAGTCGTGGCGATAAGACCACTTGATAATGCGCTTCCTCTTTATTCACCGATAATTGGCTAAACTCGGTGATAATACCATAAACCTTGCGAGTGCTTTTATCATTAGTAAAATCACCCAAGGCACGGATTGCAGAACTGAGCGCATCGCTTACAACAGAATTAAATGAGAAAGTAGCCGGTTGGTTTAAAAAAGCATCGGTAGATAGGGTTTTATTGGCACTGGTAAAAGTAATGGTGTAACGCCACAGCTGGTTTAAGGCCTCTTCGCCTTTGACGTTTAACACCGATATAGGAGTGCTGAGTTCATCAATGGTTAGTGTGTAACGGTTGTGACTAACTTTATTTGTTAATTGGCTAAGCAAGTCTTTCCCTGCTTGTCCTGCTTGTTCGACGATTTTATCTAAATGTTTTACCATTTTTTTCCCTTATTATTGTTCTCATTCAATTTAATAAGTGCGTTTTACCCCATTAAATGGATTAATGATTAGTTGTTTTAAGGGGGGCATGAATAGATAGCCATAAATCTGGCGTTGAGGATTGTTACATTGATAGCGTGATTGCTTTGTTTTTATTAGAAAACCAAACCGTAAGGGACAATAATCAAATTTATTGTGAATAAACCAATGCAAATGAATGAATATCATGCTGCATAATGCGGGCATTTGATATATTAACAACCGTGACATCCTTACCTATACTACCTTGCTACTTATTTAGTTTTGTCATATTTATCTATTTTTATCGGTAATTTTAATAATCAATAATGATAACTAAAATCAGGCATAAAATTACACGATTTTTACACAATTTGCAATATTTAACTGAAGTTAATTTATTGAAATTTAAGATAAGCTTAGTGAGTCATGTTTTTTTAGGTTGCTGCTTTTAAGCCCCACTTAAAATTTTATCAATTAAGTGGGGTTAGGGTTTTCGCATTAAGATAGAGGGAATATCTTTTCGTAATCAGGAGTAAACCACCAATAAAAAAGGGAATTAATCTAAAACAGTTATGATAAATCTTGTACCAATACGAAAACAAAAGGTGATGTTTTTTATTTAGGCTCAATCAAATACTGCATCTTATTGAATTTAAAATAAAAAAATTTTTTTATTGGTAGAACGGTAGAAATTAAAACAAGCCTACTTATGACTTTTTAAAAATCAATAAGTTAAAAATCTTTAAAAATTTAAAAAATCTGGTAGAATTTATCGGTCGCTATAACTGTAAATAAAACAGATAGCTACAATTAGAGTGTTCCCTGTATACACAGGGATAAACCGCGGTTGAGCGTTGGAGCAAACAGCGAATAGGTCGTGTTCCCTGTATACACAGGGATAAACCGCTGAATATGAAGCTGCGGAATATATATTGAGGGTGTTCCCTGTATACACAGGGATAAACCGACGTTGTGCCAATTGTTGATGATATTGTCATGGTGTTCCCTGTATACACAGGGATAAACCGTAGAGGGGTTCGAAAAAAACGGGCAGGGCACTGTGTTCCCTGTATACACAGGGATAAACCGGGAACTGGCACAAGAGATAAATTTACATGCCCGTGTTCCCTGTATACACAGGGATAAATTACCCTAGAATCTTTCACATTCGCTTCAATTTTACAAAAAAGCGGAATATTGCTATACTTATCTAATTAATTTCCACGAAAAGGAATTGTTTTGTCGATATTCATTTAAAATTTAACTTACCGACATAACAACAGTTTTTGCTTTTTTATTATCCTCTATTTTTTATCTTTGCTTGATTTTTCGTCAAATTTAATTAATTGAAACACATAGTTAATATGTAATTTAAAACGTATTTATTCTGTATTAATAAGTAACCGATTTATTTTGTTGAATTATTCCTTTTCTTTTATTTGCATAAAAAAAGGCGGTATTTTATGAATAAAACAATAGACTCTAAAAATAAACCCTTAAGTATAAATGATATTACCATTATTGATGATAGTAAGTTAAAAAAAGCGATAACCGCAGCAGCACTCGGGAACGCTATGGAATGGTTCGATTTTGGGGTTTATGGTTTTTTAGCTTATGTTTTAGGGCAAGTGTTTTTTCCTGATGCATCACCAAGTATTCAAGTTGTGGCCGCTTTAGCAACTTTTTCGGTCCCTTTTTTAGTTCGCCCTTTGGGTGGGTTAGTGTTTGGGATTTTAGGTGATAAATTTGGTCGCCAAAAAGTCCTTTCTGTTACCATTGTTATCATGTCGTTAAGTACCTTTTGTATTGGGCTTATTCCTTCTTATGCCTCAATTGGCATTGTAGCACCACTTTTATTGCTCATTGCTAAATTGGCGCAAGGGTTTTCAATCGGTGGAGAGTATTCAGGAGCGGCTATTTTTGTTGCTGAATATTCACCAGATCGTAAAAGGGGCTTTATGGGCAGTTGGTTAGATTTTGGTTCTATTGCTGGCTTTTTAGTAGGGGCAGGCTTAGTTGTGTTGTTATCAACTATTCTTGGTGAGGCTAAATTCCAAAATTGGGGGTGGCGAATTCCTTTCTTATTTGCATTGCCACTGGGTTTGATTGGTATATATTTGCGTCATGCCTTGGAGGAAACGCCTGCTTTCCAACAATTTACTGATTCAATAGATGAAAATAATAAAGATAAAGTCGAAAATCTATCAAAAATTACCTTTAAAGAGATTATCACTCAATACTGGAAAAGTTTATCTGTTTGTGTCGGATTGGTGCTAGTTACTAATGTGACTTATTATATGTTACTTACCTATATGCCGAGTTATTTATCGCATAATTTAAATTATCCTACAGATCATGGTGTGTTAATTATTATTGCTATTATGATTGGTATGTTGTTTGTGCAACCTATGATTGGTTTAATCAGCGATAAAATAGGGCGTAGACCATTTATAATCGGCGGAAGTTTGGGGTTATTTATTCTTTCTTATCCTACTTTTATGATGATTAATAGTGATGTTATTGGGTTAATTTTTTTAGGGTTATTGATATTAGCGGTTTTACTTAACTGTTTTACGGGAGTTATGGCATCTATTTTACCGGCTATTTTTCCAACCCGTATTAGATATAGCGCACTGGCTATTTCGTTTAATATTTCTGTGCTTATAGCTGGAGCTACACCAACTGTTGCTGCTTGGTTAGTGGAAGAAAGTAATAATCTTTATATGCCCGCTTATTACTTAATGATAGTGGCATTAATTGGATTATTCACTGGCTTAAAAATGAAAGAAACCGCTAATAAGCCACTGAGAGGCGCAACACCAGCGGCGTCTGATCGCTCAGAAGCAAAAGAAATTTTGTCCGATCATTTTGATTCTATTGAGAAGAAAGTCGAAGACATAGATGAGCAGATCGAAACTCTGCAAGAACAGCGTCAGGATTTAGTCGATCAGCATCCTAAGTTAGATTGAGATTGTTTGGTTCGGTGTTTTTTTGATAATGAGAATTTTGCATGAGTTAAGTCGTGCTTCTTTAAGTTCTCTTAACAATCATTAAGTTGATATAATTTTTGATGGTAATAAGTGTGTTTGGTGTAAGAATATCAGGTTTATAAATTGAAAAGATAGCATAATTTATTAAATATTTGTTGTATGATTATTTTTGTTTTGAAAAAGAAATATAAGGGTTCATTTTATGTTAGAACGCCCAAGAAGAGTGATCGTTAATGCTTTACTGACGGTGTTAAAAGTAAAGCGGATATCGGATAGTTTTATTCGAGTACAGTTTAGCTGTGATAAACGGTTAACGATTGATCCTCTGTGGATATGCCCTCACTTGAAGTTACTTTTTGCTGATCCTTCAACCGGTACAATTATGTTTCCACAATTGGATGAAAATAATAAGATTGTGGTCAACGATAAAATACGCCAACTTGTACGTAGTTATAGTATTCGCTATTTTGATGAAGTAACTAATCAATTATCAATCGATTTTGCCATTCACTCTGAAGGTTTAGCAACACGCTGGGCTCAAGAAGCTAAAGTAGGCAATCAGATTGGTATTGTCAGTATAGTTGGTAAATTAAACTTTAATAATGAAACGCTTGTGTTAATGGGCGATATTTCAGCAGTTCCTACCATTTGTTATACACTTGAACATTTACCTCATAATTATATTGCCTATGCTTTTATCGAAGTTAATCATCAAACCGATATTATACCATTGCCAATTCATGAAAAAGTTAAGATTAATTGGTTTATTCGTGATTACAATAAACCCAATCAATTAGTCGATAAGGTGATTAATGATTCCGAAATTGTGAATCATAATAATCTATTATTCTGGGGAGGAATGGAAAGTTCATTGGCTCAACAATTGCGTCAGGCTTTGAAAGATAAATATGTGGATTTACCTCCTAATGCTATACATGTTATTAGTTATTGGCGTGAGGGATTTGCTGAAGGTGAGTTTAAGCATCGTGAATAATAGTTGAATTTATTTTATGAATATTCTTGCACATTTGCACTTAGCAACATTAGCCAATAGTTCATTAATTGGCAATACATTAGCTGATTTTGTTAAAGGCGATCCTTATTTGACTTATCCGAATGAGATTGCCAATGGCGTTATGTTGCACCGTAAAATCGACAAGATGACCGATACTCTGCCCGAAGTTAGGCAAGCTAAATTGCTATTTCGAAAAACGCATCAACGAGTTGCACCTATTACATTGGATATTGTTTGGGATCATTTTTTATCTAAGCATTGGTCAACTTATGGAGTTGGGTTGAGCGTAGCTGAATTTAATCGCTCAACTCAGTTGCAGATACAGCCTTTTATTTCTAATTTTCCTTTAGACTATCAAGATTTTATGCGAGCAATGTGGCAGGGTGTTTGGCTTGAAAATTATGTTTCGCTTCATTTTATTGGCAAAGTGTTAAATGGGATGGCTAATCGGCGACCAAAATTATATTTGTTAAAAGAAACAATTTTTGATATTGAGTTAAATTATAAACGGTTAGAAGAGCTTTTTTTTAGGCTGTACCCTGAAGTATGCGAACAAGTAAAATTATTAACGATTTGAAATCAAACCCAGAAATAGAGTGGCTATTAGTTTTAAGTTGTCTTGTTATGATGCTGATAATCCTTAATCCATAAAATAAATTTACCAAAATAAGATTGTTATTTACCTTTTGGAATATGTGATAAATTTAAATTGCTGATTGCCCAAAAAGCTGCAATGATTTTTTCTGATAAACGTCTTTTTTGTACACAAATGCCTATATCAAAGGGCTCCATTAAATTTGTTGGCCATTGGGTCGTGCGTTCTCTAATCCTTTCTGGGCTATTTTCTATTACCACTTTTGGTAATAATGCTACACCGCATCCAAGTGCCACCATGGAAACAATAGCTTCATGTCCAGCAACTGTGGCATAAATTTTAGGATTGATAATTTTTTGTTGTTTAAACCATAAGTCAATGCGGTGTCGGCTTGGTCCGTGCTCAGGTAAAATAAAAGGAATATTATGCCAATCTGGCTTTTTTTGATGTAATTTGTCATTAAATGAGCTATTAAGCTTGGGTATTAGTAGCACCATTTCAATTTCACCGAACTTTAAAAATTCGATGCCAGAAGGGAGTTGTTTTGGTTTTCCTGCAATAGCTAAATCAGCTTCATTTGACTTTATTTTTTCAACTGCATCGGCCGCATCGCCCGTTGATAACTTAATTTCAACAAGAGGATAATTTATCCTAAAATGATCAAGTATATCCGGCAAATGGCTATACGCGGCTGTGACCGAACAAAAAAGGGTAAGTTCGCCCATTAGTTGTTGATTAAATTGATCTAGTTCTTGCCTTAGCTGTTGGTGTTGATTAATTACCTGTTGAGCAAATTGTTTTACTTTTTCGCCTACTTGCGTAATTTGTACTTGTCTATTATCACGGATAAATAGTGGATGGCCGAAATGTTCTTCAAGGCGTTGAATTTGTCTAGATAGCGTTGATGGACTAACATGCATGGCATTTGCTGTTATGCCAAAATGGCACGTTTCGCATAAGTGTAAGTACAATTTTAAATCACGAATATTCATAGAAGCTTCCATTTTAATTTAACACTTCTTGGCAAGAAGAAAGCGATTTACTGATTCGTAGTAAATGTAAATATTATGCATAGATAGATGGGTAAGGCAAATGCAATAACCAATAACATCAATGGTAATATATAACGATACCTGTTAAAATATACAATTATTTTGTGTAAGTTAAAACAGTTAATTTTATGACAGAACAAGCTTATTTAGATGAAGTTAATGCACGTCGCACTTTTGCAATTATTTCTCACCCCGATGCAGGTAAAACAACCATTACTGAAAAGGTATTATTATTTGGTCATGCAATTCAAACCGCTGGAACTGTAAAAGGACGTGGTGCCAATGCACAACATGCTAAATCTGACTGGATGGAAATGGAAAAACAACGTGGTATTTCAATTACTACCTCTGTTATGCAGTTTCCTTATAATGGCTGCTTAGTTAATTTATTAGATACCCCAGGGCATGAGGATTTTTCTGAAGATACTTATCGTACGCTAACAGCGGTTGATAGTTGTTTGATGGTAATTGATGCGGCAAAGGGTGTTGAAGATCGTACACGCAAGTTAATGGAAGTTACACGGTTGCGCAATACACCAATTTTAACTTTTATGAATAAGCTAGACCGTGATATTCGCGATCCTATGGAACTGCTTGATGAGGTTGAAAACGAGCTAAATATTATGTGTGCACCTATTACTTGGCCAATTGGTTGTGGTAAGTTATTTAAAGGTGTTTACCATTTAGCTAAAGATGAAACTTACCTTTATCAATCAGGGAAAGGTCATACAATCCAAGAGGTTCGAATTATTAAAGGGTTAACTAATCCTGATTTGGATTTAGCGGTTGGTGATGATTTAGCTAATCAATTACGTGAAGAATTAGAACTAGTACAAGGTGCATCAAATGAATTTGATTTAGAGGCTTTCTTGTCGGGCGATTTAACACCAGTTTTTTTTGGTACAGCTTTGGGTAATTTTGGTGTTGATCATATGCTCGATGGCTTAACTAATTGGGCTCCAACACCTCAACCTCGTCAAACTGATAAGCGCGAAGTCGAATCATCAGAAGAAAAGTTCAGTGGTTTTGTCTTTAAAATTCAAGCTAATATGGATCCTAAACATCGTGACCGTGTTGCATTTATGCGCATTGTATCGGGTAAATATGAAAAGGGCATGAAGTTACGACATGTACGTATTGCTAAAGATATCAATATTTCTGACGCTTTAACGTTTATGGCTGGTGATCGTGAACATGTTGAAGAAGCCTATGCGGGTGATATCATTGGTTTACATAATCATGGCACGATTCAAATAGGCGATACCTTTACACAAGGTGAAGATTTGAAATTTACAGGCATTCCTAACTTTGCACCAGAGCTATTTCGCCGAATTCGTCTTAAAGATCCACTTAAACAAAAGCAGTTGTTGAAAGGTTTAGTTCAGTTGTCTGAAGAGGGCGCTGTGCAAGTATTTCGTCCTTTAATGAATAATGATTTAATTGTTGGAGCAGTTGGGGTACTTCAGTTTGATGTGGTCGTTGCTCGTTTAAAATCGGAATATAATGTTGAAGCCATTTATGAGCCTGTCAATGTTACTACTGCTCGTTGGGTAGAGTGCAATGATGTGAAAAAATTTGAAGAATTTAAACGAAAATGTGAACAGAATTTAGCTTTAGATGGTGGAGATAATTTATCCTATATAGCACCAAGTATGGTTAATTTAAATTTAACTCAGGAAAGATACCCTGATGTTGAATTTAGGAAAACACGTGAACATTAATTGTGATTTTAGGCTATTAATTTTATAAAAAGAATAAAAAAGAAGAACTAGTATTTTAGTTCTTCTTTTTTATTAATCTTCATATTTAGGGCTGTAAATTTCAATGCTTTTAAATAAATTCTAGTTCAGGATATTCATTGGTTGTTTGTTTATTTTTTTAGTAATTTGTCTATTTATCTATGAAATTGATGTTTTGTTTTTTTAGTGTGCAAATTAGTTATTAAATTTCATTGAGTATTAAAGTTAGAAGTATTTTTAACTGATTGTTTGGTTTTAACTACTTTACTATTGCTAATTAGAGCAGTAATAAAGTGGGGCTGTAGATAAAATAGTGATCATTAAGGCTGACTTGAATTACATATGATCCTTCATTCTATCGATTTCAGATTTATGTTTTGTTCTTAATTATTGAATTTAGAATATAATAGTATTTTTTAGTGGGAAAATTATATGAATAACATAAAAATTAAATTGATTTTTTTTATTGTACTAGGATTCATTATTTCCAATTTTTCTTTTGCTATTGAAAATAAACTTGTTCAACCAGTATTATTAGAAAAAATACAGCAAAGCGAGCGAGATGAGCGCCAATATGAAGTGATTAAGCTGGCTAATGATATGCGAGTTTTATTAGTGTCAGATCCTAAAGCGGTTAAATCTTTGGCATCACTTGCTTTACCTGTTGGGTCTTTACAAGATCCTAAAGATCAGCAAGGGCTGGCGCATTATGCAGAACATATGGTGTTGATAGGGTCAAAAAATTATCCAGAACCAGCGAGTTTTTCACAGTTTTTAAGCCGACATTCAGGTAGTTATAATGCCAGTACTGCAGCACATAGAACGGCTTTTTATTTTGAAGTTGAAAATAGTGCGTTAGATACAGCACTTGATTATTTAGCCGATGCTATTGCCGATCCTAAGTTAGATCCTAATTTTGCCGATAAAGAACGCAATGCCGTTAACGCTGAAATGACTATGGCTAGATCAAGTGATGGTTTTAGAATTGGGCAAGTTGATTCTGAAACAATTAATCAAAATCATCCAGCTTCGCAATTTTCAGGTGGTAATTTAGAAACGTTAAGCGATAAAGTTAGCAGTAAGTTGCAAGATGCATTAGTTCGATTTCATGACAATTATTATTCAGCCAATATTATGGTTGGGGTGGTTTATAGTAATCAGTCTATCAATAAATTGGCAAAATTAGCTGAAAGTACTTTTGGTAAAATCCCTAATAAAAATATTAATGTGCCTAAAATTGATAAACCAGCAATAACTTCTGATAATTTAAGTAAGAAAATTGTTATGGTTCCGGCTCAACCCAAAAAGTTGTTGATGTTGCAATTCCCAATTGATGATAACTTAGCTAAATTTGCTGACAAAAGTGATGAATACATTGCCTATTTAATTAGTAATCGTAGTCAAAATACTTTGGCTGATCAACTGCAAAAACAAGGATTAATTGAAAGTATTCAAGCAGGAAGTGATCCGATTCGCTATGGTAATAGTGGTATTTTTAGTATTAATGCTACGTTAACCGATGAGGGGCTTGCACAAAAAGATAGAGTTATTGGTGCCATTTTTAATTATTTACAATTAATACAAAAAGAAGGGATTTCTGAAATTTATTATGAAGAGCTTAAAAAAGTTCTCGCATTAGAATTTAAGTATCAAAATGTTGAACGCGATATGTCTTATGTAGAATGGTTGTCAGATCAGATGCTGATGTACCCTGTTGAGAATATATTGAATTCTGATTATATTGCTAACCATTTTGATAAAGCAGAGATTAATAAGCGCTTAAAAAGTTTAACACCAGATAATGTTAGGCTTTGGGTGATTTCATCAGATCAAACAACCAATAAAACTGCGTATTTTGTTGAAGCTCCCTATAAAATGGATAATATCACTGAACAACAGAAATCAAATTGGGTAGCTTTAGGTAAAAATTATGTGTTTAGTTTGCCAGAGTTAAATCCTTATATTCCTGATGATTTTTCTATTTCAAACAAAAATAGTAATCAAATTCAACCCGCAGAATTTAGCAATCGGGGGAATTTTATACATTTTGTTAGTCAATATTTTTCTAAAGAACCTAAAGCAGCAATTGTGGTTTCGTTACGTAATAATCTAGCTTTTGTTGATGTAAAATCTAAGGTGTCGTTTGATTTACTTGACTATATAATTAGCCGTAGCTTAGATCAATTACAATTTCAAGCTGCAGTTGCCGGTATGTCATTATCAACAAATTATGATAATGGTTTGATGATTAGGGCTAGTGGTTTTAGTCAACATCTTCCGAAAATGGTTACTACTATCCTTAATAGTTTTCGGGATGTTACCATTGATGAGCATAATTTGGCTTTAGCTAAATCTTGGTATCTTGAACAATTAGATAAATCGGATCATGCTAAAAGTTATTGGTTAGCCGTTAATGCTGTTAATGCTTTGTCTGATTTGCCTCATTATTTTGAACGTGATAAGCGGCGGCAAATTACTTCAGAGATTAGTGTTAATGATCTTGTAGCTTATCGTGATAATTTGTTAACTCATTCTGTGCCATATATGTTAAGTCTGGGTAATTTGTCTAATGAAGGTTCATTGGATCTTTATCATTCAATCCAAAAAACATTGGTGCGTGATGCTAGATTTACACCGATTGAAAATATTAAAATTAAAAAACCGCTAGAAGCTCAAATTACTCAGCAAGCTAAAAGCACTGATAATGCTTTGATGATGGCTTATATTCCAATTAATTATGATCGCATAAGCAGTAGTGTGTTAAGTTATACTCTGTCTAAAATTATTTCACCTTGGTTTTATGACCAATTACGCACCAATGAGCAACTCGGCTATGCTGTATTTGCTGTTCCTGCCTTTGTTGGCGATTCAATTGGGTTGAGTTTTATTCTTCAAAGTAATCAGTATGATCCTGTATACTTGTTAAAACGTTATCAAGCGTTTTATCCAATTATTTTAAGTAAATTGCAAGCATTATCAAAAGAAGATGTTGAACAGTTCAAAAAAGCAGTACTTGATTCGTTGACTATGCCGCCGCAAACATTAGATGATGAACTCAATTTTTATATGTCTGATTATCGGTTTTCGCGTTTTATGTTTGATTCTAAAGATAAAAAAATAGCACAGATTAAAAAAATCACTCAGCAAGATTTAGTTGATTTTTATAATCGTTCGGTAATGGAACAAAAAGGTTTAGTATTGGCAACGCAAGTACTTGGTTCAGTTACTAATTCAGCTAAACAGCCTCAAGCAATAAATGATTTTACTGAGTTTAAAAATGCATCAGCCTTGCAGAAATTATTATTAGGCGAAATAAATAAATAAAATTTAATGTTGGGATAAATGCTTTTGAGCGGTAACTTTTCAATATTAAATGTTTTTATTGGTAAGATGTCAGTACATTTGATTTATTATGATTGATATGATTGAGTATTCTTAATACAAGTTTAGTAAACTACAACTCAGTAAGTTATTTATGCAATGTAAAATGAGGTAATTGTATGCAATTACCTCATTGATTTAATGAATAATTTATCTAATCAAATTGATTAATAGTATAATTCTTCTGCACCGTTATCAATTGTGTTTTCATGATCGCTTGATCCCGGCAGCGCCCTAGAACGGTCGATTGGTACATAGCTGCCATTTCGTGTTTCTACTTGACATTCACCTAAATAAATTGAGTATTTAGTGTTTGCATGCATACTGACACCTCGGAAGTAGCAGTGAGTAGCACTATATAAATCTTGTCGACAAAGTATCGCAATAATTAACCATACAACAAGAATCGCTAAGCCTACCCATTTTAAATATTGCCAAACAAAAGCCCAAAAACTCTGCTTACAAAAATGGCAATAAACAGCAATGAGTAAAATTACACCGATAAATCCTAAAAATTCGTATAACCAAAATAGCCACATATCGTTCCTCCTAGACAATAATTAGTCGCTATTTTATACTAACTTTATAGTTACATCCATGCCCCATTACGAATAATACCAACAGCAAGCCCTTCAATAGCAAAATTTTGTTGTTCTAAATCGATTTCAATTGGTGAAAACGCTTCGTTTTCGGCAAGAAGATGAACATTTTTGCCTTGACGAGATAGTCTTTTTACTGTGACCTCATCATCAATGCGAGCAACAACAACTTGCCCGTTTTTAACATCTTGTGTTTTGTGTACTGCGAGCAAATCACCATCTAATATGCCAATATCTTTCATGGACATGCCATGAACGCGTAGTAGAAAATCTGCATGAGGTTTAAAAAGAGAAGGATCAATTTGATAATGGCTTTCAATATGTTCTTGAGCTAAAATTGGCGAACCAGCAGCAACTTGCCCTATAAGCGGTAAACCAACTAATTCGTTTGGATCTTCTTGATTTTCAAGCAATAGTCGAATACCCCGGGATGATCCAGTTATCAATTCAATTGCTCCTTTTTTAGCTAGTGCTTTTAGATGTTCTTCAGCTGCATTAGCCGAACGGAATCCTAAACTTTTAGCAATTTCTGCTCGAGTTGGTGGCATACCAGTTGTTTGAACATTTTCTTTTATTAAGTCATAAATCTGTTGTTGTCGCTCTGTTAATGGTCTCATATTTTTTCCTGTGTTTATATACAGATATATGTAATTATATACAGCCAATTTGATAAAGCCAACTGTTTATTTAATTTATTTTTAGTCTATAAATAATTAATGTATATAGCTTAAGATAAATTTTGTTACCTTGTGCAAAGATCATCAATTGATTAATGTCATTAATTGTTTTTAAATTATGAATTTAATGCTAAAAACTTACATTGACATAGTTAATGGGGTATTTAATATTTAATAGGTGGTATACTTATTCTTTATTAGAAAATGATTGATATTGCGTTATCTACAAAATATAAGGGTAGTAATAAAAAACTACTAATTCTTTATATAACGTTGAGATGATTTAGGTTATGTAATGAACCTTTACTGTATGATATACTATTAATAGTATTACTAGGTTGGAATTTGTATCATGTCTTATGTTGTTGCACTTAGTGGAGGGATTGCTAGTGGTAAAAGTACCATTGCCAATCTATTTGCTAATTTAGGTGTGCCAATTATTGATGCTGATATTATCGCTCGTCAAGTTGTTCAAGTTGGAACAGATGCATTCTCACAAATCGTTAAGCATTTTAGCCAAGAAATTTTGTTACCAAACGGTGATTTGGATCGCAGTCAGTTAAGAGAAATTATATTCAATAATGATCATGAAAGGCTTTGGCTAAATAGCTTATTACATCCAATTATCCATAAAGAAACTCAGCTATTATTAGCCAAACAATATGCAATTTATGTCATTTGGGTTGTGCCGTTATTAATTGAGAATAATTTAAACGAATTTGCTGATCGTGTGTTGATTATTGACACACCAAAGTCACTACAATTAGCTCGCTTGGTTAAAAGAGATCACGTTGATGAATTATTAGCAGAAAAAATGATACTTTCACAAGTTACTTCTAGTAAAAGATTATCTTATGCTGATGATATTATTAAAAATGATGGTGATTTATCTTCATTAACGTTACAAGTCAATAAATTACATCAGCAATATTTAAAAACATTTGGAAATGAAGAATGAATAAGCATGAATGATATTATTTTTGAACATCCTTTGAATGAAAAAATGCGTATTTGGTTACGTATTGAATTTTTGTTACAGCAGATCAATATGCATTGTCATTTTAATCAAAACAATGCATTGCTTTTTTTTCATGCATTATCAGAATTACTTGAAATAATTGAACGCAATGATGTAAAAGGCGATTTGATAAAAGAGATTGAATCTCAAAAACAAAAACTTAACGCATGGATAAATATTGATGGTGTAGATCAAGAGTTATTAAATGGATTACTGAGCAAGCTAGAGTCTTTTTTAATTAGATTTAATACAATATCTAGATTAGGTCAGCCTTTAAAGGATGACCGTTTTATTATGGCAATTAGACAACGATTAATGATTCCTGGGGGATGTTGTAGTTTTGATATACCTTCTTTTTATCTGTGGCTTAAACTCTCTCAAGAAAAACGAGATGCACAAGTTAAGAATTGGTTAGAAAATTTGTCCTTATTGGATGAATCCTTGACATCTTGTATGCAATTAATAAGGCAATTAGGTGAATTTAAGAAATTTAATTATAGTAATAACTTTTTCCAAGAAACAAACGGCGATGTAAATTTGATCCGTATCCGCGTTTCTTTAGATAAAAGAGTTTATCCGAAAGTTTCTGGGCATATGTCTCGTTATAGTATACGTTTTTTACCGCTTGAAACTTGTGAAAATGTTAATATAGATACCATTGAATTTGAGCTAGCATGTTGCTAATAATTTTAAAGAGAACTTGAAAAGAATAGTAATGAATAGTCTAACAAAAGCATTTGTTAAATGTCCAACTTGCCAAAAAGAGGTCGAGTGGTCAGAAAAGAGTCCATACCGTCCTTTTTGTAGTAAACGCTGTCAACTTATCGATTTGGGTGATTGGGCAACAGAAGAATATCGTATAGCTGATAAAGATATATCAGAACAAGATCTTTGGAGCGACGAAAACACATCAGATTTTTCAGGTAAGCATTAATGAAGATTCTTGGCATAGAAACCTCTTGCGACGAAACAGGCGTTGCGATTTATGATGATGAGCACGGTTTAATGGCTAATCAACTATATTCACAAATTAAATTACATGCTGATTATGGGGGAGTGGTTCCTGAGCTTGCATCACGCGATCATATTCGTAAAACAGTACCACTAATTCAAGCTGCATTAAAAGAGGCTAATTTAACCTCAGCGGATATTGATGGTGTTGCTTATACTGCGGGACCAGGGTTAATTGGTGCTTTAATGGTAGGCGCATCAATTGGGCGTTCACTCGCTTATGCTTGGAATGTTCCTGCTATTGCGGTTAACCATATGGAAGGGCATTTGCTTGCGCCAATGCTTGAAGATAATCCTCCTAAGTTTCCATTTGTGGCGTTATTGGTCTCTGGAGGACATACTCAATTATTTAGTGTAACTGGTATTGGACAATATAAATTATTAGGTGAATCAATTGATGATGCTGCAGGTGAAGCGTTTGATAAAACAGCTAAGCTACTTGGACTTGATTACCCAGGTGGTGCAAAATTATCTCAATTAGCTAAACAAGGGAATCCTTCTCGGTTTCATTTTCCAAGACCAATGACCGATCGACCTGGGCTTGATTTTAGTTTTTCTGGTCTTAAAACGGCTGCTGCAAATACTATTCATCAAAATAAAACTGATAATCTTATTGATCCACAAACTAAAGCTGATATCGCTAGAGCTTTTGAAGATGCACTTGTGGATACCTTGGTAATAAAAGTGCGCCGAGCTCTTGAACAAACAGGATATAAGCGTTTAGTTATTGCAGGTGGTGTTAGCGCTAATGATTCATTACGTGACAAACTTTCTAGTCTAATGCAACAAAGAAATGGGCAAGCTTATTATCCTAGGCTCGCATTTTGCACTGATAATGGTGCAATGATAGCTTATGCGGGGATGATTCACTTGAAGTTAAAAGTTAATAATGAGTTGGCTATTGAAATTAATCCAAGATGGGCATTAGATATATCCAACAATTAAACGTTGGATATATCAGTCAATCAGCTTATAGAAGATTAACTGTTTTTATCTTCAATATTAGTAGGGCTATTGCTATTGTTTGATTGTAAATCAACTAGCTTTTCTAAGTTTCTATTAATGCTAAAAAATACGCACATTAATTCAAAAATAAGGCGTGTAGCTATAACACCACCAATTAAGCCAAATAATCCACCTAAAAAAGACACGTAACACATGTTAATAATATTCATGATTACAATAAAAGCTAACAATAACCAATATAGGAAAGTTAACACACTTGGCATTATTAAACGTCTAAAAAAAAGTAAATCTAATGGTTTAAAATTATTCATCTCTTCCTCAATATTTTTGATGTATATTATTAAAATTAAGTTTAGAATGATTATTTAAAATAATCCTTTTATATTAGAAAACATTTTCTAGAAGAAATCAATATAATTAATTATTAAAAAATTATGAAAACTTTTATTCTTGGCAAAGATGCCGCTCTTGAAGATTCGATCGATTATTTTCATCAACAATTAACTAAATTTAATTTAGAAGTTAAGGAAGCCTCTTGGCTAAACCCAGTTCCTAATGTTTGGTCAGTTCACATACAAAATAAAGCATGTCCACTCTGTTTTGCTAATGGCAAAGGTGCAACGAAAAAAGCTGCTTTGGCTTCGGCATTAGGGGAATATTTTGAACGATTGTCTACCAATTACTTTTTTTCTGATTTTTATCTAGGTAAGCAGGTAGCTAATGCAGAATTTGTGCATTATCCCACTGAAAAGTGGTTTGCTATTCCAGATGATAACTCATTACCAAAAGGCTTGTTATCAAAAAAACTCCTCAAGTTTTATGATCCCGATAAAGAGTTAGGCGCTACGGATTTAGTAGACTTGCAGTCAAGTAATATCGAACGAGGTATCTGTGCTTTACCATTTGTATCACAATCTGATCAAAAAACAGTTTATATTCCCGTTAATCTCATTGCTAATTTATATGCATCAAACGGTATGTCAGCAGGTAATACACGTAATGAAGCACGCGTTCAGGCTCTATCTGAAATTTTTGAACGTTATGTAAAAAATAAAATAATTTCGCAAGCGATTAGTTTACCGACTATTCCAATAGATGTGATTAATCGTTATCCTGCTGTTTTGGCAGCTATAACAACACTTGAAAACGAAGGATTTCCACTTTACTGTTTTGATGCTTCATTGGGCGGTGAATTTCCTGTCATTTGTGTCGTGTTATTTAATCCTGAAAATAGTACTTGCTATGCTTCGTTTGGTGCTCACCCTAATTTTGGTGTAGCTCTTGAAAGAACAGTTACTGAATTATTACAAGGGCGCAGTTTAAAAGATCTTGATGTCTTTTCACCGCCAAGCTTTAATAATGATGAGGTTGCTGAACTGAGCAATTTAGAAACGCATTTTATTGATTCAAGTGGATTAATTTCTTGGGATTTATTTAAAGAAGAATCCAATTATGATTTTGTTGATTGGGATTTTTCGGGCACAACAGAGCAAGAATTTAATAACTTAATGGCTATTTTTACTCGTCACAAAACGGAAGTCCTCATTATGGATTATGAGCATCTTGGGGTTTATGCTTGTCGAATTTTAGCAGTTGGTATGTCCGAAATTTATCCACCTGAAGATTTATTCCTTGCTAATAATAATATGGCAATTCACTTGCGTGATTTGATTTTATCCCTACCAAGTAAAAAGCATTCAGCTAAACAATACCTTACCATTATTGAGCAATTAGATGAAGAGGGATTAGATGATTCTGCTAGAATCCGTGAACTACTCGGTATTGCAACTGGTAAAGATAATGCATGGTTAACATTGCGAGTCGGTGAGTTGAAAGCAATGTTGGCCTTGGCAGGTAAGGATTTAGAACAGGCAAAACAATGGATTGATTGGACAGTGGAAATGAATGAATCTATTTTTACCAAAGAGCGCAATCATGCCTATCGTTGCTTACAAACATTAGTAAATTTTATACTTGAACGTAATAAAAAGCAGTTTAGTGATTATCAAAGTGCTTTTTATAAAATGTATGGTAAAGTATGCGTTGATGAGATGTGGCAATATGCAACAAGCGAGAAAACGTTTTTTGGTTTGGTTGATTTCGCAACGACAGATAAATCATCAAATCAGAACTTAGAACAATTTGCAATGCACCAAAAAATATTGGCTGTCTATCACAAATTACATCAAGCTATGTTATAAAAACGCTTTAAATATTCCACCGAATAAAGCCGGTGGAATATAATATTATTCGACCAATCTGGCAAAATCACCGGCTTGCTTAACTAATTCCTTGCTTGGAGTAACACCTGTATATAATATAAACTGCTCTAATGCCTGTATAACAGCAACATCTGCACCTGATATAATCGTTTTATTTAAATTTTTTGCGTATTTAATCATAGGTGTTTCAACGGGCAGGGCAACTACATCAAAAACAATATTGGCATTATTTATCATTGTTTCAGGGAAAGCTAAATCATTAGCTTCTGCACCGCCAAGCATGCCAATTGGGGTTACATTAATGATTAATTTTGCTTGTTCTGGCAATACTTCTTGTTCATATTTTACCCATTTATACCCGTATCGTTTCGCTAAAACATTACCTTTTTGTTGATTGCGTGCTGCAATAATGCCATGTTTAAAACCTGCATCATAAAAAGCTCCAATGACTGCATTAGCCATTCCACCACTACCTTTTAATACAAATGGTGTAGTATTATCAATTTTATTTTCTGTAATAAGTTTTGCCACTGCAATATAATCGGTATTATAAGCTTTTAAATAATGATCAGTATTAACAATAGTATTCACTGATTGAATGGATTTTACGGAAGTATCTAATTCATCTATAAATTCGATGCATGCTTCTTTGTAAGGCATTGAAATAGCGCAACCGCGAATAGCTAATGCTTTAATACCGTAAATGGCATTTTTTAAATTGTTGGTTGTGAAAGCTTTATAAAGATAATTTAAATCAAGTTTTTCATATAAATAATTGTGAAAACGTGTACCAAAATTGCTTGGCCTAGCAGAAAGAGACATACAAACAATTGTATCTTTATTAATAATTATTGCCATTTTAATAGTTCCTTGTGATCATATAGATAAGTTAAATTTTAACACTTTATTTTTTTACGTATATCAAATTATGGTTGCAAATAATACAGGTCCTAACATACAACGAGAAAAGCATACTATTAGTGTGATGATCTACCTATATTGTCATAAAAAACATCATACACTGTATAACCAGTTATGTGATGAATGTAATGAACTCTTACAATATGCAATGCAACGTTTAACATTGTGCCGTTTTGGTGAGGAAAAAACGACTTGTGAGCGTTGTCCAAAACACTGCTATAGAAAGGATTACAAACAAAACATAAAACAAGTTATGCGTTTTTCTGGACCTAGGATGATCATTCATCATCCCATTATGGCTATTAGGCATCTTTGTAAAAATCTGAGTAAAAATCATAGAAAATAATTAATTTATTGATCAAGGAGCATCCTTTTTTATTCATAACCATATTAACGTGTTCTCTATATACAGAAATAAACTCTAAACGGCATTAGTTAGCGTTGTTTTAAAATGGCAACCATTTGGTGCTGTAAGCTTTAAATTTTTCAGTACAGTTAGGATTTGAGGCGTTTTTATCTTTTGCGAAATACAATTAATTTTTTGGTAATGTCTGAGCAGAGAGTTTGGCGAACCTTCTTTACAATCTCGATGCAGATGCTAGAAACAAAGTGGTCGCATGGGAATTGCCTCTTCTATGCTCGTCCAGTTTTTCGAATCATTTGTGATTTTCCTAAACAAGGCATGAACATTATCAAATGTTCGTATTTGACAGGTTAACTTTAGTTGTCAGCGCATTGTGTGATATTTAATTAATATAACCAATCAACAAAGAAGCTAGCACCTTAACCATTTGCTGACAATGGTATTGGAAAGCTGTGCAAAGCCGGTTTATCCCTGTGTATACAGGGAACACTTGATAAAGATAGGGCGGTTCAAATGCATCTGCGGTTTATCCCTGTGTATACAGGGAACACTACTATCACTATCTAATTCCCCTGATTGGGTGCGGTTTATCCCTGTGTATACAGGGAACACACAGTCAATTGGCTAGCTCCTGATGAGGCATACGGTTTATCCCTGTGTATACAGGGAACACACTCCTGCTCGCTTCAATACTGGCACCCACGCCGGTTTATCCCTGTGTATACAGGGAACACACGCATTGATGATGCCGTTGCAATGTATAGTTCGGTTTATCCCTGTGTATACAGGGAACACACCGATTGCTGGTTGCAAGTTGTGCATATCACCGGTTTATCCCTGTGTATACAGGGAACACTCTAATCGTATCTATCTGTTTTATTTGCAGTTATAGTAGGTGATAAATTCTACCAGATTTTTTGAATTTTTAAAGATTTTTAACTTATTGATTTTTAATAAATAAAAAACAAGCTCAATTCAATTTATGCTATTCTACCAAAAATCACCAATTTTTAATTTAAATTCAATAGGATATTTAAATTTTATTGTATCTAAATAAAAAATTTTAATCAAAATATTTGTTTCAATTTGAAAATTAAGAAACTTTTTAATTTTAACGGTATAAATGCTAAAAATATTAATTAATCCGATCTGGCGATCATTTAATATTTATTATTCAATTAAAGCTAAAATATTCTAAAGTAGATATTTACTGTTTCTCTTTATAGTTTGCTGAATTATATTTTTGTTTTAAAGTGCTGTTCCTTTAGTTGGGCGATAAAATTTTTGAGTATCAATGCCTTCAATTTGTAGTAGCTTAATTTTTTTATCAATGCCTCCAGCATAGCCTGTTAAGTTGCCATTTGCACCAATTACACGGTGACAAGGAATAATTATTGATATAGGATTGCGACCGACCGCACCGCCCACAGCTTGGCTAGACATGGTCTTAACCTTATTTTGTTTGGCAATTTTTTTAGCTATATCACCATAGGTCGTAATTTCACCGTAAGGAATTTTGCATAAGATATCCCAAACTTGATAGCGAAAGGGGGTACCGATAGGTGCTAATGGGAGTTGTTTAATAGCAGGATTTTTGCCTGAAAAATAGTTATCAAACCATTTTTTAGTTTCATTAAAAATAGCTAAATTTGGTTTGTCTTCTAGTTGTTCATTTACCGTATCACCAAAATACTTTTGACCTTCAATCCATACGGCAATCAGCTTGTTATTTTGACCGGCGAGTGTGATTAAACCTAAAGGTGAAGAGTAACTAGTTGAATAAAACATATTATCTTTTAAATTTACGACTGAACATTTTTTGAAATTATGCTCTTTTATAACAAGAAATGCTAGAATTTTATGTAAATGCTAATGTTTTTATATCAGGTAAAATTTGGCTTACTGTTGTAAACCAAATAATACTTTTAGTTTTTGATTAATTAATTTTTTTACCTTTTTCCATATAACTCATATCCCCAAAACTTTCAATAATGAATTTTCCGTTGTTGGTATAGCGAATTTTTGTCACACTAGCATTACCTAATCCGCTAGTAATTGGTTTATCTTGTAGATCTTTTACCATAGCCATTATTGCAAGCCCGTGAGATACAATAAGTACATTTCCACCACCTTGTGCTTTTGCCGCTTCAGCAATGGTTTTTAATGAGTTTTGCATACGTGTTTTTATGGTTTTGTAATTTTCCGCTTCCCCTAATTTGTCAACTGCTGCTATAGCATTGAGCATCTTATCAAGGCTAATTTTCCCTTGCGAAAAATCAGCCATTAGCTCTTTATCTGATTGATAGCCTAGATATTGTGCCGCAGGTGTCCACATATTAGAATCAAGATCACCTTCAAATTGACCGAAATAAGCTTCGCGCAAGCCTTCCATTTCGTTCATTTGAACTGGATCACCTTTTGATTCTAAAACGATGCGAGCTGTTTGCCTTGCTCTACCTAAATCACTTGAATAAACTGACACAAATTTAACATCTTTTAAACCACGGCCTAGTTGCTCGGCATCATTGATGCCAGATTTAGTTAGTGGTGTATCGGACCAACCTTGAGCTCGATGAGCAATATTGAACATAGTTTGACCATGACGAACGACATAAAGATAAGTATCTTCTGCGAATGCATTGCATATGGTAAATAGCATGATAAATAGAAAACTTACTAATTTTATAGAATTAGACATAATTATTCCTTTTGTTTTATAACGAATAGTATTGGTTTAAATTGTTTTTGTATTTCTTTTTTGAATGCAATCAAGGATTCATACCAGTAGAAGCTTTTTTTATAACGATTTAATCGTGACTGTTCCATATTGATTTAGATCGATATAGATAAACCCATAACGTTTAGTAACTTCAGTTTTTATTCTTTAATGGCTATAAGGCTTGAATTGATTAAATCGACTTTATACTTTTTAAATCCAATTTCATATGTTTACTTATTGTAAACCACTATAAAAAATAAGAGGAATAAAAATAAAAAAATGTGATAAATATCACGCTATTTGAAAAAATATAGTGATTTTTTTACTAATATAAAAAAGCCCCGATAACGTTAATATTTCGGGGCTATGATTAGTGCCTATTACCTTGTTATTGAGCTAGTAATTTATTCATGGTTTGAATAAATTTGCTTGGATCGCTTAATGATCCTTTTTCAGCAAGTAAAGCCTGATCTAACAATAGTTCTATCCAATCGTTAAATGCGCTTTCATCTTGCGTATCGGCAATACGTTTGACCAGTTTATGATCTGGATTGATTTCAAATGTGTATTTGATTTCTGGTGCTTTTTGACCTGCTGCAGCAAATAATTTCGCCATTTGTGTGCTCATTTCGTCAGCAGCAGTAGTAACAATTGCCGGTGTATCAGTTAAACGGTGAGTTAATTTCACTTCTTTCACTTTATCGCCTAATGCGGTTTTTACTCGCTCAATAAATGGTTCGAGTTCTTTTTCAACTTGTTTTTGTTCTTCACTATCTTGATCGGCAAGTTTTTCGATCGATTCGTCTGATTTACTGATAGATTGGAACTGTTTGCCATCAAATTCCGTTAAATTGCTCATCATCCATTCATCAATGCGATCAGATAATAATAATACTTCAATTCCTTTTTTACGGAATAGCTCTAGGTGAGGGCTATTTTTAGCAGCCCCATAGCTGTCTGCGGTAATGTAGTAGATCTTTTCTTGACCTTCTTGCATACGGCTAATGTAATCTTCTAGAGATACTGTTTGTGCATCGCTATCGGTGTGAGTTGACGCAAAACGAATTAATTTAGCAATGGCTTCACGGTTTGCAAAGTCTTCACCAGTGCCTTCTTTTAATACTAAACCAAACTCATTCCAGAATTGTTGATATTGTTCTTTATCATCTTTAGCAAGTTTTTCAAGCATCTGTAACACACGTTTAGTACATGCATTACGTAAGTTTTGAGTAATTTTATTATCTTGTAAAATTTCACGCGATACATTTAATGGCAGATCATTTGAATCAATCAAGCCTTTTACAAAACGTAAATAGTTTGGCATAAACTGTTCAGCATCGTCCATAATAAAAACACGTTGTACATAAAGTTTTAATCCGTGTTTATTATCGCGATTCCACATATCCCATGGTGCTTTAGATGGGATATAAAGTAAGCTGGTGTACTCTTGTTTACCTTCAACGCGATTATGACTCCAACTTAATGGATCGGCAAAGTCGTGTGATAAATGTTTATAAAACTCTTTATATTCTTCGTCAGTGACTTCTGATTTACTGCGTGTCCAAAGTGCTTGTGCTTTGTTGATTTTTTCCCATTTGACTTCTTTGCTTTCTTCGTCAGTGGTTTGCACTTCAACAGGAAGTGAAATGTGATCAGAATATTTGCTGATAATAGAACGCAAACGCCAATCTTCTAAAAATTCTTTTTCTTCTTCTTTTAAGTGTAAAGTGATTTCGGTGCCGCGAGTTTCTTTATTATCGTCAGATATGGTGTATTCACCTTCACCCACTGATTCCCACATAACTGCTTGGTCAGCTTTTGCTGTGGCAGCACGAGTTCTAACTGTGACTTTATCAGCAACTATGAAGGCTGAATAAAAACCTACACCAAACTGACCAATTAATTGGCTATCTTTGGCTTGATCACTACCAATAGACTCTAAAAAAGCTTTGGTGCCTGATTTAGCAATAGTACCCAAGTTTTCAATCACTTCATCTCGGGTCATCCCAATACCATTGTCAGCAATGGTTAAGGTGCCAGCTTCTTTGTTGGTTGAAATACGTACACCTAGTTCACTATCGCCAGCATATAGATCTGGGTTTTCAAGCGCTTTAAAACGAAGTTTGTCGGCCGCATCAGATGCGTTTGAAATAAGTTCTCTTAAAAAAATCTCTTTATTAGAATATAAAGAATGGATCATTAAATGTAGAATTTGTTTAACTTCAGATTGAAATCCGCGAGTTTCAGTACCTTGCTTACTCATTGACTAGTCCCTCTAAATTTATATAAAATTCAATTAATTATGCTTTACTGATAAGAAATGTAACTCATAAATCATGTTTCAAAAACAAATGATAATGAAATAGAACATAATATTAATTGAATAACATGAATTTAATAGTTTGATTTATTGTTGTATTGCTATATGGGAATAAAAAGACAGTTTTCAATAGAGGTTAAAAAATTTAATTAGCTATTTGGTCGTTTTTTGTTTAAAAAAGCCCTGAAAAATTCAGAGCTTTTAAATTGAACATTAATTAACTTTTTAAGTGTTATAAAAATCCGTAAATAAGAATAGTAACCACTGCAACTGGAATAACAAAGCGTGTAAGTATGGACCATATTCCAAACCATGAAGAACTTAAGTTGAGCTCATTGCGAATATGTTTTTGATTCATCATCCACGCGCCAAAAATGATAGTGCCTAACCCAGTAACAGGTAACATAATTTTGCTGGTTAAATAGTCAAGTAAGTCGAAAATATTTTTATCAAATAATTTCACATCAGCCCATTGATTAAACGACAATATACAAGCAATTCCTAATGCCCAAATGATAATGCTGCTTACTACGGTTGCAGTTTTACGACCCATAGGTGTTCTTTCTTCTAATAGTTCAACTGTTGGCTCTAATAAAGAAATAGAAGAAGTTAACGCCGCAAATGTTAAGAAGATAAAGAATAATATGCCTAAAACTAAACCGCCAGTCATGTTACCAAAAGCAATTGGTAGCGTAACAAAAATTAGACCAGGACCTGCTCCAGCTTGTAAGCCATTAGCAAATACTAATGGGAAAATAGCTAACCCAGAAAGTACTGCAACAACTACATCTAATATAACTACAGTTCGAGCCGTTGATAATAAGTTGACGTCTTGTCCGAGATACGAGCCGTATGCCATCATGATTCCCATGCCTAAGGATAAACTAAAAAATGCATGACCTAATGCGGCTAAAATAGCTGTGCTATTTAAGGCTAACCAATTTGGTGAAAATAAGAATTTACATGCTACCCAAAAATATGGACCACTTGCATAAGCTGCGTAACCAACTAAAACAAGTAGTAAGATTCCTAGTCCAGGCATCATGATTTTACACCCGCGTTCTAAGCCAGCGCCAACACCCAATGCAACAATAAATGCAGTTGCAAACATAAATACGGTGTGCCATGTTAATAGACTATTCACATTACTAAGAAAATCAGTGAATATTTGGTCTGTTTTTTCGCCAGTAACTCCTTCAAATGAACCTTTTGCAGCTAAAACAATGTAATCAGTTGCCCAACCACCAATTACACTATAAAAAGATAAGATTAGAAATGAACCAAGTACGCCGATAATGCCAACCCAACGCCATGACTTAGAACGACCTTCTGAAACAGCGACATCTTCCATTGTGTGAATTGGATTTTTTTGTCCACGACGACCGATTAACCATTCTAACACTAAAATGGGTAGTCCTATCATAAACATGAAAAGTAAATAAGTGAGCACAAATGCAGAGCCACCCATTTCACCAGCCATATAGGGAAATTTCCAAATGTTACCTAATCCAACAGCAGAGCCGGCTGCTGCAAGCATGAATCCCATGCGGGAGCTCCACTGTGAATGACTTTTTTTCATAGTTCCTGTACTCATGAATTTTCCTTTGATTTCTTCAATTATTGTTTCATTTTAATTTAGGCAAACGCCTAACCATGACTTTATTAAAATCTTTCAGCGTTGTAAATCATGCCATGAAATAATGAGTGAAACAAGAAATCATTAAAATTATTAATATAAATAATTAATTTAAAGATAAAATTATAACAAGATTTGATAAACAAATTGGCTTTGCCATTATATTATTACTTGAATTATTAGTTCTGCAAATATGTTATTTAGTCCTTTTATTAATAATAGGTATAGCATAAAATGTTTCTTTATTAAGAATATTTATAAATAAAAAGAGAGTCCATGTCACAAAATGTCGATATTAATGAGATAGATAAGTTTTCTCAATTAGCTTCTGAATGGTGGGATCCTAATGGCAAATGTAAGCCATTACACATTATTAACCCATTACGCGTTGATTATGTTAAACAACAATGTGCTTCTATTGAGAATCAATTGGTTTTAGATGTTGGTTGTGGTGGGGGGATTTTATCGGAAAGTTTAGCTAAGTTAGGAGCTAAAGTTACAGCTATCGATTTGGCTGATGTGTCATTAGACGTTGCAAGATCACATGCTAAGTTGGGTGGTCTATCAATTGATTATAAAAAGCAGACTGTTGAAGAACACGCCAAGCAATACCCAGCGTACTATGATGTAATTACCTGTATGGAACTATTAGAACATGTACCAGACCCTCTTTCGATTATTCGGGCATGTGCTAAATTACTTAAGCCTAATGGTAAATTGTTTTTATCAACAATTAATCGCAATCACAAAGCCAAGCTACTGTTAATTTATGGCGCAGAATATATTGCTCGGCTTGTACCTAAAGGTACACATGATTTTAACCGATTTATTAGACCTTCTGAGCTTATGACTTGGGTAGAGCAAGCCGGGCTTAGTACTGGCGATGTGATTGGTATGGAATACCATTTATTAAAAAACCAGTTTAAATTAGGTGCCAATATTGATGTAAATTATATTCTTATGGCTCAAAAAATGGATTGATTTTAAAAATGTGATTTTACTTCTAATGATGCGATGAGCGAATAAGTGATGCCACTTATGTTTATGCCTTTAAAATTTTCTCTATCATTAATATTATAGTTAACACTTTTTTTAAATTAGTAATCTAATACAGGTTGTATCTATAGCGCAATAAAAAGTACTTAACCAAAATGAGGTGTATTTGACATTGTGATCATAGATTACAATGTATTTTTGACTAATTTGGGTTATAAAAAATACGAAGGTATAAATTTATTTAGGTTGAAAAGTAGACAGTTTATCGGTAAATCATTTATGTAAAATATTATAAAACCAAATTCTATTTTTCTAACAAAATAAAAAACTATCAACCTAAAATAAAATAAAATGCTTCTAGCCTTTTACTAGAAAAGCAAGTAGAATGCATCGGCAATATTTTATCAACAATTTAACTCAATGGTGAATATTGTCATGTCTCGTATAGTTAAAGAAGCTCTCACGTTTGATGATGTTTTATTAGTTCCAGCTCACTCTACTGTTTTGCCCAATACCGCTGATATTAGTACCCAACTTACTCAAACAATCAAATTAAATATTCCAATGCTGTCTGCCGCAATGGATACGGTAACTGAATCAGATCTTGCTATTGCGCTTGCGCAAGAAGGAGGTATTGGTTTTATTCATAAAAATATGTCGATAGAACATCAAGCAAATCATGTAAGGCGTGTTAAAAAGTACGAAAGTGGGATAGTTCAAGATCCTGTATCTGTATTACCTACTGCCACAATAAAACAAGTTATTGATTTAGCTAAGGAGCATGGTTTTGCCGGTTTTCCTGTGGTTACTCAAACACAAGAATTAGTCGGAATTATTACTGCTCGAGATGTTCGATTCGCTACAGATTTATCACTACCAGTTACTGCGGTGATGACGCCTAAAGAGCGGTTAGTAACCGTTAAAGAAGGTGAAAAACGAGATATTGTACTACAAAAAATGCACGAACACCGTGTCGAAAAAGCATTGGTAGTCGATTCAAAATTCCATTTAAAAGGAATGATAACCGTTAAAGATTATAATAAAGCCGAACAAAAACCAAATGCTTGTAAAGATGAAAAAGGACGGTTGCGTGTTGGTGCTGCAGTTGGTGCGGGTGCAGGTAATGAAGAACGTATTGCTGCTTTAATTGAGGCCGGGATAGATGTTTTGTTGATTGATTCATCACACGGGCATTCAGAAGGAGTATTACAGCGTATTCGCCAGGCAAGACAAGCTTATCCTGATTTACAAATTATCGGTGGCAATGTAGCGACTGCAGAAGGTGCAAAAGCGCTTATTGATGCTGGAGTTAACGCGGTTAAAGTTGGTATTGGTCCTGGCTCTATCTGTACAACGCGTATTGTGACAGGTGTAGGGGTGCCACAAATTAGTGCGATTATGGATGCCGTTGAAATAGCTCAAAGATATAATATTCCAGTTATTGCTGATGGTGGAGTTCGTTTTTCAGGTGATATTGCAAAAGCGATTGCTGCAGGGGCTTCCTGTGTAATGGTTGGCTCAATGTTTGCAGGAACCGAAGAAGCACCAGGTGAAATTGAATTATTCCAAGGTCGTGCTTATAAGTCTTATCGTGGTATGGGCTCATTAGGTGCTATGGCAAAAGGCTCTTCTGATCGTTATTTCCAATCTGATAATGCTGCAGATAAATTAGTGCCAGAAGGAATTGAAGGGCGTATTGCTTATAAAGGATTATTAAAAGAGATTATTCATCAACAAATGGGTGGTTTACGTTCATGTATGGGGTTAACCGGTTGTTCAACGATTGAAGAATTACGTACTAAATCTAAGTTTTATCGCATTACTGGCGCAGGAATGAAAGAAAGCCATGTTCATGATGTGCTTATTACTAAAGAGCCACCTAATTATCGTGCTGGTTCTTAATAGTATGTTGTTCTCTACTATAGTGATATAAGAACCAAAGTAAATTAGTTGATTATACTTATTTAAAATCCCAACAAATGCAGCCGATACTGCTCAGTTGGGTTTTTTTGTTATGTGTATTAGTTTAACCTTATAATGTCTATAACATTTAGGGGTAACTCTTTTATTTACAATTAATCTATACCAAGTACCAAACGGCCATTTTTAGTAGCAACCTTAACGACATTATCAAGATCGGTATAACGGCATCCTGTTACTAGCAATTTAAGTTCTTCCCACATATTACCCGTTGAAAATGGTAACATATAATCACTAACATTATCCGTGCCAATAGCAACAGGAATACCAGCAGCAGCCAGTTCATCAACAGGGGTTAATGAGTTACGAGTAGGGCCTTGTTCTTCACGGCGAGGGCTATCTATCCATGCAAAAGGACAAGCAATAACCATCATTTTAGCTTCTTTCATTTTTTTATAAAGCCTTTGACGGTATTCTAAACTGTGGGCTGTGATTGAAATACTATGAATAGCTACTACATGTCCTTGCATACCATGTTCTAGAGTTTTATCAGTTAGTTGCTCGGTTTCGATTTCATCTTGAGAATTAAATTGATCAACATGAACATGAACCATTTTGCCTAATGATTTACCCGTTTGCATTAATACATCAAGGTGCTTAAGCCCCATTCCTTCACCATGATCACGTTCATCTCGACGTGGTAAACCGCCAATAATATCAACTAAATCGGCGCCTTTATCGAACCAATAACGAGCTTCTTTATCGATAACACCTTTAAGTGTTTGATTAATTAGTTTTATGGTTATGTCATTTTTATAGGTTTCACGTGCACGGAGTGCTCCTCTGATTGCACGTTCTTCGGTGATTGGATCAATATCAACAAACGATCCCATAGCACTTACGCCTTGCTCAATCATACGTTCAACTGCCATACTAAAATGACGATAGTAATCATTTTCGCTCATCGTTGCTTTGACTTTATCGAGCGTATCCCATTTTTCAATTAAAGTCTGTTTTTGATAGACATCAAAACTATCAACCGAAATAGTAAAAGCACGATCTGCATGCATATGTGCATTAATCCAACCGCCGTTTTGCTTAATTTTATGCATTAAATAGGCTTTTAAACTTTGGTCTTTTGTCGTTAATAGCATGTTTTTATGTTCAATCATAATCTGCCTCTATAATTCAATCATTCTAAATGAAGTTGCTAAAATCGAGCGCAATAGGTAAAAAAAATCCTCCAAAAAGGAGGATTAAATGTAACATTAATAATTTTATTGATTAAACTTGTAAAGCTGTAATCATTCATTGTGCTTATACCTAGGCGATCAAAAATTGAAGAAATTCTAACCAAAATATTTTTAATAGCAAGAGCTATAATCTATAAAATATATAAATAAATGATATAGTTAAAGTATTATTTTTTAGACTAATTATGATAGGAATAGTATTTTATGATCATTATCATTGGTATAAGAAAGGTTTTTTATAGTTAACTTACTGTTTAATATGAATAATAAATTGTAAAAAATCGAGACATTTTAAATTTCCTTGATATTTGAATGCCTAATTAAATAATAGATATGAATAATAACGTAGGATATTTAAATAAGAAATTATCGATTTATTTTAACACTGATTATTGTTTGGGAAATAGCACGTTAAAAAGTGAGTGATTCAAATAACGGGGGAATGCGGTTATAACTAAATGCTTATAATTGTTATGAATATAAGTATTAACGGTATTAATTTGTTTTAATGACGATTTATCAACAAATTCATGTTAATCTTTGAACAAATTAAGTCGTTCGTACTACAATTCACCAATGCAGTAGCATTGGTGAATTATTCAACTACATTTTGTCAACTGTTTTGATGCCCAACATATCAAGACCAATTTTAAGTGTTTTAGCCGTCAACGAAGCTAATTTTAAGCGACTTTGTTTCAAGCTCTCATTTTCTGCCGCCAAAATAGGGCAGTTTTCATAAAAACTTGAAAATAGCGTCGCAATTTCATAAAGATAAGCACAAAGCACATGCGGTGTACCTTCATTTGCCACGATTGAAATAGTTTCATCAAATTGAATTAAACGAGTTGCTAAAGCACGCTCTTTATCAGATTCTAAACTAATATTAGCCGTTAAGCTATCTTCGGAAATATTGGACTTTTTAAAAATTGATAACACACGAGTATAAGCATATTGCAAATAAGGAGCAGTATTGCCTTCAAATGACAACATATTATCCCAATCAAAAACATAATCAGTAGTCCGATTTTTAGAAAGATCAGCATATTTAACTGCACCAATAGCTACCGCATCGACAATTTTTGCAAGCTCACTTTCAGAAAGTTCAGGATTTTTGCTACGAATTAAAGTCGTTGCTCGCTCACACGCTTCATCTAGCAAATCATTTAATTTAACAGTATCGCCTGAACGGGTTTTAAACGGCTTACCATCTTTACCTAACATCATACCAAACATATGGTGTTCAAGCTTTAATGATTCAGGTACATACTTAGCTTTGTGAACAATAGTCCAAACTTGCTCTAAATGTTGATGTTGGCGGGAATCAATATAATAAAGAATACGATCGGCATGTAACGTTTCGTAACGATATTTAGCACAAGCAATATCGGTTGTTGCATAAAGGTAGCCACCATCACGTTTTTGGATGATAACACCCATCGGTTCGCCTTCTTTGTTTTTATACTCATCAAGAAAAACAACAATCGCCCCTTCACTTTCAACCGCAAGCCCTTTCTGTTTTAAATCGGCAACAATACTAGGTAGCATGCTGTTATAAATGCTTTCACCCATGGTGTCTTCAAGCGATAACGTAACATTTAAACGTTTATAAGTGGCAATATTTTGCGTCATGGTAATATCAACTAGCTTATGCCACATATCACGACAATATTCATCGCCACCTTGTAATTTCACTACATAATTACGAGCTTTTTCGGCAAACACTTCGTCTTCGTCATAATGTTTTTTAGCGGCGCGATAGAATGACTCTAAATCTGAAAGCTCCATATCATTGGCATGTTCATTTTGCATCTTTTCAAGATACGCAATTAACATACCAAATTGAGTTCCCCAATCACCAACATGATTAGCACGAATAACATTATGACCTAAAAAAGATAAAACACGAACGCTAGCATCACCAATAATAGTTGAACGCAAGTGTCCAACATGCATCTCTTTGGCGACATTAGGCGCCGAATAATCAACCACAATAGTTTGCGGTTTGGCGGGTAAAGTAATATTAAGCTTATCACTACTTAAAGCAACTTCATTTTGCTCAGCAATCCAGCTATTTTTCAAAAAGATATTAATAAAACCTGGACCTGCAATTTCAACTTTTTCAGCGATATCATCAACATCAAGATGCTGTAAAACCGTCTGAGCAAGTTCTCGAGGAGGGATTCCCATTTTTTTAGCAACAGACATAATGCCATTAGCTTGATAATCGCCAAATTGAACTTTAGTAGATTGTTTAATTAATGCGTCGCTGTTCTTGTCTGCACCTGCCATGATCATAGCTTGCAAAACACGTTGTGTTAGTAATTGTTGAATATTCACACTAAACCTAATTAATCATCATTAAATGCTAAATATAATACCGACAAAGTAATGAATTGTCACTTATCGGATTAAGCGCTTTTCTTTCGTTTAACTAGGGTTTGCCAATATTTTTCATGTTTTTTCACTAAAAGTGATTTTGTGGAATTTACAAATTCTTTCAATTTGTTTTCTTGAAATGTAGTGGAAGTATTAATAATTATTGTCGGTAATGACGTTGTATTATGTGATCGAGTAATTCACTTCCTGGTATAGTTTTAGGATCTAGAATGTTAATAGTTACCTTTTGAGAAAAGGGGAAATTCATATAGATTTTCGGTTTGTTCAACGAATTGAACAAATAATTTTTATTGTTAGAGTTTAGTATTGGTTTAGAGTTTAGTATTGGTAAAGTAATAAGGATACCTGCACTGATCATTAATTGCTTTAAATTTAAGATAAAATCCTTGGGGGGTTATAAGCATATGGATAGAAGCTATTTACCTACATTATCATTATATGTGCTTCTGAATTTGATAGGGCTCAGGTTTATAGCGATTAATTATCATTTATATATTTTCTGCTGTTATATGATTTTTGTAAGTAATATTTTTATTTATTCTTCGTTGATAGGTTTTCCTTTATACTAACTTTTTTATATTTGCATCAACTATTTACAATTCTTCTTGGAAACACTAAACTAATCGATGTTCTCAACGGGGTGCCTAAATGGCTGAGAATGTCCTTTATATCGACATAACCCGCCGAACCTGAACTGGATTATACCAGCGGAGGGATTTGAGTTATTATGTCTGCTCAAACCTTTTGTCTTTTATTTGGCTTCTGGAGGCAAAATGCTTTGTAAGAATCTTTTGTTTTTTATGCTATTTGGGGCATTTTTTCTTGTTAATCCTGTATTTGCAAAGCCGATTTTAACCATTTATAGCTACGGTTCATTTATGTCAGAATGGGGACCAGGTGAAGCTATAAAAAAAGGTTTCGAAACGCAGTGCGAATGCCAACTAAATATTGTCACATTGGGTGACGGTGTATCAATTTTAAATCGTATTCGTCTTGAAGGAAATAATACCAAAGCTGATGTAGTTTTAGGTTTAGATAATAATTTGTTAGAACAAGCAAAGCTTGCTAATATTGTTATTCCTCATCAAATTAAAAGACCTGATAATATTAATACAGATTGGTGGGATATTGATTTTATCCCTTATGATTTTGGTTATTTTGCTTTCATTTATAACAAAGAAAAAATTAACAATCCTCCACATAGTTTTCATGACCTAGTATATAATAAAGCCAATTGGAAAATCATTTATCAAGATCCAAGGACTAGTACGCCTGGATTAGGATTACTATTTTGGGTGAAATATATATATGGTGATAAGGCAGTTACTGTTTGGGAAAAAATTGCTAAAAATACAGTAACGGTAACGAAAGGTTGGAGTGAGGCTTATGGCCTGTTTTTAAAAGGGGAAGCAGATTTTGTGCTAAGCTATAGTACTTCACCAGTTGCACATATTATAAATGATAATGATGATCATTATGAAGCTGCTATTTTTGATGAAGGACATTATCGTCAAGTTGAAGTTGCCGGGATCGTCAAATATACTCAGAAAACGGAACTTGCACGTCGTTTTTTACAATATTTATTAACACCAGAAGTTCAGCGCCAATTTGCCGAAAAAAATGTTATGTATCCGATAATAAATACACAGCTACCTGAAGCTTTTCAACAAATCCAATCAGTGAATAAAGTTCTTGAGTTTGATTCAAAACGAGTTGAACAAAATCAAAAAATGTGGATACGTGAATGGCAATCAGCTATTAGCAACTAGTAAGCAATTAAAAAGAATGTTGAAATTTAAAACATTGCTGCCTGGTATTAGTTCGGCAAGTATAATTTTAATTGTATTAGGTGCGGCATTATTTGCACTTTGTCAAGCGGCTATTGAGTCGAATGATTTTAATATTTATTTCGATAGTTATTTATTGCATGTAATTGGGATAACGGTATTTCAAGCGGTATTATCTACTATATTGTCAATCCTATTATCTCTATTAATGGCAAAAGCATTATCAATGGTTGATTTCTTTTGTAAGCACCTATTATTGCGTTTAATGCCTATCACTTTTATATTGCCTTCGTTAGTAGTTGTAACTGGTCTTTTGTCAATTTATGGTCAACAGGGGTTATTAGCCTCTATTTTAAAATATTTTGGTATATCATTTTCTGGGTGGTCAATTTATGGGTTAAAAGGAATTTTGCTAGCTCATGTATTTCTTAATTTTCCGTATGCTTGTCGTTTGTTTTATCAAACATTAAGCCTTGTTCCTGTTGAACATAAGCGATTGGCTGCGCAATTGAATTTTTCAAGTATTACCTATTTTAAATTGATTGAATGGCCTTTATTGCGATGTCAATTATTTCCTATGGCTGCATTAATTTTTATGCTGTGTTTCTCTAGTTTTGCTATAGTGCTTGCGCTGGGTGGAGGGCCTAAATATACCACTATTGAAGTGGCAATTTATCAATCTATTCGAGAATTTGAACTGCTACAAGCTGTTTTATTTGCCGGTATACAGCTAATATGCTGTATCAGTTTTTTATGGCTGACCCAGAAAACACTTCATAAAAATAAAGATAATCAAAATGTAACTATTGATTTTAATAAGCAAAATTATTATTTATCGGTTTCTAATTATTTAAAGTTTTTTAGTGCTGTCATCATTTTAGTTGGTGGATTATTTATTTTTTTACCATTAATAAATATAGTTATTGAAGGAAGCCGTTTTTTTGACTTATCACTATTAAATACGGCTTTTAAACAAGCTACCTTATTTTCGCTTTTAATTGCCTTAGGTGCTGCTATGATCGCTATAGTGCTTGCTTTATTAATTTTATGGACTAATAGCAGATTGATCATTAATCATCAGATTAAATGGAGTAATCAGTTAATGCTTGTTGGATCATTAATTTTAGCTATTCCTAGTATGGTATTATCTTCAGGATTGTTTTTATTGCTATTTAAATATGCAGATAACCGTGTATTTATTTGTATATTAATGATGTTATGTAATGCCTTAATGGCATTGCCTTTTGTATTAAAAAACCTTGCAATACCTATGTATGAGGTCACATTGCGTTATTGGCAATTGAGCCAATCTCTTAATATTAATGGTTTTAGGCATTTTTATATCGTCGAATATAAGGCATTAAAAAAAATCATTATTATGAGTTTCGCCTTTTCAGGTATTTTGTCATTAGGTGATTTTGGTATTATTGCATTATTTGGAGGGCAGTCAGTAACTACTCTACCTTACTATTTATATGAACAAATCTCCCATTATCATTATCATGAAAGTATGGTTACAGCTGCAGTATTATTAACTTTATCGTTTAGTTTATTAATTGTGATGGATTATGATCGAACTTAATCAAGTTAATTATCATTATGATGATTTTAAAATAGATTTTGATGTAAAAATTACTACAAAAGAGCGAGTTGTAGTGGTTGGACCAAGTGGCTCAGGCAAAACGACTTTATTAAATTTAATTGCAGGATTCTTATTACCTAATTCAGGTAAAGTAATATTAAATCATCAAGATTTTACCAAAATTTTACCCAATAAAAGACCTGTTTCGATGCTATTTCAACATAATAATTTATTTAGCCACTTAACGGTTAAACAAAATGTTGGTTTAGGTATAAAGCCATCATTAAAATTAAGCACATCTGAAAAAAAGCAAGTTAATGATATTTTAGCGAATGTTGGTTTAGATAATTTAGGGGATCGTTATCCTGATAAACTTTCTGGTGGACAATATCAACGTGTTGCGCTTGCCCGTTGCCTAATTCAACATCGTCCTATTTTATTATTAGATGAACCTTTTTCTGCTCTTGATCAAGCTTTACGTTTTGAAATGCTAGCATTGGTCGATAAAATTTGTGATGAGTTTGGATTAACATTAATGATGGTGTCACATTATCTTGATGACACTTTGAATTACTTTTCACGTTGTTTAGTAGTAAATAAAGGGAATACTATTTTTAATGGTCCACCTAAACAGTTAAATCAACCAGAAAATAGCCTCACAGCGAAAATATTAGGGTTAAATGTTGACTAACTCATAAAATTTAACATTCATCGAGATTATTCTTTAATATAAAAAGTGATCATTTAATGATTAGAGATATTTTGAAAAAATATTTTATCATTTAATCAGTTCTTTTTAAGGTTTTATTAATCTATAGATAGTATACTAGAGCGACCTACAAATAATTATTACTAATCATAATTTATGAAAAATCAAAAGGAAAACTTGATATTTAGTTGGTCGACTCTTATTTTTGCTATTTTATTTTTTACTTATTTTTCTTGTGCATTACAATTATATATTTTCTTTTCTGGGCATTCTAATGCGATAGGGCTGCGCGATTCAATTATCTATAGTTTAATTTGGCTTATTCCTGTTTTCATTTTTCCTAAATATACGAAAAAAATTGCAACTGTTTATGGATTAGTTGTTGGTGGATTATCACTGATTCCCGTTGGTTATTTTACTATTTATAGGCAAGAGTTTTCACAGAGTGTTTTATTTGTTATGGCTGAATCAAACTTCAGTGAGTCACATGAATTTATTCAGCAATATTTAAATGTCCAATTAATTTTAGTATTAATTATTTATGTATCCATCGGTATATATCTATGGAAAAAAGTAGAGCCGATTTATGTTAAAAATACGACAAAATGGCTAATATCTTCATTTATTGCTATTTATGCGTTAATGCCGTTAGTCATTAGTGTAGTTGTCAAAAATTCATCTTTTGAAAAAGCTGGTGCTCATTTATTAACACGTATGGAAACAACAGTTCCATGGCAACTGATTTGCAGTTATTGGGCTTATCGCTCGCAGTTGAATAATATGGAGCATATTTTAGAGCATTTAGAATCATTACCGCCATTGAAAAATCTGAAAGATAAAAATGGTAATACTCCAAGGACGTTAGTTTTGGTCATAGGTGAATCAACAACTCGCAATAGAATGGGGCTTTATGGTTATGGGAGAAATACTACCCCAAAAATAGAACAATTTAAAAAAGAAAATCCTAATTTAGTTGTATTTAATGATGTAGTTTCATCAAGACCTTATACGATTGAAATTTTACAACAAGCCCTAACCTTTGCTGATGAGCAGCACCCTGATTTATATCTTAAGACTCCTTCATTGATTCATCTAATGAAACAAGCAGGATACAAAACCTTTTGGATTACTAATCAACAAACTATAACTGAACGTAATACAATGTTGACTATGTTTTCTAAACAAACCGACAAACAGTATTATATGAATAACGACCGTAATCAAAGTTCAAGACAATATGATCAGTCTGTATTTGAGCCATTTAAAGAAGTATTAGCTGATCCAGCTGAAAAGAAATTTATTGTTATACATCTTCTTGGTACTCATATGAAGTATGAATTCCGTTATCCTAAAAATGGTGAGCATAACCGTTTTAAAGGTAAAACAAGCATACCGTTTAATATTGATGAAAGTAAACTACCTGTTTACAATAGTTATGATAATGCGGTAAGTTACAATGATTACGTTACAACTACATTATTTAATTTATTTAAGAATAGTAAAGAAAATGGCTTTATATTGTATTTTTCTGATCATGGTGAAGATGTTTATGAAACACCGCCACATGACGTTTTAGGTCGTAATGAAAAATCACCCACTAGAACGATGTATACAGTTCCTTTTATGCTTTGGGAATCGCCACAATGGATTGCAACCCACCCAAATAATTATCAAGACTATGTTAATCGGAAATTTAGTACTCAAGATTTGATTCATACATGGTCTGATTTAGCCGGATTAAGTTATAACTTATTCATACCTCAAAAAAGTTTAGTTAATCCTAATTTCTATGAATCCATACGCTGGATAGGTGATCCATATGATAAAAAAGGTTTAATCGATTTTGATAAATTAGAGAAGTAGCTAATACCCAGTTTACATACATATTTGAAATATGATATTGTATATATATACAGTTTTTTTTTAAAGTGCAATGAAAACAGGTTATGCGAAAAATTATTCATGTTGATATGGATTGTTTCTATGCTGCTGTTGAAATGAGAGATAATCCCCAGTATCGTAATATGCCTATTGCGGTAGGTGGGGATCCTCGTAAGCGTGGTGTGGTTGCTACCGCCAATTATTTAGCTCGTCAATATGGAGTTCATAGTGCGATGTCAATGTCACAAGCGCTAAAGCTATGTCCTAATCTTAAAGTAATACCGGGGCGGCATGCTGTTTACAAAGAAGTTTCGAATCAAATCCACCAAATATTTAAACGTTATACCAATGCAATTGAAGCGTTGTCTCTTGATGAAGCTTATCTGGATGTGACAGAATGTAAACTTTGCTATGGTTCAGCAACGCTTATTGCTCAAGATATTCGTCAAACTATTTTTAATGAATTGGAATTAACCGCATCGGCAGGCGCAGCACCACTTAAATTTTTGGCAAAAATTGCGTCCGATATGAATAAACCTAATGGCCAATATGTTATTCCACCAGAAGAAGTTGATACATTTATTGAACAATTGCCACTAAAAAAAATTCCTGGTGTAGGTAAAGTTACTGAAAAAAAATTAGCAGAATTAGGGTTATTTACATGTAGAGATGTTGTTAAGTATGATTTAACTAAATTACTCAATCAATTTGGTAAGTTTGGTCGTGTATTGTACGAGAGATGTCAAGGTATTGATGAACGTGAAGTCTGTAATGATAGGCAACGTAAATCAGTTGGGGTAGAGCGGACCTTAACGAATGACATTCATCGTTGGGAAGAGTGTTTATTGCAGTTCGAACCATTATTTGAAGAGCTTGAAAAACGGTTAAGTAAAGTGCGTGCGGATTTGTCTATAGCTAGGCAAGGTGTCAAATTTAAGTTTGATGATTTTCAGCTTACTACGCAAGAACATATTTGGGCTAAGCTTGATAAGCAAGATTTAATCGATCAGGCTTACAAAGTTTGGCATGAAAGGCGTAATGAAAGGGGTGTGCGGTTAATTGGCTTTCATGTTACTTTAATCGATCCTCAGCTAGATAAGCAATTGATATTTAACTTTTAGTTTTATATAACTACATGAAAAATATTTATTAATTACCTTTTATCAATAGTTATTTTATTATATTTAAATTTAAGGAAGGTGCTATTGAATCGATAGCACCCTCTAATGAACATTATTACAGCTATATAATCTACTTATTTTAAACTTTCACCATTGGTGCTAATGACTTTTTTATACCATTCAAATGAGTCTTTTCTATAACGTTTCATACTACCATTTCCTTCATTGTCACGATCAACATAAATTACGCCATAACGTTTTTTCATTTCGCCAGTAGTGAATGATACAACATCAATAATTCCCCAAGCAGTGTAACCCATTACATCAACACCATCATAATCTATAGCGGTTTGCATAGCTTTGATATGGGCACCTAAGTATTCAATACGTGGTTTATCGTGTATTTGATTACCGTTTTCGAGTTCATCAATTGCACCAAAGCCATTTTCGACAATAAATAGCGGTAATTGATATCGATCATACAGACGATTAAGTGTATAACGTAAACCTTCAGGATCAATTGGCCAACCCCAATCACTGCTTTTTATATAAGGATTTTCAACTGCATTAGGTAGTGCACCGTTAACTATGTTGTCACGATTATCATTTTTAGCATCCGCTTTCACAACGGTTGACATATAATAGCTAAAGCCAATGTAATCAACCGTACCTTTTTTCAAATAACCTAAATCTTCTTCAGTAATATCGAGTTTATAGCCATCACGCTCAAATTCTTTTAATGCATAAGCTGGATAGTAACCGCGAACGTGAACATCAGGGAAGAAGAAGCGTTGATGCATAGCAATTTCTGAAGCCATCATATCTTCAGGATTACAAGAATATGGATAAATTGGCACATGCGATACCATACAACCAATTTGAAAATCAGGATTGATTTTTTTACCGGCAATGACTGCTTTGGCACTTGCTAAAAGTTCATAATGAGCGACTTGGTATAGAACTTCTTGCGGATTTTCGCCAGGTTTAACTTGTACGCCAGAGTTAGTCCAAAAGAAGATAGGATTACTAGTATCCATTTGATTATTGATTTCGTTAAATGTCATCCAGTATTTAACTTTATTTTTATAACGTTCAAAACATGCTGTCGCAAAACGTTCAAAAAATTCTACTGTTTTACGGTTTCTAAAACCACCATAATGGCGAGCTATATGTAATGGCATTTCAAAATGTGATAGCGTGATAACAGGCTCTATGCCATGAGCAATGAGCTCATCAAAAACATTATCATAAAAGCGCAGACCTTCTTCATTTGGTTCAAGCTCATCACCTTTTGGAAAAATGCGTGTCCAAGCAATTGACGTGCGTAAACATTTAAGACCTAATTCAGCAAAGAGTTTGATATCATCTTTATAATGATGATAAAAATCAATGGCCGTATGGTTTGGGTAAAACTTATCGGGTTCAATATCTTGAGTGATTTGTCTTGCTACGCCATGCGCACCTGCTGTCATGACATCAACTACGCTTGGTCCTTTGCCGCCTTCGTTCCAGCCACCTTCAAATTGGTGAGCGGCTAAAGCACCGCCCCATAAAAATGGTTTTTTAGTCATTTTTTGATTCCTTGTTATTGCTTAATGTTAAATATGATATCATCAACTGTGACTTCTGTTTTATCCGTTAATGAAATGAATTGGTATTGATCGGTATTAACAATAATAATTGGGGTGATTAGTGGGTAGCCTGCTTGTTTTATTGCCTCAGGATTGAAGCTGATTAGTAGATCACCTTTTTTCACTTTTTGGTGTAATTCAACATGATATGCAAACTCGTTATTAGTCAAATTAACCGTATCAATCCCCACATGAATTAATAATTCAACGCCATTATCTAATGTTAACCCAATAGCATGTTTGGAATTTTCAAATACCGCAGTTACCTCGGCATCGAAAGGTGCATAAACGTGATTATCAGTAGGCTCAATGGCAATCCCTTCACCCATAAGTTTTTGTGAAAAAGCAGGATCGGGCACTTCACTCAGTGGTAAAGCATGGCCTGTCATCGGGCTAGTAATATTAACCTCATCAAGAAGAATTTTAGGGTTATCATTTTCAACAACAGCAGCATCTTGCACTGTTTCACCAGTACCAAATAGTTGGATTAACAATACAGGTCCTAAAAGAGCAATAAGCGCACCAATCAACACTCCAATAAATGAATCAGGATTATTTGGGCTAATTGCATTAACGATAGTTAATGGACCTGGTAAACCAGCGTAAGCAACATAGTGAGGAGCAAAAAATCCTGCCACAATACCACCACAAGATGCAGAAATACAACCATAAATAAATGGTTTTTTAAAGCGTAAGTTAACACCATAAATAGCAGGTTCGGTTATACCGAATAAGCCAGTGATAAAAGCAGATAATGAAATACCTTTCATCTCTTGCGTTTTGGTTTTTAAATAAAAACCTAATGCTGCACCAACTTGACCAATAACGGCAATGGTTTGGAAAGCTTGGAAAGAATCTTGACCATACTGCTTAAAGTTTTCGACGATAACAGGTGTGATCCCCCAATGCACACCAAAAATAACAAAGACTTGCCAAACGGCTCCAATAATCCCACCAGCTATTGAAGGAGCTAGACTGACAAACCAATTATAACCGTTAGCGATATATTGCGCACCATTTGCGGTTAATGGACCAACAACAAGTAATGTTAAAGGTACCATAATGACAAGACTAAATAATGGCAATAAAACGGGTTTTATAATGCTGTGCAGTCTAGGCTCTAAAAATCGTTCTAAATAAGAGAGTAACCAAACTAAAAATAGTGGTGGTAAAACGGTTGAAGCATAAGTGGTTTGCGATAGCGCAATACCAAATAGATCAATTTTTTGCCCTTCGCTTATTAGTTTTGCAAACTCAGTCCATGTTGGTGATAACAGCGCTGCACAACAAGCAACAGCGATATATAAGTTACAACGAAAATGCTGAGAAGCAGTAATAGCAATAAAGATAGGTAAAAAGAAAAAAGGTGCCCAAGAGATGAAATTGAATACTCCAAAGGTTCCAGTTTTTTCTAATTCAGGGGATGCCAATTTAATTAAAATCAAGATGCCTTGCAAAATACCTGATGCGGCTAAAATATAGACAAAGGGAGCGAATACAGCTGACATTGTTGCAATAATTTGATTTAAGATGTTGTTATCATTACTTGTTTTGATTTTGTTATCGGTATTAACCAGCTGAATAAAAGCATTGTAGACTTTATCGACGTTTGTACCTATTACAACTTGGATTTGACCACCTTTCTCAACAACGGTAATAACACCTGGTAATTTAGCTATGTTTTCTTTTGCATGCTCTGGTGTAATTTGGGTCACAAGACGAAGACGTGTTGCACAACGAGCGACGGTAACAATATTTTTCTCACCACCTAACTCATTTAAAATATCAACAGCTAACTTGTTATAATCTCTAATTTTTGATGACATCCATAAACTCCTTAAAAGCAATTTAGTAAGTTCATCTTATAGACAATTTCAAAATTGTTAATTAACAATTATATTGTTTGTGATCTAGATCGAGTTTTTATATTATTTAATTTAAAACTAAAAATAAGCTGTATAAAATACAACTTTAATTATTGATTAAATTAATAACATAACAAATGGTTAAATATCAAGAAGTTGCAAAAAAAATTAAACAGATGATTTATCAAAAACAACTGTCCAAAGGCACTCAGCTTGATAATATTGACGGTCTAATTAATCAATATCAGGTCAGTCGTAGTACAATTGTTAAAGCACTTAATTGTCTTGAGCGGCAGGGCGTTATTTATCAAGTGCAAGGTAGTGGTATTTTTGTTCGTGAGCGTAAAAAAAGAGGCTATCTCAATTTTTTGCAAAGTCATGGTTTTACTGTCGATCTAGAAGATGTTTATGGTTCTTCAACAGTATTTAATGTTGATATCATCAAGCCTAGTGCAAAAGTTAAAGAAAATCTACAATGCGATGATAACGAAGAAGTCTATTTTGTTAAAAGATTGCGCTATGTTGAAGATAAATTATATGGCTTAGAACAGTCATATTACCGTAAAAAGTTAATTTGTTATTTAAATAAAGAAATTGTGGAAAACTCAATTTTTAGTTACATTCAAGAAAATTACAATATTAATATTGGCTTTTCTGATAAATATTTTCAAGTTATTAAACTTGATGCTGAAACAGCAAATTGTCTTGAGTTACAAATAGACGATCCTGCACTTAGCGTTGAAGAAACGTTTTATACTTCATCAGGCGAACCATTTGACTTCTCAACGATTACTTATCATTACGAGAATGCAAAATTTTGTATACAAAATCACTCTAAATAAATTGTCTAAAATGGACTCAATTGAATTCAATATTGTTTATAATAAAAATTAACGACACTATGCGTTAATTTTTATTATTTTGATCAGTTGAAATATGTTATTAAATCAATTAATCTTTTTTCGTGTTAGGTTTATTATCTGCCATGATACCAACTAATGTGTGGGGTTTATATAACGCTTCTAAATAGTTAAGCTCATCACTGGTTAATTGCAATTGGATTGCTTTTACCGCATCTTGAATTTGCTGTTTTTTTGTTGCACCAACAACAGGAGAGGTAACTTTGGTTAATAACCATGCTAATGAAACTTCCGTCATTGACACGTGATGTCGCTCAGCAATTTCAGCAACTCTCTCAATGATCGCATGGTCTTGCTCGGCGGTTTTATCGTATTTCTTCTTTGCATAGTTATCTTCATTTGCGCGTAAGGTTTGAGTGTTATACGGACGAGCAAGGCGTCCACTAGCAAGCGCACTATAAGGTGTCATTGCAATATTATCTTCTTGGCACAGCCCAAACAATTCACGCTCATCTTCACGCATTATCAAATTATAATGACTTTGAATTGAAACAAACGGCGTAAAACCTTCATATTTTGCGATAGTATTTGCTTTAGCAAGTTGCCATGCATAACAGTTTGAAATACCAATTGCACGAATCTTACCTGTTTGAACATTTTTGTGAAGTGCTTCAAGGACTTCTTCTATTGGCGTGTTGTAATCCCAATAGTGATAAATATAGAGATCGACATAATCCACGCCCAAGTTTTTAAGGCTCTGGTCGAGTGATTGATTAATTGCCTGTCGTCCAGTAACACCATTGGTAATTTGATCAGCAGTGCGTGGTAAAAATTTTGTAGCAATAACAACTTTATCCCGTTGGCTCATATCCCGTAACGCTTTACCAACATACCTTTCGCTAGATCCGCTTTGATAAGCGATTGCGGTATCGAAAAAATTAATACCCAAATCTAACGCATGAGCAATAACCTCACGACTTGTTGATTCATCAACAGTCCAATGGTGTATTCCTGCTGCTTGATCCCCAAATCCCATACAGCCTAAACAGATTCGTGAGACAGTTAAATCACTATTACCAAGTTTTGTGTATTGCATGCTTTCTTTCCTATATTAAAAAAACAGATAACAGGTTTTATTATATTGCATTTTTTGATAGTGCTTTTTTATTATTAAATTTTGTTGTATTGATAACAGTCGTGGAAAAGTAATATTAGCTTTATCTTTATTGAGAAGAGGAAATGCTTATGACAAATTCCTCTTTTTAGTATAAAGCTGATCCTCGTTCAAAAAGTGGACAAAAGTCACCTATATGATATAGACAAAAATCATAGGAGACAAATATTATGGTCAAAAAATTTAGTACAGAGTTCAAACAACAATCAGTAAATTATGCGTTATCTAATTCACAAACTAGGTATAGGCGAATCAACCCTAGATAGATGGATAAGACAAATCAATCCGAATAAAACCAGTAAACGAGAACTAACCCTCCAGAGCAACAAAAAATGATTGCAGTAGAAAAAGAAAACAAAGAACTAAGAATGGCAAATAAAATATTAAAAAGGCGCATGTGCATATCATCAACAACTCAAGTCGGTGAAGTACACTTATATGAAAAATCATTTAACCTGCTATTCTGTTACTAGGATATGCTCATTACTTGGTGTCAGTTTATCAAGTTATTATGCTTGGTTAAAAAGAGCAAACAAATCAGCCATACTCAGCAAGTATACTATTATAATCGGATACGCCGCCATTCAGCCAATGGCTGGGTATTTCCCGAACAATATGAACAACAATATTACTAAAACGAAAAAATGATAGAGGCGAGCACTGTCTAATATTTTGGCAAAGATCAGTATTTCTATTAGAATAGATTGATTTTATTTCTTTTCGCATAAATTCTAGGTTAACTTATTAATGAATAAAATAATTATTATTAGTTTGTTATTTTTTATAGGCATTTTTACCTCTAGTATTTATTCATTTAGCACACCAAATAATACAACAAAATTTATTGGGGAAAATAATGAAGATTTAATTGAATTTTATAATGGTAAAGATGTCGATTTGTTAAAAATAACTTCAAATGAAGGGAATAATTATTGTATTGTAATTTTATCAAGTACTGGTACACCCTTGTCTAAAGGAAGAATTGTTTTTGATAAATCCAAAAGCTCGCTAAAAGAAGCCTTAAAAACAGCTTACCTCAATCCGGATACCAATTGGTGGTCCATAGATTTTACCACTAAAGATGATGAAAACTCATCGTATGCCAACATTCCAGTTATTCCTGACACAAAATGTGATAATGGTGGATTAACATTTGGCATTATTGAATATCGTCAACCTTATTCTTTTATTGGAGTAAGGCTTGCTGATGGAAGTATTTATTATCTAGGTTTTATCAAATCAGAACAACTATTGAATGAAAATGAATTTGATTTTTTATTCGCAGGTGAACTTTATATGAAAAATAATAACAAATTTGAATTATTGTCATGCGAAGATACAAATTTTGATTGTAATGATAGAAAATATGCAAATCCATATCAATACTATTATTAACGATTAACCGATTATGGATAAATCTTATTATTTAGTTCAAGTAAAATAGAAATAACAGTTATATCATGTTACTTCACGCAATTGGCAAAATTTTTCTGTTAAATTTTGGTACATTATATTGCTTTTTAAATTGTGTAACGGCTTGCTCATCTGTAGTATCTAATTGTTGGAATGCTTTTAATGCCACAAATTCATCATAATTTTGCAATATATTATCAGATTGTAAATACTTACCAAGAGTTTAACAAAAGCTTTTATGACCTTGTAAATAAGTTTGTGTTTTTGCCTATTTTTAACGTACGCTAATATACAAAAAATAGGTAAAAAGGGATGAAAAAAACTAAGAGAATTAGCCACTGAGCTAACTAAAAACATAAAAATGCAAGAGGATTTAGGTAAATTAACTGGTTTTTAAAATAAACTTACCATTGAAGCCACACTAAATGCAGAAATGACCTAGCACTTAGGGTATGATAAACATCATAAAAAGTCAGTACATCATTTTCATATGATTCTAAAATATCGTCCCATAACTGTTCAACTTGTTCACTTTCCCATTTATAAGGTCTTTGATACTTTGGTATTTTATAAAGATTTTTTGTATCACCAAATAATTCACTAATCGATAAACTACGAGGTTTAAAAGAGTCTTCCATATTTATACCTACTTATATTTCTATTTTATTTAATTTGAAAAGATTTAATTATTAGTTGTTATTCTACCAATTTACTTGTTTCATATAAATTAAATATCATGATTAATAATATAAATAAAATTTAAACGGCTTGATATGATGATTAAATCTTAAAAGAATAAAAGCAGTTATTTTACTTTATTGCGGAATTTATCTTACTGAAAATAAAAAATTTATAGATAAAATATGAAAATAAAAAGCATCTTTCGATGCTTTAATGTTTATAAGATAAAAAAGTAAATTGCTATTACTTTATCCCATATTCAGACCGATAAGCCTCAACTTGCGTTACTTGATCTTTTCGAGCAGGATCTTTGTAGAGGTACTGGATTAAATCATCAAGCGTAATAATTGAAATTACATCGCAATGATAAGCTTGTTTAATTTCTTGAATTGCTGAGAGTTCACCTCGACCTTTTTCTTGACGGTCTAGACAAATCAGTACGCCAGCGAGTTTAGATTGGTTATCTGCCAATATGTTCATTGATTCACGAATAGCCGTTCCGGCAGTAATAACATCATCGACCAACATAACACGCTGTTGATAGATAGAACTACCTACTAAATTACCACCTTCGCCATGATCTTTTGCTTCTTTACGGTTAAAACAGTAAGGAATGTCAACATTATGATGTTCAGATAGTGCAACAACGGTTGATGAAACAATAGGGATACCTTTATATGCTGGACCAAAAATGACATCATATTCTAAATTAGCATCCATTAGTGCGGCTGCATAAAAACGACCTAATAAAGCCAGATCTTTACCAGTATTAAACAATCCGGCGTTGAAAAAATAAGGGCTTTTACGTCCTGATTTTAATGTGAATTCACCAAATTTTAATGCTTGCCGATTTAAAGCAAATTCAATAAATTCACTTTTGTATGATTTCATCGATCCTCTCCAATTAATCTTTTAAGGCCTGTTTTTGTGCATCAATAATAGTTTTGATGCCATTTTTTGCTAGCTCTAATAGTTTTAATAATTCGTCATGACTAAAAGGTTCGCCTTCAGCAGTTCCTTGCACTTCAATAATACGACCATCGCCAGTCATAACAACATTCATATCGGTTTCAGCGTTTGAATCTTCTATGTATTCTAAGTCACATACTGCTTGGCCATCGACAATACCGACAGAAACAGCTGCAACTAATGATTTAATTGGATTTTGCTTAATTTTACCATCTGTAACCATTTTATTGATTGCATCATTTAGTGCCACACAAGCACCAGTAATTGACGCAGTTCGAGTGCCCCCATCTGCTTGAATAACATCGCAATCTAACGTGATGGTATATTCACCTAATAATTTAAGGTCGACCATTGCACGTAGAGAACGAGCAATAAGGCGTTGAATCTCCATAGTGCGACCGGTTTGTTTACCTTTAGCCGCTTCGCGTTGAGTTCGTGAATGGGTTGCACGAGGCAACATACCATATTCTGCGGTAACCCAACCTTGGTTTTGACCTTTTAAAAAACGAGGCACAGATTCTTCAATTGTTGCATTACAAAGTACTTTTGTTTCACCAAACTCAACTAATACAGAACCTTCTGCATGCTTAGTATAATGGCGGGTTATTTTGATAGGGCGGATTTGTTCCGCAGATCGACCAGACGGGCGCATGCAATTCTCCAGATGTTACAATTAAAAAATATCGTTTTGAACTAATTATTTAAGGGGACATCAACAAGAAATAGTTGATGTTTAGCCTAAGCTAAGAGCGCATTATACAGAATATATGATACAATGCCCAGTAAGTTTTTTAAAATTTAGGAAGTAAATATGATTTCCAGTATGACCGCTTATGCCAGAAAAGAACTAAACCAACCTTGGGGTAATGCTTCTTGGGAGATGCGTTCGGTCAACCAACGCTATTTAGAAACTTATATCCGTTTGCCGGAACAGTTTCGTTCACTTGAGCCGCTTGTCCGTGAACGCCTTCGTAAGCGCTTAACACGTGGTAAAATCGAATGTACTTTAAGATTTGAATTAGGTTCAGAATTGCAACATCAAGAACTATCTTTAAATAAAGATTTAGCAAAACAAATTCTTAATGCAGCTAATTGGGTACAGACAGAGTATAAATCAGGTGAAATAAATCCTATAGATGTATTGCGTTGGCCAGGAGTTTTATCAGCCAAAGAACAAAATTTAGACACAATATCACAAGAAATTCTAGTTCTATTAGAATCAGCAATAGATGAATTTATTACCGTCCGTGAACGTGAAGGTAAGGCTCTTTGTGACCATATTGTCCTGCGTCTAGAAGGCATTGCTCAGCAAGTGGATAAAATTCGTCAAGCGATGCCACAAATACTTGAATGGCAAAAGGAACGGTTAAAGGCCAAATTAGATGAAGCCAATATTGAATTGGACAATTCTCGTCTTGAACAGGAAATTGTTTTGATGGCTCAACGTATTGATGTTGCAGAAGAGTTAGATCGCTTAATGACGCATGTTAAAGAAACCTACTCGATATTAAAGAAAAACGAAGCAGTAGGTCGTAGGTTAGATTTTATGATGCAAGAGTTTAATCGTGAATCAAACACGATTGCATCAAAATCAATTAATGCTGACGTCACAGCTAGTGCTATTGAGTTAAAAGTCCTTATTGAGCAGATACGTGAGCAAGTGCAAAATATTGAATAAATAGTTTTGTTAAACTATTTTAATTATAAAATTTCTTTGATTTAAATACATAAATTTTGAATTTATATTGGGAAAATTATGTATTTAATAATGCAAGGCAACTATAGTATTAGCGGAAGCTGGTTATGGTTTGGTTCTTCATGAAGGTTTAGTTAAGAATTGGTTACTTGAGCCACATGCTCAGTTAGGCTATACCTGGTCAGACAGCCACAACTTTAAGTTAGGCACACAAGGCGAAGTAAGTAATGTTAATGGTGATGGAGTACAAATGCGTTTAGGTGCAAGATTCTATGGTCAAAGCACTAAAGAAGGCTATGGAGTATTACCATTTATAGAAGCCAACTGGTTGTATGATTCTTCTTCACCGGAAGCAAAAATTAATGGTAAACATGTTGAATCAGACATGAGTAAAAATTATATTGAATTAAAAGTGGGTGTGAATGGTAATTTAACCAAATCCCTCAGTAGCTATGCTCAATTAGACAGCCGATTTGGTAGCAACAACTACCGTCAACTTGGTGCGCAAATAGGTTTGAACTATTCATTCTAATAATTTAAAAAAACTCAATAAAAAAA
>NZ_LZHG01000071.1 GCF_001690355.1 Gilliamella sp. Choc4-2
ACTCAAATGGAATACGCCAAAACCAAAGCGGGCTTAAGTGATATATTTGTTTCAAGCAATGGTGGATTGTCGTTCAGTCAAACGGTACTGTCAGGAGATACACGAGGAGCGGCGTGGAAAGTTGAGCAAAAAATTGATTTCAATGATTTTACGGAGCAGGATATCCCATTGACTTTTAAAGGTTACTACTCAAAACAGCAAGAGGGCTTTTCAAATTTTGCTAAAGCACGCAGCAGCGATTTAGAAGAGTGGGGTGGTGAACTACGTTATGATTTTGAGCAAGATAAACACGGTTTGTTGTTGAGTTACAGTCAAGAAAAAGACAAGGCTAACTATGTTGAAAAACTTACTCGAGCACAGTACTACACTGCATTGGGGGATGTGTATACAGCAGCGTTTGAATTACAACACCGCAATGACCACAACTATGGTGAAGACGCCACACATGAAGCATTAATTGCGGCTAAATTGGAGCGTAGTTTTTTTGATGGTCGAGATAAAGGGTATATTATTCAGCAATTAACGGTGGCCAAATCGGGCGATGTGGCAGATGATAACCGTACCACAATTGGTTATAACTCACAAATTACCGACAGTATTAATATTGGTGCGGAAATTTTTGCATCCAATCGAGGCGCTGGAGGGGGTATTCAGGCAGGTTGGGATGTTAATGAGCAGACTAATTTGTATACGAAAGTGTTAAATGATGTGGACTCTACTTCTGGGCGAGGCATTACCACGGTAGTGGGCGGTCGAACCAAAGCGACCAGTGAGCTGGAGCTTTATTCTGAGCGTCAATTCAAAACTAGCAAAATCGATCATACTACTTCAGATGTGTATGGTGTCAGTTATAAACCTACCGAAGCACAATTTATTGAAGGCTCTTACTCGGTTGGGCGTGTAAACAACCGTAATCGTGACCGTACTAGTTTATCGGGTCATGATGAAACGCGTCGTGATGTTTATGCGGCTGGTTACGGCTATAAAAATGATTGGTTCCAAATTCGTAACCGTCTGGAATATCGGATTGATGAAGGTAGTGAACGGATAAGACAATGGGTCACCACCAATAGGGCGAAAACGATTGTCAGCGAAAACTTAAGTTGGTTAGCACAGTTTGATTTTGCAAAAACTTTTGGGAATAAAGACACATCGAATGATGTGGTGAGCAACTATACTGAATCAATGATTGGTTTTGCTTATCGTCCTAAATTAATAAACAATCTGAATTTATTTGGGAAACTGACTTATGTTTACGGGTTAGATCCGGACGATCAGCTGATAGCGAATTCGACCTCATCGAGTGGGAAACGCTATACTTCAAGTTTGTATGACCAAAAGAGCTGGGTGTGGTCGTTAGAAGGGGTTTATGAATGGAATGCAAACTGGGAAACTGCATTTAAAGCAGCCCATAGGCAAGGTCATTTACGCTATAAAAATGAAAGTAACTGGTACTCATCAGGGGCGAGTTTGTATGCGCTGCGTTTAAATTATAAGACAGGCGATTGGGAATATCAGGTAGAGGGTCGTACGTTACGTACCGATTTAGCTGATGACCATAAAGATGGCTTTGTGACGAGTATTTACCGTAATATTGGCGATAATATTAAAATGGGCGTGGGGTATAACTTTACGGATTATAACGACAACTTAACACACTTGAACTATCGTTCACATGGTTGGTTTGTCAATGTAGTAGGGAGTTTCTAATGGACAGTTGGCAAAGCATAGAAATTGGAAAAATTATTCCCCAAGTTAAAAAGAATTTACGCATATCAGGAGAGGAGATAATGCGAACTGAGCATAATGCAGCAGTGGAGATGAAAGCCAAAAGTAGCAGGAAAACAGGCGGCTATGGACAAAAGTCAATGTTCAAATGTGCAAAAGGTTTATTAGCTTCAACTTTTATATCATTGATGACGATATCGGCGGCAAACGCTTTTCCGGTATCAGGTACGGTCTATTTGGACTACGATAACACGGCAACAAAAACCGAGATGCCATTAATAGGTTTGAAGGTTGAATTATATGATGACAAAGGAAAATTAGTCTCTAATTCAGAAACAGATGGCAAAGGAAAATACACATTAGAAGCACCAGCTTTAACAACCTATAAGATTGTCGCAAAAACAGACAAAGATGAGGTTGTAGAAGATTCAGTCTCACTTATAGCCGACACAGGCGAATCTAAAAACCTATTTTTAAAAGGTGCGGGTGGTGACATTCAGTTATCGATAAAAGATGATAAAGGAATCGGTGCAAAAAATATTCCAGTTAAATTTATCAATTCAGCGGTAGCTGGTGAATTGGAAATGGCATCTAAAGATAACGGTATAATCGAGATCAAAAATACGTTAAAAGAAATTTCGTATACCGCAGTAATCGATGTAAATTCTTTTATAGAAGATATAAGTAATGCAAAAAAATATGCATTATGGGATGCTACATTACCGGATAATACGCATGGTTATGTTGACAGCATGACATTTAATATGGATGGTACTAAAAAAATAGGTGCCTTCAATATTAAAGAGCGTAATGAATGGGGTATTGATGGTATAGTTGCTATCGATCAGGATAATGATGGTATCTACAGTGCTGATATTGATACGGGTGCAATAGGGATGAATGTTGAGCTTTATTATCCGGGCACGACAACCAAAGTATTGGGCACAAAAACCATTACCACAAAGGAAAATGGTAAATATCATTTTGAAAATTTAGCTGTAGAAAGCTACGATATTAAAGTGACCAATGTTGCTGCACCTTATATCCCAGTAGGGAAAATGGAAGCAAAAGTTACAATATCGAATTCAACAGCTTTGACTAGCGGTCCAGACTTTTTACTACAAATAGACCCAAATGATACTAAGTTGCCTAGTATATCAGGTTATGTATTTGTTCTATCAGAACAACATATGCCAATGGGTCCCGACTCTGGTGCAAGTTTTAATACTTTACCTGCGGCAAACAGTATTTACTTTGAAACTCCAGTAGAACTTTACCAACATGATGGAATGACATGGAAAAAGATAGCAACTCAAAAATCGAATAAAAAAAATGGATTATATCAATTCCGTGGCTTGGCTAGTGGAAAAGACTATAAAGTTGTTCTTAAAGAATCAGGCATAGATTTAAATAAATATGCTTTTGTCAATGATACTGATGGTAAATCGTCTAGTACTTCACCTGAATCAAAAAGCCGTCATAAAGGTAGAGTAACTTTAAGTAATGGTAAACAAGATAATATTGGACCAAGAGAAATTACAATACCTAGTTTAGGACAAGGAATAAAGTCTAATCAAAACTTTTGGTATTCTCAGGTACGTTCTGATTTAGGTATGCTTAAGATAGTAAGTAATATGGCTACCGCTAATAATAGAACATCTTGGGGGGGAGGTCTTAATGGTATTTCAACAACAACAGCTTCGACTTACATGAAAGTGTCTTTTTATGAGGAAGATGGCGTTACTCCAGCTATCGATTCTAAAGGAAAACAATTAGTTGGAACTCATTATACTCCTGGTTACTATGGTAAAATAGGGTATATGACTGTACCGGTAGATCGTGCAGGAATATATGTTTATAAAATAGATGAGACTAATGATGGACTAATAATTGATCGTTCAACTAGTGACTATGTATTAACAATATTACCAGGTAAATCACAGGATAGTAATATAATTTTTAAACCTGAAAAACCAAATACTATTTCAGGTTATATCTATCTCAACAATAGTCATCCTGGTACTACAGGCAATTATGATCCCAATGTTGATATTCCAATTAGTGCAGCTCGAGTTTTGTTATATCGTAAACTGCCTAATGGAAATTACAATTTAATGACAGAGTTTGGTACAAATAGTGATGGTTTTTATAATCTGACTAACTTAACTGATGGTGAATATAAAGTTTATGCTAAACCAGAATTTGGTGGTCCAAGTAATGTTGGTTCAAATGATGTTGAGCTTGAAAACAATGATCAAGGCACAGGAGTACAGAACAACCTATCAGTTATCGAATTAAATATCAGTGGTGGTAAGGTTTATAATACTAACACTAACTTCTGGTATAAGCTGAAACAACAAGATTATGTTATTCGTGGCAGTGTTCACTTAGACACAAATGATGAAGACGGTAAGAATAAGCTGCATTTAACACGTGATTTACTTCTTTTCGATGCAACAGTTTTACTTTGTCGTGATGGTAATGAAGATGATTGTATCGTTGGTGGCAAAAATTATATTGCCCATCAAATTACAGATAAAAGTGGCGAATTTAAATTTATTGGCAGTAGAGATGGTATTCATGCTGGCGTAAATTATATGATTAAAGCTTTACGTTCAGGAACCACTGCTGTAACTAATAGTAGTGAAGGGCTTGAATCAACTTATATCGTCAAATTTGATAAACTTGGACCACCAATAATTAAAAACTTTTTAATGCAAGGTGTAGCTGATATCAACGCGTACCCTGTCAACGATTTAGATGGTGATAGGAAACTTAAAGGATTGTCTACATCTGAAAATGGAAGTGGCAAATTTGAATTCTATTATTGGGATGGTAGTACGTATCAAGAGTGGAAAAAAGGTCTTGGAAACTTTTTTAATTCGGTTTTAATAAGAAATCTCCCACAAGGAAAATATCGTATAACTCACAATAAAGGTGGAAATTATATCGATATTGCAGATATGGATCCTGTAACACCTGAAGGTACGTTAGACTTTGAAGTATTAGCGGATGGAACATTTGCTAATGGTTTGACTAAAGAGCAATATTTCATGCAGGCATCTCTAGCAGCTTCGGGTGTATCTGAAGGTGTATCTGGTAAAATTTACTTAGATATTACTGGATCTGGAAAAATTGGTGAGGCTGTTATACTGACCGAAGATGAATTAACTAATTATAATAAAGGTGTTTTGAGTGTAGAAGGGATTTTTACACCAAGGATTTATCCAGGTTACTTTACTGGTAGTGTTGATTCAATTTTGTCAAATCCAGATTTCATTGATAATGAGGTGCAAAAAAACGGAGGTTTTGCTTACACTAAAGCAAATTCAACTCGTGGTAATTTATATTTGACAAATATGTTATTACAATTAAAAGGACTTGATACCAACCAATTTGAGTTAGTAGCTAATAGCAGTCAACCTAAAGAAAGCTATTTACCAGATAATATAAAAAATAGTCTGGAATATATGCAAGTTATGGCTAATAATTCAGGTGTACCTAATCAATATTGGTTATTGAAACTAAAGAATAATACCCAAATCAGTGGTCAACTTTATTATGACATTGACGATAATGGTATCTTTGAAGCCGATAAAAATGATGTGCCAATTTCAGGCGTGAAAGTTGAACTATATCGAAAAGGTATACTTTATAGCTACACGAAAACTGATGAACAGGGAAAATACACATTTAAAAATCTATTTGATGACACCTATACCGTTAAGGTCACTGATACAGGTCTAGATAAGAGTCGTTATGAATTGAAGAGCTCATCTGATTCAGCCAACGATATCAAAATCTCTCCAACAACGCCGTCTGTTTCGGGTAGCGATTTAGACTTTATCTATAAGAAGAATGGTGATGCAGCCATTACTGGTAATATTATGGTTGATATTAACAATAATGGTCGTGTAGATATTAATTTTGATAAAACAGGCGATATAGCTTTACCTGGCGTCAGCGTTAAATTATATAAAAATGCTGTCACAGATACTAAGCCTTACCGTCAAGTTGAAACTAATGATAAAGGGTACTATAGCTTTAGTGGTATTGATTTAAATACCACTTATATTGTGGAAGTGGTGTTACCAGAGGGTTATGGGGTTATCTCTAACGCAGATAACAATACTAACACAAGTTTGGCACCAATTATGTTTGCCGATGTGGCAAGAACAGAGCAAAACCGATACTTTTTGTTAGCGGGTAATTCAAACACTAACCCATCAGCGGGTATCAATAGTTCAGAAGCAAAAGATAGTGGTATTTCTGGTAAAGCAGTCGTCGATGATACTAATTCGGAAAAACCTATCGCTGATATTCTTATTGGCTTAATTGACGCAAATGGGAATATGGTTGCCCGTCAAAAAACCAACAGCGAAGGTGAATACCATTTTTATAACCTGGTGAATGGTAAGTACAGTATTAATGTGGTGACTTCACCAGAAGGTTATTCGCTGATTAGAAACAGTAAAGGTACTACTCAACCATTAGATACGCTATCGGATATCCAATTAGCTAATAAGGGTGAACATAAAAATAACTTCTATTATAAGGAAGCTAGTGTAAATGGTATTTCAGGTAATATTTACGTTGATTTTAACGATAGCAATAATTTAAAAGATTTAAATAACTTAAATACCTATGCCCATTTGCTTGACAGAAAAATAAAGGCAACTGTTGAGTTACATAAAGGATTAGATGGCAAAGGTGAGTTATTGCTGTCAAAAGAAACAGTTAATGGCACATATCAATTTTCTAATCTGTTATTTGGTGATTCAGCCGACTATTCTGTTGTTTTGAAAATGGATACACTGCCTGACTATAACTTTAAATTAAGTAAAGCTGGCACAAATTCAAAAGATATTGTTATTCCAATTGAAAAATTACCTCGAGCCGGTTCATCAGATAACCACTATCTGGTAGTAGGTAAACAACAAATTGGAGGTCACGTTTGGATAGATATTAATGGAGATAAAGTTCAAGATAGCGATGAAGGTATTAGTGGCATAAATGTAACCTTAAAATATAAACCAGCCGATGAAACGGAATATGTTACGCTGTCTCAAACTCAGACCTCAAATACAGGTGAGTATCTGTTTAATAAATTGCCGAAAAATGGTAACTATCAGGTTGTAGTTAGTAGCCCAACAGGTACAGCACTGATACCTGATAGCGAAATAACCGGTAACAGCGATGTCTATACATATTCATCATTGCAAGATAATGAGTTAAAAAATAGCACAGCGTATAAATATATCGGTGAGGTTAGCGGTCATATTAGTATTGATGTGGACAATAGCCAGAATAAAACGGCTGTAGATGCTAATTTAGCTGGTGTTAAACTTATTTTGACCAACAAACATGACAACACTATCGTTAAAAAAGTGACGGTCGATAATGACGGTAACTTCACTGCGGATAATTTGCCTTTAGGTGATTGGGTTATTACCACTGACAGTTCACAAAGTGTGAATGATTGGAGTGGTTATCAATTAAGCTATACCGAGAATGGTGGCATTAACACAGCAGCGACTGCCAAGGACTTATCATTAACTGTTACTCTTTCTGATAAACAACCTAATGTGAATAGGATAGAGATTGGTTACAGTGGTAGTTCTGTTATCAAAGGTTATGTGGTGCTTGATATAGATAATGATGGTAAATATAGTGCAGATGATATTGGATTAGGTGAAATAACGCCAAAATTGAAGTTAACTTCAGCTACTCAAACATCAGAATTTGTTGACAGAGAAATAACGGTTGATAAGGCAAGTGGTTATTTTGAAGTAACAGGTTTAAGCCAACATGATTATGAATTAGTACTAGATGACAATGATATTACTAATAAAGGCTATAAACTGGTCTTTAGCCCAAATAAAACAACGCCAGATATGGCAAGTAATACTGCAGTATTTAAAGTAAGCGGTCCGAAAGACGATAGCTTTTCAAAAGATACTATAGCTGAAAACCAAGCGTTTGGTTATACAATCAATCGTGCGATATCTGGTACCGTATACTTAGATGTTGCTGGTATTGGTGCAGATAAAGGTCATCAAGACTTTAATCCGGTATTGGTTGGTGCAGAAGTAAAAGCAGAAGCAACCATCAATGGTAAAAAATTGACTCGTGTTGAAAAAGTAGATAACGATGGTAAATTCACATTGCCTAACATCATTAATGGTGAGTGGATTGTATCGGTATCACATCCAACCAGAGTTGATTTAATATACAGTTATTTTGTTAAAAAAGCAGTGACTCCAAATAAAGAAAGTGCCAATGGTATTAGCTATAACGTGGATGCGAGTACGGCAACTACTATTGAACTGGATTTAGGTATGAGGGGTCAAAGTAACATCAGTGGTAAAATTGTTTATGACAATGATACCAGTGGTGATCTTTCTGCTGCAGATACGGGCGTTGAAGGTTTAACCGTAGTGCTGGGTAATGCAGATGATAAAACCCAGAGTTACTTAAGTGTATCGACCAATAGTCAAGGTGAATTTCATATTGCTAATTTAGCGCAACATGACTACACAATAAAAGTAACAGACCCATTGCGTAAGTTAAATGGTTATGAATTGAGCTTTAGCCCAAATGGTAAAAGCGAAATTGAAACACTAAAAGTGAGTAGTGATAATACTGACTTAACTGGACAAAATTTTGGTTATCAAGGTAATTTAGGTATTAGTGGTCATGTCTATCAAGATATTTTAGGTAATGGTATACATGATGCAACAAACTATCCGTTGTTACCAGAGGTGGAAATTACGGCAGTCAGTGTATCAAATAGTGATATCCACTATACGGTAAAAACTGACAGTACTGGTAAGTATAGTTTTGATACTTTAGTGCAAGGTAAATGGAAAGTTAGCGTGACGAAATACCCGTCAGGCTGGCAATACAGCTATGTTGACTTTGTTTCACAAAATCCAATAACCAATAATGGCGCAGGTGAGGTCACTGTTGAAGTAACACCGGAAGTATTGGTCCGAGGAACTGGTTATAGCATAGACTTCGGTGCGAAAGGGAGTGCGCAAATCAGTGGTCGTGTTGTAATTGATATGGATACAACAGACGGAAACTCAGTGATGGATATTGACCAACCACTAGTCAATATTCCAGTTCGCTTAAAAATGACAGGTGCGGCTGGCTCGGGGCAAATAGAGGTTAAAACCGATGCAAAAGGTCAATACCGCTTTGAGGGCTTAACTGCTTATGATAAATATGAAGTTGAAGTTGATGATAACGTAAACGAATTACAAGGTTATGAAATCAGCTTTAGTCCTAACGACCCTGCGAATAAGCGTACTGCTGTTGACGTTGCTACCGTAACGGCACAAGTTACGAATGTTGACTATGGCTATAAAGGTCAAGGTAGTTTAGTAGGAACAATTTATCGTGATTATGCAGGTAAAGGTGTCCACGCAGATTACTTTGGTACCTTAGCCGATGTAAAGGTAAGTGTGAAAAATGTAAGTAACAATGCTATTGTATTGACAGCAGTTAGTGATGCAAATGGTCATTACCAAATTGAGCATATGGCTGCCGGTAAATGGCAGGTGAGCATTGAACCACCGACAGGCTATGATTTTAGCTATGTAGGTGAAACCCAAGGTAGTACTAGCACGTCAGTAGCTAGTGGCGTTGAGATTGA
>NZ_LZHG01000072.1 GCF_001690355.1 Gilliamella sp. Choc4-2
GTTAATCGATTCTGTCACTGCTTCGGCTTATGGCTCGTATCAGCTGTATATTGGTATGACAGTAAGTATGGAAACACTTTTTTACCCCGCAAATCTTAAACTTAACAGTAATCTAATGAATTAAAACAATATTACAGAACATAAGCACCACTAAGCCCTATCTTTAAGCGCAACGTACCATCATAAGAAATACTATAGTAATGAGCACCACCTTCAATAATTTGTCCAGTTACACCTTCTTTGAGTCCACCATAACCTTTATATAAGCTATAAATATCCTTATTTTTTATCCAATTTGGCACATTTTCTAAATGGAAATCAAAGTAGACAGTACGCTTACCGTTATCCTTATTATCAATCTTTCTTATCTTGTCAACCACAACCCGACCAAAGCAGAAGTTAGTGCCCCCCCACCAATCTACGTATTTACGACCTTCTTCCGTTAAATTATAACGGTACAGGGGCTTATCGCCATCATGACCAACTAGCTCTTCGGTAAATAATCCCTCTTTAGCATAGAGGGATAGTTTTAAATTAAGCTCATTATTGGCGGCGATTTTATCCCATGCATCATCAGGATCAATTTCGCCTTCAATATATTGAATAGTATAAGGATACATATCTTCATAAACCTTACCGACCCTTAAACAAACTGATTTATTTCCTGTTGGGTTATTAATATCGTTTTCTCTTTGAATTCGCGTTTTATAATCGGTAAAATCGCACCCTGTCAGTAACGATAACATCAGTAAACTACTACCTAATATTAAG
>NZ_LZHG01000073.1 GCF_001690355.1 Gilliamella sp. Choc4-2
CATATTCCACATCCCCAAGGCACTTTTTAACTCGCCTAAGGCTTCAAAAATAGTTATAGCCGCAAAGGCTTTGGCTACGGTTTTAGAAATCAAGGTATTTAACATCAGTCTGGCTTTAATTTCAGGCACTAATGTGCCCGAAACCGTTGAACGCATCGCTTTAACTAGCTGCATTTTTAATTTGATGTCACGGTATAAAGCCACGCTATCAACACTTAATAACGCTAACGAGCCTAAGTCAATCGCCAGTTGGTGCATTTTTTTATCTTGGCTTTCACCTTCTTTAACGGTGTCCATTATTTTAATAATATTTTTATTATATTATTCCGTTATATGGTGTCGTTGTTTGATTTCGGCGAGCTCTTCTTGCGATGTGGCATTAAATGCTTCGACCATCCATTCGGGCCAGCCTTCACCTTCAATCCTATGGGCTTTAAATTCCGCTTCTTGATCTGACTTATATTCGCCGTCATCGATATTGGCAACATCACAAAAAAACATAAAACTATTGATCCATCCCCAAACAAATGTACTTCCTGCACCGGCTCGCATAGGATCTAACATAATATGATCTATCACTTGGTGCGTGCCCGGTTGGCAGACCATTAACACGGTTGAACTTAAGGCATTACGTGACATATTATGAATAATAACACCGTGCAAATCGTTCCAATCATACTCTTTTATTCGGCGTTTTTTCGGTTGTAAAAATACCGAAGGGTGATGTAAAAACTTAAAGTTAAAAAAGTAACTTTCGTTAACATAGACTTTACCGGTTTTACGATTAAATATAATGGGGCTGCCATAGCGGGAGAATAGATAATGATACAGTTGAGGAACCGCATAATACATAGCGGCACAACAAGTAATAAATCCAATAATTCCAATCAAACAAAGCATGCTACCACTATCTGGATGATCATAATCCATAATAAATGTAGGAAAACCAATAAGAAGTATAAATAAAACAATAACAATAACAAAATGGAGACAGCCATAAAAAATCTGATCATTGTGATCCTGACGAATAAAGGCACAATAGGTATTATTGGCATAACTTAAGCGATCGTCATGCAGGGGCACTAAACGAGGACCTTTATCTAGATCCCCAAACCAACCAAGAATTTGCGGGCGGTATTTTGATGGCATTTTATTCTCCTTTTATTTATTCATCGTGAAATTGGTTACTGCTTCGATTAATGATGAGTGGGATTTCGTCATCATCTTGTGCATTAGAGCTGATATTGATTTGGTAGTTATTTATTAGATCATAAGCAAAGGTGCCCGCTACCCAGGTTATTACCGTTAGGTGACTTTCTGGCTGGTTAGGAGCTGGCTCTTTTACTTCGATTTTTTCAATATCGGTAAAATTAGATTGCCATACCGCTTTGCCCTGAGTGAGGGTTTTAAAGGTTTTTGCTTCATAATGGTCGATAAAATAGTTTTTATCGGTGGTGACATATTCGGTGATTTTTAGGGTTTCTTTGGCTTTATCTTCGTTTAGGTGGATTGGGGAGTGCGCCACTACTGAGTGGTTATTTACCCCTGTTGAACTGATATTAAAGCGAGATTCAATCATATCCTCATCACGTTGCCCATTCTTGCCAAATAATGTAACCGTGGCCTGCAACGGCAGG
>NZ_LZHG01000074.1 GCF_001690355.1 Gilliamella sp. Choc4-2
GCTCGACCATGATTATCCACCACCAATCGCTGACCATTTAGCATGACTTCTTTCTTATCGTTCAGACCGCTCATTTGTATTACTACCTTACGATCTTGAGCTGAGGCAACTATACCTTGATGATCAATACGACTTTGCCCAAATCCAGGAATCGTACTGTCGGATTTTAATTGACCGTAAAATAACGCTCCGTTATTAACCAAATCAGCTTCAACATTGGGTTTAGTATAAGCAATAAAATCACTTTCTTGAGTCACGCCATGACCCAAAGTACGAAACATTACCGCATAAACATTATCTTTTAATCCTGTATGACTAATCGTAGTTAAAACCGCTTTATACTCTGTATCAATCGATAACGGCTCACCATTATCGGTATCACCATTCCATAATACCGCTTCATAAGGACTAATATCACTAAAACGCAATGTCTTTAATGGATATTGATTATCCACGTCCGATTGTCGGTAAATTGTAATTTGATATTCGGCTATTTTGGTGGGATAGTTGGTGTAGACATAAAGCCCCATTGGAGTGGTAAATAACCCATCGGATGTTAACTTAACTTTTGGGTTATAAATACTGAGATTAAGCTTCTCTTCTGTATTAAATTCATCCCGAATAACATTTAGTTTAGGTACATAGTGCGTGCCAGCATAAATAGTATTTGAACTAAGTAAAAAAGCAGCACTTACGCCTAGGCAAGGCAAATGCCGAGTCCAGTTATGTTTTTTCATTACTTTTACTTCCTTTACCTTAATGTCAATTGCTTTTTTAATTAACTCTAAACCATTGTAAGTAACGATAACAATCTATCTATCAGTTAATTGATGTAGCAACTTCCATTAATGCATCCACAATTTATATAATAATTACTTCATCGTCATAAACAATGAATTGATGATTTATAGCAACTATCAAAAACCATTTGGTAGGTATTGGTTTAAATACTAGTCAATGCCTATAAAGGTGATCGATGTCCGAACAATTAATTTTAAGATAATTTACGAAATAAAAATTATTTAAAACTAAATTATCAAAAAATTATCAGTAATAATACATTTATAATTACAAATATTCAATAATTATTATAATTAACACTTATATTTTAAAATATAAGGAATTAGCGTTTTAAATATACAATTTTGCAAAGGTATTTTATTTTTTTCTTTAAAAAGATTGAAAGTTTAAATTGATTTAAACTAGTTCATTATTAACTAGTAATATAGCAACATTATGTGTTTCGGATTATTTGAATATTAACTTTTGAGAAATAATTTAATAAATTATTAATGTTTTGATAACAATAAAGATAAGGATTAAACCATAACTATTAATTTAATAGTTAAGTCAAATTATTTAAAATGTTTAGTCAAAGCAGATTAATAAGTTAATTTAAGAAAGTGCAACTTACTAAAGTAAATTTATTTTAACCATTTGAAAATAAATAAAGCGCCGTAGTGGCGCCTTTCAACTTAGTCTACAGTATTTATTTCTTCAATTCTGTTAGTTTTTTCAAATCTGCAATTTTTTTACGAATATTTGCTGCTCGTGATGATGAGGATGGATGACTACTTAATAATGATGTATCACCACTACCTAACTTATCGAAAGCTGTTGCAAGCCCTGCAGGATTAATTTTTTTCTTAACTAAGAGATCAAAAGAATAGTTATCAGCTTCTTTTTCTTGGGTCTGAGAGAATTGAGCATTAACAACTGCTGTAGCCAAAGCTCCTAATTTAGATTTAGATAGTGTAGTTACTGCAGCATTTCCAGAACTAGCAGCTGCATTACGAGCAATCTCAGTTGCATAAGCAACTTGCATGGCTTTTTTACTATGACCTAAAGCAACATGACCTAATTCATGCCCTAAAACGCCTTGAATTTCATTATCAGTCATCATATCCATTAGACCACTATAAACACGAACACATCCATTAGCCATTGCCCATGCATTAACATCTTTTGTAAGATATACTTTATATGAAATTGGTATTCCATTTAAATTATTACCAAGTGTTTTACTAATCTTTCTTAATCGTTTAGTATAAGCATTGTTTGCTGGGGCAATTCTTGATTTAGCATCCATTTGAGCGCATGATTTGGCACTCAACGTTTTCACTTCATTATCACTAAGAGTTGCAGCTTTTATACCTCTCATCCCAAAATTAGCATAATCATCAAAGCCCATGCTGTTACAGCCAACTAATGACATTGAAGCAACTAAAGGAAGTACAGCAAAAAAGGCTTTTGAATGTTTTTTCATACTATTTTCCTTATATAAATAATAATTGATTTTTTTGATAACGTCAGTTAACCGAAACGAATTTTAAACTAACTTTGATAATAATCAATAAATAATTGCTTGCTTACTTATTTTATGGCATTTAGACTAGTTCTTCATTTTTAAGGTTTATAATTATGCAACTATCCGATTTTAATTTTACGCTTCCGAAAGAACTTATAGCAAAGCATCCTTCTAAAATAAGAAGTAGCTGCCGACTTTTATCTCTTGATGGTAATACCGGCAAAATTGAACATGGTGTATTTACTGATATTATTGAGAAAATCAATCCTGGTGATTTGCTGATTTTTAATAATACAAAAGTGATTCCTGCCCGCCTGTATGGTAAAAAGATGTCGGGAGGAAAAATTGAAATACTAATTGAGAGATTATTAGATAATAACCGAGCACTTGCCCATATTAAAGCATCAAAATCGCCTAAAGCAGGAACAGAATTGTTATTAGGAGAAAATGAACCAATCAGAGTAACCATGTTAGCTCGGCATGATACCTTATTTGAATTGCAATTTCCGAATGATGTACTCAGTATTTTGAATAAAATAGGGCATATTCCGCTCCCTCCTTACATCGATCGCCCAGATGATGAGCAAGATCATGAGGTTTATCAAACTGTTTATAGTAAAGTGCCAGGTGCTGTTGCTGCTCCTACAGCTGGTCTGCATTTTGATGATCCTTTAATAGCAAAACTGAAAGAAAAAGGCGCAGAAATCGCTTTTGTCACTTTACACGTTGGTGCTGGCACTTTTCAACCAGTTAGAGTTGAAAATATTGAATCACATGTTATGCACGCGGAATATGCTGAAGTTCCTGAATCAGTAGTAGATGCAGTTCTAACTTGTAAATTTCGTGGAAATAAAGTCATTGCTGTTGGCACAACATCTGTTAGAGCGCTAGAAAGCGCCGCTCAAAAAACTGGCTGCATCACACCATTTTTTGGTGACACACAAATTTTTATTTATCCTGGTTATCATTTTAATGTAGTCGATTCATTAATCACAAATTTTCATCTACCTGAATCAACATTAATTATGCTAGTTTCAGCCTTTGCTGGTTATGAAAATACTATGAACGCTTATCAACAAGCCGTAAAAGAGCTGTATCGATTCTTTAGCTATGGTGATGCTATGTTTATTGCTAAGCAGAACGATGTGTAATATTTCTATTTAATATTATTGGCTTTCTGAAAAATGCATCGAATTAACTCTGATTAAGCTTTAGTTAGCCAATTAGGAATGCTTGTTAACTAATTGCTAAAACAACTTGTTTTGATGATTTTTTGTACTGATATAATTAATAAAGTTTGATTATTTTGTTTTTGACAACTGATAGGTGAGCACGCTATTAAACATGATAATAATGAAATAACATGGGTTAAAATGTTTTAATCCTTTCTAAAAGTTGTCTATCTAAGCTAGGAACGATAAACTAGATGGTCAATTTGTTGATACAAAATGTATTATGGTAATAATTAATTTGCGCCAAACTGTTTATTTGGTCGCAAGAGGTTAACAAAAAAATGAAATTTGAACTAGGCAATACTGACGGGCTAGCTCGTCGAGGACGTATGAAATTCGAACGTCGTGGCGTCGAATATATTGTTGAAACCCCAGCATTTATGCCTGTTGGCACGTATGGCACAGTAAAAGGCATGACGCCAGAAGAAGTGGCTGCAACAGGCGCACAAATATTACTTGGCAACACCTTTCATTTATGGCTAAGACCTGGGCAAAAAATTATGCGTAAACATGGAGATTTACATGATTTTATGCAATGGCCTGGACCAATCTTAACTGATTCAGGTGGATTCCAAGTTTTTAGTCTTGGCCATATCCGAAAAATTAAAGAAGAAGGTGTTTATTTCCGTAATCCTATTAATGGTGATTCAATTTTCTTATCTCCTGAAATTTCAATGGAAATCCAATATGATCTTGGTTCAGATATTGTGATGATTTTTGATGAATGTGCCCCCTTTCCAGCCGAATGGGACTATGTTAAAAAATCAATGGAGATGTCATTACGTTGGGCAAAACGTAGCCGTCAGCGTTTTGACGAATTAGGCAATAAAAATGCGCTTTTTGGCATTGTGCAAGGAGGTATACACCAAGAATTACGTGATATTTCTATTAAAGGATTAACTGAAATCGGTTTTGACGGATACGCTGTTGGAGGACTTGCCGTTGGTGAACCTAAAGCCGATATGCATCGCATTTTAGAAGGCACATGCCCACAATTGCCTGCTGATAAGCCTCGTTATTTAATGGGTGTAGGTAAACCTGAAGATTTAGTAGAGGGCGTACGCCGTGGTATTGATATGTTTGACTGTGTAATGCCAACCCGTAATGCACGTAATGGTCATCTATTTGTGACAAATGGTGTAGTTAAAATTCGTAATGCTAAATATAAAGATGATACCTCGCCTCTTGATCCATATTGTGACTGTTATACGTGTAAAAATTATACTAAATCGTACCTCCATCACTTAGATAAATGTGGTGAGATCTTAGGCGCTAGGTTAAATACTATTCATAATTTACGCTATTATCAACGCTTAATGGCAGAAATTCGAGAGGCGGTTGCTAATAAACGTTATGAGGATTTTGTTGTTGAATTTTATCAACGTATTGGTAAAACACCCGCTCCTTTATCAAAATAAGGAAATAAAAAGCATAATTTTTCGTGGTAAGTCTTGACACTTTTTAGGAAGCGCAGTATCATGCGCTTCCTAACGGCGAGTAGCGCAGCTTGGTAGCGCAACTGGTTTGGGACCAGTGGGTCGGAGGTTCGAATCCTCTCTCGCCGACCACTACCTATTTTCTGACATTTTAAAAATCTTTCTTCCTTTTATTACTATAGCTTACGGAAAATTGGTGCCTTTGGGTTCAGTATTTACTCTCTGACAAGTTCCCTGTAAAAAATCAAGATAGAAGGCTTAGCATTGACATATATCTTATTTGGCAAATAAATTTAAATAAAATAGCCATAACCTGATGCAATTATTCATTATTTTTAGAGTTACTTACTAGTAAATTAGAAGCATACTCAAAATCCATCCAATAATAACTAACTGCTTGTTCTTAAACGAAGTGTAGGAACTAACACAGACAAATCTGGCTTATGGCAATGAGTTTCACCTCTTAACTTATTTAATAATTGACTCGCTAGATATTCTCCTATTTTTTCAGACGGTAAAGATACCGTTGTTAAAGGAGGAAAACTGAATTGACTAAACTCGTTATCACCAAATCCACTAACAGCTAATTGGTGAGGTACTCGGATATGTCGCCGTTGGCACTCATAAAGCACACCGCATGCTAATTCATCTGTAGTGCAAATTAATGCATTAATTTCAGGCCAATTTAACAGTATATCGGAAAGTAATAAACTTCCAGTACTAAAGTTGGGAGGTAGAGCAGCATTGATAACTCGGTGAGTAGGTAAATGATAATCTAACATTGCTTTATACCAGCCATGTAAACGTTGTTGAAAAAGAAAATTTTGATGGCTAGCACAGAGTAATCCAATATTTTGATAACCTTTTTTATTATATGTTCGGTTAACATATACATTGCCAAACTATTATCTAACCCTACGTAAGCATCTGCTGATATATCATCTTGCTTACCAATATTCATAATTGGAATCATTTTTTTTAAATTAATGTTTTCAATAATAGCGTCATTTTCGACATAAAATAACAATATTGCTTCAAGGTTATAATTGTATAGATTATCCAGCAACTGTGATTCTCGTTTATAATTATAGTCAGATTCAACAAACAATATTGTATATCCTTGTTTAGTTAAACTTGCTTGTAATGCATCAAGTAAGATTTGAGCAGAATGATCATGGATTTTTGTGGTTATAACCGCAATAACTGGGTTAGCCGATGCAGAGGCTAACAAACTCGCTGCCACATTTGGTTTATATCCTAACACATCAATAGCAATTTGAATCTTTTTGCGAAGTTTATCTGAAACTCTTCCAGAAGTGCGTAAAGCACGAGACACAGTCATAGTGCCCACACCTGCATATTTAGCCACATCGAATAAAGTAATCTGCCCTGTACTTCTTCACTTTTTTACACTTTGCATTTTTTATCCTAATTTAATCTGAGCTAAGCAGTATCTAAGGAATGTTGATTTTAACCATCATCAAGCTAGCGATAAATTAATGTGAACGCCAATAGCCTATTATTTTAAATGACAATTTTTTAGATAATATTATTTTATTAATAGGGTTATTTTTGATTAATTCATTAAAAATGTTATCTAAATCACAAAATAAATAAAATTTCATTCAAGTTTGATAGCGCTATCACATTTCTATTATCTTATAGGTGGCTATGTTTAAACCATATGATAGTTTATTTAATAAATTGTCATAAATATTTTAATGGAGAGAAAATGCTCGCAAGATATTTAACACAACAAACAGTAAATGTTGTTGATTCTGTTAGTGATTGGAAAGCAGCTATACAGCTTTGTGCATCGCCTTTATTAACTAATAATACTATTTCCCCTAACTATATTGAGGCAATTTTTAAATCGCATGAAACAATGGGGTCTTACTATGTGTTGGCTCCAGGTATTGCTATGCCTCATGCCAGACCTGAGCAAGGTGTGAATCAGTTAGGATTATCCATGTTAGTTGTGAAACACGGTGTCAACTTCAACTCAGCTGATAATGACCCCGTATATTTAATTACATTATTAGCTGCAATTGATAATACAAGTCACATAAAAATGTTAACTCAATTAGCAACATTGTTTACTGAAGTAAACGATATTCAGACAATTTTTAATGCCCAACATCGTGAACAAATTCTATCAGTAATTAATCGTTATTAAATTTAGTAAGACTAACTAAAGGAAAAAGATATGAAAATTATGGCTGTTTGTGGTCAAGGTTTAGGTAGTAGTTTTATGGTAGAAATGAATATTAAAAAAGTACTAAAAAAATTAAATGTTGATGCTGAAGTTACGCATGCAGATCTTGCGTCTATAACACCAGATGAAGCCGATCTGTTTGTTATGACAAAAGATTTAGCCACTAGCTCAGGAATCCCTGCAGATAAATTAGTCGTACTAAGCAATATTATTGATATCAACGATCTAGAATCAAAACTCGTTGAGCATTTTGCTAAATGCTGATTAAATCATGAGGTATTGCTATGATTCAAGAAATAGTAAAATTTATTGTTGATATTTTAAAGGTTCCTGCTGTATTAGTTGGTCTTATTGCTATGATTGGATTATTGATTCAACGAAAGCCATTTGCTGATACGATTAAAGGAACTATTAAAACGATTCTCGGATTTTTGGTATTAGGTGGTGGAGCAACAGTTCTAATCAGTGCGATTACTCCATTGGGGAGCATGTTTGAACAGGCTTTTAAATTACAAGGAATTATTCCTAATAATGAAGCAATTGTTTCTATGGCGTTAGAACAATATGGTACAGCAACCGCATTAATTATGGCATTTGGCATGGTTGCCAATATTATCGTTGCGCGTTTTACTCGTTTAAAATTTATCTTTTTGACAGGACACCATACTTTTTATATGGCCTGTATGATTAGTATTATTTTAACTGTAGCAGGATTTGGTGGCTGGCAACTTGTATTCACAGGTTCGTTAGTTCTGGGACTCATCATGGCATTTTTCCCTGCTTTAGCACAACCTCACATGCATAAAATTACGGGTAATAGTGATGTCGCATTTGGTCATTTTGGTACTTTAGGATATGTATTAGCTGGCTGGATTGGGCAAGCTGTAGGTAAAAAATCTCGATCAACAGAAGATATGAATTTACCTAAAAATCTAAGTTTTTTACGAGATAGTTCAATCTCAATTTCATTAACAATGATGGTTATTTATCTCATTTTAGCCATATTTGCTGGTTCTTCTTATGTCGAAAAAGAACTAAGTAGCGGTGAAAATTATTTAGTTTATGCGATTATAGAAGCGATTACCTTTGCTGCCGGTGTATTTATTATTCTTCAAGGTGTACGATTAATTCTGGCCGAAATTGTACCTGCATTTACAGGCTTCTCAGAAAAATTAGTACCTAATGCAAAGCCAGCTCTTGATTGTCCCGTAGTATTTCCATATGCCCCTAATGCTGTGCTTGTTGGATTTTTATTTAGTTTCCTTGGTGGCTTAGTTGGACTATTTTTTTTAGGGCAATTAGATTTCGTTCTTATATTACCTGGTGTTGTTCCTCATTTCTTTTGTGGTGCCACAGCAGGTGTATTTGGTAACGCTATGGGCGGTCGCCGAGGTGCAATGCTTGGCGCATTCGCTAATGGTTTATTAGTAACATTTTTACCGGTTCTTTTATTGCCTGTTTTAGGATCACTTGGTTTTGCAAATACAACTTTCTCAGACGTGGATTTTTGTGGTATTGGGATCATTCTAGGTAATATGGCAAAATGGTTTAATAAAGATATTATTATGAGTATTTTTATTGCTATTTTTGCATTATTAGTAATATTCAACTATACCTTTAAACCTAAAAAAAGTATCAGAGAGAATATTGAGTAAATAATTACTATCTCATTTAAAAAATATTATGCCAGACAATTTGCCTGGCATTTTTTCATAAACTCTTTTAATTTTAGTTGCTAACAAAAAAACCATAAGCAACAAACAAATTTACAATAATAATTGTTGAAACTGCAATGATTACCATTCTTTTTATTGTATATTTTTTCATTTCACCAAGAGAAAGCTCTCTATTTTTATTTTTACCATAGTAATAATAATATATTGGCAAACCAATTAAAGTCAGTACGATAGAAACAATACCATTTATGGTTTGGTAAACTAACATACCATAAATAACATAAGCAGCCCCTAGCATTGCAATGATGGGAATTATTGGATAACCAATAACTTTATAAGGCCTATGTACTTCTGGGTATTTTTTACGAGCAACCATCACTCCAACGAACGTTAGTAAATAAAATACCCAAATTGAAAACATTGAGATTTCTGATAAACGGTCTGCATCAAGAAGCGTTGAATATAAGAAAGAAAAAATAACTAAAACAATAATCGCATTAACAGGTGAGCGGCTATCATCATCAATAGTACTTAAATAACGCGCGCCAATAATAGTTCCCCTCTCAGCCATACTAAATATAGTACGAGATAACGTCATAATATATCCATTAATTCCGCCAAGAATCGAAACCATAATACCAACAGCAACTAAATTTCCGCCAAAATGTCCAAACATCCGTTGTGAAGCAACAGATGATGCATCATGACCTAGTGAAATCATCTCTTGGACAGGAAAAATCTTAAATAATGCAATATTAATACAAGCGTAAACAACAACAAGAAAAATAATGCCAAAAATAATCGCCTTAGGTAATATTTTTGATGGATTATTAATCTCACCAGCTACTGATGCAACTTGTGCCCAACCATCATAAGCAAAGAGGGTGGCGAGAATAGCTACTGCAAAAGGAGCATAAGATTCAATACCTTGACCACTAGCAGTGAATAATGCGACTTGGCCATTTCCTTCACATAATCCAAATATAGCCAATAACAATATAGGAATAAGTTTACAAACAGTAGCAATTGTCTGTAAATAACCTGCCTCTCTAATACCAATAGCATTAATAAAAGCAATAAAACCCAAAACACCAGCACTTACCGCCATTGTATAAGAATCATCAATATTAAATAATAGACAAAATACTGAACTAAAATATCCAACCAACGCTCCAACTAATGAAGGAGCGAAAATAACTGTCATCATCCAACCATAGAGATGAGAAATTTTGGTGCCATATATTTTTTCTAAATAAACTAGCATTCCTCCTGTTTTTGGGAACATTACACCTAATTCACAAAGTGTTAACCCGCCACAAATAGAAATGGCGCCACCTATTATCCACGCTAATAGCGCATAATTATAATCACCAGTAACTTCTAATACTGATGGTGGTTTCATAAAAGCTCCTGCACCTAAAACCATTCCAACAACTAGTGATAATGCAGAAACTAAACCAAGATCCTTGCGCAAGTTATTCTCTAAATTGTGCTCTGCCATAAAGTTCCTCTTAAAACATATAAAATTAACGGCGAAATTTTGTTATGATAGGGAATTATTCATAAAACACAAGGAAGATTAGTATCGTTTATATAAAAAACTAAATAAATAAAATAAATAATATTTTTATTTATAAAAATAAGCCAGCATATAGCTAGCTTTTTGAATTACAATTAAGGTTAACTTATTTAGTCTTCTTCATTTTCATATCTACAACCATACGACCTCGAATTTTACCTGCTTTCATTTCGTCGATCATATCATTGATATCTTCCAATGGCCTTTTTTCAACTATCGGCACGACCTTACCTTCTGCACTAAACTGAAATGCTTCGGCTAAATCTTCACGAGTGCCAACCAATGAACCTAAAACTTGAATACCATCTAATACTGTTTTAGGAATACTTAAATCCATATTTTCTGAAGGCAGACCTAAGGCAACCACTCGCCCTAAAGGTCGCACTGAATTGATAGCTTGATTGAATGCTGTTTTAGTCACAGAAGTTACAACAGCACCGTGCACACCACCACCAGTATACTTTTTAATATAAGCGCCCACATCTTCAACTTTTCTAGGATTAACGACTAAATCAGCGCCTAATGTTTTACATAATTCTAATTGATTATCACTATTACTGATTGCAACGATTTTATTATTAAAAACTTTTTTACCATATTCGATAGCGAGCGTTCCTAATCCACCAATACCAAATACAGCAAGCCATTGCCCTGGTTTAGTACCAGCCACTTTAATACCCTTATAAGTAGTCACACCAGCGCAAGTTACACTTGTTGCTTGTGCTGGATCAAGCCCTTCTGGCACTTTAACCGCATAATCAGCCTTAACTATGCACTGTTCTGCCATACCTCCATCTACGCTATAACCTGAATTTAATGCGCTGCGGCAAAATGTTTCATTTCCAGAAATACAATATTCACAAGTACCACAACCTGCATGAAACCATGCAATACTTACTCGATCACCAATTTTTAGACTTTTTACATCTGGGGCAACTTTAGTCACAATCCCTACACCTTCATGTCCTATAACGCGTCCAGGTTGTTTACCAAAATCTCCTGCTGCAACATGGAGATCAGTATGGCAAAGACCACAATATTCAACGTCAACAAGTGCCTCTCCCTCTTCTAAAGGACGAACTGGGATATCTTTAATTTCGACTTGTCCATCGCATTCTTGTTTGATAACAGCAGCTTTCATATTTTTCTCCTAAATAATTTTAAAGTTAAAATATAATTGATTATCATTCTAAACGAATTATTTTGAAAAAATATGAGTAATTTCACAAATTTATAAAAGAATAATTATTTCTACAGCAGTGTAATTACTATGTGGTATTTGTATAACTATTCATTTGTTAGATTATATTTTTGTAAAAAACATCTCAGGATTCTATGCCGTTTGGTAATTAATAAAGCCGCAAAAAGTGATATGACTTTAATGGATATGTAAGAAAATCAACAAATATTTAGCTATTTAAAAAAGATAAAGTTTAAGTAATTTTGAAGACAACGCTAATATGTTTTTATTTTACAGGAACGAGTAACAAATATTCGTTCCTTATTATTGATAATAATTACGTTTATTTCATGTCTGTAGCAAGATATTTCTGGCAATTATTATTGATTAATAAAAATAATCCAATGAAGGCGCCTAAGCAAAATAATCCAACCACATAAATAGTGGGAGCCATTTTACTGACGAAATCACTAAAAAATGAAATCAGTAAAGGCGTTATGCCTCCTGCAATAGCATAGGCCATATTGAATGAAAACGAGACTCCACTATAACGAATTTGCGCAGGAAACACTTTAACCATAAAATAAGAAAAAGAACCAACTATACCTATACTAAATCCTGTCAGCGAGTAAGTAATAAATAAAATATGAGGATTATCTAACCAAAAATAAAAGATAATGATCATAATTGCTGCAATAAAACATCCAATAAACAAAACATTACCTATAGAAAATCTATCCATCATCATGCCATAGAAAGTGCAGCTTATAATTAATCCAATAATTGCTAATATATTACCCTGCAACGCATCAATCGGTGAATAACCAAACTGTTTTTGTAACAAAATTGGCGTCATGAGCATGATAACCATGATACCAGCAGAAAGTACCCATGTAAGTAGCATTGATAAAATGGTTTGAGGCAAGTATTGAGTTAATACCGTAATAACAGGTACTTTTTTAGATAATTCTTGTTGTTTACGTTTTTTAATTTCAAGAAAAATTGGTGTTTCTTTTAACCAACGACGTAAATACATCGCAATCAATCCAAAAACACCACCAATAATAAATGGAATACGCCAGCCCCAATCCATTATCTGTTCAGAAGATAAAAATTTATTCATCGCAGTTGAAACTAATGAACCAAGTAAAATGCCTAGGCTTAAACCACTTGTTAAAATTCCGCAAGCTAAGCCAATTTTATTTTTCGGTACATGTTCTGCAACAAAAGTCCAAGCTCCAGGGACTTCACCGCCTACAGCTAAGCCTTGACATAAGCGCATAAGTAAAAGTAATAAAGGAGCCCAAATACCAATATTTGTGTAAGTGGGTAAACAACCTATAAATAATGTGGGTAATGCCATAAGCAATATGCTTAGTGTAAACATTCTTTTTCGGCCTAAAAGATCACCAAAGTGCGCCATAATAATTCCACCCAATGGGCGTATTAAATATCCCGCAGCAAAAATACCAAATGTTTGAACTTGACTTAACCAAGCTGGCATATCATTTGGAAAAAAGAGATAACCAATAGTTATTGAAAAAAAGACAAAAATAATAAAATCATAAAATTCTAATGCTCCACCTAATGCAGAAAGCGCCAATGTTTTATAATCTTGATGGTTTAATGTGCGTATCTGCGTAGTGGTTACTATGTCCGGCATAATCATCCTTGTAAATTATTATTTACATTAAACTTTAATATTGTGTATTAATATAACGAATTCCCTAATTTTTGGAAAATAAAATATTAACTAAAAAAGATAATCATAAGTTTTTTTCAAAAAAAAGTAAAAATAAAAATGAAATATAACAAATGATGGAGATAGATAAAACCAGCACCAAATGATTAATAAACAAGCAAGCAAAAACCTACAATGAGAAGATTTTATTCTTAAAGGAGAGTTGCAAAATGGCTATAAAACGTATTACTCGTGGTAAATTCACGCGCATGAAACAATTATCAAATCAAGATGGTATTATTGCAGCATTAGCGATTGATCAACGTGGTTCAATGGTTAAAATGATGGAATCTGCTGTTGGGAAAGATCGTTATCATATCGATATGGTGTATGAATTTAAAGAACTTGTTTCTCAAGAATTAACTAAATATGTTAGTGCAATTTTGTTAGATGAAGAATATGGTTTTAAAGGCATGGCAGCTAAAAATAGCAATGCTGGATTAATCATGTCATACGAAAAAACAGGATATGATGCAAATACTCCAGGACGATTACCCGATATTTTGCCTGAGGATTCATTACAACGCCTAATAAAAAAAGGTGCCGATGCCGCAAAAGTATTGGTTTATTATAATCCGGATGATCCTCAAGATATTTTAGACAAAAAACATGCTTTTTTAGAACGTTTAGGCAATGAAGCTAGAGCTGCTGATATTCCTGTATTTGTTGAACCGATTGTATATGATAACGTGATAACCGATGATAAAAGTCCTGAATTTGCAAAAATCAAACCTCAAAAAGTCATCAATACGATAAAAGAGTTTACTAAAGAACAGTATTATATTGATATTTTAAAACTCGAAGTTCCCGTATTGTTTAAGAATGTAGAAGGCTTTAACGACAACAATGTGGTTGTTTACACACAAAAACAAGCTGCTGACTATTTTAAACAAGCAAGTGAAGTAGCAACCCGCCCTTTTATCTATTTAAGTGCTGGTGTACCAACAAAGACCTTCCACCAAGAACTTATTTTTGCCGGTGAAAATGGCGCCAAATATAGCGGCATCCTTGGAGGGAGAGCAACATGGTTTGAAGGTGTTGCAGCCTATGCTAATGGCGGTAAAGAAGGTTTAAAACTTTGGCTAGATCAAACTGGTCGTGAAAATGTTGAGCATCTCAATAAGATATTAAAACAATATGCAACACCTTGGTATGATGTTTATGGTGGTAAAGATAGCATTGAAATTATTGATCTTGAATTAGGAAATTGATTAACATTAACCAATTATTTATAGTTATAATATAGTTGGTTATAATTAGAGAAAAAAGCTTTTCCTATTATCTGTTTTATCGTTCCGTCAATCAACATTGGCGGAATTTTATTTTTAAACAAGATTTCTATAGTTCCTATTGTTACTAATTAAATCATTTTATTAAAAATGCAACCTAAGCAGAGTTGATATATAATATGCAAAAATAAATATCAGCAGAGATAACTTTATAGTGCCTAAAAAAAATGCCTCACTACAAAATAAAAATCTCATTGAACAGTTTTTAAACTCAATATGGTTAGAACGTAATTTAGCTGAAAATACGATTGATTCTTACAAACTTGATTTATTATCACTTAGTCAATCACTACAACAGCAAGATGTCAGCTTCCTTACAGCAGAAACACATAATTTACAATATTTTTTAATGCAACGAGTTAATGATGGTTATAAAACCAGCAGCTCCGCTCGTTTGCTTAGTGCCACTAAACGTTTCTTTCAATATTTATATCAAGAAAATTACCGTAACGATGATCCAACCGCCGTTCTTTCATCACCAAAATTAGCAAAGAAGCTACCTAAAGATCTTACTGAATCACAAGTTGAAGCCTTGCTTAATTCACCCAATATTGAAGATTCAATCGAACTTCGTGATAAAGCAATGTTAGAGGTTCTTTATGCAACTGGTTTGCGTGTTTCCGAATTAGTTAATTTAGAAATCAGCGATATTAGTTTGCGTCAAGGCGTAGTAAGAGTAGTAGGTAAAGGCAATAAAGAACGTTTAGTGCCACTCGGCGAAGAGGCAATTTATTGGCTTGAGTATTATTTTAAATATGCTCGCGATGATCTATTAAAAAATGGGCCTGTAGATGTACTTTTTCCAAGTCGCTTAGGCAAAAAAATGACACGACAGACATTCTGGCATCGAATAAAATATTATGCGATACTAATTGATATAAATGTTGAATTACTTTCTCCTCATGTTCTTCGCCATGCTTTCGCAACGCATTTGCTTAATCACGGTGCAGATTTGCGCGTTGTTCAAATGCTATTGGGGCACAGTAGTTTGTCAACAACACAAATATATACACATGTCGCTACAGAAAGATTAAAACAGTTACATAGTAAACATCATCCTCGAGCTTAAAGCTTACAAAATAAGGATAATTAAATGAAAAAATTAATTTTAGGTTTAAGTATTGCATTAATTACAACGCCATTACTGGCTAGCAACAATGATATTTCCAATACAATGAAAAAATTAGGTTATGAAGACAAAGATTTTAAAATTTCAAATAGTCCAGTCAATGGATTAAAAAATGTGATGACCCCCGACGGTCTATTTTATGTTTCCGATGATGGTAAATACTTAACACAAGGTCCTATTTACAACTTTGAAGGTAACGAACCTGAAAATATTGCGAATAATAACAATTTAAACCTAATAAAATCAATTGAAAAAGATGCCATTGTTTACAAAGCGAAAAATGAAAAATATATCATTTTTGTATTTACTGATTATACCTGCCATTACTGCAAATTACTGCACGAAAATATTAACCAATATCTAGATGTGGGTATTTCAGTACACTATTTTGCTTTTCCTCGTGCTGGCGCTGATAGTGAGATAGGCAAAAATATGCAATCAATTTGGAGTATGGCTGATCGTAAATCGGCATTTGAAAAAGCCTATAAAGGCGAATCAATTTCTCCGGCAAATAGTATGATACCTTATGTAACCCAACAATTTAACATAGGTAGGCAGCTTGGTATTAATGGTACACCTGCGATTGTTTTACCAAATGGACAACTTGTTTCAGGTTATGTACCTGCAGACAAATTAATTGATATTTTAGCTAAAAAATCAACCAATTAATTTGTAGCAAGTTTATAATAAATTAAAATTTAAGCTTAATGTGAAGATACATGTTAGCATAATGCTAACATTAAGAATATGAATAAACTACTACATCGTAAATTACCAGAATCACTTCCAGAGTTGTCAAAAGATATCCCATTATTATTGCGGAGAATTTTTGCCCTGCGTGGTATCACATGCATGCAAGAGCTTGATTATACGACACGAAATTTATGTAATTATGATAAGTTATATGGTATCGATAATGCAGTTGAAATTCTTTATACAGCAATGGTGAGTAATAAACGTATTATGATCGTTGGTGATTTTGATACCGACGGTGCGACGAGTACCGCTCTTGCTGTTAAAGCGCTAAAAGCAATGGGATGCCAATTTGTTGATTATATTATTCCAGATCGTTTTGAAGATGGTTATGGTTTAAGTATAAGTGTCGTTGAAAAAGCTATTTTACAAAAAACAGATCTCATTATTACGGTAGACAATGGTATTTCAGCAGTTGATGCAGTTGAATTTGCTAAGCAAGCTAACTTGACAGTAATTATTACTGATCACCATTTATGTCCCGAACAATTGCCAAATGCCGATGCGATAATTAATCCTAATTTGCCGGATTGTTCTTTTCCATCTAAACACTTAGCTGGTGTTGGTGTAACATTTTATTTTATGTTAGCGTTGCGCGCTAAATTACGACAAGAAAATTGGTTTTCTAACAAAAATTTGATCGAATATAATATTGCTAATTTATTAGATTTAGTGGCATTAGGTACCATTGCTGACGTAGTTAAACTTGATCATAATAACCGTATATTAGTTCACCAAGGTGTGAAAAGAATACGCTCAAATTATTGCTGTGAAGGAATCAAAGCATTATTACATATAGCCAAAAAAGACCCTTCTTCCTTTACCTCTACAGATCTCGCCTTTTATATTGCACCAAGATTAAATGCTGCAGGAAGAATGGATAATATGTCACTTGGCGTTGAATTATTACTTTGTGATAACTATGATATAGCGCTTAATAAAGCAACTGATCTTGATAATCTCAATAGTGATCGAAAGTTAATTGAGCAGGCTATGCACAAAGAAGCCTTAGCATTTGTTGAGGAAATAGAAAAACAAAATATTTCTATTCCAAATTCTTTAGTTGTTTATCATCCTGATTGGCATCAAGGGATTATCGGTATATTATCAGCTCGTTTAAAAGATAAATATTACCGACCAGTTATTTCATTCGCTTCAGCACAAAATGGTTTTTTAAAAGGTTCTGGGCGTTCTATTCAAGGTGTTCATCTACGCGATCTACTTGACGAATTAGATCAAATGCACCCTGATCTTTTAGTCAGTTTTGGTGGTCATTCAATGGCTGTAGGTTTAACAATACGCGAAGAAAATTTAGCCTATTTTAGACAATGTTTTGATTCTCTTTTAGTTAACCGATTAAATTCAAATACATTAAATCAGGTTATTGAAACTGATGGTGAAGTAGATAAACAAGATTTTACCTATTCTGTAGCTAAGCTGCTAAAAGAATCAGGACCATGGGGAGAAGGTTTTTCTGAACCAATTTTTGATGGTGAATTTGTTATTCACCAACAAAGATTATTAGCAGACAAACATTTAAAACTACTATTAGAACCCGTAAATAGTAGCATACTTATTGAAGGTATTGCGTTTAATGTCAACCGACTTGAGTGGCCAGATCATTCCATAAAAAAAGTTAAAATTGTTTACCATTTAGATGTTGATGAATTTCGAGGTAATCAAGCTGTTAAATTATTAATTAGGCATTTGTGGCCTATCGCTTAAGCAAGAAAAATCGATTATAATTATTAAATTGTTTCAAATTTACATAAAATGATTATTTGAAATAATATTGATAAAAATGAGATATTTTTACCTACAAAATTTTATACAAAATTAAGGACTAAAAATGCGTATTCATATTCTTGGAATTTGCGGCACATTTATGGCAGGAATTGCATTAATAGCTCGTTCACTTGGTCATAAAGTAACAGGATCAGATAAAAATGTATATCCTCCAATGAGCACCCTTTTAAAAAAAGAAAATATTGATATCATTGAAGGCTATGATCCATCGCAACTCAATCCTATACCAGATTTAGTAATTATTGGTAACGCATTATCAAGGGGCAATCCTTGTATTGAGTATATATTAGATAATAATATCCCTTACATTTCAGCACCGCAATGGTTGCATGATAACGTTTTACGAGATCGCTGGGTCATTGCCGTGGCAGGCACACATGGTAAAACCACAACAGCAGGGATGGTCAACTGGATTTTAGAAAAACAAGGTTATCAACAAGGTTTTATTATTGGTGGAGTACCGGGTAATTTTGATGTTTCCGCAAGGTTAGGAGAAAGTAACTTTTTTGTGATTGAAGCGGATGAATATGATTGTTCATTTTTTGATAAGCGATCAAAATTCATGCACTATTGCCCTAAAACACTTATCATGAACAATTTAGAATTTGATCATGCTGATATTTTTGATGATCTAAATTCTATTCAAAAACAATTTCATCATTTAGTACGATTAGTGCCAAGTAATGGACTTATTATATCACCTCATGAAGATGTAAATCTCAAGCAAGTACTGACCAAAGGCTGTTGGAGTGAACAAGTATTTACCGAGTCTGAAACTGGTTGGTTAGCACAACGAATTAATAATGATGCAAGTCATTTCGCCGTCTATTTAAATAGCCAAAAGGTGGGGGAAGTTGAATATTCACTTGTAGGTGAACATAATATGCATAATGCGTTAATGGCAATAGCTGCAGCTTATAATGTTGGTATTAAACCTGATGATGCTTGTTTAGCTCTCAGTTCTTTTGTTAATGCTAAACGGCGTTTAGAACTTTATGGTGAAGTCAATCATATTGAAATTTATGACGATTTTGCTCATCATCCAACAGCTATCTTAGCTACACTTGAAGCACTACGCAGTAAAATTGGCGAAAACCGCCGTATTCTTGCTGTATTAGAGCCTCGTTCAAATACTATGAAATTAGGTATATCGAAAGATGAATTAGCGCCATCATTAGGTCGTGCTGATGAAGTTTTTATATTCCAACCTGAACAATTACCCTGGTTAGTGGCTGATGTTGTTGATGCCTGTATTCAGCCTGCATATTGGTCAGGTGATATCGATTTACTTGTTGAAATGATAACTAAATCAGCTAAATCAACTGATGCAATTTTAATTATGAGTAATGGTGGCTTTGGCGGTATTCATAAAAAGATTTTAAAAAAATTAGAAAAACAAGAAATTAAAGAACGCGAAGAGCAACAATCAATTTAGAAAATACTCAATATTTATAAGATATATCATGTCGTATGGCATATCTTATAAATATACATTTTAATAATTACATCTATTTAATCTTTACTCTTCCAACAATTTTTTACTCACAAAAGATATCAATTAAGCTAACAATTAAAAGAAATTTCCTATCAATTTATATTAACAAACACTTTTAATCCCAAAACCACAAAATATTAATAGTTAACATAGTAATTAAATTTAAGTAATTTATACTTATACTTTTTTTCTTGCCTTAAATTAACGACTAAACTAATTTATTATTAATCTACTGTTATCTCGTCAATTAATAATAAAATTACTTTAGTGTTGCGCTAGGTGCTGCTAAACTAACTAGCATTTTTTAGTATATTTTTAAATATAATTATTTTTTCAGGATAAATTTATGCGAACCAGTAAATACCTTCTTTCTACGCTAAAAGAAACTCCTGCTGATGCTGAAGTCATTAGCCATCAATTAATGTTACGTGCAGGCATGATCCGAAAAGTGGCTGCTGGTTTATATACCTGGCTTCCCACTGGTTACCGTGTACTTAAAAAAGTAGAAAATATTGTTCGTGAAGAGATGAATAAAGCTGATGCAATAGAAGTATTAATGCCTGTTGTACAGCCTGCTGATATTTGGCAGGAAAGCGGTCGTTGGGAACAATATGGTCCTGAATTATTACGTATTAAAGATCGTGGCAACCGTGACTTTGTATTAGGTCCAACTCATGAAGAAGTGATTACTGACTTACTGCGTAATGAAGTTAGCTCATATAAACAATTACCACTTAACGTGTATCAAATTCAAACCAAATTTCGAGATGAAGTACGCCCTCGCTTTGGTGTGATGCGTTCACGTGAATTTATTATGAAAGATGCATACTCTTTCCATACTACACAAGAATCATTACAAGAAACTTATGATGAGATGTATAAAGCCTATAGCGCAATTTTTACACGTGCTGGTTTAAACTTTAGAGCGGTACGTGCTGATACAGGATCAATTGGTGGCAACTGGTCACATGAGTTTCAAGTATTAGCCGACAGTGGCGAAGATGATATTGTTTTTTCAACTGAATCTGATTATGCTGCTAACATAGAAATGGCTCAAGCATTAGCGCCAACACAAAAACGTGCTGAACCTACAAAAGCAATGGAGTTAATTGATACACCCAATGCCAAAACTATTGACGAATTAGTCGAACAATTCAATTTACCGATTGAAAAAACCGTAAAAACCTTAATGGTTAAAGCCACTAAAGAAAGTGGTCATCAATTAGTAGCTTTACTGGTTCGAGGTGATCATACATTAAATGAAATCAAAGCAGAAAAAATTGATATTGTTGCCTCGCCACTTGAATTTGCAACCGAAGAAGAAATCCGTGCTACCGTTAACGCAGGTCCTGGCTCGCTAGGTCCAATAAATCTAAACATGCCAATTATTATCGATCGTGATGTGGCTGTTATGAGCGACTTTAGTGCTGGTGCAAACATTGACCATAAACACTATTTTAATATCAATTGGGAACGTGACACTGCTTTACCTCGTATTGAAGACATCCGTAATGTGGTTGAAGGAGATATTAGCCCTGATGGCAAAGGCACATTACAAATTAAACGTGGTATTGAAGTTGGGCATATCTTCCAACTTGGCACAAAATATTCACAAGCAATGAAAGCAACAGTCCAAGGTGAAAATGGACAAAACCACGTTATGATTATGGGTTGTTACGGTATTGGCGTTAGCCGAATTGTAGCGGCTGCAATTGAACAATGTCATGACGACCGTGGTATTGTATGGCCAGAAGCGATTGCTCCATTTAGCGTTGTCATTATTCCAATGAACATGCACAAATCCGAAAAAGTTCAAGCAACAGCCGAAAAACTTTATGCTGATTTACAAGCTGCTGGTATTGAAGTTTTATTTGACGATCGTAAAGAGCGCCCTGGCGTGATGTTTGCTGATGCGGAACTAATCGGGATCCCTCACACTATCGTAATTGGTGAACGCAACCTCGATAATGGAGAAGTGGAATACAAACACCGCTCAGGTGGTGATAAAGAAATGGTGAAAGTTAACAATATCATTCAATTTATCCAAAACCGCCGTCAAAAAGCATAATAAAGCCAATCATAAAAATAACAGCAACAAATTAATCCAGTTGTTGTTATTTTACCAATTCAAGAATAGGCATTATTATTCATAACACATGTTACATCAAATAAGTTAAACCTCTAATTATAAATTCAAAGTGATATCGTCGTTTTTTTCAGCTAGAATAAATTAACGCAACTCTTATTTTAATTGGTTAGAATAATGTTAAAAAAAACAATTGCATTGATATTATCCACCTCATTATTATTACAAAGTACATCTATTGTTTATGCTGATAATATCAATCTCCCCGATATAGGAACTGCTGCTGCATCAACACTAAATATTGGTCAAGAAATGGAAATGGGCGATTATTATATGCGAATGTTACGAGCACAAGCCCCTATCATCGAAGATCCAATCTTGAATCAATACATTAATGATTTAGGAAAAAAATTAGTTTCAAAATCAGAATCAGTACAAACACCTTTCCATTTTTATATTATGCAAAGTGATATGCTTAATGCCTTTGCCTTTTTTGGTGGTAATGTTGTTATTCATTCGAAACTTATTTTAGACACAGATAACGAAAGTCAATTAGCATCGGTTATGGCACATGAAATTGGTCATGTAACACAACGCCATTTAGCTCGATCAATGGAAGCTCAAAACCGCAATAGCCCTTATATTTGGGGAGCTACGCTGGGTTCAATCTTACTTACATTGGCTAATCCTGAAGCAGGTATTGCTGCCATGACAAGTACTATAGCAGGATCAACTCAAAGTAAAATTAGTTTTACACAAAGTAATGAACAAGAAGCTGATAGGGTTGGTCTTAGGACGCTTGCTAAAGCCGGATTTGATCCTTATGCTTCATCAGAATTTCTACAAAAACTTGCCGATCAAAGCCGATTTAGTAGTAAGGCTCCCGAAATTTTACTTACTCACCCATTACCTAACAGCCGATTAACCGATATTCGAAATCGTTCATTGCAATATAGCAAAAAAAATGTATCTCCGTCATTAAACTACTATTTAGCGAAAGCTCGATTGGCCATATTAATGGCTAAAAATAAAAATACCGCAAAGCTATTAGTTGAAGATTATAAAAAACTAAACAATGAACAAAGTAAAACAGCTATTATTTATGCTAATGCTTTAGCAGATAATCTAAGTGGAAATAATCAAAAAGCGAAACAACAACTACAGCCATTATTAGATAGTGATCCCAATAATATTTGGTATATTGATTTAATGACTGATATTGATTTAGCGCTCAACAATAGCAGTACTGCAATAACTCGCCTACAGGCAGCATTAAAAAAAGCACCAAATAGTTCTACATTGCAACTAAACTTAGCTAATGCGTATATAAAAAACAAAAACTATCAACAAGCCGTAAGCTTGTTACATCGCTATACTTTTGACCATAACGATGACTCAAATGGATGGGAATTACTCGTCACTGCTTACGGGGGATTACATGCAAGAGCAAAAGAAATGAGTGCTAGAGCGGAATTAATTGCATTAGAAGGTCAATTTCAACAATCCATTCAACTATTACAAAATGCTAAGAATCAAACAAAAGGCGATCAGACAATGATTTCCAAAATTGATGCAAGAATTAATCAATTAAAACAGCTACAAAAACGTTATGCAGCTTATAAACGATAATTTTATTAACAAAACCCTCTCGACTAATTATTTACACACCCATTAGTCGAGAAGATAACAAAATACTTATTTATCAGCTAAATGATCCACATTATTGAAGAATTTTACAGTAAATTTCCCTTCAGATTGTTCATTACCTTGCTTATAATTAACCACACTAATGCTAGTATTTAGCATTCGAGGGAAATAATCCTCATCACGATGTAAACGCCAATCACCACCATTTAAAACACAAAGTAATATGCGTAATACAGTACCGTGTGAGACAACCAAAATATCACCGGTATTTTGGGGTGCGTTTTTTACAATGATATTTAACGCTTGCTTCATACGCCCTAGTATATCAAGATAATTTTCGCCCTGATTGACTGAAGCATCAAAATTAGCCGGTTCAGTTAAATAAATGTTAAATTCGGGCACTTCTTGTTTTAAGGTCGGTACATGTTTACCTTCCCAAATACCAAAATCCATCTCACGCAAATCAGCAAGCTCAAAAGTAGGAATAGCAATATTATTTTCATTAACAATATAATCGCGGGTTTCCATAGCTCGTTGTTGTGTACTTGAGTATGCTTGAATAAAAGGAACATTTTTTAAATATTGTCCAGTCAATTTAGCACCTAAAATACCTTGTTCAGTTAACGGTGAGTTTTTAGAGCCTTGCATCTGATCTTTAATATTCCACTGCGTTTGCCCATGCCTAATTAAATATAAATTAATATCTTTCATTCGTAGTAACTACCTTTTTTATTTTAAGATTCTGTTTTTTGATATTTATCTTTTCTTAGATATGACAAGCAAGCCTGCAAAACATCATCCATTGGTGCATTTAATTGCATCTCTTGCAAATTTTTAGGATGAATAAACCTTACACTTGCTGCATGTAAAAATAAACGATTAAGCTTCGTATCAGCTAATAACCCATCAAATTGTCTATCGCCATAACGATCATCAAAAGCAATTGGATGATTAGCGTATTGAGTATGTATGCGAATTTGGTGTGTACGACCAGTAACAGGGCTAGCTTTAATCAAAGTAGCAAAATTGAAACGCTCCTCAACTTTAAAGCGCGTTTCAGAAGGCTTACCCTCTTTATCAACCTTCACCACACGCTCACCGCTTTTTAATACATTTTTAAGCAATGGAGCTTGTATCACTTTACATTCAGAAGGCCAATTTCCCTTAACAAGCGCCAAATAATTTTTTTGTATTTGTTTAAGGCGCAACTGCTCGTGTAACGCTTTTAGTGCTGAGCGTTTTTTAGCAATCAATAACACGCCCGATGTTTCGCGATCTATGCGATGCACCAACTCTAAAAATTTCGCTTCAGGTCTTAAGGCGCGTAATCCTTCAATCACGCCAAAACTTAGGCCACTACCGCCATGAACAGCAATACCTGATGGCTTATTAATTGCCAACATTACCTCATCTTCATAGATGATTGCCTTTTCTAAATCAGCGACTTTATTAAGCTTGGTCGAAATTTCTGGTGTAGATTTTTCAATCATACGAACAGGAGGGATACGAATCTCATCGCCAATGTTTAATTTATATTCAGGTTTAATCCGTTTTTTATTAACACGAACCTCACCCTTTCTTAAAATGCGATAAACCATACTTTTTGGTACACCTTTTAAATAGGTGATTAAAAAGTTATCAATACGCTGTGTCGCATTTTCCTCAGAAATAGTAACAAATGAGACTTGTAGTTTTGTATGTGGAGCATTTGAGTCCATAAGAAGTACTTAATCCGCTATAAGTAAATAAAAGTCGTTTACATTATTAGAAAATAAACTACACTACTTCCAATCAAGGAATAAATCAGTTATTTTCAGCATAATTAAAGTTAACTAATTATAACGGAATCTGGGAGAATTAAATAGTATGTTATTACAACTTAACCAATATTCACAAGGAAGATTTGCTTGGTTTTTACTTTTCTTTTCAACTTTTGCTTTTGAATTAATAGCGCTTTACTTTCAACATGGCTTAGGACTTGCTCCTTGTACACTCTGTATTTATCAACGTTGTGCTATTTATGGAATTATGCTTGCAAGCATTATTGGGCTCATCACACCTAATAAAATAACCTTTAGATTAGTTGGGATTTTTGTTTGGATTTATAGTGCTTACAAGGGCTTTGGATTAGCTACACTCCATGCACACTTACAATTTGAACCAAATCTCGCTGATACTTGTGCAATTAATGTGGAATTTCCCTCTTGGCTGTCATTAAATTCTTGGTTGCCTAGCATGTTTAACTCTTATGGCTCCTGCTCTGATAGAGTTTGGACATTTTTAACTATTGAAATGTCACAGTGGATGATCATCATCTTTGCTTCTTATCTTATTGTTGGCTTGATTGTGCTGTTCTCACAGATTTTTTCGCCAAAAAATACAATGAAAAATAAGTAAAATTTGCATTCAACTAGCACTTTTTTTTGAATTTGTTAAAATATGTGACAATTTCATTTTACAAATTGTCACATTTAAATGCTTTTGGAATATCACCCCCCCATTGATCCTTGGCTATCTGTTTTATATCAAGACGACCATATTGTGGTTGTAAATAAACAACCGGGTATTTTGTCGGTTTCAGGCAATAAACCTCAATTTATTGATAGTATTATTCACCGATTGCAACAAAAATATAGCTACGTTGAATCCGTGCATCGGTTAGATATGGCAACCAGTGGTATCATGGTTGCCGCACTTTCTAAACTCGCCGATCGAGAGATAAAAAAACAGTTTCGTGAACGTATTCCTAAAAAAAACTATATTGCTGTTGTGCATGGACATCTTGAACAAGATTCTGGTCGTGTTGAATTACCACTAATTTGTGATTGGCCCAATCGACCAAGGCAAATGGTCGATTTAGAAAATGGCAAACATGCGCTGACAGAATATCAAGTTATTTCACGCAATCCTGACAACACAACTCGAGTGAAATTATTTCCTTTTACTGGGCGATCACATCAATTACGGGTACATATGCAAGCCATTGGTCACCCTATTTTAGGCGATAAATTCTATGCCCACCCTGAAGCCTTTGCTATGTCAAAAAGGTTGCTATTACATGCTCAATTACTAACAATTAACCATCCTAAAACAGGCGAAAGTATGACGTTTAGCTGTGAGCCTGATTTTTAAAAAAGCAGGAATATAAAATTAGCAATCGTTATATATAATCTACTCAAATCAGTAACAGATAACCAACTGATATAAAGGAAATTAAAATGCAAAAAATTGTTTTAGCAACGAATAATCAAGGTAAAGTCAATGAATTGCAAGCATTACTCGCTAATGCCGGTTTTGATATTATTGCACAAAGCCAATTTAATGTACCGGATGCCGACGAAACAGGTTTAACATTTATTGAAAATGCACTTTTAAAGGCAAGACATGCCTCCAAATTCACTGGATTACCAGCTATTGCTGATGATTCTGGATTATCGGTAGATGCTCTAAAAGGTCAGCCAGGAATCTATTCTGCACGTTATGCTGGTGAACATGGGAATGATAAAAGCAATAATCAAAAGCTATTAGATGCACTACAAAATGTTCCGAAAGAAAAACGTACAGCTTACTTTTATTGTGCATTAGTTTTTATGCGAAACGAAAGCGATCCAACTCCAATTATCTGCTTGGGAAAATGGCAAGGTTTAATCTTAAATGAAGCTCAAGGTGAAGGCGGTTTTGGTTATGATCCAATTTTTTATATCCCAGAACTTAATTTCACAGCAGCACAGCTCTCGAAAGAACACAAAAACCAGATTTCTCACAGAGGGCAAGCTCTTAAGCAATTAATTAAGAAAATCAAAACTGAGCCTTTTTAAAAAAATTTTGTTTATACTATTATTGTTTTTAATCAGAATTACCCATTTGGAAATAAACAGTATATAATTAAAGCATCAATCATTTTGGAGTTGATATAGTGATTCTAATGATAGTAAGTGGTCGTTCTGGCTCAGGAAAATCTATTGCATTACGAGCCCTAGAAGATATGGGGTTTTATTGTGTTGATAATATTCCTATTGTTTTATTACCTCAGTTAGCCGATACTTTAAAGAATAACAATACACCTGTTGCTGTCAGTATTGATATTCGAAACTTACCTGCAAATTCTGATTTTAATCATGATATATTTCAACGTTTGCCCGAATCTGTCACGCCTGAAATTATTTTTTTTGATTGTAGTCGTAATACATTAATACGGCGCTATAGTGAAACAAGGCGAATACATCCTTTAACTAATCAACAATATTCACTTGAAGAAGCTATTGATCTTGAAAAAAAATATTTAGAACCCCTGAAATCAAATGCAAGTTTAGTCATTAATACTGATAATCTTTCTGTTCATGAATTATCAGATATCTTAAGATCACGGGTTCTAGGAAAAAAAGAAAGAGAACTCACTATTATTTTTGAATCATTTGGGTTTAAATATGGTTTGCCTATTGATGCCGATTTTGTATTTGATGTGCGTTTTTTACCTAATCCACATTGGAATGCCAGTTTACGTCCCTTAACAGGTCTAGATGAACCCGTAAAAAGCTATTTATTAAATCATGATGAAGTTACCAATTTTATTTATCAAACTGCTAATTATTTAAAACAATGGTTTCCAATGTTAGAAAAAAATAATCGCAGTTATTTAACTATTGCTATTGGTTGTACTGGTGGTCAACATCGCTCTGTTTTCATTGCTGAAAGATTAGCTGAAATTTTCAGAGCACAAAATAAGCAGGTACAAATTCGTCATCGCACATTAGAAAAAAGATAATATATTTTACTAAATTGTTTTTTATATTTTTCAAAAATATCTTTTAAAATTATTTTTGACCTTTTAGTTAATGGAGTAGCTAAGTGACTTATGCTAACTAACTCAATATCAGCAGGTAAATTGGCTAACTTGAATTTTAATGCATTAATCGTTTGTGGATAAGGATGACCTATTGCGATAGCATATCCATTTTTGCGCGCAAGTGAAATAGCCAAATCAACTTGATACCTAATTGCTTTTTCGCTTTGGTCATCATCTAAAAATACATCTCTGACAACAACAGGAATATTATAATTATGGGCTGCTACTTTTACCTGTGTTTTGCCAATGGTTTTACTATCCAAAAAAAACATTGAATACTGACTTAATGCTTTCATAACATATTCCATTCCTTTTTGGTTTGATGTCATCAAACTCCCCATATGGTTATTGACACCAATTGCATAAGGCACTCGCTCGACAGCATTATCAATAATTCGGCTTATTTCTGCTTCAGTCATATGAGGAAACAACGTATATTTCTCTAATGGCTGTTTACCTAAAGGAGCCATAGGTAGGTGGATAATCACATCATTCCCATGTTGATGAGCCATTGTAGCAATGCGCTTGGCATTAGGAGAATAAGGTAAAACTGCAATGGTAATATGAGAAGATAATGCAATAATTTGTTCTTCATAGCGTTGGCGATATCCAAAATCATCCATAACAATAGCGAGCTTTGCTGCCCATACATTTTGTATATTTAATATCCAAAAATTTAAAATTAATATACAGACCAAATGTTTCTTCATTTCAGCCACCCACTCGGATCAAGAGCCTTACCATCTCGACGAATCTCAAAATAAAGGGCCGGTATATTTTGCCCTCCACTCGATCCTACAAGAGCTATCGATTGCCCACTTTTAATTTTATCTCCTACATTCACTAATACTCGTTGATTATATCCATATAAACTCATGTCCCCTTTACCATGCTCAATAGCCACAATAAAACCATACCCTTGTAACCAGTTAGCTAAAATTACTCGCCCATCAGTAATTGCTTTAACTTGAGTACCATCTACGGCATTAATTACCAAACCTTTCCAATGCAGCTCGCCTTGTAAAGACTCACCATATTGATGAACAACAGTTCCACTTACAGGCCAATTGAATTGATGTTGCGGCTTACCAATTCCACTTACCCTTGCCATCAGGGCTTTTTCATCTGAGCTGAGAATATAATTAGTATTTTTTTGCTTTTCGGCAATATATTGAGCTTGCATTTCTTCTTCTTCAGCAATGCGTCTACTATCTTGTTCAGCTTGCGCAATTTTAGCTTGTAATTTTGCTTCGTTTTCACGTAAATTTGCTAATTTTTGTTTATTCGCCTGCATTGATGACTCAAGAAACATAATTGTTTTTTGCCGTTTTTTCCAATTTATTTCAAGCCGTTTTTGCTCCTTTTTTTGTTGATTTTGCATTGTTTTATGAGAAGCCTGCATTTTCTGCAATTCACTTTTCTTTTCATCTAATTGCATTTGTGTTATTTGAATATCACGAATTTGTTGTTGTCTTACTTCATTAATGTAACCATAATAAGAGATAATACGTTCATTAAGTTCACTTTTTTCACCGGAGAAAATCAGTTCTAATCCTGCTGCCTTTCCTATTTTGAATGCACTTTCAATTTGTTTTGCCAATACTTCTTGTTGCTGTTTTTGCTTAATCTTCAAGACATCAATCTGCTTTATCAATTCATTAATTTGTTCGTTAAATTTCTTTAGTAATAAACTATTTTTCTCAATTAATGTTAGCAAGTTGGCTATTTCGGTTTCTTGTTCTTTTAATGCTTTCACTAATTGTGAACGCTCTTTGCTCTGCTGAGCTAAACGATTTTCTTGCTCTTCAATCGAGCGACGTAAGGATTCTAACTTTTGATTATCATCAGCGTAAACAGAATTAATTTTGATGGCCAAAATTAAAGTGATAACAAAAAATTTTAGATAAATAGACATGGCGTTTTATTTATAATTTATTACCAAGTATTAATGATAATGTCACTATACCTACAAATTGGTAAAGATGCAAAATCAAAAGCCTATTAGATTATTAGATGATAATGATTGAATGATATAGTAAGATTGCACGATTAGAGATTTCACAAGCAACAAGAAAAAGTATAAAATACAGCACTATTTAAATTATCGAAAATATCAATTCAACCATTAAGATAACAGCATGCAAAAGTTTAATGTCAAAACCTTTCAGGGTTTAATACTTACGTTACAAGATTATTGGGCTAATCAAGGTTGCACCGTGATTCAGCCATTGGATATGGAAGTTGGTGCGGGGACATCTCATCCTATGACTTGTTTACGAGCACTGGGGCCAGAACCTATTAATGCGGCTTATGTTCAACCATCACGTCGCCCAACTGATGGCCGCTATGGTGATAATCCAAACAGGCTTCAGCATTATTATCAATTTCAAGTTATCTTAAAACCTTCTCCTGATAATATTCAAGAGCTTTATTTAGGTTCGTTAAAACAATTAGGTCTTGACCCAACTGTTAATGATATTCGTTTTGTTGAAGATAATTGGGAAAACCCAACCCTTGGTGCGTGGGGGCTTGGTTGGGAGATTTGGTTAAATGGTATGGAAGTAACCCAATTTACTTACTTTCAACAAGTTGGCGGGCTTGAATGTAAGCCTGTTACTGGTGAAATCACTTATGGACTTGAGCGCTTAGCAATGTATATCCAAGGCGTGGACAGTGTTTATGATTTGGTTTGGAGTGATGGTGCATTTGGTAAAACAACTTATGGCGATGTGTTTCATCAAAACGAGGTAGAGCAGTCCACTTATAATTTTGAATATGCAAATGTTGAATTTTTATTTTATTGTTTCGAACAACACGAAAAAGAAGCTAAGTTTTTGCTGGAGTTAGAAAAACCACTGCCACTACCTGCTTATGAGCGCATCTTAAAAGCGGCTCATTGTTTTAATTTACTTGATGCTCGTAAAGCAATTTCAGTAACAGAGCGACAACGTTATATTTTGCGCATCAGAACATTAACAAAAATGGTGGCAGAAGCCTATTATGCATCTCGCGAAGCTCTTGGCTTCCCTATGTGCCAAAATTCACAATCTAACGAAAGCGCATCAAAGTAGGAATTTAGAAGATTATGCAAAAAACATTTTTAGTGGAAATTGGTACCGAAGAGTTACCACCAAAATCACTCCGCACGTTGGCAGAAAGCTTTGCGGCTAATTTTATACAGCAGCTTGACAATGCCAATTTAGAACATGGTGAGGTACTTTGGTATGCATCGCCTCGTCGTTTAGCATTAAAAGTTTTGAATTTGAATGATACGCAACCCGATAGTCAAATAGTTAAACGAGGTCCAGCGGTTAGCGCAGCCTTTGATGCCAATGGCAATGCAACAAAAGCTGCTGAAGGTTGGGCTCGTGGTTGCGGTATTACTGTTGATCAGGCTGAACGTATACAAACTGATAAAGGTGAATGGCTTTCTTATACTCAAAATCAAAAAGGTCAACCTGTTGTTAATTTGTTATGTGATATGGTTAAAACCGCATTAAGTAAATTACCTATTCCTAAACCAATGCGTTGGGCAGCTCGTCAAGTTGAATTTATTCGTCCATGTCATACTGTCACTATGTTGTATGGTAATGAGCTTGTGCCCGGTACGATTTTAGAGATTAAATCAGATCGCATTATTCGTGGTCATCGTTTTATGGGTGAACAAGAGTTCACTATTGATAATGCAGACCAGTATCCTGAAATTTTGGAACAACGTGGTAAAGTAATTGCTGACTACGATAAACGTAAATCTATTATTAAACAACAAGCTGAAGAAGAAGCAGCAAAATTAAACGGTAAAGCAGATTTAACAGATAATTTGCTTGAGGAAGTTTCATCGCTGGTTGAATGGCCCGTTGTGTTAACTGCTAAATTTGAGGAACGATTTTTAGAAGTTCCTGCTGAATCCTTGGTTTATACCATGAAAGGCGATCAAAAATACTTTCCCGTTTATGATAAACAAGGCAAATTATTACCAAACTTTATCTTTGTGGCTAATATTGAGTCAAAAGATCCACAAGTTGTAATTTCGGGTAATGAAAAAGTAGTTCGCCCTCGCCTTGCCGATGCAGAGTTCTTTTATCAAACTGATTTAAAACAACGTTTAGAAGACCGTTTGCCCCGCCTTGAAACAGTTTTATTTCAACAACAACTTGGAACAGTTAAGGATAAAGCTATTCGCATTGAGTCGTTATCAGGCTTTATTGCCGATAAAATTGGTGCTGATGTTGAGCAAGCCAAACGAGCGGGCAAATTAACAAAATGCGATTTAGTGACTAATACCGTTTTTGAATTCCCTGAAACACAAGGCATTATGGGTCGTTATTTGGCACTTAAAGATGGCGAAAGCATTGAAGTTGCAACCGCCATTGAAGAACAATATAAACCGCGTTTTGCTGGTGATGAATTACCAAGCACTGCTATTTCTTGTGCAGTTTCTATCGCTGAGAAATTGGATACTTTAGCCGGTATTTTTGGTATTGGTCAACATCCTAAAGGTGATAAAGATCCTTTTGCATTGCGTCGCGCTGCTATTGGTGTGTTACGAATCATTGTTGAAGAAGCATTATCTTTAGATCTAGTTGAATTAGCCAATTATGCCGCATCATTATATGGCGGTAAACTGACCAATAAGAATGTGGTTGATGATATTGTTAATTTTATGCAAGGTCGTTTCCGCGCTTGGTACCAAGAGCAAGGTTTTGCCATTGATACAATTCAAGCTGTTTTAGCACTTAATCCAACTAAACCCGCTGATTTTGATGCACGCATTAAAGCAGTAACTCACTTTAGGACCTTGCCCGAAGCTTCGTCATTAGCCGAAGCTAATAAGCGAGTGTCAAATATTTTATCTAAAGTTGAGGTTACTATTCCTGAACAGATCAATGCAGCATTGTTAGAAGCAGGTGCTGAAGGCGAGTTAGCTAAAAAATTGGTGATTTTAACCGATAAACTTTCACCTTATTTTAGTGAAAGCCGTTATCAAGATGCATTAATTGAATTATCGTCATTAAAAGAGACAGTGAATGCATTTTTTGATTCAGTCATGGTTATGGTTGACAATGAAGATATTAGACTTAATCGATTAGCGCTTTTGAAAAAGCTACAAAACTTATTTTTGAAAGTAGCTGATATTTCATTATTGCAAGCTTAATTTACGAATTTAATCGTTTAAAAATAATAGTGGTAACTAAACCTGTTACCACATATAAGGAACTTATATAGAAATGCAAAAAAAAATTCCTTTTTCTTTAGTTTTTACACAAACATGCAATTTTTTTCGTAATCGTATTATACCAATTGCGCTTGTAAGCCTATTAGTAGCACTAATGAGCCCAGTTATAAGTTACTACTTTTACAAACTAGAAACGTATACACAATTATATTTATCAGGAAACATCGCTAGCTATGTATCAGTCATTATTATAGAAGTTGCAATCTATATTGCTATAAAATCAATTAGTATTGCAACAGTTTATAATCTTTATGTAAGTGATAAACTTAACCCCAAATTATTACTGTCTAAAGTATTAGAAAATCTATTAAAAATTATTGTTTTTTACTTTGCGATGATTTTTCACTTAGTTGTTATAGTATTATTTTTATTTTTAATCTTTATTACTTTAAATTCACTACTTCCCAAACCTTTGATTATTTCATTAATTTTTATAACGCTAATTATTTTCTCTGTACTTTTCTTTATTTTTACTAGCTTCTTTTTTGGATTATTAGCTGAATCTAAACAAAAAAGCTTCTCTGAGTTATTTTCGTTAAGTTGTCAACTGACAAAAACGCAATGGCTTCCTTCTTTTCTTATGCTATTAATTAATATCGCATATTTAATGATTATTACTAAATTGTTTATGATAATCGGTGAAAACAATATAGTAGTTAATATTATCTTTTCGTTCTGTTCTGCCTTTTTTGATATCTTCCTGACGAGCTTTTTCTATCGTCTTTATTGGTTAGCAACTAATGATGCTAACTCAAACTTTCCAACAAAAGATGATCAGCAATAAACTAATAGTTTGATCGTTTAATTATTCTCATCCCCACCAGTTTAGATTGGTGGGGAAACTCACTTGCTATATCAATTCGCTGTGTATTATATTTGTTATAATGAAAAACCATTTGGATAACAATTATGACACCAGCGATTAATTTACTTAAAAAGTTAAAAATCAAATTTAATATCCATCAATATAAGCACGATCCAAACCAAACCAATTATGGGCAAGAAGCTATTGATAAGCTTGATCCCAGTTTGAATATTACAGCGGCACAGGTATTTAAAACCTTGATTGTGAGTTTAAATGGTAATAATAAAACATTAGCGGTCTGTGTATTGCCTGTCGATAGTCATCTGGATCTTAAAAAAGCCGCAAAAGTATTAAACTGTAAAAAAATAGATTTAGCTGATCCTAATTTAGCCCAAAAGGTAACAGGTTATTTGGTGGGAGGAATTAGTCCACTCGGTCAAAAACAGCAACTACCCACACTTATTGATTTGAGTGCAAGTGAGCACTCTACCATGTTTATATCAGGCGGACGAAGAGGATTAGAAATTGAAATCGTGCCCCAAGATTTGGTTAATATATTACAAGCGAAATTGGTTGAAATAACCGCTTAAAATTGTTAACGGTATAATTTGTAATTAGGATTTAATATTACTTATAAATAGGATAATAAAGCCTAAAATCAACTTGTTTTAAAGAATTTTATTTTTTATTTAAAGACAAGGCCATAAGGATACACCCTATGACCTATTACTTCTATCAATCAATTTGACTATAAGAAAAAGTAATTTATTTGATTGCTTCTTTTAAGCTTTTACCTGATACAAATGCAGGTACTTTACTTGCTGCAATTTTAATTTCTTTACCCGTTTTTGGATTACGACCAGTGCGAGCTTTACGAGAATTAACTTTGAATGTGCCAAAACCAACTAATTGAACTGGCTCACCAGCTTTTAATGATTCAGTGATAGCCGCTAATGTAGCTTCTAATGCAGTTTTAGCTGCAACTTTAGTTATATCTGCTTTACTAGCAATTGCATCAACAAGTTCTGTTTTATTCATGGAAATATCCTTACATATTTATTTTATTGTTAAAGTTAACATAATCAGAAAAGTTAATTGATTAACTTTCTTCCTGTAAACAACATTTAGTTACATTGCTACTAAATGTAGTCTATATTGCTCTAATATAAAAGGAAAATTTATTAAAAAGTAAAAAAATCAGGGCTTGACTGTTTTAATCGCTCAAAAATAACCCAATATTACTTGTTTCAGCCAATCTAATTTCAGCCCTTAAACCTTTTATCAAATCGACTGCATCATTTTTTTCATCACGTAACAGTCGAAAAATATCCCATTGCAAGTCAAATTCATCAATAACACAAGGTAAAAGCAGCTGTTCATCTTCTGAAAGTTCAATATTAGATTTTGTCATTTCAAATTCTGCAATAGTAACAGCTGATATACTACTGACTTTGGCACTATGTTCAGCTATTTCACCACTGATATATGAGTGCAAAAGTTCACTCAATGCCTGGCACGCATCAATTGCAGGATACACAATATATGGACTATCATTCGTAATTACAGGAATCATTGCTTCTAATTTTTCTAACTGTAAATCAAAATTAATTTTCACATCCTTAACCAATAATGACTCCCAAACTAAATCAAGTATTTTTTTATAATTTTTTGCATTTTCTTCATTCTGTTGTTGACGACAATAAATAACAAAGTTTGGATACATACGCTCACATAGGCAAACCATAAATAAACGTTGCTGCCATACTGGTAATTTTTCTATTCTTAATTGAACAGGATTTTTAATCATGATGAAACCTTTTTGACTGTCGGTGCACCGCTTCAATCAAATGCTGTACATTCTCTACAGGGATATCTTGTTGAATACCATGACCTAAATTAAAAATATGCCCATTGTGATGACCAAACTCATTAAGAACGACCTCCACGTTGGATTCAATTACTTGTTTTCCTGCATATAAAACGCAAGGTTCTAAATTCCCTTGTACTGCTATTTTGCCTTTTTGAGTAATCTGACTTAAATTTACTGTCCAATCCACACCCACCGCATCGCAACCAGTATTAATAATACTATCAAGCCATAATCCTCCCCCTTTAGTAAATAAAGTAACAGGAATGTACGAGGTTATATCTTCACTTTTTTTACCTTGCTTTAATTGCGATAAAACCAATTGCATATAGTCAAGTGAGAATGTTTGATAGCTTTGATGACTTAACACTCCGCCCCAAGTATCAAAAATCATAATTGATTGCGCACCCGATTGAATTTGCGCATTTAGATATAACGCAACACTATGAGCAAGTTTTTCTAATAACAGATGCAATGCTTGTGGTTCGTCATAAAGCATTTTTTTTATTTTAGTAAACGTTTTACTACTACCACCTTCGATCATATAGGTAGCTAATGTCCATGGACTACCTGAAAAACCAATTAATGGTACTTTACCATTTAATTCTTTTTTCGTTAGACTAATTGCATCCATTACATATTTAAGAGATTGCATCGGATCGGGAATCGGCAATTGTTTTATATCTGATAAACAAGAGATAGACTTAGTAAATTTAGGTCCTTCACTTGCGCCAAAATATAAACCAAAGCCCATGGCATCAGGGATAGTTAAAATATCAGAAAATATAATAGCAGCATCTAAATCAAATCTTTTTAAAGGTTGCAACGTTGCCTCACATGCAAGCTCTGGAGTTTGGCACATTGTCATAAAATTACCTGATTTAGCTCTCAGTTGTCGATATTCAGGTAAATAACGACCAGCTTGGCGCATCATCCAAATTGGTGTGTAATCAGTTGGCTGACATTGCAAAGCACGTAAATAACGGTCATTTTTTAATTGGCTCATATCTTCAGCTCTTTAAGTTAATACAAATTTTTATTAGAAAGTTTTTGGGACACCCAACTCTTATCAGTAAATGATTTTCAAATTATGATCATTATTTACGATCTTGAGGTTGTAATAATGTATTTTTCGCATAACGAATCAATGTTTCAGAGATATTTTGCATTATACTACTTTCTGGTGCAAAACGATGCCAATACAGTATGCGCCTTTGATATAACCCTTCTGTCAAATTTATAAGCTCACCATTTTTCAATTCTTGTTCAACTTGTAATCTCGGCAACATACAACATGCAGAACCTTGCTTAGCTAATTGAACAAAAGCTTCTGACGAACTAGTGATATGGCATATGACACTGCCTGGAGTAAGATTAAAGTTTTCTTGCAAGAATGCTTGATGCATATCATCTAAATGATCAAAAGCAACAGCTGGCGCTTTCAAAAGGGATGCACGAGTTACACCATTAGGAAAATATTTTTTAGCAAAATTAGGAGAAGCAACAAAAATATAATCCAATACTCCTAATAAATCAGATAGGCAGCCAGGTAAAGGATTGGCTTGGATGCTAATAGCTGCCACCACTGTACCTAAACGCAAAAGTTCTAAAGTATGCTCCTCATCTTTTACTTGAATATCAAAACGTAATATATTCTTATCTAAAACAGGTTTTAACGCAGGTAGAAGCCAAGTTGCTAAAGAATCAGCGTTAATCGCAATGGATAATGATAGAGGTGTAATATTTTGTTCATTATCACCTAACCACTGTTGCTCAAGCAATTCAACTTGATGTAATAAGCCTAATAAATGCTCACCTTGTTTCGTTGCTTTAGGGGGAATGGTTCTAACAAGAAGTTGTTGACCAAAAAAGCTTTCTAATTGTTTAATACGTTGCGATACCGCAGGTTGCGTAATACACAATTTATCTGCTGCTCTTTCAAATCCTCGTTCTTTTATCACCGCATCTAATGCTTGTAATGCTCTATAATCTGGACGCTTCATAATCTCTTTACTAATGATTTGATCATTGCTTGGGTAATCAAGTTACTTTAATATCGCAAAAAGCTTTAAATATATCTCTAAAATTAATATATTTTTTAAATATCCTAATGATTTTTGCTTTCCAATTCGTTACTATGCCATATCTTCAAAAATTTTGCTTTCAAAAAAAATTTTTTTTGAGAAAATTATGCTCGAAATACGGTAATATTATGACACAAAATGAATTAAAAAAAGCAGTTGGATGGTCTGCATTAAAATTTATAAAGCCAGATTCATTAGTGGGAGTTGGCACAGGCTCGACAGCGTCACATTTTATAGATGCGTTAGCTACAATTAAAGCTAAAATAAAAGGAACAGTATCGAGTTCAGAAGCATCCACACAAAAATTAAAAAGTTATGGTATTCCTGTGCTTGACTGTAATGAAGTCAATAGCCTAGATATTTATGTCGATGGTGCAGATGAAATTAATCATCACATGCAAATGATTAAAGGTGGAGGGGCAGCTTTAACGCGTGAAAAAATAGTTGCGGCACTTGCTAAACAATTTATTTGCATTGTAGATGAGTCGAAAGTTGTTAATATTTTAGGAAAATTTCCTTTACCCGTCGAAGTAATTCCAATGGCCCGTTCCTATGTTGCTCGTGAACTATTTAAGCTTGGCGGTAAACCTGTATATCGTCAAGATGTCATAACCGATAATGGTAATGTTATTCTGGATGTTCATGATCTTGTTATTGCTAATCCCATAGAATTAGAAAATCGAATCAACAATATAGCAGGTGTTGTAACAGTTGGATTATTTGCGAACAAAGGTGCTGATATTGCACTTATAGGCACGCCTATGGGCGTAAAAGAGGTAAAATAAGTTTATTTAAAATGATAAGCTTCATCGAGTTGTGTAACAATAATCATCAATGTATATCCTAAAAGGGAAAAAAGAGAGGGAAAAATGGTTGTTCAAGCTTTAACCAAAGATGAAAATAAGTTTTTGTTACTTGAAGGGGTTCACCCTAGTGCAATAGAAACATTAAAAAAAGCAGGCTTTAACAATATTGAATATCTTAAAAGTGCATTATCACATTCTGAACTTAAAGAAGCCTTAAAAGATGTCCGTTTTGTTGGCATCCGGTCAAGGACACAATTAACCCAAGACATCATTAATTCAGCACCAAAACTTGCTGGTATTGGCTGCTTTTGTATTGGTACTAATCAAGTTGATCTTGAGACAGCTACCTTTAAAGGTATCCCTGTTTTTAATGCGCCATTTTCAAATACGCGCTCTGTTGCTGAACTAGTACTAGCAGAAGCGATTTTATTATTGCGCCGAGTACCAGAAGCTAACGCTAAAGCACATCAAGGTAAATGGAATAAAATTGCTACCGGCTCTCACGAAGCACGTGGTAAAAATTTGGGAATTGTTGGTTATGGACATATTGGTAGTCAATTAAGCGTACTAGCTGAGTCACTTGGTATGAATGTTTATTTTTACGATATTGAGACAAAATTGCCCTTAGGTAATGCAAAACAAATACCAACAATGAAAGATTTACTTGCTATAAGTGATATTATTAGTATGCATGTACCTGAAAACACAACAACAATCAAAATGATTAGTGAAAATGAAATCAACACCATGAAAAATGGTGCAATTTTAATCAACGCATCTCGAGGTAAAGTTATTGATCTAGATGCTTTAACTCTAGCGCTAAAAACAAACAAAATTAGTGGTGCAGCAATCGATGTATTTCCAACAGAGCCAGCTAGTAATAGCGACCCTTTTGAATCTCCATTATGTCAATTTGATAATGTGATTATTACTCCCCACATCGGCGGTTCAACTAGCGAAGCGCAAGAAAACATTGGTATTGAAGTTGCAACTAAACTCGCAAAATATTCAGATACTGGAGCTACACTTTCTGCCGTTAATTTCCCTGAAGCCTCGTTACCCATTCCCGAGAAAGGTTCAAGTCGCTTTATCAATATTCATCATAATCAACCTGGTGTATTAACCGCTATCAATACGCTCTTTGCCGAACAAGGTCTAAATATTTCAGCCCAATATTTACAAACTGACTCAAAAATTGGTTATGTTGTTATTGATATTGATAGAGTTAAGCAAGACAAAGCTGAAGAGTTATTAGTTAAGTTAAAAAATGTATCAGGGACTATCCGAGCAAGATTGCTTTTCTAAAAGATGAGATAAGCAAAAAAATAACCATCTTTTTCAATAAAAACTAAATTTATTTTTTCGGATGTTTTTTTGCTTTATGTTTTTTATAGCTCAGCTAACGTCCGAAATTGAAGTAGGAAAATAAAAATTTATTTTTAAGTTTATTTATGGACTACTCTAACTTTAATTACTTTAATGCATCGTTATACAACGTTTACCATAATATTTATTATCTAAATTATTATCCTTAATAACGATATCTATCGATACTTAAATTATAAAAAACATATTGGCTATGTCCCTACATTAATTATTCCACAAATAAGATTAATTAAGTATCTGTATTTAACATAAGAATGCTACCAATAACTTAATATAGTTTTATTGATATTTACGCTCCGACAAATTTGTGAAAACGGATGTCTTTTATCTAGAATGAGCGAAATAATTTTTAGTTTAAACTTTTTGGTGTAGATTTTTGCATGTACCCAATCATTGCTTTAAATGCCATTTTTACTTTATTCTCTTATTCAGTTTATCACTTATTATTGTGCTAATGTTAAATAAGATCACAACTGATTAAGTTTAACTTCGAAAAAAAGTTATAAATCTTAAAGATTTAAAATATTTAACCTCATAAAAATTTAAAATATTTTCTTTTACTTTAAATAATAATTTAATATGTTCAAATCAAAAAATAATAGATTGCTGAAATAACAGTGATAGTTAAAAATAGCCTAATATTATTGGACATTTATAAGTAGTTAGCGTACTTTGGTAAAGTACAGTAAATAAATTATTCTACAAAAGGAGAATATGTTATGGCTAAAAGTACTATTTCTGCAAAAAAAATTCAACAATCTGCAATTTTATTTCCAACTGACTTAGGGCAAAAAGCATCAAAAGATATTTCTGGTGCAATGAACTCTGTGTTAGCTGATGTTTTTGCCTTATATTTAAAAACAAAAAACTTTCATTGGCACGTAAGCGGTCCCCATTTTCGTGATTACCATTTAATGTTAGACGATCATGGTGAAGAGCTATTCGCAATGACCGATCCAATTGCTGAACGTGTACGTAAATTAGGTGGCACAACATTACGATCAATTGGTCATATTTCAAAATTACAAAGTATTAGTGATAATGATGCTGATTTTGTTGAGCCTTCTGATATGCTTGCTGAGCTATGCCAAGACAATGTTAAACTAACAGAACGTATGCGTGTGGCACACGATATTTGCGATAAATATAATGACACAGCAACAGCAAGTTTAATTGAAGAGTGGATTGATCAAACTGAAAGACGTGCATGGTTCTTGTTTGAAACTGGTCGTAAAATGGATTCATCTGGTCATTAATTACTAATTTTTAATAGTGAATAATGTTGATAAGAGGCAGTATATATGCCTCTTCTATTAAGCATATGTGAGGATTGAAAATGAGTAAAAAAATTGCCGTATTAGTCGGAAGTTTACGTAAAGATTCTTACAACTTGAAAGTAGCAAAAGTTTTACAAAAAATTGCTCCTTCTTCTATATCGTTATATATAATTGAAATAGGCGATTTACCACTTTATAACGAAGATATTGATACTGATATACCACCTACACCTTATACACTTTTCCGAAAAGAAATAATGGAATGTAGTGGTGTAATTTTTGTAACTCCAGAATATAACCGTGGCTTACCAGCAGTTATTAAAAATGCTATTGATGTAGGTTCTCGACCCTATGGCAAGAGTGTTTGGGCTAAAAAGCCTGCTGCGGTAATTTCAGTATCACCAGGTGCCATTGGTGGTTTTAGTGCAAATCATCAACTTCGCCAATCATTGGTTTTCCTGGATATGCCAACTATGCAACAACCAGAAGCTTATATTGGTAATATTAATTCAGCTTTTGATGAAAATGGAAATATTAACGAAAAAACAAAAGAATTTCTTTCTATTATCATTAATTGTTACGCTAATTGGGTTGAAAAATTAAGTTAATTAAGTTTAATTTGGTGCCCACAGTTTTTTGATTAACTGTGGGGTTATTTATTAAGTGATAACGTTTTTTACATGGCAACATTTTATCCAACCAGTGAACAAGAATTGTTAAACCGAGCGCAGTTAGTAGCTGGTTATACTTTCGGTGAAATAGCACAATATTTAAATATCCCTATACCAAGTAACCTTAATAAACAAAAAGGTTGGGTAGGCAACCTTATTGAAACATTTTTAGGGGCTAACGCCGGTAGTAAAGCGCTGCGTGATTTTGCTAATCTTGGTATTGAATTAAAAACAATCCCTGTTGATAAACAAGGGCGCCCTTTAGAAACCACTTTTGTCAGTGTAATACCACTTATGGCAAATTATGGTGTTATTTGGGAAACTAGTCACGTTAAATATAAGCTTTCTAAAGTACTTTGGATTCCCATAGAAGGTGAAAGATCGATTCCACTACATCAACGAAAAGTTGGTCACCCTATTTTGTGGACCCCCACTAAAGAACAAGAACAGCAACTAAAGCAAGATTGGCAAGAGCTCATGGACATGATTGCCCTTGGTCAAATTGAAAAAATCACAGCTCGTTATGGTACTTATCTGCAAATTAGACCAAAAGCCGCTAATGGAAAGGCTTTAACAGAAGCAATTGGCGAGAATGGGGATATTATATTAACGCGCCCTAGAGGATTCTATCTAAAAAAGTCATTTACGATGCAAATTTTACATTCTACTAAATGCTAATTTTTTTTAGGATAAAACTTAATAATACGTTAATCAAAGCATATCAAGTATTAAAATTTTTGAGTTGCGTTGATAATTATAAAGCTGTTTCTTTTTTATAGGCAAATCATCTACAACGGCTGGATTAAACCCTTTTTCTCTAAACCAATGAATACTATGTGTAGTTAAGACAAATATTTTTTCTAAACCTAAATTATTTGCTCTTTCTTCTATTTTTTGTATCAGTAAATCGCCTCTAGATGAATTGCGATAATCAGGATGAATTGCTACACACGCCATTTCACCCATTTTTTCTTCAGGATAAGGATAGAGAGCAGCACAACCAATAGTCATATTATCACGTTCAATAATAATAAATTTATTTATTTCAATTTCTAACTGCTCGCGCGAACGTCTAACCAAAATACCCTGTTCTTCAAGAGGACGAATAAGCTCTAAAATTCCACCAATATCATTAATAGTTGCAAGACGAATTTGTTCAGAATGTTCCATTGCGACCTGTGTTCCAATACCGTCCCGTGAAAATAGTTCTTGCAAAATAGAACCATCAATCAAATAGCTCACTAGATGACTTCGTCTCACCCCACTTCGACATGCTTTCGATGCCGCACGTAAAAAACGAGCCTCACTAGATAAATGCTTTCCTTGCTTTTCTTTTTGAAGAATGTAACTATCTACATCATTTGGGTAAAGATCGGTAATGACATGTCCTTTTTCATCAAGCACACCTTGTTCGTCACAAAAACTAATTAATTTATCTGCTTTTAAACGAATAGCAACTTCTGCAGCAATATCCTCAGAAGCTAAATTAAAGCTTTCTCCCGTAACTGAAACGCCAACAGGTCCTAATAGCACCATTGAGCCCCGCTCCAGTTGTTCAGATATAGCCTTTTTATTAATACGGCGAATTTTACCCGTATGGCAATAGTCAACACCATCTTCCACGCCCAAAGGCTGAGCAATTACAAAATTACCGCTAACAACACTAATATGTGCGCCTTGTAATGGTGTATTATTCAAGCTCATTGATAAGCTTGCAGTAATATTAAGTTGCAGCAATCCAGTTATTTGCTTAATTATATCTAGCGTTTCTGTATCAGTGATGCGCATATTTTTATGGTATTTAGGTTCAATATTGTGTTTTTTGAGTGATTCATCAATTTGATTTCGAGCGCCATTAACAATAATAAGTTTGATACCAAGGCTGTAGAGTAATCCAATATCATTGATAATACTTGAATAATTATTGCTTTTTAACACCGCTCCAGTGAGTAAGATAACAAATGTTTTACCATGGTGAGCATTAATATAAGGTACAGTGTGCCTTAATCCTTCGACCAATTCAGTTGTTCGTTCTTTCATTTTCGCAAGACCTTAATGAATATTTATTCATATTTTATATATTTTTATTTATTTTAAATTTAATAGCAAGAAGTTTTTAACAAATTCTAAAAAACAGAGACTTTAGTAATATAAAAATGCAGGATTAAAATAGATAATTTAAATTAACAAGGAAGTATTAAAAACAATATTTTTAATATAAATAAAAAAACATCGAGTTTTTATATCTCTTTTTATTAAAATATCTTTCTTTATTAGGTATTAAGGGGAGTTGATAGGAAAGCCAAACATTTTTATTAGTAATGTGTTAACTCAATAACAGCTAATAATGTATTTAAGACTGCAATAACTGATACTAAGACAAAATAACATAAACCCAAATTGGTTGATATCCAATATTAAATATAGAATTATGTCAGTTGCTGCGCTCGAAAAATGTGAAAAAATACCCAACAGTTTTCCACATGGAAAAATTCAGTCATTGCGGTTAAGGGTAATTTTAATAAGTACTTTTTGCAATAAAACACAATGCCATCACCCTGCACATAAAGCCTTTTAATAAAATTGAAGTTAGGAATATGCTAACTAATATACCAATGTTTTGTGATTAGAAAGCTTGTAAGAAATAAGGTTTATTCATACTTACAACCATTTATAAAAAGTTTTTTAAACAAGAAGAAATTAAATAGTCTCTGTAGAGGTAAAACTAATTACAATAAAACAGATACTTTCTATCTCAACCTTCTATTTTTTCTTTAAATTCTTCGTATTACTTTAAATAGTTTATAAATATTTTTTCTTACCGCTAGGAAAATTTTTATGATTTAGCAGTGATATTTTAAGCACAATTAGTACATTTATGCTTAAAATAATACAGTATAAAATACATATTCAACTATAATGATAAGACACTACAGATTGACTAGCGTCAAGTACAGCTTTAATTAATATTGATGCTCAATCCAGTGATTTTGCAAAAGATTACATTAGGACTTGATAGGTCCCGACATAAAACGTTGAGCTATCCCCTCTACCTAAAAGCAATAGATGATTTACTCTCAAATTTATCCGATAATGCCCCATAATAAACAATACTCCGAACAGCATCAAAAGCTATACACACTTTGTTGGACTTTGCTAATTAATCTTATTTATTCTAGCATAAGTAAACTCTTTTAATACTGAATAAATAGGATGATTCTTCAACACCTATTAATGTTACATTCTAAATTTTTTTGATATCAATAACTTTAATGAACCGAAAATATACGATTAAACCAAACACAATACTTGACAATGCAATGAAAAAATCAGTTAAAATTACATAGCTAACATCTATCATAGCCAATTTTGGCACTATTAGCGGAATCACTAGAAAAGATAAACCACTAAAAGTGTACACACATCCAACAGCAAGTCCTTTACAAGTTGGGAATAATTGTTGCATAACAACCAAGGTTAATTGAAGCACTCCCCCTGCAGCGGTAAATCCCATACCAATAGCAGCGATAACACACATTAATGATGAAATATTCAAGTAAAAAAGGATTAATACTAATGCTGATAATGTAGGCAAAATGATAATGCAAAATATAGGTTTTAATAAATGTTTCACAATAAAAGCCGTAAAAAATACCGACGCAATAGATGCAGTACTATAATAACTAATCAGCTGTTTAGCATCGAGATCGCTCATATTAATACCATTGATAGCGATAGTAGGAAGCCATTGTAAAATAATGACAAAGGTAGCTGTTGTTGTGAATCCCATAAGTATCAGAAAAATACCTTCAATTAAGAATTTTGGTTTAGCTTTGAAGTAGTTTTTTGAGCCTTCACTACCCATTATTGTAGTATCTTTATTTGGGAACTTTTGAGGAAATAATAATAAGCCATTAATCATTAAATAAATCGCGAAACCAAGAAATGCCCAACCATGCCATAATCGGTTAATATAGAAAAAAGTGACAATAAAAGGAAGAACTAATGTTCCAATAGAAATAAACGCCTTAATTAGTACACTAGCAGATCCTGCTGAATTTGGAAAACATTCGGTTAAAGCAGGCATTGAGCCTGTATCTAAAAAAGAGTTACCAGCCCCTACAGCAATCGCTAAACAAAAAGCGATATGAATATTGGAGCAAAAAGTCATTCCAATAAAAAAAAACGTGTAACAACTCATACCAAAGTATATGAATAACTTTCTGCCAAATTTATCAGAGAGCACGCCACCAACAAACATTAAAAGTATTTTTCCAATGCCAATTCCTGACGCAACATAACCAAGCCCAACTATATCGGTATTAAGTTGTTTTGAAAGAGCTACAGAAAATTGCATAATCACAATTAATGCAATACTTTGAATAATATAATTTGCATAAATAGATCCAACAATTCCATAAGGATTAACTTTTCGATTATCCATTTCGTGCCCTATATTTAAAATTAAAAACTTAAAACCTGAGTTATATCCAATATACAAGCATCAATATTAATCTGAAAGTGATAAGTATAAATTTATTGCTAAACGTTTAAATCCGTCACACTTATTTATGTATTCTAGAGCTATTTATAATAAAAAATACATTTTTCAATCAAATAAAAAATAATTTATTATAATTTCAAAATTAATTCTTTTTTATAGAAAGGCATTGAAAAAACAACTTGGTTAACTTTTTAGTATTTCAAGCATTTTAGCAAGAACTAAGCTTTCATCTTGATCAACATTAATCACATGGTGCGCGGCATCATGATATAAAGGTAATCTTTCAGCTAGAATTTTTTCCATTTCATCAATAATAGACAATCCTGTTAATGAAGGACGTTGTGCTACATTAGGATCTTTCATTAAACGAGCAGTTAACGTTGCAGCAGATGCCAATAAAAAGATAACGGTGCCATTTTGTTTCATAAAATCACGGTTATGGTCAGCTAGCACCATTCCCCCACCAGTTGCAATTACACAGTTAGGTTTGGCTGTGTCGATAAGCACTTGACTTTCTCTAGCTCTGAATCCTTCCCAGCCCTCTTTTTCGACAATTTCGGCTACAGTTTTTTTGGTGGTTTCAAGTAAATGGTAATCTGTATCTATGAAAGAAAATGATAGTGTGTTAGCAAGCATCTTACCCATTGTTGTTTTTCCTGCTGCTCTTGCACCAACTAAAAAAATTGTTTTATTCATATTTGGTCCTTTGAGATTTGCAGATTACAAAATATGTTGATTATGCTAGTGACTCACTCTAATTTTTGCAATCATTATTTTATATATCAATAAACATTATAAAATACTTTCATTTTTATGAAATGAATCTATAACTCTATTAAAAATGTAAAGATAAAATTACATAATCAATTTAAAAATTTTTGAATGTTCAAAAATTTACAATTATATTTTATATTAATTAACATGGATTTTCTAAATTACGAAAATAAAATTTGGTGGCAATTGATTTATATAATCGCCATTGAATAGCACCAAGGATAGGATTAGCCTTTTCAAATTCTTCATGCATTATAAAATAACTAATCGTATTCCAGCATTGCCGTTACAACAAAATCTGGGGCAAGAACTGCGGCCCTTTTCCCATACCTGTCAAGTTTTAGCATCTGTTTTACCAATATACTCACTTATTTCAGATATTTTTAACATAAGAATACGACGATATACTTGTAATTCTAAGTTAGTCATAAATGCTCTTTTTATATTTTGATTGATACAATCAAATAAATTATTAAGACCATTTTTTCAATAATAAATCCAAAGATAATAAAACATATTTGTTTCGTAGCTTAAAAATACATTTAATTAGGTATTATTAAGTGTGCATGTCATTATTATTTATTTTCCAGATAAAGCATTGATAACTTCCTGTTTTGCTCTTTTAGAAATATCTTTACCTGTCCAAATTTTAAATTGAGCATTAGCTTGACCAATAAACATTTCACGTCCAGAAATAGACTCCCATCCAGCTTCTTCTGCTTCTTGTCTAAAACGAGTATTATATGGGTTATAAACAATATCATAAGCCAAACCTTTACCTTTAAACCATGCTTTTTCATAAGGTGTTTGATCTTCAAACTTTCCTGCCATGCCAAGTGGAGTTGAATTAACAATAATTTGTGCTTCGACTTTATTACGTTCTTGCCATGCAACAGTTTTAAGATTGAATTCTTCAGCTAATGCTTGTGGCAAAGCATCCACTATATCCGTTACAGTAATATCGGTATAACCAAGATCTTGTAATCCAACAACAGCAGCACGCGCAGCTCCACCAGCACCAAGTAATAAAACTTTTTTATATTCAACTCCCAGATTCTTGTTTCGAAGAGGCTCCATAAAACCGACAATATCAGTATTATCACCACAAAGCTTATCACCATCCCAGTAGACTAAATTAGCCGCTCCAGCTTTTTTTACATGCTCACTCACTTCATCTAAATATGGAATGATAGTTTGTTTATGAGGAATAGTGACACATAACCCCTGAATATTTAATAATTTTGCTGCGTTAAAAAATGTAGCAATTTCTTCTGGAGGAATTGTGAATGGGACTAAAACTGCTGGAATACCATGATCTTGAAATGATATTGTGTGAATTAGTGGGCTCAAACTATGCCCTAGAGGATAACCGATAATACCGTATATACTATATGGCGTGAACTGATTCATATAATCTCCTTTAAAGTTAGAAAATAAAACATGAAAAACTGAATAGAAAAAATCTTGATCAAAGTATTAAAGCATATTTATTTTAAAATTAAATCATTTTTTGGAAAAAGTTTAATTTAAAAATTTATTTTATATTCAATTGTTTAATATATAGGAAATAACTTAGACTTTAACACAGAAATGACTTTTTATTAAAAATTACCTTATAAATAACAATATTTTCATATCGTAATTAAAAGTAGTCCATACATTATTGAATTAGTACAAATGGTAACTTTTAATTATCATTCAATAAAACCTTTTTTGACAATGTAACTATCATAGAATAATTTAGTGCCCCAATATAGCACCCAAATATACTTAATTAAGAAATGATAAAATTTTTAAAAAACAGATAATAACTGCTTATTTTTCATTGTTATAATAACAATATACTTTTAATAACTTTTTTTCATAGGAACAAAAGTAGCATTAAATTCTTTCGAATAAGTGTTTTAGGTATAATACCAACACCATAATTTATTGATACAGAAATCCATCAAGGAACTTTCCATTTCAACATGACAGACAATATTTGGTTACAACTAGGCTTACTTAACATGTTATCAATCGCACTGTTCATACTACTTCTTTACTGTGAAAGAAATAAGTTTTTCATGAATCAGTTCTTTTAAATCAAGCTTGTGCATTTAGATAAAGCATGATTTTTGTTATTTAATTTTTTATGGTAAACATCAGACTTATCTTATCAATTTAAATAAATATCTATTTCATATTTTTATCTTTAAGGTTTCAATAATATTTTGTGACATCTCCAGATAAAAAGAGAAGCAAAAATGCTTTCATTATTTTGCAAATATAATTAGAACTATAAATAGAAGAAGATTCAATGAATTTACCGAAAATACTGGTTAATTCTTTTTGAAATTCTCAAATTTAGTGACTGAACTTTGGTTTACTGATTGAAAAATATTATTAATTTAATATGTAATATTGACTTTTTTAAGTTCCTTGAAAATTTTAACTATTTTAAATTCATTTTATTAAACTCTTTTTATTAATTTATACAAATGGCAATGTAGGAGAATTTTCGACTAACACAATACTTATATCTTATTTAAATTTTATACTCTTAAACTTATTTTATGCTTACATAAGATAATACTTGAGAATTTGTGCATAACAGCGTATACTTCGCTACCTCATTATCGTGGGTGTAGTGTGAGAGGTTAGACTGCTTCTCAGATAGAACTGCAGCAAACTAAAAGCCTGACGAGGTTAATTCCATTAACATATTACGCCCAAGGCTTAAGCATAGAAATTTCGGAGAATTATTGACATGTCACGAGTATGCCAAGTAACAGGAAAAGGCCCTTTAGTAGGAAATAATCGTTCTCATGCGATGAATGCTACTAAACGTCGTTTTCTACCAAATCTTCAAACTCACCGTTTTTGGATTGAGAGCGAGAAACGTTTTGTAAAATTGCGTGTATCTGCTAAAGGTATGCGAATTATCGATAAAAAGGGTATTGATGCAGTTCTAGCTGAACTTCGTGCCCGTGGTGAAAAGTACTAATAAGGAAACCATATCATGGCTAAAGGTGTACGCGAAAAAATCAGATTAGTTTCTTCTGCTGGTACAGGTCATTTTTATACCACTAGCAAAAATAAAAGAACTATGCCTGAAAAAATGGAGATCAAAAAATACGATCCTGTAGTTCGTCAACATGTTATTTATAAAGAAGCTAAAATTAAATAGTTATCAAATAAATAAGAAAACCCAGCATTTGCTGGGTTTTTTATCAACTTCTGGAAAAATTTATCAAAATTTTCAATAAAATACACCTATTTTTCTTTATCTTACAAGCATCTAGCATTAGTCATAAATAGCAATATTAACTTATAGGGAAATAACGGATTTTTTATACCTCATCACTAAAATAACCTCTAAAAATTCATAAGTTGGTTCCCCTAAATTACTAAAACTTTTAGTTTCTATCTTTTGAATCGCTAAATACTATATCTCAATTAAAGGTTATCTCTCTCTCGGTAAGTTTTGTAAATTTTTGATTGATATAATGGTTATCACAGGTTTTAAAAAAATAGAGACAGCGTGTAACTATCCCCTAAAATAGTACAGCAAAAAAGTAGAAAATTCTCTATGATAAAAGAAAAGGGGATTTAATTATGAAAAAAATGACTGAACATCAAATCGTCGCTATTTTAAAAGAAGCTGAAGCGGGTATTCCGGTTAAAGAACTGTGCCGTAAATATGGCATGGGTAATTCAACTTTCTATAAATGGCGAGAAAAATACGGCGGAATGGAAACTTCGGATATCAAACGCTTAAAGGAGCTGGAGGCTGAAAATCTCAAGCTTAAGCAGATGTTTGCCGAACTGAGCTTAAAATCCCAGCTTCAGGAAGAAATCATAAAAAAGCTTTAGTGCCCACAAAGGCACGTAAAACGTGGGCACAGCAACTACAACAAAATCATTCA
>NZ_LZHG01000075.1 GCF_001690355.1 Gilliamella sp. Choc4-2
CGCCAACCTCAACATGGCCGCCAAGCAGGATATAAAAATTGACAGTGTCGATGGTGAGCTCACTGTCACCGCAAGCGAACAGCTTACGTTAATGTGTGGCGGTTCATATATAAAAATCAGCAGGGAAGGCATTGAACTGGGCACACAGGATAATGTTTATCTGAAGTGTAATGTCATGCAAAAGATGGGCGCGGCGAGGAATGATTTATCCGCAAAGCTAAATAACAATGATTCGGAACTCGAAATGTTATTAAGAAAACATGTATCGTTCAATTCAAAAAGCTTTTCGGAATAATTTGTAAGGAAGTAACACAATGACTATAAAAAAAATAACCGACTTTAACTTTCCTGTTGGCGAAAAACAATTAAGTCAAGACGCCTATTATAAAGCCTTATCAGAAGCAA
>NZ_LZHG01000076.1 GCF_001690355.1 Gilliamella sp. Choc4-2
TTTTTTATCTTGGCTTTCACCTTCTTTAACGGTGTCCATTATTTTAATAATATTTTTATTATATTATTCCGTTATATGGTGTCGTTGTTTGATTTCGGCGAGCTCTTCTTGCGATGTGGCATTAAACGCTTCGACCATCCATTCGGGCCAACCTTCACCTTCAATCCTATGGGCTTTAAATTCCGCTTCTTGATCTGACTTATATTCGCCGTCATCGATATTGGCAGATTTATAATGCACCATAAAACTATTGATCCACCCCCAAACAAATGTACTTCCTGCGCCGGCACGAGCAGGATCTAACATAATATGATCTATCACTTGGTGCGTGCCCGGTTGGCAGACCATTAACACGGTTGAACTTAAGGCATTACGTGACATATTATGAATAATAACACCGTGCAAATCGTTCCAATCATATTCTTTTATTCGGCGTTTTTTCGGTTGTAAAAATACCGCAGGATGCCGTAATACTTTAAAGTTAAAAAAGTAACTTTCATTAACATAGACTTTACCGGTTTTACGATTAAATATAATGGGGCTGCCACGGCGGGAAAACAAGCTTTGATAAACGGCAGGAATAGTTATATACAAAGAAAAAATACTCACCATCAAAGCCAATATTGCTATAATTACTATTGAATTACCCGCTTCAGGTTTATGAATAAGTAATAACCAAATCCATAAAATAACAGCAATGAATAAAAGTATGGTTGCAATAAGATATAAAGATGAATAAAAAATCTGATCATTGTGATCCTGACGAATAAA
>NZ_LZHG01000077.1 GCF_001690355.1 Gilliamella sp. Choc4-2
TTCCCCTACGGTTACCTTGTTACGACTTCACCCCAGTCATGAATCACACCGTGGTAAACGCCCTCCCTAAGGTTAAGCTATCTACTTCTGGTGCAACCCACTCCCATGGTGTGACGGGCGGTGTGTACAAGGCCCGGGAACGTATTCACCGTGACATTCTGATTCACGATTACTAGCGATTCCGACTTCATGGAGTCGAGTTGCAGACTCCAATCCGGACTTAGACGTACTTTATGAGGTCCGCTTGCTCTCGCGAGGTCGCCTCCCTTTGTATACGCCATTGTAGCACGTGTGTAGCCCTGGTCGTAAGGGCCATGATGACTTGACGTCGTCCCCACCTTCCTCCGCTTTATCAACGGCAGTCTCCTTTGAGTTCCCGACCTAATCGATGGCAACAAAGGATAAGGGTTGCGCTCGTTGCGGGACTTAACCCAACATTTCACAACACGAGCTGACGACAGCCATGCAGCACCTGTCTCACAGTTCCCGAAGGCACTCTCATATCTCTACAAGATTCTGTGGATGTCAAGACCAGGTAAGGTTCTTCGCGTTGCATCGAATTAAACCACATGCTCCACCGCTTGTGCGGGCCCCCGTCAATTCATTTGAGTTTTAACCTTGCGGCCGTACTCCCCAGGCGGTCGATTTATCGCGTTAGCTTCGGAGCCCATCACTCTAGGCAACAAACTCCAAATCGACATCGTTTACAGCGTGGACTACCAGGGTATCTAATCCTGTTTGCTCCCCACGCTTTCGCATCTCAGCGTCAGTATCTGTCCAGAAGGCCGCCTTCGCCACCGGTATTCCTCCACATCTCTACGCATTTCACCGCTACACGTGGAATTCTACCTTCCTCTACAATACTCCAGATAACCAGTTTTAAATGCAATTCCTAGGTTGAGCCCAGGGATTTCACACCTAACTTAATTATCCGCCTACATGCCCTTTACGCCCAGTCATTCCGATTAACGCTCGCACCCTCCGTATTACCGCGGCTGCTGGCACGGAGTTAGCCGGTGCTTCTTCTGTAACTAACGTCAATTCTAGGCACTTTTCATACCCAAAACTTCCTCACTACCGAAAGTACTTTACAACCCGAAGGCCTTCTTCATACACGCGGCATGGCTGCATCAGGGTTCCCCCCATTGTGCAATATTCCCCACTGCTGCCTCCCGTAGGAGTCTGGACCGTGTCTCAGTTCCAGTGTGGCTGGTCATCCTCTCAGACCAGCTAGAGATCGTCGCCTTGGTAAGCCTTTACCCCACCAACTAGCTAATCCCATATGGGTTCATCAAATGGCGCACGTCCTCGCGGAACCGTACTTTGGTCTCTCAACTTTATGCGGTATTAGCAGTCGTTTCCAACTGTTGTCCCCCTCCATCTGGCAGATCCCCATACATTACTCACCCGTCCGCCACTCGTCATCAAGTGCAAGCACTCATGTTACCGTTCGACTTGCATGTGTTAAGCCTGCCGCCAGCGTTCAATCTGAGCCATGATCAAACTCTTCAATTTAAAGTTTGATGCTCAATAACTGTCTCTGACATATTCAAATGAATCTTCAGTGTCACTTATCAAGACTTCTTAATCTTTTTAGTCCGTAGACTTTAATTCTTTCGTCTCGCAAGTGCCCACACAGATTGTCTGTTTCTTCTTTTTAAAGAGCTAACAGCTTCCAATTCTCAATCAACTTTTTGTTAATCATCTTTGCTGTCTCAAGGGCTGCGTATGTTACGCTACACCTTTTTATTCGTCAAGATCTTTTTTTAAAATTTTTGACCTTGTTCACCAACTCTATTCCCGTCCAATTTCGATGACGTCGTGTCAGTGGGTGCGCATTATAGGGACTTTAAAAAATCATGCAAGAGGTTATTGTGTAATTTATTCTTGATTGCATTTTTTTTACTCAAAACGTACTAAATAAAAAATCATATTGACTCGCTATGCATCAGAATTCTAATATTCTATATCTTTTGCTCGTTGGTTATATAACTTATAACAATTAAAATATTTTGTGTATTTTTTTAGATAGAGCTTTAAAATGCCTTTTACATTCGCTCATTCGGCTATAGTGTTATCTTTATATAAGAAATTTCATTTATTTCCTATGAAAATTTTAATTATTTGTAGTATGTCACCAGATTTTAAATACTTCTTAAGAATGGAAGTAAAAAGTACTTCAAATGATAGTATAACAGGTATTTTCATTTGATTTACCGATGGTATTAGTTATATTTTCATTTTATCGTTCCAAATACTTTAATTAAAAATTTACCTAATTTTTTTATCAGCGATTTACTAATTATTTAACTTTCAACTGAAATAAATATTGCTGTCAGCATTGGTTAAGTGTTTTAACATCGGCAATTATTGGCATAATTTCTCATATTGGGTGGAACTCTTTTGCTCATCCGTCAGGTTGTTTTATTCAACCTTTTAGTTTATTACAACATACTGTTAATATAGAGAAAATGAAAATTCCAATTTATAAATTATTACAACATGGTAGTTCATTAATTGGTATGAGTTTTGTGGGACTATTTATTATTTACCGATTGTAACATCTAAACAGAATAAAATTGGTTTTTCATACTGGAGCTTAGTAACACTTATTACTTTGCTTATTTTTATATTTGGCAACTATTCTTTTTCTACAAATCAGCTAGGTATAACTGTTGTTACTTTTATTAGTGCCTGTTTTATTGGATTAACCATTATTCCACTGATACTTAAAAGTATAACTTTAATACAGCGTTTAATATAAACACTGTATTAGTTAAAACAACAATCAAGATTGGTTTTTTATTTTTTTTGGTAGATCAGCCAAACTATCAATAACCCAATCAGCTTGTTCTAATGCTTCTTCAGTTATAGTATCGCCCGTTTTTACTAGCACAGTTTTTTTAACGCCAGCTTTTTTACCCGACAATAAGTCAGACACTCTATCTCCAACCATATAAGAATTAGCAATATCAATTTTTAGTTCTTTAGCTGCTGTTTGAATCATCCCTGGATTTGGCTTACGACATTCACAAGTATCCACTAACGGGTCGTGAGGGCAATAATAGACACCATCTAAATCAACACCACGATCTTGTAAAGACCAATCCATCCATTCAGTCAAAGTATGAAATTGTTCTTCAGTAAATATATTTCTAGCAATCCCCGATTGATTGGTTGTAATGACTAATAAAAAACCCATTTTCTTGAGCTCTTGCATTGCCTCAATAACACCGTTAATAAAGTGGAACTTATCAATTGTATGTACATAATTATAATCTATATTAATAGTACCATCTCGATCTAAAAAAATTGCAGGCTTCATATTTACTTTTTTTCCTTTTAATTTTAGATATTACTCTAATTCATATAGCATATTATTGATTGACTTAGATGTCTAGACGTCTTAATATTCATTTATTCATCTTTTGTTTTTATATATTATGATACAACTACAACATATTTCGAAAACATTTGAGCATAATACCCCCCCCATTTATGCTTTAAAAGACATTAATATCCATGTTCCCCAAGGGAAAATTTACGGTGTTATTGGCAAATCAGGGGCTGGGAAAAGCACACTTATTCGCTGCATTAACCTACTAGAAAAGCCGACTAGTGGGAAGATCTTCTTTGATAATCAAGAGATCACTAATCTATCTAATAGAAAATTAATTGAAATACGTCGAAAAATTAGTATGATTTTTCAACATTTCAATCTACTTTCTTCACGTACTGTATTTGATAATATCGCTTTCCCTCTTGAACTAAATAAAACGCCTAAAATAGCAATTAACCAGAAAGTAAATGAGCTTATGGAATTAGTTGGATTGACAGAAAAAGCGAATGTTTATCCAACTAATTTATCTGGTGGACAAAAACAACGTGTTGCTATTGCGAGAGCTTTGGCAAGTGACCCCAAAGTATTGTTATGTGATGAAGCTACCAGTGCGCTTGATCCTGAAACAACACGTTCAATTTTGTCATTACTAAAAGATATTAACCAAAAATTAGGACTAACAATTTTATTAATTACTCATGAAATGGATGTAGTAAAACAGATTTGTGACCAAGTAGCTGTTATAAGCGATGGCAAACTAGTTGAACAGTCATCAGTTGGCGAAATGTTTTCTCATGCTAAAACAGATATTGCTCGACAATTTATTCAATCAACCTTACATCTTAATATTCCAGATGATTATTTAATAAGGCTATCATCTGAACACAAAGAAGGACTCAATCCGTTATTACGTTTAGAATTTACAGGAGTCTCCGTTGATTTACCATTATTATCACAAATCGCTAAAGAATTCGAAATTGATAGCAACATTATCAGTGCACAAATGGATTATGCCGGAGGAGTCAAATTTGGCTTAATGTTAGCGGAAATGAAAGGGAAACAAAAAAGTATGGCATCAGCAATTCAATTCTTAGAAAAAAATAATACTAAAGTAGAGGTGCTCGGCTATGTTTGATTTTATTCCTTCATTTAAACCTTTTGAATCATTATTTCGATACTTAACTCAATATAATTTTTGGGCTGACTTTGTTGCTTTTTGTTCATCATTTAATGGCTTTAATGAAGCAATGCTTTTCAAAATGGCACAAGCAACAGATGAAACTCTATTTATGGTCATCTTATCAGGTTTTTGGGGAACGATAATTGGATTACCCATTGGCATATTACTTTATACAACTCGTAAAGGACAAATATTGGATTGTTATGCCGCTAATAGTATTATTTCATTTATTACAAATGTATTCCGTTCAATTCCTTTTATCATATTAATTGTATGGATTATTCCTTTTACCACAATTTTAATGGGTACATTTATAGGCAAACAAGCTGCAGTGGTGCCATTAAGTATTGGAGTATCGCCATTAATTGCTCGTATGATAGAAAATGCATTATTAGATGTCCCCAAAGGATTAATAGAGGCGGCTCGCTCAATGGGTGCAACACCACTGCAAATTATATATAAAGTTTTATTGCCTGAGTCATTACCTATAATTGTCAATAGTATGACGATTACCTTAATTACTTTGACAGGATACATTGCAATGGCTGGCGCTGTTGGCGCAGGAGGTCTTGGACAACTTGCTATTCAATATGGTTATAACGGCTACAAGCCTGCTATAATGAATACTGTTTTAGTTATATTAATTATTATTGTCTTTATTATTCAATTTATTGGCAATATGATTGTTAAACGCGTCACACATCATTAATTTTGGAGAAATATATGTCTATTAAAAAGCTAGCACTTATTACCACATTGGTAAGTGCATTTTTTTTAACTGGCTGTGATAATAATAAACAAACAGCCACAACAGATAACAAACCAACAGAACCAACTAAAGTAAATATTCTAAAAGTCGGAGTAATTTCAGGCCCTGAACAAGAAGTTGCTGAAGTAGTTAAACAACAAGCAAAAGATCTTTATAATCTAGATGTTGAACTAGTTATTTTTAACGATTACGTAACCCCAAATCAAGCATTAAATGATGGTCTAATTGATGTAAATGCTTTCCAACATAAACCTTATTTAGATGAACAAATGAAAGAACGTGGCTATAAATTAGCTGTAGTAGGTAATTCATTTGTTTATCCTATTGCAAGCTATTCTCATAAACTAAAACCAATTGATGAATCAATAGAAACAGGCGAAGGTGTAAAAGTCACTTCACCACGCGGTGAAACATTTTTCATTCCAGCTAACTCAACCATTGCCATTCCTAATGATCCAACCAACTTAGGTCGAGCATTACTACTATTACAACATGAAGGAATGATTACGGTTGATAAATCAAAAGGTTTATTACCAACAGTTGTTGATATAACAAATAATCCTTACAACTATAAAATCGTTGAACTTGAAGCTCCAATGTTACCTCGTTCATTGGATGATGCACAAGTTGATCTTGCTATCATCAATAACGCATTTGCAGGGCAAGCTAACTTAACACCAAGTAAAGATGGAATTTTTGTTGAGGATAAAGAATCACCATATGTTAACATTATTGTGTCACGTGAAACGGATAAACATAATGAAAACGTGAAAAATTTTGTTAAAGCATACCAAACCGAAACTGTTGCACAAAAAGCTAACCAAATTTTTAATGGTGGAGCTATTCGCGGTTGGTAATAATTTGTAATAAATAAACATTGATCAATATAAACTCCGCCGATCTTCGTATCGGCGGAAAAAGAGATAATAATTAAGTCACTTAAAAATTGACGGCTCATCAATAAATTATCAGCGAATAATGATGTATCAAATTAAACCAATAGGTATTATCCGCTCACCTTATAGTGAAAAATTTGCTGTACCAAGGCAACCTAATCTAGTTAGAGCAGGACAAGGGGAACTTTATTTATTAGCACCTTATAATGACCCAATCAGTGTAAAAGGGTTAGAACAGTTTTCACATTTATGGCTATTATTCCTATTTCACCATGTTGCCCCTGAAAAATGGAAATTAGCCGTTCGTCCACCTCGTTTAGGTGGTAATAAAACAATGGGAGTGTTTGCTACGCGATCGCCATTTAGACCTAATCATATTGGGCTTTCAGCAGTAGAGTTAAAAGATATTATCATAGAAAATAAGCAAGTAGTCTTAAAATTAGGAAGTCTCGACTTAGTCGATGGCACACCAATTGTTGATATCAAGCCTTATATCCCTTATTCCGATAGCCATTCAGAAGCACTTGCAGGATACGCACAACCTACTCCTGAAAAAAAAATAACAGTAGAGTTTTCACAAAAAGCAAGATTAACTTTAGATTTACAAAAACAAAGTTATCCTCAGATCGCTGAATTAATTACACAAGTAATATCTCAAGATCCAAGACCTGCCTATAAACAAAAAAACGTTAAGGAACAAACATATGGACTTACACTTTACCATTTTAATATTAAATGGAGAATCATAAATCAGCACGCCATTGTTGATGATATTTACGTAGGAAGTAAATAAAAATAATCTTTATAAATTTCAAAATTTTTAGGCTAACAAATTTTTATATAAAAACGATAAAATAGATCGGTATTTTTTTCTATTCTTTTAAATTGAATACAGGTTTAATTCCCTATATTTCACTCTACCACTAAGGTGGTAATAACCTTAGTGGTATTTTTCTATTAAGATCAATGATAATGTAGGTTACTTGTACTTCTAATTTCCGCAATATCAATTGAATCAAACAAATAATGCTTTCCACAATAATCACAATGAATATCAATCCTACCTTCATTTTCCTTTAGGATTTCATCAATTTCATTAGCTGGTAAAGTCATTAAGCTATCTTCACAACGTTGACGTGAACATCTACACTTAAAAGTAATATCATGCGTTTCAAAAAGACGCACTTCTTCTTGATTATATAAACGATATAAAATCTCATCAGTGGAAAGTTGAAATAGCTCATCACTAGTGATTGTCTCAGTTAAAGCGCTAAGATGTTCAAATGACTCAACTGTATTTTCATTAGCAGGTAAAACTTGCAATAAAATACCTGCTGCTATTGGTTTATTATCAAGTACACCAATTTTCACAAATAGACGTGTAGGTAGTTGTTCTGATTGTATAAAGTAATTTTCGATACAGCCAATAAGTGTATCTTTTTCCAGTCCAACTATACCTTGATAACGCTCACCGTTTTTAGGGGTAATAGTAATAACGACATAGCCATTACCCACCATCTCTTTAAGTGTTGCATTATCAGCAATTTCACCATTAACCCGAGCAACACCACGTAGCTGCTGTTGATCATTACCATTAACAACCGCTAAAGATAGCGCTCCATCACCTTGTAACTGAACAGCAATATCGCCTTCAAATTTTAGTGTTGCCGTTAATAAACTAGTTACAACCAATAATTCACCAAGTAATTTTTGTACTGCAATTGGATATTTATGATTATCTAAAATCTCTTGATATGTCTGTTCCAGACGGGTAATTTCACCACGAATAGAGTGATTATCAAATAAAAAACGGTTTAAAGTATCCATATTAATCATTGCCATCTTGTTGCCTATCATATTTAAATTTAATCAAATTACGCCGTTCCTTTTTATCAGGCCGTCTATCTGGATGCGGCATTGTCAACACATTAAGTTTACGAGCATGTGCTATTTTTTCTCGTTTTGCAATACTGTCCGGAGTTTCTTGATAAAGTTGTTGGGCTTCAATGGCCGTTCTTCGTTGTGCACTAATAGCTAAAATTTGAATTGTTTTTTCATCCGAACCTTGACGAAGCGTTACAATTGCATTAACTTCAACAATTTTACTTGGTTTAGTACGTTGACCATTATAATGGACTTTACCACCGTCAACCATTTCTCGTGCTAACGATCGAGACTTATAAAACCTTGCCGCCCAAAGCCATTTATCTAATCTTACAAGCACTACTACTTCCTCATATTACTTATTGTTGTGCTTTTTAAGCGCAAATAGAAATAATAACTTAAACATCTTAACGATGTTATATAAGGATGTTTTTGTAAAAATCAATGTTTAATGTTGATAATATAATCATCCCCATCTTATGGAAATTTACTTAAAAAAATTAAATGGTTGTAATTTGCCATGTAAATTAACTGAATAACTCATAGCTTCTGGCAGTTGTTTTATCAATTTCCAGTTTTTTTAGCAACGAACGTGTTACACCGTAAGCATCAAACTGCAAAAATAATGGTTCATTTTCCAATAAATTAACATTTGCTTTTGATTCAATTATTCTACATCTAATTAAAGAGCTAAAATTTTATGAAGCATGATTGTTAAGATCAAATTTGAGAACCAGAGCTAGGTAAAGAACATCAATTTGATTAACAGAAGCTTTTTCTTATTTAAATAAGATACTCTCTGAAAATATTAAGTAATACCGATAAATTTAGCTTTTTAGGAACCTAATAATTAATGTCAGCTAATGTTAATCACTCTAGATGTAGAGCATTTTGTTTCCGCCTAGCAGAAAAATTTATACTACCTTTCTATATTTAAAGTGTTATCAGTACATATTTTTAATTTACTAATAAAAACCTTCATTAATGTTTTCACCTAAACTAGTAATCGCTGTAATACTATCTCTATGAAATCTCTCAATCACCAAGTGTTTTATTGAGATTTAATTTATTAAAACTTCTTGAGATGTAAAATCAAATTGATATTTATTATCCTATAATTAAGCAAAAACTTGAATACCACCATTAACTCAGGTAAATAGAAGTTTATCTCGTCCATTATTGATCAGAATACAAACAATTAAATTAATAAATTTTAGCGTTTTTGTTGAAAAAGTATAATGATCAAATTGTGCATCATTACTAGTACCATTAATAACAGCAATATAATTAAAATGAGTGGTGAATATGACCAATTGAGACCTTATAAAAACTTGATTTAGATGTTAACTGCTCATTATTTTAGCACCAAAAGGAGTCTGCACGACAGCATAAGTAAACAATACTAAATACTAGAAAATTGATAAAAGAATAGTTATATAAAATCGTAATAGTCGCATAAAATAAATAAGTTAACTTATTATAATCAGCCGTTGATAATTGTATTATCATAACCGATTTTAATCAAAATGGCATCTAATTTAATAATATAAGCATAAATGATTTGTTGTTAGGTTAATTTTACAGTTAATATATGATTATTCGCCATTGCGTTTTTTAGATAAAAAACTAAACCAATTTACTTTCCCTTTCTTTTTATTAAATTAAGGGTAGTTATTTTTTTATTTATTATTAGTAAAAACGGGAGAAACTTAGATGAAACAAATCCCAATGACAGTAAAGGGAGCAGAATTATTACGTGCAGAGCTTGAAGAGCTAAAAAACGTTAAAAGACCACAAATCACAGCTGCGATAGCCGAAGCAAGAGCACATGGAGATTTAAAAGAAAATGCTGAATACCACGCGGCAAGAGAGCAACAAGGTTTTTGTGAAGGACGGATTCAAGAAATTGAAGGTAAGTTATCACAAGCACAAATTATTGATATTACTAAAGTAAAAAATACTGGACGTATTATTTTTGGTACAACAGTAACAGTTATTAATATTGATACAGATGAAGAAACCACCTATCGAATTGTTGGCGACGATGAAGCAGATTACAGACAAAATCTTATTTCGGTCAATTCACCTATTGCTAGAGGCCTAATAGGTAAAGAAGATGGTGACACAGTACAAATTAAAACGCCAGGTGGTGATGTAGAGTTTGATATTATTAAAGTTGAATACATTTAAACTTAAATACAATTTGCAAAAATAAATAAACAGGGCTATAGCCCTGTTTATTTATTTAGGTAAGGAGATTTTCTTATCTTCACTAGGTCTAAAAATAGTGAAAATAGATCCAACCTGTTGCACGGGCAAAGCTTTTGTCTCACGAATAATTGCATCGCAAATTAATTTCTTCGTTTCACGATCTTCGCAAGACACTTTGATCTTGATTAACTCATGAAAATTTAAGGCATTTTCTATTTCAGCAAGTACGCCTTCAGTAAATCCATTAGCTCCAATCATCACAATAGGTTTTAAGTGATGAGCTTCACTTTTTAAAAAGTGCTTTTGTTTGTTCGATAAATTCATTAAATTTTTATCACATCTAGTTGTAATTTTGTTATTCTACCCTTATATATACTTGTAATCAATGAAGTAACCTCTTTACATTAAGGATTTATTCGCGGTGAGTAATAAAAAACGCTCAGCAAGTTCTACACGTTGGCTAAATGAACATTTTAACGACCGTTTTGTGCAACAAGCCCAAAAAAAAGGTTTACGTTCTAGAGCATGGTTTAAATTAGAAGAAATTCAAAAAAATGATAAATTATTTAAACCAGGGATTACAGTTGTTGATCTAGGAGCTTCCCCTGGTGGTTGGTCACAATATGTTGCTTCATTAATTGGAAACAGAGGTCGCATTATTGCTTGCGATCTATTGCCGATGGATTCCATTGTTGGCGTTGACTTCCTTCAAGGCGATTTTCGCGATGAAGCTGTTTTAAAGGCTTTACTTGAAAGAGTTGGTGAAGAAAAAGTCCAAGTTGTCATGTCAGATATGGCGCCAAATATGAGTGGACAACCTGCAGTAGATATTCCTCGAGCAATGTATTTAGTTGAACTAGCGTTAGATATGTGTAGAGACGTGCTTGCACCTAATGGCAATTTTATTGTTAAAGTGTTTCAAGGCGAAGGATTTGAAGAATATCTAAAACAGGTAAGAACGATGTTTAAAACAGTCAAAATCCGCAAGCCAGAAGCCTCACGATCAAGGTCTCGAGAAGTTTATATTGTTGCAATGGGTATGAAGTAGCCAGTTGTATAATTTTGTAGTACCATACTTCGTTAATTTTAGTCGTAACTGTTAATTTTTATGAGAGGTTTTTCTTTTGAACGACATGGTAAAGAATTTACTGATCTGGGGCGTTATCGCAGTGGTATTAATAGCTGTTTTTAACCAATTCAGCTCGATATCTAATAGTGGCCCCCAAGTCAATTATACCCAATTTAATTCCGATATCACCAGTGGCAAACTCCAAGAAGTGCATATTAACGGACGCGAAATTATTGCCACAACCAAAAATAATGGTAATTATGTTACCTATATCCCTTATTTTGATGAAAAATTAATGGATGATTTAGTACTAAATAAAGTTGCTGTCTACGGTAGCCCTGATGAAAAACCGAGCTTATTGACAAGCATTTTAATTTCTTGGTTTCCGATTATTTTATTAATCGGCTTCTGGATATTTGTCATGCGCCAAATGCAAGGTGGTGGTAAAGGCGGACCAATGTCAGTTGGCAAAAGCAAAGCTCGCATGTTAGCTCCTGATCAAGTCAAAACAAAATTTACCGATGTTGCGGGCAGCGAAGAAGCTAAACAAGAAGTTACCGAAGTTGTAGATTTTTTAAGAGATCCAGGGAAATATCAAAAATTAGGTGGTCGTATTCCAAAAGGAATTTTAATGGTTGGACCACCAGGAACAGGTAAAACCTTACTAGCAAGAGCTATTGCTGGTGAAGCTAATGTACCGTTCTTTAGTATTTCAGGCTCCGACTTTGTTGAAATGTTTGTTGGTGTAGGAGCATCGCGTGTACGTGATCTCTTTGAACAAGCTCGCAAACACGCCCCTTGTATTATTTTCATCGATGAAATTGATGCTGTAGGTCGTAAGCGTGGTGCGGGTTCAATGGGGGGTCATGATGAACGCGAACAAACTTTAAACCAAATGTTAGTTGAAATGGATGGATTTGAAGCAAATAGCGGTATTATCATGATCGCTGCGACTAACCGTGTAGATATTTTAGACCCTGCATTACTTCGCCCAGGTCGTTTTGACCGTCAAGTACAGATTGGCTTACCTGACATGAAAGGTCGAGAACAAATTTTAGCAGTTCATGTACGTAAGGTTCCGTTGGGCTCTGATGTAAATCTATCTGTATTAGCGCGTGGTACACCGAATTATTCTGGTGCTGAACTTGCTAATTTAGTCAACGAAGCAGCGCTATTTGCTGCACGCCGTAATAAAAGAGTGGTTACCATGGAGGAATTTGAAGAAGCCAAAGATAAAATTAATATGGGGACTCAGCGCCGCTCATTATCCATGACCAAAGAACAATTAACTAATACAGCTTATCATGAAGCTGGACATGCTATTGTTGGTTATCTTGTACCAGAACACGATCCTCTTCATAAAGTCACTATCGTTCCACGCGGTGGCGCATTAGGTGTAGCGTTCTTTTTACCTGAGGGAGACCAAATTAGCCAAAGCCGAACTCAATTAGAGTCTAAAATATCTACAGCTTATGCTGGTAGAATTGCTGAAGGGTTAATCTTTGGTGAAGATAAAATTACGTCTGGTGCATCAAGTGATATTCAATATGCATCTAATGTTGCTAGAGCAATGGTAACACAATGGGGATTCTCAGAACGTTTGCCCCCAGTGTTATTTGAGTATGAAGAATCATCTTATGGACAGTTAAAAAAAATATCAGATAGTACCGCTCAAATTATTGATGAAGAAGTTGATGCTATTATTCAACGTAACTATCAACGTGCAAAAACTATCTTAACTGAAAATATCGATATTCTTCATGCCATGAAAGATGCGTTGTTAAAATATGAAACAATCAATAAACAACAAATCGATCAACTTATGAATCGTCAACCTGTGACACCTCCAGATGGTTGGACAGAAAACGATGAAAAAGCAGCAAACGAAATTTCGAATAAAGGTAACGATATATCACCTCAATCATAAAGTTAATTTGCTAAAAACATATAAATATAACGCGCTACGGCGCGTTTTTTATCACTGAAAATTTAAAAATTAAATAATATTATAAGGTTATATAGTTAATTAACGTACTTCAATTAAATTACTGGCATTTAATTTAAAATACACCAAATTAACATCATGATTAATTAAATAAGGTACAATTATGGAAATTCATTTTCAAAATCAGATAATAGATCTTTCTTTTCCACAAATAATGGGCATTGTTAACATGACGCCTGATTCGTTTTCTGACGGTGGAAATTATAACAACCTTGATGACGCTATGCGTCGTGTTGATAGCATGATTCAAGCTGGTGCAACATTTATTGATGTTGGCGGAGAATCAACACGCCCAGGTGCAACCGAAGTATCTGTCGACGAGGAGCTTAGCCGTGTTGTTCCATTAGTTGAAAAAATTGCCCATTATTTTGATGTTTGGATTTCGGTTGATACTTCAAAACCACAAGTGATGACCGAATCGGCCAAAGCAGGAGCCCATCTAATTAATGATATTAGAGCCTTAACAGAACCAGGTGCGCTTGAAGCGGCCGCACAAATAGGGTTACCTGTTTGCATTATGCATATGCATGGCAACCCTAAAACCATGCAAAATGCACCATACTATGAGCAAGATATCTACCAAGAAGTCGATGGTTTTTTTGTAAAACAGATCGAACGCTGTATAAGTGCAGGCATTGACCAGAAAAAAATCATACTCGACCCCGGTTTTGGATTTGGTAAAACATTAGCGCACAATTACCAACTATTAGCAACACTTGAACGATTTCACCATTTCAACCTGCCTTTATTGGTGGGCATGTCCCGCAAATCTATGATTGGGCAAGTATTGAATGTGCCACCGCAAGAACGCACGCTCGGCAGCATTACGTGTGCTGTAATTGCAGCAATGAAAGGTGCGCACATTATTCGCGTACATGATGTCAAAGAAACGTTTGATGCGCTAAGAATTGTACAAGCAACCCTTGCGGAACAAGTCTAATTATTTAAAAAAATTTTTAGTTAAATAGTTGACACATTCTAATGTTCAATTAATAGCAATATTGATCTTTTGTGATTGTAAAAATTGTTATGTTTTCCTATATAAACCAATTCAGTAAATAAAATGATTTTATTAAAGTTTTTATTATAAAGAAGAGGGAAGGTATGATTTTATAGCTTCCACTCAAAGTTTAGTCTGGTTTCTCTTTCGTGTAGAAATTTTTCTGAAAAATATTTGAACCTATGAGCATACAAAACATAGACTGAAAGCAGCGAATATCACCTATGATAGGAATAATTTTAGAGGGTTATGTATAAAAACCTCTAAATCGGACATTATTGCTATTGCTAGTTATTACATCAAAAAATAAAACATCCAAACCTCTACCATTCAAAATGTCTTTAGGAAAGACCCTAATTTTTAAACAAAAAGTAGACCTAAAAAAATAATAAAACCAACATAATTATTATTCATAAATGCGCTAAAGCATTTGTTTCTTTCTCGGTTTTTTATCAGCCATTGTTGATAAATAAATAATATTGAAGCAAATAATAAACTCCAATAATAAATAAATGATAATTGACTGAGTAAACCAATAACTATTAGGCTAATTATAGTGATGATTTGCAATAAGCCAATTATGAGCTTGTCATAACGTCCAAATAAGATGGCTGTGGATTTTATACCAATTTTTATATCATCATTGCGATCAACCATTGCATACTCAGTATCATAAGCAATCGTCCAACAAATATTAGTAAAGAAAAGCAACCAACAGATGAACGGGAACTGTTCAGTAGTTGCTGCATACACCATCGGAATGCCCCAACTAAATGCGATACCTAACGTGAGCTGAGGTAGATGGGTATAACGCTTCATAAACGGATAAATCAACGCAGTTAATAACGCAAAACAGCCTATCAACCATGACAGTTTATTTAAAGTTAACAGTAAGCAAAACGCAATAAGTAATAATACAAATAACGTCCATAATGCGTTTTTTTCGGCCAATGCACCGCGAGCCAGTGGGCGATTTTTAGTCCGCTCAACGTATGCATCAAAATGACGATCAGCATAATCGTTCACCACACAACCTGCCGAGCGCATTACAAATACGCCAAATATAAAAACAACAGTTATGTCAATAGAAGAATGGCCCGCAAGATTAATAGCCCAAAGTGTAGGCCAAAGTAAAAGCAATGTACCAATAGGTCTATCTAATCGCATTAATTGTAAATAAGCTAACATCGATATTATTTACCTTGAAATAAGCATAGCGTGGATTATACCGATTACGATAAAAGCTGCAATGTTATGATACAGCAAGTTTTAATCTACCACTAAGCAAAAATAATTGAAAAATCCAAATTAAAGCATCTGTAAATATTGTTCAGCAATTACAGCTAAGGCTCGATAAAATGGACTTACCTCATTTTGCTTTAGATTCTTTAAATAAGCTGAAGACCAAATCAACAAGTGTTCATCGATTAACTGTTTTGCTGCTGTATAGTTATTATTTTCAATCAACATGGCATATGCCATTAGCATTAATCCAAACTGATCTTCGGGTTCATTCATTCCTGTATTAAGTGTCAAACCATGCTGTTGCAAAAATTGGCGATAACGTTCATGTGATTCACCAAGTAATAAATGTTCTTTATCAAGGTAAAATGAGCCCCATGGCGGTACTGGCATTATTCCTTGCCCTTCAAATAGTAATGAAAATTGATAATTAAGCTCTGAGTCATGGATGTGATTTGTTAATATATTGCACTGTTCACAAATAAGAAAAAGATTGGGCCATTTGACTAACTGATTAATATGCAATAATGGCTGCATTAATGGTGCAGTAACTTTATTATTTGGTGGATAATAAAAAAAAGTACCTAGTAGTTTTGCTAATGTGATAGCAGTTATGTTATCCAAATAAATACCCTTGAAAATTCGATGTTAGCGCTAAAAAAACAATAAATAAACTATTTTATAGGATGTTTTATTATTAATTTTACATTTGAATAGTCCATAAATTATAAAATGCAACTCGCCCACATAACTCGGCAATCAAAACAATAATAAAAACGATGGCGTAAATTATTATTGATTGCTTAGATCGGTAAATATTTACAATAACCAAAGCAAGTGCGAGTACTAATAATAAGCATTGAATTAACATCCAAATATATTGTTTGGAGGTAAGTTCAGGCGATACCGAGGCCATTAAATTAATATAAGGAATCTTTAATAACAGAATCAATATTACACCAATAAAGAAAAAAATTATGCCAATTCGATATAGCCCAAAAATTGTTGCTGCAATTCCTCCTAATACTAACATAGAGGTATACATCTGAATAGCAGTGTAATAGGTATTCCAAGTTTTAACTGTTGGTAGCATATAAGTAAGAACAATCATCCAAACAAAAATTAAACTAAAAAAGACCAACAATAAAGATAATATTTTAGATAAATTGGGGATTTGATATATACGTTGACAAAGTGAGCTGACCAGTAACCATTTTTTACCATCATCATGATAAGAAAAATAAGTTAGTAATACACATACTAATGTTATTCCAAACAAGAGACCAAAGGAAAAAATCTCATTGCTCATCGGCGAACGACCAATACCCCAAATAACATTGAAAGCCCGAAAAGGATGACCTAAATGTAACGAAGCAATAAGCATCGCAGCAGCCATTACAATCAGAGATGCCATATTCATTCTATTTATCTTAATTAAGCTGTATGAATAATGGCTTAAAGATGATATACCGCCAATCAACACCATCCCTGCTGCTAATTGACCGAATACCGTAAAAAATACCAATGGTAATTCATGCATATAACTTATACCTCCTCAGGATTAAGTACTTTACCTAAGGTATCACCAGACGTCTTGGCATGTGCATGTGGTTTTATCACAATATTAGGTTTAGTAAGCTGTGAACTTGGTAGTGGTGCAATATTGCATTGATTACCATAACGGTGACGTAGTTTTTCAATTTCGTCAAAATCCAACGCACGCTGAGGGCAAGATTCAACGCATACTGGTTTTAAACCTTCTGCTACACGTTCATAACAGCCATCACATTTTGACATGACCTTTTTTTGATGATCAAATTGCGGAGCTCCATAAGGACAACGCATTTCGCAATATCGACAACCAATACAAACATCTTGATTAACAACCACTAAACCATCTTGCTTTCGTTTATGCATCGCACCTGTTGGGCAACCTTGTACACAGGCTGGTTCTTCACAATGATTACACGAGATAGATAAATAATAGGTAAAGGTATCGTTTTTCCACATACCATCAACCAGCTGCCAAGTACCTCCACCATATTCATAAACACGGCGAAAATGAACACCTAAAGCATTGTCTTTCTCGTCTTTACAACTGAGTTGGCAGGTTTTGCAACCGGTACATTTTGATGAATCAATATAAAATCCATATTGCATTTTAATTATCCGCTCTTTAATTTACGATGTTAACCCTACAACCAATAATGGTTTAATTTCAACCAGATTGGTATGCTGTGGATTCGATTTTGCAAGTACTGTTGGGCGCAATGATGTTAAGCGATTAATACATCCGCCAATATCGATGCCTGTTACATTAGTTTTAGCCCATAAACCTTGAGGAATTGCAATCACTCCTGGTAATATACGTGACGTAACTTTAGCAGGAATATACAAACGACCACGATCGTTATAAACCTCGACCAATTGCCCATGCTTAATCTGCCTTTGCTCGGCATCGAATGGATTAATCCAAAGGCTGTTAGCAACAGCTTCACGCAATTGTGGTAAATTACTATAAGAGGAATGACATTGCCCTTTAGTATGAAACCCGATAAGTTGCAACGGGTATTTTTTACGTTTTTCTTTATCTTCGCTTCCTTCGATAGCCGGCAAATATGCAGGAATTGGATAAAGTTTATCATCTTCATCAAACTCCCATTCACTAGCAATTTTAGCTAATGCCTCCGAATAGATTTCAATTTTTCCTGATGGCGTACTTAAAGGATTTTTAAGAGGATCTTCTCTAAATGCTTGTAAACCAATCTGAGTATCACTATTAGTTAACTTACGATCAATTACCCCAATACCATCTGTTTCAGCAAAAGTAGGTAGATTAGGATTTTGTTTGCGGAGTTTTTCATAACAATATTCTATCCACTCATCTTGAGTACGACCTTGAGTAAATTTATCTTTTACGCCTAGCTTTTCAGAAAGATCTGCTAATACATCATAAGCTGCACGGTTTTCCCAAAGCGGCTTAATTGCCCGTTGCATCCGGATTAAATAACTATAAGCACCTGATGCATAAGAGTTATTAATCAAATCATTATTTTCTACCGATGACACATCAGGTAGCAATAAATCCGCATATTTAGCTGATGCGGTCATATGCGTATCCCAAACAAGAATAAATTCACATTTAGATTCATCTTGCAAAATTTGGTGAGTGCGGTTGAGGTCAGCATGTTGATTACCAATAACATTACTTGCATAATTCCAAATAAATTTAATACCAACATCAAGTTTATCTTTACCAAGTAAATAAGAGTTTTTAGCTGTCATGCTGAGCGGATCTTCAATCGCTTTGGTCCATAAAAAAAATGGGATACTGGTTTTAATCGGATTTAGCAAACTTAAACCTGGAACAGGATAAGTCACACTCCCCCCCCAAGTTCCAATATTAGTGCCACGCTTACCAAACTGGCCAGTGATAATAGGCAATATCATAATAGCCCTTGTCGTATGCTCACCATTTTGCCAACGTTGTGCTCCCCAGCCTTGAGAAATCCATGCAGCTTTAGCATTCACAATATCGAGTGCTAGCTTACGAATTTGTGCTGCAGGAACACCTGTCTTTTTCGCTGCCCACTCTGGTGTTTTAGGCGTCCTATCGCCACCCAGTCCAAGAATATAAGATTTAAAATCACTAAAAGGCGGTGCACTGTCAGGCAACGATTCGGCATTCCAACCAACACAATATTGATTGAGCATCGTATCATCAATACGATCTTCTTCAAGTAAAGCATAACCAATAGCAGCAACTAACGCAGCATCGGTACCGGGAATAATCGGGATCCACTCAGCATTGTAACCGACAACACTTTCACTACGCCTTGGATCAATAATAATTACTCTCGCCTTGCTTTGTGATAATGCATTAAATAGCTCAGTAACTTGCCCGCCACCAGACATTCGCGTTTCTGCAATATTCTGTCCAAACATCACAACCAGATCAGAATATTTTATTTGGTCTAATAAAGATTCTTTTGCATTACCATAAATATAGGGTTGAATAGCAGTTATCTGTCCACTTGAATAGTCACCATGGTAATTTAAGTAACCACCTATAGTACTCAAAAACCGCTTACATGCATTGCGTCCCGAAATATTTGCACCCGTTGTGCCTGTACCATATTGATAATAAATAGCCTCGTTGCCATACTGATTAATGGTATATTTAAGTTTATTGGCTAGTAGGCTAATGGCTTCATCCCATGAAATACGTTTAAATTTACCTTCACCACGCTTACCAATGCGCAGCATAGGATACTTTAACCGTTCAGGATCATAAGTTCGCCAACGAACAGATCTGCCGCGAAGACAAGGGCGAATTTGATGCAAGCCAAAAACGGAATCATTAATCCCATCTTCTGACGTTATTTTAGTAATAATATCGTTTTTGACATGAACTTTTAAAGGACAACGACTACCACAGTTTACCAAACAAGCACTATAAAAAATTTTTTCTTGATTATTTGGATTAGGAATTTCGTTATTGCTTGCACTTTTACTCGGTTCAGCATAAGAAAAAGGCACCTGCATATTACTTACTAATGCAGCAATTCCACTAGCTGCAATGGACTTTTGTAAAAAATGACGCCGACTAATTTTATTATTTTCTGATTTACTCATATTATTCCCTTAATTTTATATGGGATTTATTTATCATAATCCCCTTATTAAAATAATAAAACTCAAATTTGGCACAAATCACCATTAATTTTAAATAATTGATGAAGTAAGAATATTCATTAACTAATTTACAAGCAAAAAACCTTTTTGTACTTTATGATCAATTTAATCTCATATATCTTTTAAGAAAGATTGGTATAATACTCTCTATTTATTCGAATGAAATAGACACGCTATGTCACAATCTACTTATAATGCTGTTGATATTGAAGTATTAAAAGGGCTTGATCCAGTTCGTCATAGACCTGGAATGTACACTGATACAAGCCGACCAAACCATTTAGGGCAGGAGGTCATTGATAACAGTGTTGATGAAGCTATCGCAGGTCATGCTCGTAAAGTTAAGGTTACCCTTTTTCAAGATAATTCACTAGAAGTTATCGACGATGGACGAGGAATGCCAGTTGATATTCACCCTGAAGAAGGTGTGCCAGCGATTGAATTATTGCTTTGTCGTTTACATGCTGGCGGAAAGTTCTCGAACAAAAATTACCAATTTTCAGGTGGTTTACACGGTGTAGGTATTTCGGTAGTCAATGCATTATCAAAACGTGTTGAAGTTACAGTTCATCGTGATGGACAAGTGTACGAAATAGCTTTTGAAAACGGTAATAAAGTTGAAGATCTGCATATTACCGGCACTTGTGGCCGTCGTAATACAGGTACCAAAGTTCATTTTTGGCCTGACGAAAAATATTTTGATTCGCCTAGATTTTCTGTCCCACGCTTATCACATCTACTAAAAGCCAAAGCGGTGCTTTGCCCTGGCCTTGAAATTATTTTTAAAGATGAAATCAATAATACCGAACAACGTTGGTGTTATGAAGATGGCCTAAAAGATTATCTAATGGAATCTGTCAGTGGTTACTCTCTTTTACCAGAAACACCTTTTACAGGCAATCATACTGGCGAAACAGAAGCCGTAGAATGGGCGCTGCTTTGGATGCCCGAAGGCGGAGAATTATTGACTGAAAGTTACGTTAACTTAATCCCAACCATACAAAGTGGTACCCATGTTAATGGTTTACGTCAAGGATTGTTAGACGCCATGCGTGAGTTTTGTGAGTTTCGCAATTTGTTACCACGAGGCTTAAAATTAACTGCTGATGATATTTGGGAACGTTGTGCTTATGTTATTTCAGTCAAAATGCAAGAACCCCAATTTGCAGGTCAAACCAAAGAGCGTTTATCATCACGCCAATGCGCGGCCTTTGTGTCGGCAATTGTCAAAGACGCTTTTAGCCTTTGGTTAAATCAACATGTCCAATTAGCCGAACTACTGGCTGAAATGGTGATTTCAAGTGCGCAAAAACGTTTAAAAGCCTCTAAAAAAGTTATCCGCAAAAAGTTAACCAGTGGTCCAGCACTACCAGGCAAGTTGGCTGATTGCTCATCACAAGACTTAAGTCGCACCGAACTGTTTTTAGTGGAAGGTGATTCTGCGGGTGGTTCGGCTAAACAAGCGCGAGATCGTGAATATCAAGCTATTATGCCTCTTAAAGGAAAAATCTTAAATACATGGGAAGTCTCGTCCGATGAAGTATTAGGATCACAAGAAATCCATGATATTTCAGTTGCCATTGGTATCGATCCCGATAGCGATGATTTAAGCCAATTACGCTATGGTAAAATTTGTATCTTAGCTGATGCCGATTCTGATGGTCTACACATTGCCACATTACTTTGTGCATTATTTGTTAGGCACTTTCGTGCCATGGTTGAACATGGGCATGTCTTTGTTGCTATGCCCCCACTTTACCGTATTGATTTAGGTAAAGACGTTCATTATGCCCTAGATGAAGAAGAAAAAGAAGTTATTTTAGAACAAGTTAAACGTAAAAAAGGCAAACCCAATGTGCAACGATTCAAAGGTCTTGGTGAAATGAATCCACTACAACTACGCGAAACAACAATGGATCCCAATACGCGTCGTTTAGTACAGCTTTCGCTTGATGATATTGAGCAAACGATGGCATTAATGGATATGCTACTTGCTAAGAAACGCTCAGAAGATCGCCGCGAATGGTTACAAGAAAAAGGCGATCAAGTTGAACTTGATGTCTAATAAACAGAATGATTTAGAGGAACAATAATGAGTGATATAACTCATGACGGAGTAGAGATCCAGTCGCTACGCACTTTTACTGAAAGCGCATATTTAAACTACTCAATGTATGTCATTATGGATCGTGCTTTGCCATTTATAGGTGATGGTCTCAAACCCGTACAACGACGTATCGTTTATGCTATGTCAGAACTTGGGCTAAATGCGCAAGCCAAATTTAAAAAATCAGCACGTACCGTCGGTGATGTGCTTGGTAAATATCATCCTCATGGTGATAGCGCCTGTTATGAAGCTATGGTGCTGATGGCGCAGCCATTTTCTTACCGTTACCCTCTAGTTGATGGGCAAGGTAACTGGGGGGCACCAGATGATCCTAAATCATTCGCCGCTATGCGTTACACTGAATCACGGTTGTCAAAATATGCCGAACTACTATTAGGTGAGCTAGGACAAGGAACCGTTGATTATACGCCTAACTTTGATGGCACCTTACAAGAACCAAAAATGTTACCGGCTAGATTACCTAATATTTTATTAAATGGCACAACAGGTATCGCAGTTGGTATGGCAACTGATATTCCGCCTCATAACATTCGTGAAGTAGCAAATGCAGCAATTATGCTTGCTGATAATCCCAATGCGACGCTCAACGAAGTAATGGATCACATACAAGGACCTGATTTCCCAACAGAAGCTGAAATTATTACTCCACCAGAAGACATAGCGAAAATCTATAAAACGGGTCGTGGTTCAATCCGTATGCGTGCTGTTTGGAAGAAAGAAGAAGGTGATATTGTAATTACCGATCTTCCTCATCAAGTTTCGGGTGCTAAAATCTTAGAACAAATAGCTTCTCAGATGCGAGCCAAAAAACTACCTTTAATTGAAGATTTACGAGATGAGTCTGATCACGAAAATCCAACTCGTCTGGTCATTGTGCCACGTTCAAATCGAGTAGATTTAGAGCAAGTGATGAATCATCTATTTGCCACAACCGATCTCGAAAAAAGTTATCGGGTTAATATGAATATGATTGGGCTTGATAATCGCCCATCAGTAAAAGGCTTAGTTAAAATTCTTACTGAATGGCTAGAGTATCGAAAAAATACCGTCACTCGACGTTTAAATTACCGTTTAGATAAAATATTAAAACGATTGCATATTCTTGATGGCTTATTAATTGCTTTTTTAAATATCGATGAAGTTATCGAAATTATTCGTCACGAAGATGAACCTAAACAAGAATTAATTAATCGTTTTGCCTTAACTGAAATTCAAGGCGAAGCGATTTTAGAGTTAAAACTCCGCCACTTAGCCAAACTTGAAGAGATGCGCATTAAAGGTGAACAAAGTGAGCTTGCAAAAGAGCGTGATCATCTGCAAGCTTTGTTAGCTTCGCCTAAAAAATTGAGTGATTTAATTAAAAAAGAGCTAAAAGAGGATGCTGAAAAATATGGCGATGACCGTCGTTCTCCAATTGTTGAACGCAGTGAAGCTAAAGCTATTAGTGAACAAGAGTTAACACCATCTGACCCTGTTACTGTCGTTTTATCTGAAATGGGTTGGGTAAGAACAGCAAAAGGTCATGATATTGATCCTGCTGGTTTAAGTTATAAATCCGGTGATAATTTTAAAGCTGCCGCCAAAGGCAAAAGTAATCAACCTGTTATCTTTATTGATTCAACGGGGCGTAGTTATGCTATAGAACCAAACACGTTACCATCAGCACGAAGTCAAGGCGAACCATTAACTGGCAAATTAGCACTACCTGTTGGCGCAACTGTTGAACATGTGCTCATGTCTCAAAATGGTGAGCAAAAATTATTACTTGCTTCAAGTGCCGGTTATGGCTTTATTTGTCAATTTAGTGATTTGGTTGCTCGCAATCGTAATGGTAAAGCAATTATTAATTTACCTAAAGAATCCAGGATACTGATGCCAATCGAAATTACATCTGAAGATAGTTTGCTGCTATCAATCACCAAAGAAGGCCGGATGCTCATATTTCCTGTAAAAGATTTACCTGAGCTTGCCAAAGGTAAAGGAAATAAAATAGTATCGCTTTCAGGCGCTAATGATTGCCTTGCTTATACTCTATTAATTACGCAAGACACATCAATAACGTTATATGTTGGTAAACGCAAACTTACATTATATCCTGCTGATTTACAAAAATTTAAGGCAGAGCGAGC